>JBKHEF010000029.1:0-33458 GCA_046540955.1 Wenzhouxiangella sp.
CTGGGCTTTCTGGTGCCCAATCATCGCATTCGCGAGGCGGCTTTCGCGGCGTTTCAGGCCGCTGGTGAAGCGACCCTGATCGAAGGCCGGCGGGTCGAGTCGGTCGAGCGCGGCACCCAGTCCCACCGCTTGCGCTTGAGCGACGGCCGCTGGCTGAGTGCGCGCCTGGTGGTGGCCGCCGACAGCCGTTTTTCTTCAACCCGCCGGGCCTTCGGCATCGCCGCGCGCCAGCGCGACTTCGGCCGCTCAATGCTGGTCTGCCGGATGCGCCTGGAGCGCGATCACGAGCACGTGGCCTGGGAGTGGTTCGGGCGCGAGCAGACCCTGGCCCTGCTGCCGCTTAACGGACGCGAGGCATCGGCCGTGATCACGCTGCCGCACGGCGAGATCGAGCGTCTTTCCAAGCTCGATGACGAAGATTTTAACCGCGAGGTCAGCGAGCGCTACCAGCATCGCCTGGGTGCGATGCAGCGGGTCAGTCAGCCGTGCCTGTACCCCCTGGTCGGGGTGTGGCCGGATCGCCTGGTCGTGCCCGGATTTGCCTGTATCGGCGATGCCGCGGTGGGCATGCACCCGGTGACCGCGCACGGTTTCAACCTGGGCCTGGCCAGCGTCGATGCGCTCTCGCAGCGGATGCTTTCGGCCTGTCGTTCAGGGGGCGACTTTGCCGCCGATTCGTTGCTGCAGGCCTACCAGCGCGAGCATCGCCGGGCCAGCGCGCCGCTGTACCTGGCGACCGGAGCGGTCGTCGGGCTGTACACCAGCAACTCCCTCCCGGCGCGCTGGCTCAGGCGCGCGGCCCTGCGCGGTGCCGGCCGTTTGCCGCCGTTCCGCCGCCTGATCGCGCGCACGCTGACCGACCGCAAGGCCGCCTGAAGGCATGAAAAAAGCCCGTCCGGAGACGGGCTTTTTCAAACTTTTTATTTGGAGACGAAAGCTTTCAGGGCGTGATCACGGCGTCGATGACGTGAATGATGCCGTTGCTGGCCTCGACGTCGACGGTGACCACGTTGGCACCGTCCACGGTGACACCGGCATCGGTCACGACGATATCGACATCCGAGCCCTGCAGTGTGGTCGCGCTGTCGAGTTCAACCACCTGGGCCGAGGTTACGGTGCCGTCGACGACGTGGTAGGTCAGGATGGCGGTCAGGGTTTCGTTGTCGGCCAGGATGGCGGCCAGGTCGGCCTCTGGAATGGCGGCGAAGGCAGCATCGGTGGGTGCAAAGACGGTGAACGGTCCGCCGGTGGCCAGCGTCTCGGTCAGGCCGGCGGCTTCAATGGCGGTCAGCAGGGTGCTGAACTGGCCCGCGGCTTCGGCGGTTTCGATGATGTTGCCCTTATGGTCGCCATGGTTGGAGGCAAAGGCACTGGCGGCGAACAGGAGGGCAAAGGCAGAAACGAGAATACGGCTGCGAATCATGGTGCAACTTCCTTGTTGTGAGTGATGGGGCGAGCAGTATCAGGGCCGGGCATGCACGTGGCATCAAGTTTTCATGAGGGTGGAGTGAGCGTCCTGTCGCGGAAGCGTGAGCGGGACAATCGCTGAAATGCCCCGAACAGGGCGTTATCCTGATCTGGCGTCGGCAGATCACGCATCAGCCGGTGCATCCACCCGAATCCGAGGTCCGAACTCATGACCACTCCGAGCTATCCCTTCTATCTCGCCAACCGCCCCGTCCAGGCCAACACCGACCTGGCCGTGGAAGACAAGCACAGCGGAGAAACAGCCTACCGGGTGGCGCTGGCCAGAGAGGCCGATGTGGAACAAGCCATTGCGGCGGCCGTCCAGGCCCGCCGGGCCATGGCCGAGCTGCCGTCGTATCACCGCCGCGACGTGCTGCAGCACTGCGTCGATCGATTTCAGGAACGACGCGACGAGCTGATCGAAGTGCTGATCGTTGAGGGCGGCAAGGTCATCACCGATGCCACCGGCGAGGTCGGACGACTGATCGAGACCTTCCAGATCGCGGCCGAGGAAGCCACCCGGATCGGCGGCGAAGTGCTGCCCATGGACATCACCCCGCGCGCCGAGAGCTTCTGGGGAATGTGGAAGCGCGTACCGATCGGCCCGGTCTCGCTGATCACGCCGTTCAATTTCCCCTACAACCTGGTCGCCCACAAGGTCGCCCCGGCGATCGCGGCCGGTTGCCCGTTCGTGCTCAAGCCGGCCAGCAAGACGCCGGTGGGCGCGCTGCTGATCGGCGAGATCCTGGCCGAGTGCGACCTGCCCGAAGGCGCGTTTTCCATCCTGCCGGCCGACCGTGAGGCCTCGGCGGCGTTTACCGAAGACGAGCGCTTCAAGCTGCTCAGCTTTACCGGCTCCGACGAGGTCGGCTGGGCGCTCAAGGCCAGGGCCGGCAAGAAGCCGGTGGTGATGGAGCTGGGCGGCAACGCGGCCTGCCTGGTCGATGCCGACGCCGATATCGATCACGCCGTCGACCGCCTGGCCTTCGGCGCCTTCTACCAGGCCGGTCAGAGCTGTATTTCAGTCCAGCGGGTACAGGTCCACGAATCGATCTACGAGACGGTGCGAGAGAAGCTGGTCGAGAAAGTGAGTTCGCTCAAAAGCGGCGATCCCCGTGACTCCGATACCTTCATCGGGCCGTTGATTTCCGAAGGAGACGCCGAGCGCGTCGTCGACTGGATTGCCGAGGCGGTCGACAGGGGTGCGCGTTGCCTGGTCGGCGGCAAGCGCGAGGGGCGCATCGTCACTCCGGCCATCCTCGAAAACGTCGAGCGCGACTGCCGTGTCTACGCCAACGAGGTGTTCGGCCCGGTGCTGGTCATCGAGCCATTTTCGGACTTTGATGAGGCCCTGGAGATCATCAACGACTCGCGCTATGGCCTGCAGGCCGGGCTGTTTTTGCGCGACATCGACAAGATGCACCGGGCCTGGGACCGTCTGGATGTGGGCGGCGTGGTGATCAATGACGTGCCGGCCTTCCGGGTCGACCACATGCCCTACGGCGGGGTCAAGGATTCCGGGCTTGGTCGCGAAGGCATCCGCTTTGCCATCGAGGACATGACCGAGATCCGGATGCTGGCGGTGCGCAATCTGCGCTGAGGCTGCTGCGGCAGGGCGGTCAGCGGCCGCCACCACCGCCGCCGCCCCCGCCGCCGCCGGAGGAACCGCCCCCGCCACCGCTGCTCCCGGGTGGGCTGGCGGCGGAGGAAATATTCGCTGAAAGGCTCTTGCCCAACGACTGCGTCATCGCGCCCAGGCTGCCCACGGCAGCACCCGAGCCGGTATACCAGGCCAGGCTTGAGCGCGTGCGCTCGGCCATGGCCTGACCGACCGCGGCGGTGAACTTGTCGGCCCAGGCTTCTTCCACTTCCAGGGCCAGGGCGAAGGGCAGGAGCGCCTCGAAGCGTTTTGGGGTCAGCGACGGTTCTTCGGCATCAGGTCGCTGCAGTCGCGCCAGGTCCTGCTGCTCGGCCACGGTCAGGTAGAGCTTGAGACCTTCGACGTGGTCGAGCAGGCGGCGGCCGCGCTCGGTGGGCGCCGGCATCAGGCCGATGAAAATCATGTTGATGAGCATGATCACGATGGCGGTGATCACCAGTGCCGCGCTGGGACCACCGGCAACAACGAAGGCCAGAACGCACAGCAGCAGCGATGCAACGACGCCAATGACCAGGGTGCGCGCGTTCGGGTTGAGGTAGGCGCCCTTGAAGCGCTGATCCAGGGCCTTGCTATGGCTTGCCATGGCGGCCTGGATTCGCGCGGCGTTGGCCGACTTCAGTTCCAGACTCGGGCCTTTCTCGAACAGCTTGTCGAGCAGCGCGGCCTGGCTGGGCGGCAGTTCGCCGCTCGCGCGCTGGCTGGTCTGGCGCAGGGTCCAGCTTGCGCCGAAAAATTGCTTCTCGTGCTCGATGGCGACTTTGCCGTGCACCGCCAGGGCGACCAGGTCGGCGGTGAAACAGCCCTGATCGTAGCGTTCTTTCCAGAGGTAGCGCAGGCCAGCCGGGGAGTAGCCTTGCGGAGGCTCGTAGCGGGCGATGATGACCCCGGCCTCCGGGCCGCGTCCCTTGGATTGCCATTCGCGCAGGTAGAACAGCAGGATGCCCAGGCCGCCGACCAGCAGCACCAGCATGCCGCGGTTGTCGCGCAGGAACCAGCCCATCCGCTCATTGGCCGTGGGCGCTTCGACCAGGCCTTTTGGAAACTCGACGGCAATCGTCAGGCCTTCGCCGGGCGCCAGCGGCTGATCGGTGGCAAACCGGACCACGCCGGGCGCACGCACCTCGGCCCGGGCATGGCTGCTGGTTGATCCGGCCGGGCCGGTGTAGTGATGCAGGATCAGTTGATCGCCTGGAACAGCCTGGGGCAGCTGGACCCGGGCGCTGGCCCGGTCGATGACGAAATCCCAGCCCAGGCCGGTGACATTCCAGTACAACTCGTCGTGATCGTCGAAAAACCCGAGCTGGCGGTTGGTCCGGTAGCGGATGGTGAAGGTGTACTCGCCGGCCCCGGGCAACAGATCATCGTTGCCGGTATTGACCCGCACGCCATTGGGCCGGGTTTCGGTAAACCACGGCTCGGGCCGCCCGTCGCGCAGCACCTCGACGACATCGAAATCCACGATCACGCGGTTGCCGAGCCGGTCGCGGTAGCGGGTCGGGAAGTCGCGGTAGATGCCGCGCCGGATGTTGCGCTGGGCCGAGCGCACGGTGATCCGTTCGCTGACCGTCATCGCTCCGTTGGCGTGGATCTCGATGTCGCTGTGGTAGTCCAGGATGCGCTCGTCCTGGGCCTGAGCCGGCTGAAAACCGGCGATCAGAACCCATCCAATCCACCCAAGAGCGCGCGCCAGCTTCATGTACTTTGCTCCAGCTTTGGAACCACGCGTTGGGCGGCCTCGGCGGTGTAGAACTCGGCCTGCCGGAAGCGAAACAGGCGGGCGATGATCAGATCCGGCACCTGCTCGATGGTGGTGTTGAGGTCGCGCACCGCGCCGTTGTAATAGCGCCGGGCGTAGACCAGGTGTTCCTCGACCTCGACCAGTTGCTGGCTCAACTGGTGAAAGTTCTCGCTGGCGCGCAGGTCCGGGTAGTCTTCCTTGAGGACCATCAGGCGGCTGAGCAGTTGCTCGAGCTCGTCTTCGATCACGCCCAGGCGCGCCGGACTTTCGGTCTGCAGGGCTTCGCTGCGAAGACGGGTGACTTTCTCCAGGGTCAGGCGCTCGTGGTCGGTGTAGCGCTCCACCACCCGGACCAGATTGGGAACCAGGTCATGGCGCCGGGTCAGCTGGACGTCGATATCGCTCCAGGCCGTGGCCACGCGATTGCGTCGTGAGACCAGACGGTTGTAGGCCCAGGCCGCCCAGCCGACCACGCCGAGCAGAAACATCAGGGGCAGCCACTCCATGGCAACGACTCCCGGAACAATGAATCTGCCAACTATACGATGATGGCTGCAATAATGAGCCATGACTTCGCGCCCAATGACCTTGCAGCTTGCGGTTCGCGCCTGGCCGCTGAAGATGCCGTTCCGGATTACCGGGCACGTGTTTGATTCGCTGGATCTGCTGGTCTGCACGCTCGCCCGCGACGGCCTGCAGGGCCAGGGCGAGGCGACCGGGGTCTATTACCACGGTGAGACCGGAGAAAGCCTGCGTGATCAGATCGAGGCGGTGCGCCCGGCCATTGAGGCCGGGATTGACCGGCAAGGGTTGCAGGATCTGCTGCCGCCCGGCGGGGCCAGAAATGCGCTCGACTGCGCGCTGTGGGCGCTGGAGTCGCAGCGGTCGGGTCGACCCGTCTGGCAGTTGGCCGGCCTGGCGGCGCCGAAGCCGCTGCTGACCACCTTCACCTTGAGCGCAGAGCGACCGGAAGTCATGGCCACGCGGGCCGAAAAGCTCAGCGATGCACGCGCGCTCAAGCTGAAGTTGATCGGTGATGGTCAGGACGCCGACCGCGTCGTGGCCGTGCGCCAGGCCAGCCCCGATGTCTGGCTGGGCGTGGATGCCAACCAGGCTTTCGATCGCGCCGCCGTTGAAGCGCTGCTGCCGGCGCTGGTCAAGGCCCGCGTCAGCCTGCTCGAACAGCCCTGCCGGGTCGGCGATGAACAAAGCCTGCGTAGCCTGAACAGCCCGATTCCACTGGCGGCCGATGAAAGCGTGCAGACGCGTCGCGAACTGGCTGCCATGGTCGGTATTTTCGATGCCATCAACATCAAGCTCGACAAGTGCGGCGGGTTGACCGAGGGCCTGGCCATGGCCCGCCAGGCGCGCGAACTGGGCCTGCAGGTCATGGTCGGCAACATGATCGGCACCTCGCTGTCGTGCGCTCCGGCGTTCGTGGTCGGGCAACTGTGCGACATCGTCGACCTCGACGGCCCGTGGCACCTGGCCGGGGATGTCACGCCCGCGGTGGACTACCGCGACGGTCGGCTGCATTGTCCGCCCGGTCTTTGGGATCACCCGGGAGACGGTGCATGAGTCCAGCTTTGGAACTGCCCCATCCCTATCTGCTGTTCATCGCCGATGTCGCCGACCCGCGCTACGCCAAGACGGCCAAGGGCCTGCGTGACTGGGTGCCGGAGCGGTGCGTGGGGGAATGGGCGCTGCCCGGAAACCCGCTGCGGCTGGGCCTGCCGGTGCTGGATCCGGCCGCGGCCCGGGCGCGCGGCGCCCGTTCGCTGGTCCTGGGTGTTGCCCCGGTCGGCGGACAGATCCAGCCGGACTGGGTGCCGGCGCTGGTCAGCGCGCTCGAGGCCGGGCTGGACCTGGTCAGCGGCATGCACTCTGCGCTGGCCGAGATCCCGGAACTGGCGATGGTTGCCCAGCGCTGCAATCGGCGCCTGATCGATGTGCGCGTTCCGCCGGCCAATCTGCCGGTGGCTTCGGGTCAGCCGCGCCCGGGCCGCCGGTTGCTGACCGTGGGCAGCGACTGTGCCGTGGGCAAGAAGTACACCGCGCTGGCGCTGGCCCGGGCTTTTCGCGAGCGCGGCCTGGACGTTGATTTCCGGGCCAGCGGCCAGACCGGCATCCTGATCGCCGGCGGTGGAATTCCGATCGACGCGGTCAAGGCCGATTTCATCGCCGGGGCGGCCGAACTGCTGTCGCCGGCAGCCGATCCCGGGCACTGGGACGTTATCGAGGGCCAGGGCTCGCTGGTCCATCCCGGTTATGCCGCGGTGTCGCTGGGCCTGCTCGGCGGCAGCCAGCCCGATGTGCTGGTGCTGTGCCACGAGGCCGGGCGTCGTCATGTCTCGGGATACGGGCCGGATTTCCCGCTGCCGGACCTGGCGGAACTGATCGATCTCAACCTGGCCCATGCCCGCCTGCGCCGGCCGGCTGTGCGCTGTGCCGGGGTGAGCCTGAACACCGGCAGCTTGAGCGAGGCCGAAGCAGAGCAGGCCATGCAGGCGCTCGAGCAGGAACTGGGACTGGCGGTGGCCGATCCGGTGCGCGCGGGCGAGCGCTTTGCCGCGCTGGTCGATGCCTGCCTGTCCGAGACGCCCTGAAGGCCGGCGACGGGCGCTGTCGCCGGCAAGGTCCAGGCCGAGCTCAATCGGCCGCTGAAGATCGGTGAGCGGATGCTCAGCCTGACCGTCAGTACCGGCATTGCGATGTATCCGCAAGATGGCGAGGACTACCAGTCATTGCTGACCGCGGCCGATGTGGCGGTCAACCGGGCCAAGGAAAAAGGTCGCAATACCAGCGAGTTCTTCACCACCGAGTTGCAGGAACAGGCGCGGCGAACGCTGAAGATCGAGACCGACCTGCGCGCCGCCATCGCCCGGGGTGAGCTGAGCCTGCACTACCAGCCCAAGGTCGATCTGGCCGCTGGACGCGTGGTCGGGGCAGAGGCCCTGCTGCGCTGGCAGCACCCGGAACGCGGGGCGATTTCGCCGGCCGAGTTCATTCCGGTGGCCGAGGAAACCGACCTGCTCGGCGTGGCCATGGCGATCGATGATTTCGGCACCGGCTATTCATCACTCAGTTACCTGAAGCGCTTCAGTATCAATGATCTGAAGATCGATCAGTCCTTCGTGCGCGCGCTGGATGGCGATAACCAGGCGATCGTGACCGCCATTGTCGGCCTCGCCCAGGGCCTGGGCTTCAGCACTACCGCCGAAGGCATAGAGACGGCCGAACAGCTGGCTTTTCTCAAGGGCAAGGGCTGCAGGTTCGGCCAGGGCTATCTGTTCAGCCGGCCGCTCCCGGCCGAGCAGTTTGCGGCGCTGCTGCGCGAGCGGCAAGGCGAACTCGGCTCGCCATCAGCTATCTGAAGCCGCCATGTCTTCCTGCAAGTCATCGATGACGCTGCCGGCGGCAATGACGCATGGGTCCGGCCCGTGGTTGACCAGCCGCACCTTGCCGCGCAGGACGACACCGGCTTCGAACCGGATATCGCCGGTGATGCTGACCGACTCGGCGTCAGCCAGGGAGGGCGCGCCGTGGGCAAAGCGCTGGCGAAAGGCGTCTATGGTCGCGTAAAACGCCGGATCGAGGTCAACCCGCAGGGAGTTGTCGCAGACCGGCTGCAGTTGGCCGGATGGGTCGAGGCGGTAACGGTCGGACCATAGCACGAGCAGATCCGAGGTGGTCTTGACCGGCGCGAAGCGTTGGCGGGGGACGCGCAGAATGCGGGCATCCTCGAAAATCTCGAGTGCCGAGCCCATGGCGGTCTCGACCTGCACGGCCTGCGGTGTCGACGGGTCCTCGGGTACCACGTGCTTGAGGTTGCGGATCATGGGCAGGCCGAGGATGCCGTCGCGCCGTTCGAGTTCTTCGTCCAGAGCCTCAAGATCCAGCCAAAGATTGTTGGTGTTGAAGTAACGGTAGCGCTCGATATCCTGGAAAAGATCGCGCTCTTCGGCCGGGCACTGGGCTGCTTCACGCAGGCGCAGGCGGCCGTCATGGTCCATTGCCAGGTGGCCGCCCTTGCGATCGGCTGCAGTGCGATCGGTAACCTCCATCACGAAAGGAATGCGCGCGCCCGCCATCCAGGTCAGGATGACCGGGTCCAGGGTGGCCCCCAGGTTGTCGGCGTTGGAGACGAAGGCGTAGCGGAAGCCCTGCTCCAGGAGCCTTTGCAGCAGCCCGGACGCGGCCAGCGCGGTATAGATATCGCCGTGCCCGGGCGGGCACCATTGGCGCTGCGGTGCCTGCGGCCAGGCAATGGGTGCCAGGGTTGCGGGATCCAGACGCGGCACCCGGTGCTGGAGAAATGACACCGGCAGCGGAGACTGGCCGGCGACCAGTTCGGGAAAGCGGGCCAGGGCTGCCAGCGAGTCCCGGTCGGTGGCAAAGCTGTTCATCAACAGCAGCGGGACGGCGCAGCCGGTTGTCGAGCGCAGGTGCAGCACCTGGCGTGCGATCAGGTCCAAAAAACTGGCGTTTTCCCGCGCCGGCAGCAGTGACTTGGCCCGGTCCAGCCCCATCGAGGTGCCGAGGCCGCCGTTGAGCTTGATCATCACGCAACGACCCAGGGCCTGGCCTTTGGTTGTGCTGTCTTGCGGCAGCGATGCGAGGTCGGGCACCGCTTCGACCGGACCGATTTCGGCTTCACTCAGCAGGCCGCTGCTGCCGCTGGCCAGGGTTTCGAAATAGTGGCGAAAGGTGGCAATGGCCAGCGCGGGCAGGCCATCTGCCTGCATCGCCCGCCGAATTGGCGCAAACTTGGAGTCCAGTGAGGTCACGTGGTTTCCGTCCCCCGACGGCGAGTGTCCGATCAGGTTTTCAAGTATAGCGGGGTCGTGGAATTGAACATGTCTTTCAGAGATCAGGTGGTCTGGATCACCGGCGCTTCCTCCGGTCTCGGCTGGGCCATGGCACTGGAATTTGCCCGGCTGGGCGCCATCGTCGTGGCGTCGGCACGCCGGGTCGATCGGCTGGAAGCGCTGGTTGGCCAGATCGAGGCCGACGGCGGCCGCGCCCTGGCCATGGCCTGTGATGTGACCTGCGAGGACCAGCAGCGGGCAACGGTCGAGCGCATTGTCGCCGAGCTGGGCCGTCTGGATGTCGCGGTGGCCAATGCCGGCTTCAGCGTGAGCGGGCGTTTCGAGACCATCGCGGCGGCCGACTGGGACAGGCAGATGCGGCTGAACGTCACCGCGCTGGCCGTGACCGCGCGCCAGGCCCTGCCCCAGCTCAAGGCGAGCGGCGGGCGGCTGGTCCTGGTCGGCAGCGCGTCGGCCTTCGTGCCGGTGCCCAGGGCAGCACCCTATGCCGCCTCCAAGGCGGCGGTGCATTCCATCGGCGAGACCCTGCAGCTTGAACTTTCTGGTACCGGTGTCAGCTGCACCACGATTCATCCGGGATTTGTCGACAGCAATATCGCCCGCGTCGACAGTCAGGGCGTGTTTCACCCCGATGCGCGCGACCCCCGCCCGGCCCGCCTGATGTGGCCGACCGACCAGGCCGCCCGGGTGATGGTGCGTGCGATCGGCAAACGACGCAAGGTCTATGTCTTCACCGGTCACGGGCGTCTGGCCTACTGGGTTGGCAGGTTGTGTCCACCGCTGGCCAGGATGGCCATGAGCAAGGTAGGCGTGCGCTGAAACGGGTCCTGGTTCGTCATGCCGCGGCGTTGCCGATGCAGCCCGCACGATCACACCCGGTCGCGATATCTCCTATGCTTTAGGACTGAATTGACCATATGCCGGAAACCATCATGACCGTGATTCGACTTTTTGCCCATCTCCTCCTGCTGATCGTGTTGTCGGCGCAAGGCCGCGTTGCAACCGCCGAGGACCCGCCGCCGGATCTGATCTTCGTTGGCGGTTCGGTCGTCACGCTGGCCGACGATCCGGGCCAGGCCGAGGCCGTGGCGGTTCGGGACGGGCGTATCGTCGCGGTCGGCGAGCGGGCGGAAGTTGAGTCTCTCGCTGGCGCTGAAACCGAGGTCATCGAGCTGGACGGACGCATGCTGATGCCGGGGTTCATCGAGGGTCATGGCCACTTCCTGGGGCTGGGTGAGTCGTTGATGACCCTGGACCTGCAGGACACCCGCTCGTTTGCCGAGGTCGTCGAACTGGTCGAGCAGGCCGCCGCCGAGGCCGATCCCGGCGAGTGGATCACCGGGCGCGGGTGGCACCAGGAGAACTGGAACGAAACCGGCGAGGGCGTGGTTGACGGTGTACCGACCCACCATGCCTTGAGCGCGGTCAGCCCCGACAACCCGGTCCTGCTGACCCACGCCAGCGGGCATGCCGCCCTGGCCAATGCCATGGCCATGAGTCTGGCCGGGGTTGCCGAGCAGACCCCGGACCCCGAAGGTGGCGAAATCGTCCGCGACGAGGAGGGACAGCCGACCGGCTTTCTGCGCCAGGCGGCCCAGCGCCCGGTGCGCGAGCGCATGCGCGCCTGGTTCGACGGGCTGGGTCAGATCGCGCGCCAGGAGCGCTTCCAGCGCCAGGTGGAACTGGCGGCCGCAGAGGCGCTCAGCCATGGTGTGACCGGGTTCCACGACCAGGGCCAGCGCTTCGACGATATCGACCGGCTCGTGGCCCTGGACGAGGAGGGCGGCCTGCCGCTAAGGCTTTATGTGGCGGTTATCGGCGAGACCAACACCGACCTTGATCGGCGCCTGCCGGACTATCGGCGTCTCCCGGAAGATGGTCGGATGGTGGCCGTGCGCTCGGTCAAGCGTCATCTCGACGGCGCGCTGGGTACCCACGGCGCCTGGCTGTTGCGTCCTTATGCCGACCGCCCCGACCGTTCCGGTCTGCCCCAGATGTCGCTGGCCGATCTGCGCGAGACCGCAGCCATTGCCTACCAGCATGGCTTTCAGCTCAATACCCATGCCATCGGTGATCGGGCCAACCGCGAGGCGCTGTCGGTCTATGAATCCATCCAGCGGCTGGCCGAAGATGATGACCTGCGCTGGCGTATCGAGCACGCCCAGACCCTGCACCCGGACGATGTGCCGCGCTTTGCCGAGCTCGATGTGATTGCCTCCATGCAGGGCATCCATGCGACTTCGGATGGACCCTGGGTGCCGCAACGGCTGGGCGAGGAGCGGGCCCGCCGCGAGGCTTACGTCTGGCGCTCGCTGCTCGACAACGGGGCGAGGATCTGCAACGGCACCGATGTTCCGGTCGAGCCGATTTCGCCGATCGCCTCGCTGCACGCCTCGATCACCCGCGAGATGGCCAATGGCGAACGGTTTTTCCCGGAGCAGGCCATGGACCGGGTCGAGGCGCTGAAGTCCTACACCATCCACTGTGCCTACGCCGCTTTTGAAGAGGACCGCCTTGGCACGATCGAGGTCGGCAAGCTGGCCGACCTGGTGGTGATCGACCGCAACCTGCTGGAAGTTGACGAGGATGACCTGGCCGAAGCCCGGGTCGATCTGACCGTGGTCGGCGGCGAGGTGCGTTACCGCAGGGCGCCCTGAATCCTGGCCGCGGTCACTCGCAACCGGCCCGCTTGAGCAGCCAGTAGGTGCCCCCCAGGGCGAGGATGGCGCCGCCCAGGCCCAGCAGGTGCAGGGGGTCGAGCTTGTCGACTTCCAGCACCATGAACTTGCGCACCACCGCCATGATCGCGATCAGGACGACGACCTCGACGTGGATGAAGCCGCCCAGGCGGCCTTCTTCTTCCATGGTGCGGACGATGGAGTTGTTGAATTCCATCGCGATCAGCACCGTCAGGACCATGTCGAACACGGCCTGGAACAGCCGGTAGTCGAACGGATCCTGGGTTCTGAGGAACAACAGCGAAAACACGTTGGCAACCAGGTAGAACATCGCCACCAGGATCAACAGGGCGATGGCCAGGGTCAGGATGATGGAAATGACCCGCTCGAAACGCCTGTACAGCGACAGCTTCGACCAGTTGGCGGTGATTTCGGGCAGCATGCGGCCCAATCTTCCTCGGGCTTCGCTCATGGGTGTGTTCCTCGGGTCTTTTAGAAGAACCGAGCGTACCGCACAATGACCTGGTTGCGCTCAGGCCGGTTGCGAACCGCCGTTTCGTGGTACGCGTGGACAAACAGCACCTGCGGCCCGCGCTGGAAGCGGATACCGGGGCCGAAGCCGATCACCTGTTCGCGCGAGCCGGGCAGGTCCACCCCGTCGATGCGGTCATCGCTGATCTGGCGCAGGTGGTAGCCGGCCAGCCCCAGCCGCAGGCCCGGTGCGATCTCGCGCGAGATGGCCAGGTTGGTGTGGATGGCCTGGCCGGCCCGGGTCCAGTCGGCGCCCAGCGCCGGCGACGGATCGTCGTTGCGGCCGTTCCACAGGTAGTGGAATCTGGCACTGATTTCCCACTGCTCGGAAAACACCCAGGTTGCGGCATAGTGGGGATTGATGCGGAAGGTGTTGGTGCCGGTATTGGCCAGGCGGTCACGGTCATACCCACCGACCGGTACGGTGAAGTTGAAATTGAAACGTTGCCAGAAGGGTCTGCCGAGCAGCTTTTTTTCCGGCCACTGCAAGACGAATGGACTTAAGAACAGATCGCCGAATCCGCCCTGGCGGTCGTCAAGGCCCGGGACGACGTCCAGGTCCACGTGGACCAGCGGCAGAATGAACTCCGCGCCCCAGTTGGCGCCCAACAGCTTGTGTTGCGACAACCAGGCGACCTGGGTGGAGATGCCGACGGTGCGCAGGGCATCCGGGGCCGGCTGGCGGTCACCGTCGTTGTTGCGGAAATGGTCGGCATCGGCGGCGATAATGGTCTGCTGGAACATGGTGCCGGGCAGGGCGCGGCCATCCATGAAGTTGGTATTGCCCAGATTGATCGGCGGCAGGGTGACCTGGGCCCAGCCGGTCTGGAGTGCGCACAGGGCCAGCGCTACGATGGCCAATCTTGGAACGCTACGATCGAGGAGCATCACGAAATCTCATGGGTTGCCGATGTGAGTCAGAATGATAACCATGTTCAACTGACCTGCTTTGATTTCGATCAATGACGCCCCGGGCCCATAAACCGCCGGGCCGTGGAAGCCTGATCGTTTTGTTGGTGCTGCCGCTGGTGGCCGCCAGCCTGCTGGCCGCCTGGGTCTTCGTCGCCGAGACCCAGCCGGACCTGGAGCGCGATCTGCGCGTTACCGCCCAAGCCCAACTGGAACAATGGCTGCCGGAGGTTGTGGCCCCTGAGCCCGGTTCGATCGGCTTCCGGCCGGCCTCACCGGCCCATGCCGAGCAGGTGCCGACCGTCATCCTGATTCATGGGCTTGATGAACCCGGCGGTATCTGGGACGAGATGGCCGCTGCCCTGGCCGAGGCCGGGCTGGTGGCCTGGGAGTTCCGCTATCCCAACGACCAGGCGATCGCCCGGAGTGCTGACCTGCTGGCCGACCACTGGCCGGCGCTGGCCGCCGAGTCGGTCGTTCTGGTCGGCCACAGCATGGGCGGTCTGGTGATCCGCGATTTTGTCACGCGTTACCGCCACCCGGTCGGCTCGTCGGCGCAGGTCGATGGCGCGGCGGTCGGCGGCGCGATCCTGATCGGCACGCCGAACCGCGGCTCGGAATGGGTTCGGTTGCGGGCCTGGCTGGAGATCCGCGAGTGGCTGGCCGATCTGCCCGAAGGCAGGACCTCGCTGTTTGCCGGTCTTCGGGATGGTACCGGTGCGGCCAAGATCGACCTGCGGCCGGACAGCGATTTTTTGCTGGATCTCAATGCCCGGCCATGGCCCGAAGCGGTGCCGATGCTGATCCTCGGCGGGCAGCTGACCGAGCCGACTGCGGAGATGCTGGCCGGGCTTGAGCGCCTGGATGAAGAGCTTGGTCTGGATGATTTGCAGTCGCTGGCCGAACAATGGTGGCGTGACGCTGGCGAGGGCATCGGCGATGGTGCGGTGCCGATCGAATCGCTGACCATCGACGGCGGGCCCGAGCCCGTCCTGCTGCCAGCCTCGCACCGTGGGCTGCTGCTGACCATGCCGCTGGGCGCGCAGCAACCGGCGGCGATCGAGCCGACCATCCGCCAGATCAAGGCCTGGCATAAAGAGCCCTGATCGGCCGCCCCGTTCAGCCTGACTTCAGCCTCGCCGGGTTACAAAGGGGCCAGATCGGCCAACCAGGCCGCGCAACCCGGGCTGAACCGGAAGGAGCTTGACCATGATCTCGACCATCCGATATGGGCTGCTGAGCGCCTTGCTGATCGTGACCCTGTCACCAGCCGCCGAGGCCCGCAACATGGACGAATACCGGGTTTTCAGTCAGCCGGAACTCGACCAGTTGCTGGCCCCGGTGGCCTTGTATCCGGACACGGTTCTGTCGCATCTACTGATCGCCGCCACCTATCCGCTGGAAGTGGTCCAGGCCGCCCGCTGGAGCCGCAAGCATCCGGACCTGCGCGGCGAGATTGCAGTCGAGGCGGTCATTGACTATCCCTGGGATCCTTCGGTGATGGCGCTGGTCGCTTTCCCCGAGTTGCTGGACCGGATGGACGCTGATCTGGACTGGACCCAGCGTCTGGGGGATGCCTTTCTGATCCAGGAAGAAGCCGTGCTCGAAAGCATCCAGCACCTGCGTGCGCAGGCCCACCGTGCCGGCCACCTCGCCAGCAATGAGCAGGTCAGGGTGGTCCGCGAGCGTGAAGTGATCTACATCGAGCCGGCCCGCCGCCAGCTCATCTACCTGCCGTACTACCAGCCGGCAGTGGTCTATGGTCACTGGCGCTGGGCCGATTATCCGCCGGTGGCGTGGTATCACCCGCGCCGGCCGCGCTACTCGGTTGCGTTGTACTGGTCGCCGGGTTATCGGGTGGCGCCGACATTCTTTTTCAGCGCTTTCCACTGGGCCCAGCGCCAGGTTGTGGTGGTTCAGCATCACCATCATTACTACCGGCCCAGTCATTACCCGCGCCCGCGGACGGTGGTCCATCAGCATGTCTTCAGCGGGCGCGCTCTGGCCAGGCACGATACCGCTCAGCGCTGGACGCATGCGCCGGCCCATCGGCGCGGTGTGGCCTACCGCGCCGCTGTCGCCGAACGTCATCGCCAGGCCATCGATCGGTCAGATCGGTCACCGACGTTTTCCGGCGGCCAGTCTCAAGCGGCGGTGGTGCGCGCGCCGGAAACTCGTTCCCGGCAGCGCCAGTGGGCGGCCCAGCGGCGTTCGGAGGTCACCCGGCAAGTGCGGCCGGCCGCTCAGGCGCGTCCCGGTCGACCGGCCACGCTCCAGCGAAACCTCGAGGCTCGCCCGAATGCCCGACTGCAGACCCGTGAGCCGTCCATGGCCGCCCCGAACCGCGCCCTGTCGGTCGAGCGGCGCCGGATTGAACGCAGCTCAGGCGCTGCTTCATCGGTACGCTCCACGGCCCCGGCGGCCAGTCGTTCCGCGCCCGCCCCGCACGCGGCCATGCCCAGGGCGTCGAGCAGTCGGCCATCGGCACCGGCCCGGGCCAGCCAGCGGTTGCCGAGCAGCACGATCCGGGCGACCGGACACGCGCGCGAAGCGGCCCGGCCAGCAGCAAGCAGCGAGCGCTCGGTCGTCCGCCGGGCGGCACCGCCGCCGAGTCGATCGGCTGCCGGAGCACGCGCCAGCAGCGAGCGGTCTGCGATTCGATCGAGTGCGCGGGTCCAGCACAGCCAGGCGACTTCGCGTTCCGGCGAGCGTTCGGCAACCCGGCGCCGCGACTGAAATCGCCCCTTTGCATCGGCCCTGGGCTACCATGGCGCGTTGTTCTGCATCAACCTGCCGGAGCCCCGATGAACCTTTTCAGAGTGCTGTCCGCCGCCGCACTGGCGGTCCTCTTGCCGACCCTGTTATTGCCCGGGCCGGCGCTGGCCTGGAGTCGCTTTGCCCACGAGGTGGTCGGGGAGCTGGCCGAGGCTGACCTGTCTCCGCCCGCCCGCATGGCGGTGCAGGATCTGCTCGAGGGTGAAAGCCTGGCCGCGGTCGGGTCCTGGGCCGACCAGGTACGACCGGACCGGGCCGAAACCGCCCCGCTGCACTATGTCAACGGCCCGCTGGATGTGCTGGTGCCGTTGCAGGCTGACTTCGATCTCCCCCAGGGTAATGTCTATAGCGCCGTGCTGGGCTATGCGGAAATCCTGGCCGATGTCGAACAGCCGCGCGCGCAGCGCACCGAGGCGCTGAAGTTTCTGGTCCATTTCCTGGCCGACCTGCACCAGCCGCTGCACTCGGGTTTTGCCGAGGATCGCGGTGCCAATGATGTGCCGGTGGTCTACCGGGGCGAGGTCATCAATCTGCACCGCTACTGGGACCATCAGATTTTTGCCGAGGTCCAGGCCCGCTTCGACAGTCGCGAGTTCGCCGCCGTGCTGGGCGCCCGCCACGGTGACCATGAACGTCGCGCCTGGGCAGCAATCGGCCCGCGGGAGTGGGTGGTGGAAGCCCGCCAGCTGATCTTCAGCGGCCTGTACCCGCGAGCGCGCCGCGACGCCCTGCAACAGGTGCCGGCAACCGAGATTCCGGACGGAGTGGCCGGCCCGATCGCCGTGCTTGACGGGAGTTATCGTCTGGTCTGGCAGCCAGTGGCCGAGCTGCAGCTGGCCCGGGCTGGCGCCCGCCTGGCGGCGGCCCTCAATGTCATCTTCGAGTCCGGGCAGTCGCCGTTTGAGCCGCCACCGATCGCTTTCCCGCCTGCGCCGTTGCCGGAGCGCTGAGGAATTGATCAATATCAAATACTTCTATTAGCGCATGGTCATAATGGAATCTGATTGAAAGCCGCCAGCCGGCGGAAGGCCTAGAGTGACATGCGTTTGACCCAGTATTCCGGATACGGCCTCAGGGCCTTGATTTATGTCGCCCTGAAGGGTGAAGAGCTGTCCACGATTGCCGAGATTGCCGAAGCCCACGGGATTTCCCGCAACCACCTGATGAAAGTGGTCCAGCAACTGGCCGCGGAAGGCTTCGTTTTTTCCCGTCGTGGCAAGAATGGTGGCATTCGCCTGGCCCGGGCTCCCGACCGGCTCAGCGTCGGTGAGGTCATCCGCGCACTCGAGCCCAACTTCGGCGTGGCCGACTGCATGCGTGATAATCGCCAGTGCGTGCTGGCCGAGGTGTGCCGCCTGCGCGCCAAGTTGCGCGAGGCCAGCGCCGCGTTCCTGGGGGTGCTGGATGAGGTGAGCCTGGCCGACCTGCTCGACAATCCCGCCCACCAGGTCGTGATGAAAGAACTGCTCGGGCAGGATGCCGAGCCGGGGTTCGATCTGTCCACGCTGTCCGGCGGTGCCGTGCCCTGCAGCGCAACCACAGCCCGATAAAGGAAGGCGGCCTCCACCAGCCCGACCCCAGCGCCTGCGGCTGCCGCTGCCGCTGCTCCCTTCCGGGCCTGACGGGGTTCACGGCAAAAACAGCGTGGGAAGACCGGCGAAGACCGCCAGCCAAGGATTATCCCAGAATTATCGTCGGCTGTGGTCGATCTGGCGACAGATTCAGCCCAGCCGCTCCAGCCGCTGGAGACGGTGATCGTCATCGGTGATCAGGCGAAAACGGCCATGAATGCCGCTGTGGTCGACATGGCCGCGCAGGGCGTTGGCCGGAAAGCGGATCGTGCGGCCGTTGCTGTCGGTCACGACCACCGCCACCGCCTGGCCCTGATAGTAGCGAAGATACTCATCGGCGCTGATGTGCAGTGAGAACCGGTATTCCTTCACCCGTCATGCTCCGTTCGGCGGCCGCGTCAGACCGTGCCGATAGCTTAGGCCAGATCAGTCGGTGAGGAGAAGGGCTGGTGTACACTTCGGCAACCACGCTGTCCTTGCGGCAGATTGACCTGGAATTCTGCCAACCCCGGAGAAAGTTTTGAGTTATCAGGTTCTTGCGAGAAAATGGCGACCCCGGGACTTCGCCGGGTTGGTCGGTCAGGGGCACGTTGTACAGGTGCTGAGCAACGGCCTGGCCAGCGGTCGCATTCACCATGCCTTCCTGTTTACCGGCACCCGCGGGGTGGGCAAGACCACCATCGCGCGGATCCTGGCCAAATCGCTCAACTGCCTGGCAGGGGTCAGCGCCGAGCCGTGCGGTGTGTGCGAACACTGTGTGGCGATTGATGAAGGGCGGTTTGTCGACCTGCTGGAAATTGATGCCGCCTCGCGGACCAAGGTCGACGACACCCGCGAAATCCTCGACAACGTCCAGTATGCCCCGGCCCGGGGGCGCTTCAAGGTCTACCTGATCGACGAAGTGCACATGCTCTCGACCCACAGCTTCAACGCGCTGCTCAAGACCCTGGAAGAGCCGCCCGAACATGTCAAGTTTGTTCTGGCCACCACCGACCCGCAAAAAATCCCGGTGACCATCCTGTCGCGCTGCCTGCAGTTCAACCTCCGCCGCCTGCAGGCTGAAGAGATCGCCGGCCAGATGCGCCGGATCCTGGAGGACGAAGGCATTGCCGCCGAGGATGAGGCGGTCGAGCTGCTGGCCCGGGCGGCCGATGGCAGCATGCGTGACGGTCTGAGCCTGCTTGATCAGGCGCTGGCCGGGGCCGAGAGCCTGGCTGAGGCCACGGTACGCGACATGCTCGGCACCGTTGAGCAGCGCCATATTCACCAGATTCTGATGGCCCTGGCCGAGCGCCAGCCGGGGCAGGCGATCGCGGCGATCGGCGAAGTGTTTGCCCAGGCCCGCAGCCTGGCCCGGCTGCTCCAGGACTTGGCCGAGGCCCTGCATCGTATCGCCCTGATCCAGCAACTTCCCGATTACCGCGATGATTCACGCGCCGACTGGGAACAACTGACCGCGATGGCGGCGCGGCTGGATCCCGAGGATCTGCAGCTGTACTACCAGATCGCCGTGACCGGCCGGCGCGATCTGCACCTGGCGCCGACCGAGCGTTCCGGCTGCGAAATGACCCTGTTGCGCATGTTTGCGTTTGCCCCGGTCGATGCCCCTGAGGATGCGCCCCTGCGGCCGCCTGGCGCCGATCGGCCTGTGCCGCCCGGTCGGCCCGCGATCGGCGCGGCCGACACGGCCGGCGGGCCGGTGGATCAGCGGACCGGGTCACCGGGCCCGGCCGGCAAGCTGGCCGAGCCCGAGCCCGTGGATCGCGTCACCAGCGACTCGAGAGCAGAAGCGCTGAAGGCGGAAAACTGGCCGGCGCTGCTGGCCAGGCTTTCGCTCAATGGTTCGGTGCGCACGGTGGCGGCGTTGCTGGCGCTCAGCGAGGCCGGCGACAGCCACATCGCATTCACCGCTGGCCGTGATGATCTGTTCATGATGACCGATCGCTTCAAGGCGGCCCTGACCGGGGCATTGCGCGAGTATCTGGGGCGCGAGGTCCGAATCAGCATCCGCGCGGTTGACCAGGCCGATCTGGATACCCCCGCCCGGCAGGAACAGTCCCGGCGGGATGCCAGCCAGGCCGAAGCCGAGGCGGCGATCGAACAGGATCCCTTGGTGCAGCGCTTGCGCAGTCGCTTCGATGCCCAGGTGCTGCACGATTCGATTCGGCCGCTGGATACCCGAAGCCACTAAAGGAAAAGACGATGAAAGGCAATATCGCCCAGCTCATGCAGCAGGCGCAGAAGATGCAGGAAAACCTCAAGCAGGCCCAGCAGGAGCTGGCCAGTCTGGAGGTGAGCGGTCAGGCCGGCGGTGGCCTGGTCGAAGTGATCATGAGTGGCCGGCACGAAGTGCGCCGGGTCCGGATCGATGACAGCATCGCCGATGATCGCGAGATGGTCGAGGATCTGGTCGCAGCGGCGGTCAATGATGCGGTCAACCGGGTCCAGGAAGCCAGCCAGGAGAAGATGGCCGGCCTGGCCGGCGGCTTGCCGCTGCCGCCCGGGTTTACCCTGCCGTAAATCCACGGCCTGGCCGACCTTGTGGCTGATCCCTTCGACCAGTTGCTCGAGGCGTTACGCTGCCTGCCCGGCGTGGGTGCGCGCTCGGCCCAGCGCATGGCCCTGCACCTGCTTGAGCGCGACCGCGACGGCGGCCGGCGGCTGGCCGGCGCGCTGGCCACGGCGATGCGCGATATCCGGCGCTGCCGCCAGTGCCGCAATTTCACCGCCGCCGAGCTGTGCCGGATCTGCGCCGACGAACAGCGCAGTCCAGCGACCCTGTGCGTGGTCGAAAGCCCGGCGGATGTGCTGGCAATCGAGGCGGCTACCGGCTACCGCGGTCGCTACTTTGTGCTGCTTGGGCGGCTTTCCCCGCTCGATGGCATTGGTCCGGCCGACCTTGGTCTGGATGGACTGGAGCGCCAGCTGGCCGCAGGAATGACCGAAGAAATGGTGATTGCCACCAACACCACCGTCGAGGGTGAGGCGACCGCGCATTACCTGCGGGAAATGGCCGCCCGTCACGGCATCCGGGTCTCGCGCCTGGCCCAGGGGGTTCCGCTGGGTGGTGAACTGGAGCACACCGACCAGTCCACCCTGGCGCATGCCTTCAGCTCGCGCCAGCCGATGGCCTGATCTGCGCCGGCCCGGTGTTCAGCGGCCGCTAAAGGCGGGTTTGCGCTTTTCCAGAAAGGCGCTGGTTCCCTCGGTCATGTCTTCGCTGGCGCAGCACAGGGCAAAGCGGGCGGTTTCCAGGGCCAGGCCGGCCTCAAGATTGATCTCGGCGCCCTGGAGCGTGGCCTGGAGAATCCCGCGAACCGATTCTGGTGCCGCCTCGACTAAGGGTGCAGCCATGGCCTGAACGGCCTGGTCCAGTTCGGCCGGCTCGACGACCTTGTTGATCAGTCCCAGTTCGTAGGCGCGCTCGGCGCTGATCGGCTCGCCGCCCAGGGCCAGTTCCAGGGTCAGCGTGGTGCCGACCAGCCGGACCAGGCGCTGGGTGCCGCCGAAGCCCGGCATGATGCCGAGCTTGATTTCCGGCAGGCCCAGCCGGGCGTTGCGGCTGGCAATGCGCAGGTGGCAGGCCAGCGCCAGCTCCATCCCGCCGCCGAGGGCATAGCCGTTGATCGCGGCGATGACCGGCTTGTCCAGGCTCTGGATCATGCTCATCAGGTCCTGACCAAACTGGGAAAAGCGGCGTGCTTCAAGCGCGCTCTGTTCGCGGATCTCGCCGATATCGGCGCCGGCGACAAAGGCCTTGTCACCATGGCCGGTCAGAACAATGACCCGCACCTTGTCATCGCCGCTGGCGTCGATGACGGCGCCGTAAAGTTCCTGCAGGGTCTGGCGATTGAGCGCATTGAGCTTGGCCGGGCGCTTGACCGTAATGGTATGGACGCCGCCGCGGGTGACGACGGAGAGGTTTTCATAGGACATGGTGGCAATCTCGGTGGCGCGTCAACCGCAGGATTGTAAAGCAGTGCCGCTGTGGCCGGCGCCCGGCCATCGCCTGGCGCACGGCCATGGGTTGCTTCAGTCGCGCAACTCGCGATCGATGCGGTACTCGCTGGAGGTCAGCCAGGCCTCCATGCGCTGCAGGCGTTCATCGAGGCTGCGAAAACGGCGATTGAGATGACCGACCGAATCGCGCGGCGAGCGTCTGACCTCCTGCCAGAACTCCTCGTCGTGTTCGTCGCGGTACAGGTCGCGCGGGCGCTTCGGCAGCAGCAGCCACAGCACCAGGTAGCCGACCACCATGACAAAGGTAAACGGCAGGGCCAGCAGCACCACGACCAGGCGCAGGCCGGCGCGGTTGATGCCGGTCCAGTCGGCCAGGCCGGCGCAGACGCCGGCGATGATGGCACGGTCGCTGTCGCGGTAAAGCCGGTTACGGTTGGCGTGTTCTTTCATCATGAGCGGTTCCTCCAGTTCGGGCTGTCAGCATCAAGAATGCGTTCCAGCGAGCGAATGCGGTCTTCCATCCGGCGGGCGCTGTCATTGAGTTCTTCGAGCAACGCCTCATCCTTGCTGTTGAGCCGCCGGTTGGCCGAATTGCGGGTCAGGTAATGCAGGACCAGCCAGATCGGGACGACGATGACCAGGAAGATGGCCAGCAACGGTAAAAGCAGGTCGGAGAACATGACCGTTTAGCTCCGCTGCTTTCTGGATTTCAGCTCGGCCAGTTCGGCGTCGATGCGCTCGTCGGTTTCGAGCTTGCGAAACTCCGATTCCAGCGTCTTGCCCTTGCGGCCCATATCCAGCGCTTCGGCCTCGGACTCGATCTGTTCGATGCGCTGCTCGGCCGAATCGAAACGGTGCAGCATTTCGTCGATCTTGTCGTTGTGCAGGTGCTTGCGCGTCTTGAGCTGGTGGTTGGCCGAACGATGGCGCATGACGAGCGCGCGCTGGCGGTTACGGGCATCGGTCAGCTTGGCCTGCAGCTTGGCGATATCGCCATCGTACTTGGCCAGCTGGTCCTCGTACTGGGCCAGCTCTTCGTTCAGATAGCCGATGCGATCGGACAGCGCGGTCTTTTCGACCAGGGCGGCCCGGGCCAGGTCCTCGCGGTCCTTGTCCAGCGCGATTTCAGCCTTGCGTGCCCAGTCGATCTGCTGTTCTTCCAGGCGCTTGAGCAGCCGCGCACGTTCTTTCTTTTCGGCGATGCACTTGGCGGTCGCCGAGCGGACTTCAACCAGGGTGTCTTCCATTTCCTGGATCATCAGCCGGATCATCTTTTCCGGGTCTTCGGCTTTTTCCAGGGCGGCGTTGAGGTTGGCGTTGATGATGTCGCCCATGCGAGAAAAAATACCCATTGCGTTTGCTCCTTGGCGGGTGGTTGATATGACGCCATCCTTGATGCACATCACGTGCCAAATTGAATAGAGCCAATTTTTCAATCACTTGGCGCCAAGGAGTTGAGCCGATGTGGTGAAAAAAACCGGCGAATTAGTGTTTTTCGCCAGTTAGTTATCGGGAACCGTTGGCGTTTGGCGGCGTCTCAAGGATCACGCAGGTCCGCCGGACGGTCGCTGCTTGCGGCCGCTGTTCGTCCGGGCTGACCGACACCGGCCGAGTGGTTTAGAATGCGCGGTCACCATTCAAAGCGCTCCCTTCGTTTGCACTCATCTGGAGGCATCATGCAAAAGGTATTTCTCTTCCTCGCCGCAGCGTTCTGGCTGGCAGGCTCTGCCGTGGCCCAGGACCTGGAGTCAGAGCCCGGCAAACTGGGTTACTCGATTGGCTACGAGTTCGGCGCCGAACTGCGCAGCTACGACATCGAGCTGGAGCTCGAGGCCATCTTCCAGGCCATCAGCGATGCGTACTCGCAAACCGAACCGCGCGTCGACATCAACGAGATGCGCCAGCTGATGACCGAACTGCAGGAGCAGATTCGTCAGGAGCGGATGGAAGCCTTCGAGCAGCTGGCCGAAGACAACCAGGAACGGGCGACGGAATTTCTCGAGGAAAATCTGACCAAGAACGGCATTGTCTCCCTGCCCAGCGGTGTTCAGTACCGGATCATCGAGGAAGGCGAGGGCGAGCGGCCAAGCCTGGAAGACGTGGTCACCGTCCATTACCGTGGCTCCAAGATCGATGGGCGCGAGTTCGACAGCTCGTTCCGCCGCGGGGTCCCGGCGGTGTTCCAGGTCAACTCGGTGATCGAAGGCTGGCAGGAAGTGCTGCCGCTGATGCGCGAAGGCGCGATGTGGCAGGTGTTTCTGCCGCCCGAGCTGGCCTTTGGCGTACGCGGTGATCCGCCCATTATCGGTCCCAATGAAGCGCTGCAGTTTGACGTCCGCCTGGTCCAGATCGGTGCCCCGGAAGGGTTCGAGGAAGGCGCGCCGGTCCCCGGCGAACAGTAGCCGAGATGGGTGAGCCGGCGGCACCGGCTGCCGATATCGACTCACCGTGCATCGGCACCTGCACCCTGGGCCTGCAGGGACTTTGCATCGGCTGCTACCGGTCCGCCGAGGAAATCACCGCCTGGCTGCGCTACAGCGCGGCCGAGCGGCGGGCGATCATGGAGGCATTGCCGCAGCGCGCAGCACTGCTGTTTGACGATGACTGACCTTGACGGCAGGCTGGCTCGCCTGCCGTCGGTGCTCTATCCGCTGGACACGCCGGTGGATGATCTGGCCTTGGACGGCTACCGTCCGGCAGCGGAGGTGCCCTGGCGTCCGCGCCCGGCCGCGGTTCTGGTCGCGTTGATCCAGCGGCCCGAACCGGCCCTGGTCCTGACCGTGCGCAGTGGCGGGATGACCAGCCATGCCGGCCAGGTCGCCCTGCCTGGCGGCCGACGCGAGGGCGAGGAACCGTTTCCGGTGTTTACGGCGTTGCGCGAAACCGCCGAAGAAACCGGCATTGCGACAGACCGCGTCCGAACCCTGGGCCTGATGCGCCGGTTCGACACCATCAGCGCGTATCGGGTCGTCCCGGTCGTGGGTCTGATCGACCAGGCACCGCGGTTCCGACCCTGCCCGAACGAGGTCAGTACGGTCTTTACCGTTCCCCTGACGCGGGTCCTGGACCCGGCCTCGTACTGTTGTCATCGGGTCCGGCATCGCGGGCGCGAGTATCCGCTCTGGTCCATGCGCAGCGAGTGCTGGCCGATCTGGGGCGCCACCGCCGCCATCCTGGCCCATCTGGCCGCGCTGGTCAGCTAGTCAGTCGTCTTCGCGCAGACCGAACAGCAACTCCACGGTGCTTTTCTGCTCCGGTCGCAGCATCACGTGGACGTGGTCGCCGGCCAGCAATACCGTATCGTCGCGCACCGGCAGGGCCTCTTTGTCCCGGACCAGCAGCAGGATATCGGCCCCTTTCGGCAGCGGCAGCATGCCGGCCGGATTGCCGGTGACCATGGCCGCCGGATCCAGCCGGAAGGACAGGATCTGGATCGGCAGCGAATCGATTGCGGTGATCTCGAGCACGGGCGCGGGGCGCTGATGCCCGGCCTGCTCGACCTGGAATTGGCGCACTGCCCAGCGCACCGTGGCCCCGGGAATGATCGCGTTGACCACGACGACGAAAAACACCAGGTGAAACAACTCCTGCGCCTCCGGCACGCCAGCAAGCACCGGAAAGGTCGCCAGCAGGATCGGCACCGCGCCGCGCAGGCCGACCCAGGCGATGAAGCCGGATTCGCGCAGCTTGTAACCGAACGGCCACAGTCCGACCAGCACCATCAGTGGCCGGGCGATCAGGGCCAGGCCCAGGGCCAGGATCAGGCCCTGCCAGGCCGAGGCGGCCAGCATCTCCGGCACTGCCAGCAGGCCGAGCACCAGGAACATGCTGATCTGGGCCAGCCAGGCCAGCGCATCGTGCACGCGCAGAATGCCGGCGCGATAAGGCAGGCGGCGATTGCCCAGCATCAGCGCGCACACATAGACGGCCAGAAAGCCCGAGCCCATGAACAGGGTCGGCAGGCCGAAGGCAAGCAGGGCCAAGGCCAGGGTGACAGCCGGATACAACCCGGCCGCCGGGACCCGGATGCGGTCCAGCAGGCGGCTGCCCAGCCAGCCAATGGCCAGTCCGGCAGCCAGGCCCACGCCCAGCTGGACCAGGATTTCCAGGGCAAGCCGGTCGAGCCGGAACGGCCCCGGCTCAAGCAGCTGGGCGGTCAGGCTTAAGGTCAGGATGATCGCGATCGGGTCGTTCAGCCCGGATTCCAGTTCCAGGGTAGCGCCGACCTTGCGCCGCAGCTGGACCCCGGAGCCGCGCAGCGAGGAGAACACTGCTGCGGCATCGGTCGACGAAACGATCGCGCCGAGCAGCATCGCCTCGGTCCAGCCCAGGCCCAGCAGCCGGGCGATCGTGGCGACCACGACCGCGGTCCCGATGACCGCCAGCGAGGCCAGTACCGAGGCCGGCGCGAGGTAGCGTCGAACCTGCCGGAACGGGGTGTTGAGGCCGCCGTCGAACAGGATCAGGACCAGCCCGACCGTACCGATGCGAAAGGCCAGTTCGAAGTCGACGAAATGCTCGGGCAGCTGGGCCCCGACCAGCAGACCGATCAGCAAAAAGACCAGTACAACCGGAACGCCGATGCGCTCTGACGGCCGGCTGAACAGCACGCTGAGCACCAGCAGCAGGCCGACTGCCACCAGCAGCACGGCGGTGGTTGCCGGTTCATGCTCAAACATCACGCCCTCGGCCGGTCATCCGGGCCGCTGGCGCTGGACCGAAAAAGTGGACGGCGGAGATCAATCCGCCATCGCTGGCCGGTTGCGCTCGCGCACTTCCGAGACCAGCGGGTAGCGGTGGCCCCGGCTGTCGATCAGGGTAATGTCGATGGTCTCGCCCCGTTCCAACGGGGCCAGTGGCTCGATCAGCATCAGATGCAGACCACCGGGCCTGAGCTCTACCTGCTCGCCGGGTTCGATCACCAGTTCATCCAGTCGGCGCATGCGCATGACCCCATCGTCCATGATCATGGTGTGGATTTCGACATGACCAAACTGCGGGCTTTCGCCAGCGACCAGGGCGATCGGCTCGTCGCCGGTGTTATGCAGCTGCATGAAGCCTGCCATCATCCGCCCCGGCGGCGCTTCCGGCGACCAGGGGTCGTCGATGACCAGCCCATCGGCGGCCAGGGCCAGTCCGGGCAGGATCAGCAGCGAGAGCAACAGCTTGCGAATTCGAATCATGGCGAGGGGCTCCAGGAGGTAAGTGAATCGACCCCCGGATTATCGCTCAGCCGGTGCAAGCGCGCGCGAATGAAGCGGCCTTCGTGTAAGCTTTGGCGCTTGCCTAAGCAAATTTTCAAGCGATGCTGCAGACCTTCTCTCATGACCGTGATGTGGTCGAAATCCGCCTTGACCGCCCGCCTGTCAACGCCCTCAACCCGGCGCTGGTGCGTGCTCTTGCAGCGGCCATGGACGAGCATACCGGCGCCGGTGCCCAGGCCCTGGTGCTGTCGGGTCGACCCGGCCTGTTCTCGGCCGGACTGGATGTGCCGGAGCTGTTGACCCTGGACGAAGAGGGCATGCGCGAGTTCTGGCGCGACCTGTTCGGGCTGCTCGAGCGCGTGGCCGCAAGCCCGGTGCCCGTGGTCACGGCCCTGACCGGCCACAGCCCGGCCGGCGGCACCGTGATTGCCCTGTATGCCGACTACCGGGTCCAGGCCGCGGGTGATTTCCGGCTGGGATTGAACGAGGTCCAGGTCGGCCTGGTCGTACCCCCGGTCATTCACCAGGCCCTGGTGCGCCTGATCGGCCCGTACCCGGCCGAGCGTCACCTGGTGGCCGGCGAAATGATTCCGGCCTCGGCGGCACTGGCGGTCGGGTTGGTCGATGAAGTCGTCGCCGCTGATCAGGTGGTCGACCGGGCCGTGGCCTGGTGCCAGCGCCACCTGGCGCTGCCCCGGCGCGCCATGCAGGCCACGCGCGCACTGTGTCGGGCCGACCTGGTCCAGACTTTTCAGGATGCCCGGGCGCTGGATGTCGATGGTTTCGTGCGCGGCTGGTTCTCTGATGAGACCCAGGCGACCATGCGCGCGCTGGTCGAGCGGCTGAAGAAAAACGTCTGACGTTTCGGTCAGTCCTTGGCGGCCAGTTCACGCAGCGGCAACGGCAGCGGGATGGATTCGCCCTTCTTCCAGTCCAGCCAGACGATGGTCGTGGTGCCGTCGGCGTGCAGCTCGGCGCGCTCGCCGTTTGGCGCCAGGGAATGAATCTCGTGCTCGAGCCGGATGCTGGAGCGGCCGGGCGAGTGCGGTTTGAGGCTGACTTCAACGCGCGCCGGCCACAGCAGCGGTCGCCTGTAGTTGAGGTTGATGTTGGCCACGACCGGGCCTGCCTGCCCGTCCTGCCAGCGGCTGGGCACGGAATCCAGCCAGGCAGCGCGACACTCTTCGATGTAGCGCAGGAAGGTCACGTTGCTGACATGGTTGAACGCGTCCAGATCGCCCCAGCGGACATCAAGTTGAATTGAGAAAATGCTCATCGCGATTGTCGATCAACGAAACTCCCGGGCATCATACGCCGTCACTGCCCCGTTCGGGCGATTCGGGGTGGTCTGAAGTGAGCGAATACCGGTCAATGCCGGTGCCCACGATGCTGGGCATCCAGGCTGGCATTGTCCTGCTGGCGCTGGTTCTGGGAATGATTTTCCGGCTTGATCTGCTCGGTGATCTGGATTTCAGCCTGGTGGCGCTGAACTGGGGGGTGCTGGGTACGCTGCCGCTGCTGTTGGGTGTGTGGGCGCTTGCAACGACCGGCTGGCCCTGGGTAGAGGAACTGACGAAAATCATGCGCGAGGTGCTGGTCCCGCTGTTTGCCAGAGCCCCTCCCGGCACGCTGTTGATGGTTGCCCTGCTGGCGGGCGTGGGCGAGGAGTTGCTGTTTCGCGGCGTGGTGCAGGGCGGACTGGACGGGGTGCTTGGCCCCTGGCTGGCGCTGGTCATGGCGTCGCTGCTGTTCGGCGTCATGCATGCCCTGACCCGGGCCTACTTTATCGTTGCCACGCTGATGGGCTGTTACCTGGGCCTGGTGTACCTGTGGACCGATAACCTGCTGGTTCCGGTCCTGATCCATTTTCTCTACGACTGGATCGTGCTGCGCTATTACCTGGTCGAGCGTTCCTGATCAGATGTTCAGATTGAACAGGCCTACGATGCCGAAGATGATGAGGTAAATGGCAACGATGAAATTCAACAGCTTGGGCGCGATGAGAATCAGGATGCCGGCAATCAGGGCCAGCAGCGGCATGAGTTCGAAATGAATGGTCATGATCATGGGCCTCGCGACGATGTGAGCGACCACCATCGACCAGATGCCCCGGCTTGTCAAGCACGCACGGTGAGCCGGTGAAGACCCCCAGGCGGCTGCAGCCGCTGCTCGATGACGGCCTGATCGACGAGGTGCTGGCCGAACTCAAAAGCGGCAAGGAGGCCGATGTCTTCATCGTCCGTTGCGGTGATGAGCGGGTCTGCGCCAAGGTCTTCAAGGAAGCCGACAAGCGCAGCTTCAAGCAGGCGGTGATGTACCAGGAAGGGCGCAAGGTGCGCAACACGCGCCGCGCCCGGGCAATGTCGCGCAAGACCAGCTTCGGCCAGAAAGAGCAGGAGCGGGTCTGGGTCAGCGCCGAGGTTGAGGCGCTGTATACCCTGTCCGCTGCCGGCGTTCGGGTGCCGCGGCCGCGGTCATTTGTCGACGGTGTCTTGCTGATGGAATTGATCACCGACGCCGAGGGCCGGGTCGCTCCGCGGCTCGACGCCATGGTGCTGGATGCCCCGACCGCCCGGAGCTATCACGAACGCCTGGTGGCCGATGTCGTGCGCATGCTCGCCGCCGGCCTGATCCACGGTGATCTGTCCGAATTCAACATCCTGGTCGACGAGCACGGGCCGGTGATCATCGATCTGCCGCAGGCGGTCAACGCCGCGGCCAACAACTCGGCTGCCATGCTGCTGGTGCGCGATGTTGACCGCCTGCGCCGGTTTCTCGGCCGCTTCGAGCCCGGCCTGCTCGAAACCGATTACGGCAAGGAGATGTGGGCGCTCTACGCGGCGGGTCGGCTACAGCCCGACAGCCGCCTGACCGGTCGCTACGAGCCCGAGCATGCCGATGTGAACCTGTCCGAATTGATGGGGATCATCGACGCCGCGCGCGAGGAAGAGCGCGAGCGCCGGGCGCGCCTGCAGGCCGACGACAGCGACGAGGACTGAGCGAGCGCTGGATCCGTAACCCCAGCGCGTCGTTTCAGGCGGTTTTCTTGCGCCTGCGCCGGGTGCCCAGGAGCGGCGCCAGGTACTCTCCGGTCCATGAGCCCGGCGTTTGGGCCACCTGCTCCGGTGTGCCGCTGGCGATGATCCGCCCACCGCCGTCGCCGCCTTCGGGCCCTAAGTCGATAATCCAGTCGGCGGTCTTGACCACGTCGAGGTTGTGCTCGATGACGACCACCGTGTTGCCGTGATCACGGAGGCGGTGGAGCACTTCGAGCAGGGCCTTGATGTCGTGGAAGTGCAGGCCGGTGGTCGGCTCGTCGAGGATGTAGAGGGTATTGCCGGTGTCGCGCTTGGACAGCTCGCGGGCCAGCTTGATGCGCTGGGCCTCGCCGCCGGACAGGGTGGTCGCGCTCTGGCCTAAGGTGATGTAACTCAGGCCCACGTCCATCAGGGTGGCCAGCTTGCGCGCCACCACCGGCACCGGCTCGAAAAATTCCAGCGCGTCCTCGACCGTCATTTGCAGCACTTCGTGGATGTTCTTGCCCTTGTAGGTGACGGTCAGGGTCTCGCGGTTATAGCGCTTGCCGCCGCACACATCGCAGGGCACGAAGATGTCGGGCAGGAAGTGCATCTCGACCCGGATCAGGCCGTCGCCCTGGCAGGCCTCGCAGCGCCCGCCCTTGACGTTGAACGAAAACCGTCCTGGCTTGTAGCCCCGCGCGCGCGCCTCCTGGGTGCCGGCAAAGAGCTCGCGGATGGGCGTGAACAGACCCGTATAGGTCGCCGGGTTGGAGCGCGGCGTGCGCCCGATCGGACTCTGGTCGATATCAACGACCTTGTCGAATAGCTCCAGTCCCGAGAAATCGGCCATGGCGGCCGGGTTTTCCGCAGCACCGTTGAGTTCACGCGCCAGCAGGCGGTACAGGGTGTCGTTGATCAGGGTGGACTTGCCCGAGCCCGACACCCCGGTCACGCACGTGAACAAACCGGCCGGGATGTTCAGATCGACCTGTTTCAGGTTGTTGCCGGCTGCCCCGGTGATGCGGAACTGGCGCTTGGGGTCGGGCTTGTGGCGCTTTTTCGGGATGCTGATCTCGCGCTTGCCCGACAGGTAATCGCCGGTCAGCGAGCCCTCGCATTCCAGCAGGCCTGCAGGCGCGCCACTGTAGACGATCCTGCCGCCGTGCACGCCGGGTCCGGGGCCGATATCAACCACATGATCAGCGGTGCGGATGGCGTCCTCGTCATGTTCGACCACGATCACCGTGTTGCCCAGGTCGCGCAGCCGGGTCAGGGTGGCGAGCAGGCGGTCGTTGTCGCGCTGGTGCAGGCCAATCGAGGGCTCGTCGAGCACATACATCACCCCGACCAGGCCGGCACCAATCTGGCTGGCTAAGCGAATGCGCTGGGCCTCGCCGCCGGACAGGGTATCGGCCTGGCGATCCAGGGTGAGGTAGTCCAGGCCGACGTTGACCAGGAACTGCAGGCGCTCGCGCACTTCTTTGAGGATCTTGCCGGCGATCTCGCCGCGCCAGCCGGGCAGGGTCAGTTGCTCGAAGAAGTCCAGCGAGCGCTGGATCGACCAGCTGGCGATCTCGGGCAGGTTGTGGCCGCCGACGAACACATGTCGAGCCTCGCGGTTGAGGCGCTGGCCGTGGCATTCGGGACAGGGCTGGCTGGAAATGTAGCGCGACAGTTCCTCGCGTACGATGCGCGAGTCGGTCTCGCGGTAGCGCTTTTCCAGGTTGGGGATGATGCCGACGAAGGGGTGCTTGCGGGTCTGGCCGCCGCGCTCGGACAGGTAGCGAAACGCGATCGCCTCGTCGCCGCTGCCGTAGAGCAGGATGTTCTGGAGCTTTTTCGGCAGCTTGCGAAACGGCGTCTCGACGTCGAAATCGTAATGCCGGGCCAGCGACTGGATCAACTGAAAGTAATAGGCGTTGCGCCGGTCCCAGCCGCGGATCGCGCCGCCGGCCAGCGGCAGGTCGCGGTTGGCCACCACCCGATCGGGGTCGAAGAACTGAGTCACCCCCAGGCCGTCGCAACTTGGGCAGGCGCCGTTGGGGTTGTTGAACGAGAACATCCGCGGCTCCAGCTCGGTCAGGCTGTAGTCGCACACCGGGCAGGCGAACTTGGAGGAAAACAGCAGCTCGGCCAGGCCCTGGTCGGGATCCATCGGGGCGACCACCGCACTGCCGTTGGCCAGCTTCAGCGCGGTTTCAAAGCTTTCGGCCAGGCGCTGGGCCATGCTTGCCCCGGACCCTGATCCGGGGCCTGCCCCGGACTCCGATCCGGGGCCTGTCCCGGACCCCGATCCCGGACCTGCCCCGGACCCCGAATCCACAGCCCGGACGCGAAAACGGTCGACCACAGCCTCGATCGAATGCTTGCGCCGCAGGGCCAGCTTCGGTAGCTCATCGTCGAGGTCGATGACCTTACCGTTGACCCGGGCGCGCACGAAGCCCTGGGCGCGCAGGTTTTCCAGCAGCTGCACGTGCTCGCCCTTGCGGTTGCGCACGATCGGTGCGAGCAGCATCAGCTTGGTCCCCTCGGGCAGGGAGAGTACGCTGTCGACCATCTGCGAGACGGTCTGGGCGTCGAGCACCTCGTCATGGTCGGGGCAGCGCGGCGTGCCGACCCGGGCAAACATCAGCCGCAGGTAGTCGTGGATCTCGGTGACCGTGCCGACCGTCGAGCGCGGATTGTGGCTGGCGGCTTTCTGCTCGATGGAAATCGCCGGCGACAGACCCTCGATGTGGTCGACGTCCGGCTTTTCCATCATCGACAGGAACTGCCGGGCGTAGGCCGACAGCGATTCCACATAGCGCCGCTGACCCTCGGCGTAAATGGTGTCGAAGGCCAGCGAAGACTTGCCCGAACCCGACAGCCCTGTGAACACGATCAGCTTGTCGCGCGGCAGCTCGAGATCGATATTGGCCAGATTGTGGGTCCGCGCACCGCGAACGGAGATCGATTTCATGCCGGCGTCGAAGAGGTCTTGAAACAACCTCGCATTATCGCCTGCCCGGTGAACACGGCGCAAAGAAGGCCATGGATCAAGCGTCGATCCGCTTGGCAATGGTCTCGGCGCTTTCCCGGGTCAGGTTGGCGCTGACCTCGGTCACCACCAGCGCGGC
>JBKHEF010000030.1:0-28271 GCA_046540955.1 Wenzhouxiangella sp.
AGCAGCGGCGCGATCACCAGGCTGACGATGGCCATGACGTTGATGAGAATGTTCATCGACGGACCCGAAGTGTCCTTGAGCGGGTCGCCCACGGTGTCACCGACCACGTTGGCCTTGTGCGCTTCCGAGCCCTTGCCGCCGAAGTTGCCTTTCTCGACGTGCTTTTTGGCGTTGTCCCAGGCACCGCCGGCATTGGCCATGGTCAGGGCCAGCAGGACGCAGCCGAGCAGGGCGCCGCCGAGCATGCCGCCGAGTGCTTCGGCACCCATGCCGAAGCCGACCACGACCGGGCCGAGCACGGCCAGCGAGGCCGGCAGCATCATCCGCTTGATCGCCGAGGTGGTGGCGATGTCGACACAGCGCGCTGCATCCGGCTCGGCCGTGCCTTCAAGCAGGCCGGGGATCTCGCGGAACTGGCGGCGGATCTCCTGGATCATCTCGAAGGCCGCGTTGCCGACCGCGGTCATGGTGATCGAGGCGACCAGGAACGGGAACAGGCCGCCGATGAACATGCCGATCAGCACGTTGGGATCCGAGATTTCCAGGGTGAAGTCCGGAATGCGATGGGCCACCTCGGCGATATAGGCCGAAATGATGGTCAGGGCGGCCAGGGCGGCGGCACCGATGGCAAAACCCTTGCCGATCGCGGCGGTGGTGTTGCCCAGCTCGTCGAGCGAGTCGGTGATCTTGCGGGTCTCTTCGCCCAGGCCGGCCATTTCGGCAATGCCGCCGGCGTTGTCGGCGACCGGGCCGTAGGCGTCGATCGCCATGGTCATGCCGACCGTGGCGAGCATGGAGACCGCCGCGATTCCGACCCCGTAGAGCTCGGCGTTGGCGTTGGCGATGAAGATCATGGTGCAGATGGTCAGGATCGGAATGACCACCGACTGCATGCCGGTGGCCAGTCCCGAAATGATCACCGTGGCCGAACCGGTCTCACCGGAGCGGGCAATCTCGCGGACCGGCTTGCCGGCGGTGTAGTACTCGGTCGACAGCCCGATGATCACGCCACCGACCGCGCCGACCAGGGCGGCGAACCAGACTCCGGTATCCACGCCGACGAAGCGGATCAGGAAGAAGGCCAGGATGACGAAGCCGATGGCCGCCGACATGGTGCCCAGGCGCAGGGCCACTTCCGGGCTCTTGCTGGAGGCCGAACGCACCACCAGGATGGCCAGGATGGAGCACACCAGGCCGAGCGAAGACAGCAGCAGCGGCAGGCTCATCAGGGCCGAGCCTTCGCCCAGGCCGGCCACGTAGCTGGTGGTCGACTGCTGCACCATCACCGTGGCCAGGGCGACCGTGGCGATCATCGCGCCGCAGTAGGATTCGAAGATGTCCGAGCCCATGCCGGCAACGTCACCGACGTTGTCACCGACGTTGTCGGCGATCACGCCCGGGTTGCGCGGGTCGTCTTCGGGAATGCCGGCCTCGACCTTGCCGACCAGGTCGGCGCCGACGTCGGCGGCCTTGGTGAAGATGCCGCCACCGACGCGATAGAACAGCGCGACCACGCCGGCGCCCATGCCGAAGCCGTGGATGTTGTGGGCGGTCTCAGGGTCGGTGCCGAAGATCAGGTACAGCGAGCCGAGCCCGACCAGGCCGAGTGAGGCCAGCAGCATGCCCATGACCGAACCGCCGTAGAAGGCCACGGTCAGCGCCTTGGCCTGGCCGAATTCATGCGCCGCCGAGGTGGTGCGCACGTTGGCGCGGGTGGCGGCGATCATCCCCAGGAAACCGGCCAGGGCGGAGCAGATCGCGCCGACCAGGAAGGAGACCCCCGTCTGGATGCCCAGCCCGGAAACGGACAGGGCAACGAAGATCACGGCCACGGAAAGACCGATCAGAATCAATTCACGCCGCATGAAGGCCAGCGCACCCTGCTGGATCAGCTTGGCGATCTTGGCCGGCTTGCCCTCCATGACCGGGTAGCTCATGACGATGCGAAAGAGGATGAAGGCGACGATCAGGCCGACAACCCCGAGGATGGGGGGGATCATTAACTGATTCATTTTTTCTCCCAGAAATCAGGCAGGTAGTTGGATTGTGTGGTGGAACCCCGGGCGCCTCTCTCGATTCGAGTGCCGCTTAACCGCTCAATTGTAGAAACATTGCGTGCCGAGGGCAAATCGAGCTGTTCGATCGTTTGTGCACCATCACCTCAGGCGACGTTCGCGGCGCCCGCCCGGCGACAGACCAGTCGCATCCAGCCGTCCCGCTCGGTCTGTTCGGGATTGGGGTCGAGTTGACGGTAGGCCTGGGCCACCTCGGCGACCTGTTCGGGCAGGATGCCGGACAGGACCAGGTGCCCGCCCGGGCCGACCCGGGTCGAGAGCTGCGGCGCCAGCTTGATCAATGGTCCGGCCAGGATATTGGCCACCACCAGCTGAGCGGTCGGGGCATCAGGCTGCTGCCGGTCCAGCGTTTCCGGCGCCATGACCTCGATCCGTTGTTGGACGCCGTTGCGGCGGGCATTGTCCAGGGTTGCCGCCAGCGCCTGCGGGTCGTGGTCGACGGCGATCACTTCATCAGCCCCTTTAAGCGCGGCGGCGATCGCCAGCACCCCCGACCCGCAGCCGAAATCGATCACCCGCTCAAGCCCGGGGCCCAGCGCGGCAATCCACTCCAGGCACAGCGCGGTGGTGGGGTGGGTGCCGCTGCCGAAGGCCAGACCCGGGTCGAGCCGGATGACCACTGGCCAGTCGGGGTCCGGTTCGAGGTGGCTGGGGCAGATCCAAAGCCCGTTGCCGAACGGCATCGGCTGGTAGCGGTCCATCCAGGCCCGGGTCCAGTCGCGATCGGCCACATCGGACCATGCCAGCGCCGTGGCGGCAGAAATCAGGGCTTGATCCAGCAGGGCTTCGCTGATTGCGGCGGCCGAGGCCGATCCTGCAAACAGGGCCTGCACCCTGACCTTGGGCCAGATCGGCGTTTCGCCCGGTCCGGGCTCATGCAGGGGATGGTCGCCTGCATCAAGCAGGCTGACGGCGACCGCGCCGAGGTCAAACAGGGTTTGCTCGGCGATATCGACATGCGCTTCGTCGACCGTTACCTGCAGGTTCAGCCAGCCCTGCTCGTCGGCCATGGTCATGACCAGTCCCCGAAGCGGGTATGCAGACAGGCCAGCACAGCCGGGCCGGCAGTTTCGGTCCGCAGAATGCGCGGCCCGAGGCGCAGGCCGCGGAACCCGAGGCGTTCAAGCTGGCCAGTCTCGGCCGCGCTCAAGCCACCTTCCGGGCCCACGACCACGCAGCATGCAGCTGGCGACGGCGCGTGCAGTTCGCCCGCTGCCATGCTTGCTTCAGGGTCAAGAAACAGGTTCAGTCCAGGGCCCGGCTCGACTGTTTGCAAAGACCTCGGCGGTTCGACGGTCGGGACCTGCACCCGGCCGCTCTGCTCGGCAGCTGCAATCGCGACCTGCTGCCAATGCTCGCGGCGGCGCTCAAGGCGCTGGCCGGTCAGGCGGACTTCGGTGCGTTCGGTAAACACCGGCTGGATTCGGGCCACGCCGAGTTCGGTCGCTTTCTGAACGGCCCAGTCCATGCGCTCGCCGCGGCCGATGGCCTGGACCAGGGTGACCTCGATTGCCGCCTCGACCGTCGGTTGCTCGGCCTGACCAAGACGCACCCGGCAGCCGTCGCGTCCGGCAGCCGCGACAATCTCGCCCGGGTACTGCAGGCCATCGCCGTTGAAGACCTGAAGCCGGGCACCCGGCCGCAGCCGGAGGACCCGGAGCAGATGGTGGGCAGCCGCGGCCGGAAGGGCGATTTCGGAGTCCGCCTGGAGCGGCTGGTCGAGATGGACGCGGGTGGCGCGCATCAGGGCCTCGCGGTTGGGCGCGGATTGCCTGGGATGTTCATGGGCGTATCATGTAGAGCCTGTGTTTCAGGTTGAACCTTGTCAAGCCCGGAGTGTACGTCAATGCCGTCTGAGTCCGCAGTCCGCCGACCGGCCCCGGTGGGTGGATTTTCCCTGATCGAGATTCTGGTCGTGGTCGTCATCATCGGCATTCTGGCCGCGGTCGTGGTGCCGCGGGTGATGGACGAACCGGACCGGGCGCGGGTGACCAAGGCCAGGCAGGATATCCAGGCCCTGGTGACCGCACTGAACATGTACCGCCTCGACAACTTCGTCTATCCGTCGACCGAGCAGGGCCTGGAGGCGCTGGTGCGCCAGCCTTCCGGACAGCCCGAGGCCCCCAACTGGCGACCCGGCGGCTACCTCGACCGGGTGCCGCGCGATCCCTGGGGGCGCGAGTATCACTATCTCTATCCCGGTGTCCATGCCGAATTCGACGTCTGGACCTTCGGCGCCAACGGCATGTCCGGCGGCGACGGCATCAACGCCGAGATTGGTAACTGGGGCGATGGATGAGGCCGGTGGCCGACGGCTTTACCCTGATTGAACTGCTGGTCGTGGTGACCATTGGTGCGGTTCTGGCTGGCATGGTCGTGTTGACCGTGGGACGCTGGTCTGCGCCGGATGAGCCGGAGCGCCAGCTGGCCCGGGTGGCCGCGCTGCTCGAGGCACAGTGCGAGCAGGCCCTGTTCCAGTCGCGCGCGCGCGGCCTTCGGGTGACAGCAGCGGGCTTCGATTTCTGGCAGGCCGGTTCGGCCGGCTGGGTCGCGCTGCCCTCGGCCGGGATCAATCGCCATCGGGCCTGGCGCGGCGAGGTCGAGCCGGACTTGTTTCTGGAGGGCCGGCGCCAGGCGCTGGATGAAAGCCTGGAAGCGCCCCAGATTCTTTGTCAGCCGCTGGGCGAGGTAACCCCGTTCGAGCTCGAACTGCGTGCTGGCCAGCAGCGTACCCGGCTGACCGTCGCCGGCAACGGCCGGGCGCAACTGCGCACCGGCTGAGGCAGGCCGGATGGCTGCGGGGATCGACGGTGGTGCAGGGCGACTGGCCGCAGCGCGCGGCTTTACCCTGCTCGAGGTGCTGGTCGCACTGGTCGTGGTTGCCGTGGCGCTGGCCGCGCTGGCCCGGGCCGGCGCCCAGGCGCTGGATACCCAGGCAGCGCTGGAAGAGCGTACCCTGGCCCTGTGGGTGGCCGACAAGGTGCTGGCCGAGATCCGTCTTGAGGGGCAGGTTGCGGCCGGCCGTCGCCAGGGCCAGCAACGCATGGGAGAGCGCGACTGGCGCTGGCAGGCGCTGATCCAGCCAGCCCCCGGAGACGAACTGATGCGAGTGGACGTGGCGGTGTATCCGGCGTCGCTGAACGAAGCGCCGATCCTGACCCACACCGGTTTCCTGGCCCGATGAACACCCTCCGGCGGATCGGCGGCTATACCCTGATCGAGGTGCTGATCGCGGTCAGCGTGTTCGCCATCCTGGCCGGCAGTGTTTACCTGACCCTGTCGGCCCTGGCCGAGGCCTCAATGGTCCAGCGCGAGCGCAGTCGCGATCTGGCCGACCTGCAGTTGACCGTGGCCCGGCTGGACGCGGATCTGCGCCAACTGGTCAGCCGTCCGGTGCGTCAGGCCCAAGGCGAGCTGGCCCCGGCCCTGGCCGGTCAGCGCGAGCGCTTCGAGGGCACCCGTGCAGGCTGGGCCAATCTCGCCGGCCAGCGGCGCAGCCAACTGCAGCGCTTCGCCTGGCGCCGGGAAGGCGACACCCTGGCGCGACGCTTTTCGCCAGTCACCGATCCGGCCAGCGCTGCACTGCCGGAAAGTGAAATCGTGCTGGAGGCCGTTGGCGCTTTCGAACTCGAGTACCGCACCGTCGACGGTCGCTGGCTGGCTCAGTGGCCGCCAACGGACAGTCCCGGACAGCTGCCGATGGCGGTGCGCTACCGCCTGCAAAGCGCGCGCTTCGGGATCATCGAGCGGATCGTGGTGCTGTAATGGCGGGCCCGAATCGACCGCGCGGCAGCGCCTTGCTGATTGCCCTGGTCGCCGTGGCCCTGGCCACTGTGCTGGCGGTCGGTCTGCTCGAACGGGCGCAGAACGCCATGGCGCGGACTGAGGCGCTGATTGCCGGTGAGCGCTCGCACCAGTTCGTCCTGGCGATGGAAGTGCTGGTCGAGCAGATGATCGGCCGGGCCCGGGCCGAAGGCCTCGACGCCGCTCTGGCCAATGGGGCCTGGACACCGCCCTATGATGTTCCCGGTGGTCAGGTCCAGGGCCGCTTGCTTGATCAGCAGGGACGGTTCAATCTCAACGCCCTGGCCCATCCTGACAGCGCGCTGGCCCGGCGCGCCGAGCAGCAGCTCGAGCGGTTGCTGGATACGCTGGGTCTGCCGCGTGCCATCGCTGCCGAGCTGGCCGACTGGATTGAGGGTGACGCCGCGATCCGTTCCGGCAGCGTGGGCAATTTCTGGTATTCCGCCCAGCAGCCGCCATACCGGATGGCCGGTCTGCCGCTGGCCCACGTCAGCGAACTGCGCTGGCTGCGCAGTGTTGACGAGTCCGTCTATCGGGCCCTGCTGCCGCATGTCAGCGCACTGCCCGAGCGGGTCCAGCGGATCAACGTCAATACCACCACCGCCGAAGTCCTGGCGAGCCTGGTCGAGGAACTGGATCTGGACGCGGCGCGCCGGGTGCTGGTTGATGGGCCGTTCTCGGATCCAGCCCAGCTTCATGCCCATCCACTGCTGACCGATGTGCTGCGCCCGGATGTCGAGCGGGAACTGGTGGTCGCCAGCGACTGGTATCTGGCTCAGGCCAGGGTCGTCATCGATGGCATCGAACGCGATGCCTTTCGCCTGATGACGCTGGGCGGTGCGGGTTATGATTTCCGTTACGTCAGCCAGGGCCTGCCCTGAGGGTTGACGTCTTCCATCTTGACCAACGGGGTATTGCATGGCCGGCAGCGGTCAATCCAGATTGCTTCTGCACGCCGCCGGAACGCGCTGGCACTGGGCGGTGCTGGATCCGGCTGGCCGGATCTCGGCGCAGGGCGATTGTGATCCCGACCAGCCTGACTGGCCGCCGGGGCTGGCGGTCTACGTACTGTGCGATGCCGGCCGCTGCACCGGGCTGACGCTTGATCTGCCGCAGATGTCGCCCCGGCGCCAGCAGCAGGCCCTGCGCTGGGCCGCCGAAGAGCATCTGGCCGGGTCGGCAGAAGAAGAACACGTCGTTGCTGCCGGGCGCGATGAAGACGGCCGGCTGCGCTGCGTGGTCATCGCCCATGCCGGCATGGAAGCCATCCTCGAGCGGCTGGCCGCTGAAGCCGTCGAGCAGGTCTGCCCGGACGCCTTGTGTTTGCCGTGGGAGGACGGCCAGGTCAGCCTGGCCGGAGACGGTGACGCGATCATGGCGCGCTGGGGCCAATGGTCGTTCGGTCGGTTCGAGCCGGAACTGGTCGCCGACCTGCTGGCACCGGCGGCCGATGGTACCTGGCGATGGCTTGGCGGCCCGCTGCCCGAAGCCCTGGCCGGCCGCGTGGTCAAGTCAGGCAATGATGACCTGATGACCGTCCTGGCCGGTGGCCTGGACCGGGCGCCGGTCAACCTGATGGCCGGGCGATGGTCGCCGCGTTCGGCCCGAACAGCGGGTCGCCACTGGCGCCGGGTCGCGGCCCTGGTCGCAGCGGTGGTGGTGGTCGCGCTGGCTGCGCTGGGCCTGGAGAATCGTCTGCTGGCCGCGCGTAGCGCCGATCTGGCCGGTGCGATCGATGCCCGTTTCGAAGCGGCTTTCCCGGGCCTTCGACCGGCCGGTCGCCATCGCGAGCTGGCCGAACGGGAACTGGCCCGGTTACGCTTCGGTCAGTCGGCCGGGCTGCTCGACCTGATGTACCGGGTCTCGCCCGTGCTGTCGGGACAGTCGGGCATTGCCCTGCATGGTCTGAGCTATCGCGACCAGCGACTTGAACTGGACGTGCGCGCGCCGGACGTGGCTGCCCTGGATGAGCTTGAGCAGCGCCTGCGTGCCCTGGATCTGGCGGCTGCGCTGCAGTCGGCCAGCATTGACGATGAGGGTGCGGCCGGCCGCATTCGGGTCGAAGGGGCGGGTCGGTGAAAGAACTTTGGGAACGGCTGAATCCACGCCAGCAGGGATTGGCGCTGCTGGCCGTGCTGACCGTGGCTGGGGTGGTGCTGTTCGTCGGCCTGTGGGAGCCGATGAGCGAGGCGCGCGCCCAGCAACGTGACCGGGTGGCCGCCCAGCAGGCTCTGCTCGGCTGGCTGGAGGCGGTCAGTCCGCTGGCCGGCGAGCTGCGCCAGCAGGCCGAACAAGGCCGTGCCGGGGTGCCCCGCTCACTGCTCGGCCTGGCCGATGAAACCGCGCGTGCGGCCGGGCTGGCCGGGGCGCTGGCGCGAATCGAGCCGGCCGGTGACGATCGGGTCCGGATATGGCTGGACGGGGCCGAATTCCTGGCCACCATGCAGTGGCTGGAACAGTTGGCCGCCGGCCATCCGGTCGCTGTCGCGCAACTCGACCTGGAGCGCGCTCAGGCGGCCGGCCGGGTCAACGTCAGGGTTACCCTGCAGGCCGGTGGCTAGACGGATCTGGCTGTTGCCGGTCCTGCTGGCTCCGGTCTTCATCATCGCAACGCTTCCGGCGGCGCTGGTCGTACCCCGCCTGGATCTGCCCGTCGCCATCAGCCAGGTTCGGGGTTCGATCTGGTCCGGTCAGGCCGACTGGCAGCAACCGGGCTGGCAACCGTTGACCTTGCGCTGGCGCTGGGCCGGCGGTCGCGACTGGCGCTGGCAGGCCGATGACGGTCAAACCGCGCTGGCGGGGCTGTGGCGGCCCGGGCCGGACACGATGCTGCCGCATGTCCAGGGCCGCCTTGAATTGCAACGACTGGATCTGGTCCACTGGCTGCAGGTTGCCCGCCCGGTCGGCGTTCTTGAGCTGGATCTGACTGACGTCGTCGTGCGCCGCGGGCATGGTCTGCAGGCATCGGGGCGGGTCACCTGGCGTCGGGCCGGGCTGACCGGCGCGATCCAGGAATCTCTCGGTGATATCGAGATCACCGTTGATGCGAATTCAGCGGTTGATCAGGGCGTGCTGCTGACCGTGCGCTCGCTGACCCCGGCTGTGGTCCAGGTGCGTGGCACGATAGGCCTGGATAGCGAGCGTTATCAGACCGACCTGTGGCTGCGCGCGGCGGCCGGACGCGGCGATCTGACCTCGGCCCTGGCGGCGCTGGGTGAACTCCAGCCCGACGGTCAGGTGCGCTTGCGGATCGGCGGGCGCACCGGTCTGTAGTCGTTCCGGATTGTGTTAGCGTCCGCCGGATCGTCACCATCCGTTAGACTGCCGGGATGACCAGATCCTCTCTCCCTGTCCCTGACCTAGACCATGCCCTGGCCGTGGCCCGCCAGGCGGCGGCAGCAGCCGACCGCATCGCGATGGAGTATTTCCGTTCGGCCGAGCTTGCCGTTGAGCGCAAGTCCGATGCCAGTCCGGTCACGGTCGCTGATCGCCGTTGCGAGGCTGCCATCCGCGAGATCATCAAACAGGCCTTTCCCGACCACGCGGTATTTGGCGAGGAATATGGCCGCGACGGCGACAGCCAGTACCTGTGGTTGATCGATCCTATCGACGGTACCCGCAGTTTCATCCGCGGCCTGCCGTTCTGGTCGGTCCAGATCGCCCTGATGATTGACGGCGAGCTGGTGCTCGGGGTCTCCTCGGCGCCGGCCTTCGGCGAGACGGCCTGGGCGCTGCAGGGCGGCGATGCATTCGTCGACTCGCGCCTGGCCCGGGTGCGCGAGGTCGAGCAGATCGAGCAGGCCGACATCTCGTTCGGTAACTTGAGAAGTCTGGCTGCAGGCGGAGGCTGGGCGGTAGCCGGGCAGGTGGTTGCCCGGGCCGCGCGCTGTCGCGGTTACGGGGATTTCTATTCCTACCACCGGCTGGCCGATGGCGGTCAGGATGCGGTGATCGAAAGCGATGTCAACATCCTCGATATCGCCGCCCTGACCGTGATCTGTCGCTGCGCCGGCGCCCGCGTGACCGATCTGGCCGGGCGGCCGATCGGGCTGGCAACGACCTCCATCCTGGCGGCCGGTCCGGCCTTGCATGACCGGCTGCTATCCTTGTTCAATGACGTTTGATTCCGATCGTCCGCTGCCGATCATCCACGCCCGGCGCGAGCGGCGCCCGGCCAACCTGTTCATGGTCGAACAGCTCGACCTGGAGTTTGCCAATGGCGAGCGGCGGACCTACGAGCGCCTGGTCAGTCGCGGTCTGGGCGGGGTCATCATCGTGGCCATGCCGGATCCGGACCATGTCTTGCTGATCCGCGAATATGCCTGCGGTTTCCATCGCTACGAGTTGTGCCTGCCCAAGGGACGTCTTGAGGCCGGCGAAAGCGTGCTCGACGGAGCCAATCGCGAGTTGCAGGAAGAATGCGGATTTGGCGCCGAGCAGCTGGTCAGCCTGGGGCCTCTGACCATGGCGCCGGGGTACATGACCCATGCCACCGAGGTCGTTCTGGCGCGCGACCTTTACCCGTCGCGGCTGCCCGGCGACGAGCCGGAAGAGTTGCAGGTGGTGCCCTGGCCGCTGGCCGACCTGGTCAGTCTCATCCAGCGCGAGGACTGCAGCGAGGGCCGCAGTATCGCCGCCCTGTACATGGCCCGTGACCTGCTCGAGCGCGGCTGCGTCTGACTAGAACGGCTTGACCACCACCAGGATCACCACCAGCACCAGAAACAGGGCCGGCACCTCGTTGAACAGCCGGTACCAGCGAGAACTGTGGCGGTTGGCATCGCGGGCAAACACCCCGACCAGGCGCCAGCACCACAAGTGGTAAGCGATCAGCCCGGCGACCAGCGCCAGCTTGAGATGCATCCAGCCGCCGGTGGCCAGATGCCAGGGCTCGCCAACCAGCAGGCTGAGCCCCAGGACCACGGCACTGGCACCGCCGATGTGGGTGATCATCAGCAAGCGCCGCTGCATGATCTTGAGCAGATCGATCGTCGGTGGCGTCGGGTTTTCGGCCGCATAGACAAACAGCCGCGGCAGATAGAACAGCCCGGCAAACCAGGTCACGACGAAGATGATGTGGAACGCTTCCAGCCAGCGCATGGCCAACTCCGGGGGAACGACAGGCGCGCATTTTCCGGCAAGCCGACCGGGAATACAACTTGACGGGGGTCGATCGCGCACGGTATAACGCTCGTGCACATCACGAAAAATTCATGAAAATCCAACGTTCTGGATCTCTCATGAGCGATAAGTGCGCGACTCATCCGGTTTGGGGCATTACGATTGAAGCGGTCTACAAGCAGGCCGCTTTTTTTTGCCTGCGGGGCAATGTTATATTGCCCGGACGTTGTAAGGAATTCCCAAGAGGCGCAGATCACACGCATGACCAGCGAAGCTCCACCGCTCGTGTTCACCGAGGCCGCCGCGGCCAAGGTCCGGCAACTGATTCTGGAAGAGGCCAACCCGGCGCTGAACCTGCGCGTCTATATCACCGGCGGTGGCTGCTCCGGGTTTCAGTACGGGTTCACCTTTGATGAGGCCGTCGACGAGGGCGATGTGGCGGTGACCCGCGATGATGTCACGCTGGTGGTTGACCCGCTCAGTTTCCAGTACCTGGAAGGGGCCGAGGTCGACTACAGCGAAAGCCTGCAGGGCGCACGCTTCATCATCCGCAATCCGAACGCCGCCACCACCTGCGGCTGCGGCTCCTCGTTCGGCATCGCCTGACCGGCCGGCCGGCACCGATGCCGGTAGCATGACCATCCTCATCGTCCTGCTGGGCCTGCTGCTCAGCCATTTGATCTTTCCGCTGGCCCGCTGGCGCAGTTTCGAGTGGTTCAGCCGCCTGATGCGATCGATCCGGGGCCGCTGGCCGCGTCCGGAATGGGTCCCGGCGGCGGCCGTGGTGGTGATTTCCGTGCTGCTGGCAGTCGCGGCAGAGGCGCTGGCATTCGCCTGGTTCGGGACCATGGGCTGGTTTGTGCTGGCCTTGGCCGTGTTCGTCTACACCCTCGGGCCGCGCGATCTTGACCGCGATGTCGAAGCCTTGCTCGCCGGTGGCAATGAGCCCCGCCATCTCAAGGCCCGCCGGGCGATGCGCATCCAGCGCGCAGCTGATGCCCCGGCCGCCGCTGCCGGCATCTTTCACGCCGCCCAGGCCCGCTGGTTCGGCATTCTGTTCTGGTTCGTCGTGTTGGGCATAGCCGGTGCGCTGCTCTATCGCCTGACCCGACTGAGCCTGCATTTACCGGGTCTGTCGCCCGTTCAGGCCGGCTGGTTGCTGCGGCTGCGGGCGGTGCTGGACTGGCCGGTGCTGGTGCTGATGCTGCTCAGTGCCGGTCTGGGCGGAGACCTGGATCGGGTTCGTCAGGCCTGGCGCGCCCACCTTGGCCAGCGCCCAGGCTGGGCCATCCGGGCCGATGTGCTCGATGAAGTCGCGGCCCTGACCGTGGCCGCCGATGGTTCGTTCGACGATGGAATCACTGCCGGACACCATATGGTCTGGCGCATGCTGCTGATCTGGCTGGTGGTCCTCAGTCTGCTCCTGATTGCCGGCTGGTTGTCATGATGCGCTAATATTCCGACCTCGTTTCGTCTTGAGGATCATCGATGCTTGTCCGATTGCTGATGTTTTTCGTCGTTTTGCTGCCGGCCGGTCCGTTGCTGGCCAACGAGACCTGGCTGCGCTGCGGGGCACTGGTCGATGTCGATGCGGGTCGCACCCTGGGTGCCCATACCGTGGTCGTCAATGACGGCCAGGTCCAGGCGGTCCGGTCGGGCTCGCCGCAGGCCCCTGAAGGCGCCGAGGTCGTCGACCTGACGGCCCTGACCTGTCTGCCCGGGTTGATGGACATGCATACCCATATCACCAGCCAGTCCTCGCCCGACAGCTACATTAGCCGGTTCACCGCCAACGAGGCCGATGTCGCCCTGCGCGGAGCGCACTATGCGAAAGTCACGCTGGAGGCCGGTTTTACCACCATTCGTGACCTGGGTGACTCATTCAACGCCAGCATCGCTCTGCGCGATGCCATCGACCAGGGCATCGTCCCCGGCCCGCGCATTGTGACTGCGGCCAAGTCGCTGGCGACCACCGGTGGACATGCCGATCCGACCAATGGTCATCGCCGCGACCTGATGGGCGATCCCGGGCCGCGCGAGGGTGTGGTCAATGGTCTGGAAGACGCGCGCAAGGCGGTCCGTCAGCGCTACAAGGATGGCGCCGACCTGATCAAGATCACCGCCACCGGTGGGGTCCTGAGCGTCGCCCGCAGTGGCCAGAACCCCCAGTTCACCGAGGCCGAGGTGGCCGAGATCGTGCGGATTGCCGCCGACTACGACATGCATGTCGCCGCCCACGCCCACGGTACCGAAGGGATGCAGCGGGCCATTCGCGGTGGCGTGCATTCCATCGAGCATGGCACCTACATGGATGAGGAGACCATCGAGCTGATGATCGAGCACGGTACCTGGTACGTGCCGACCGTTTCGGCCGGGCGCTTCGTGGCCCGGATGGCCGGCGTGCCGGGCTATTTCCCGCCCGTGGTGGCGGCCAAGGCGGCCGAGATTGGTCCGCTGATCCAGGAGACCTTTGGCCGGGCGCACACCGCCGGGGTCCGGATCGCCTTTGGCACCGACTGCGGGGTTTGCCCGCACGGGGAAAATGCGCTCGAGTTCCAGTACATGGTCGAGGCCGGCATGACCCCCGCCGATGCGGTTCGATCGGCCACCCTGCGCGCCGCCGAGTTGCTCGGACGCGAGGACGATCTTGGCCGGGTCCGGCCGGGTTATCTGGCCGACCTGATCGCCGTCGACGGTGACCCGCTGGCCGATGTCACGGCCCTGATGGAAGTGCGCTTCGTGATGCGCGATGGCGTGGTCTTCAGGCAGCCTTGAGCGGCTGGCGAGTCTGGCGTTCTAGCCCTCGCCGTAACCGCTGAGCTCGAGATAGCCGCGCCCGATCGGGCTGCCGCCGGCGTGATCGGTGACATCGATCATGCCTTCCCAGTAGTCGACCGACTGCTGCCAGTGCTGGGCGTCGAACACCGCCCGGGCGCGGATCTCCAGCCCGGCCACCGGTACATCGATCCGCCATTCAACCGGCCAGCGATCGCCCTTTGGGTCGGTCCAGCGGCGTTCGACCTCGGCGCTGTAGTCGTCGGCACTCAGGTAGAGGCTGCGGCCGTCGGGCTCCACCAGCAGGCCGTAGGACCACGCCGAGTCGCTGCCGTCGTTGTTGCGTAACCGGGCCAGCATCAGGTCGCGACCATCATCGAGCTGGATGGCGAACCAGTCCCAGCCGGCCTGGTCTTCGGCCAGTTGGCTCGAACCCCACTCACGGTCCAGCCAGGACAGGCCGTTGACGTCGAGGACCTCGCCACCGATCCGGATCTGGCCGCGGGTGGCCAGCCGGGTGATCGAGTAATAGCGCGAGGCATTGCCCGGGTCGGGGCCCTTGCGGCTGTAGCCGGCATCGCCCTGCAGCACGATCGGGCGCTGCGGGGTCAGGGTCAGGTCCAGGGCGAAGTCGCCGGCATCGGCGGCCAGTTGCCAGTCTGGTGATCCGAGACTGACTTCCCAGTCGCGCAGCCACCACCGATCCGGGTCGGCCCCGGCCAGGCCCAGCGCGCCGCGGGCGAAGCGCTCGGACTGGTAAAAGCGTTCGCTGCGACCATCGCTGAGCGCCAGGTGGGCCATCCACATCGCATCGGTTGCCCAGGCCGACTCCAGTGTCTGGCCGGGCGGGGTGGCGAACCGGAACAGGGTGTACTGGAATCCCAGCCGTTCACCGGTGGCGGTTTCCAGATTACCCGTGAAATACCACCATTCGTTCTGGTACTCGGGGTGTTGGGCATGGTCTTCGGGGAAGGCCAGCGGTTCGGGGCCGGTGACCCGGCGGAAGTCGGAGGTCTCGCCGCTCATCAGGTTCTGGACCCGCAGTCTTTCCGCCGCCGGTGGTTCGGGCGGGCGGGTCTGCCAGGCCAGCCAGGCTGCACTGGCCGCGACGATGACACCGCCGATCAGCATATCAAGTCGCATCAGCTGGCCCTCAGCAGCGGCGCGGGGTCACGGCTGGCGATTTTCCAGGCCGGGTAGGTGCCGGCCAGCGCGCCCAGCAGCAGCGCCAGCGGCACAAGCACGGCCAGTGGCTGCCATGGCCAGCTCAGGACCACACTCCAGCCGAAGGCCCGGGGCTGGACGGCCAGTGAGAGCACGGCATGGATCAACATGGCAAAAGGGATCGCCATCAGGACCGCAATCGTCGCCAGACTGGTGGTCTGGGTCAGTACCACCCCGGCCAGGCCACGCCGGGACAGGCCGAGCGCACGCAGGGTGGCGTATTCGCGTCCGCGTTCCAGACCCAGCGCGAGCAGCGCGCTGATCAGGGCAATGGCTGCGATCATCCCGACCAGGATGGCCAGTGCCCAGGAAATCCGGAAGGTGCGGTCGAACACCGCCAGGGTCTGTGCGCGTACCTCGGCCCGGGAGGTCAGGCTGCCGGCCGGGTAGGCTTCGGCGATCTGGGCCTCGAAGGTGGCCGGATCGATACCGGGTGCCAGGTACAGGCCGATGCTGTCGCGCTGCTCGTCCTGCCACAATTCGCGGAAACGCCAGCCGATCAGGCCGACCAGGCCGCGATCATTGCTGTAGTCGCGGTAGACCGCGCCGACCTCGAAGCTGGCCGGACCGGATGGCGTGGCCAGTTCCAGCCGATCGCCGGGTCCAAGGCCCGTGCGCCGGGCCATCGGTTCGGTCAGCAACACGGCCTGACCCGATTCGACCCGGGGGCGGGCTGTGGCGAGGTCGCCGCTGATCCACTCGAAGGCCGCCCAGGCTTTCGGATTGAGGTCATAGCCAACCACCATGCTGCCATCATCCAGCCGGACCTGGCGCGAGCTGGTCAGCATCTCGACCTCCGGCCAGCCACGCAGCCGTTCGACGTCGGCCGAGACCAGCTGCCCTTGACTGACGGTGAGGTAGACATCGGCGCTGATCAGGCGGCTGACCCAGTCATCGACCGTGGCCCGGAAACCCAGCACCATCATCCCGACTCCGGCGCTCAAGGCCAGGGCCAGGCTCAGCGCCGAGACCGCCGGCGCCAGGCGCTGGCGTGAACTCATCAGCATCCGGGTCGCGCGCGCGACCAGGCCGCGCCCGCGCGCGGAGAGCAGGCGCAGCAGTTGCATGCCGATCGCCGGAGCGAGCAGGGCACAGCCCGACAGCATGATGAACAGGCCGGCCATGACCGGCGGCAGACTGCCGGTGGCCATGATCAGAACGGCGCCGGCGGCCAGCAGCAGGCCGGGCAACCAGCGCCACAGCTTCGGGGCATCGCTGCGTGCTTCGTGGACGGTCCGGGCCAGCTGTCCGGGCGGAATGCGCTGAGCCTCGCGCAGCACGCCCAGGACGCTGGCCAGGGCCATGATCACGGCCATCAACCAGACCGCCAGATACAGGCCCGGGGTTGGCTGGATGCCGGCCGAGGCAACCATCCGGTACAGCTCGGCGACCGGCTGCCTGACCAGGTCGAGCAGCGCGCTGGCCAGCAGCGTGCCGAGGACCAGCCCGCCCAGTGCACCAAGGCCGGCCAGGATGACGGTCTCCAGCGCCAGCAGTCCCTGGATGCGACCCTGGGTGACCCCGACCGCGCGCAGCATGCCGATGGTGCGCCGGCGCTGGACCAGCAGGAAGGCCAGGACGCTGTAGATCACGAACAGGCCGACGGCCAGACTGAGCAGACTCATCGCGGTCAGGTTGGCGCGCATGCCTGCGGTCAGGGCGGATGCGGATGCGCGGCGCTGCTCGGCATCGATCAACTCCAGGCCCTCGGGCAGGTGGCGGATCAGCCAGTCCCGACTCGCTACAGGGGCCTCGATGAAGCTCAGCTCGCCCTGGCGTCCGGTCAGCTGCTGGGCGGCAGCCAGGTCCATGATGATGCGATCGTCGAGCTCACGGCCGGCGTTGATGCTGGCGACGATCTCCAGTTGCAGGGTTTGTCCGGCATATCGGACCTCGACCGATGAGCCGGCGCTTATGTCCAGGCGCTCAAGCGTGCGCTGGCTGGCCACGGCAGCACGGGCCTGGCTGAGCAGCTCGCCAGTTGCTGCTCCGGTGGGCCGGACCGCGCTGCCCCGGTCCAGCGACAGCGGGTCGATGGCGAGCAGTTCAAGCATGCGGTTGCCATGGCGCAGGCGAGCACTGAGAACCGGCAGCAGTTCGGGCGCGCCGGGGGTGGTCGCCAGGGTGGCGAACAGCTCCTCGTCGAGCGGTCCGCGCGGGTCGTTGATGCGGATGGTGTCGCTGCCGCTCAGCGATTCGGTGGCGCTGTCGAGCGCATCGATCAGGACATCGCGCATCAGGGCGACCCCGGTCACGACGGCGACCCCGGCGGCAATCCCGATCAGGGCCAGCAGCAGCTGGCCCGGGTGACGGTAGAAGAACCGCCGCGAAGATTCCAGCAGCAGTTGCATCAATCGGATTCCAGGCGGCCGTGGCGCAGGTGCAGGATGCGATCGCACAAGGCCGCAGCCTCGTCGTTGTGGGTGACCATCAGCAAGGTGACGCCGTGCTGGCGGGTGATGCGGTCGAACAGGGCCAGCACCCCTTCGGCCGTGGTCTGGTCGAGACTGCCGGTGGGCTCGTCGGCCAGCAGCAGGGCGGGCTCGTGGACCAGCGCCCGGGCAATTGCCACGCGTTGCTTTTCGCCGCCGGACAGTTTCTCCGGCAGCCGCTCCAGCAGGGCGGTGATGCCCAGTTCGGCAGCCAGCTCGGTAATGCGTTTGCGCTGTTCCAGGCGGCCATTCAGCCACAACGGCAGCTCGATGTTCTCGCGCACGGTAAGGCTGTCGATCAGATTGAAGTCCTGGAACACCAGGCCGATGTAGCGGGCTCGAAAGTGGGTCCGCGCCGGCTCGGCCAGACGCGAGAGCAGCTGTCCACCGACCCGGACTTCGCCGGCGTCGGGGGTGTCCATGCCGGCGGCCAGGTGCAATAAAGTGGTCTTGCCCGAACCCGATGAACCCATCACCGCCACGCGCTCGCCAGCGCCAAGCTCAAGGTTCAACTCGTCAAGGACCTGGACCGGTCCCGACGTACCGAAGCGGCGCTGCAGACCACGGATGCTCAAGACTGATTCAGCCACCGCTTGCGCCTCCGCCTGTGCTCAGCCCGATCAGGCCGCCGATCAGCAGCAGGGCAATCGCCGTACAGCTGACCGCCAGCCTCAGGCGCCGATACCAGCCCGGCATGCCGTAGCCGCGCCATGGCTCATCCAGCAGCAGGTGGACAGCGAACAGTGCCGCCAGCCACAGGCTGGCCCAGCTGGTGGGCATCAGCAGCGCCGGCCAGGCCAGCAGCACGAGCACATTGCTGGCGACCAGCAGGCGTGGCCGGGTGCGCTCGCCCAGCAAGTGACGCGTCCACAGCGTGCCGGCCAGAAAGGACAGGATCAATGCCCCGTAGCCGACCAGCAGCAGTTCCACCCAGGGTGGTGTGGCCACCATGCTGACCAGGGCGAGAGCGGCAAACGGGATGACGCCGCTCCAGGTCAGCGTGCGCGCAGTGTTGACGGTGCTGGAGTCCACGATGAATGCCCAACGATGAAATGCACAGAGGCAGTGTAGCGCCGCCGGATGGTGACCATGTAAAAGAAGACCCCGACCGGGAGCCGTGGTCGGGGTCTTCGGGAGCGTATTCGGAACGGAGGGAGGGAGTCAGGGCCTTGGAGGGACCGCTCCGAACACACCTGCAGTCTGCGGCGGTTTCGGTGAAACTGCCGTGAACAAACGTCCGGGGAACTGCCCGTGAATGCGCGGACTGACGAAGCCTGGCCGGTCCGGGATCGGTCAAGCAAGTTTCGCTTGGCTTGAGCGGGATCACTGTGGTAAGATTACGACCAACCTTGGTAAAACCACAACGGTTAGGCAAGGTCGCAGGGCGCGAAGCGAGGTACATCACTCCGATATTGTTTGCCCCTCCCCTCACCGGGAGGGGTTTTTTTTGCCCGCAGGCAGCGCCTGTCCTGACTGTCTTTGGCGCGCTAGAATGGCGCTGGGGCTTGGAGAGGCGGGCAAACAGGAAGTGGTGAATCGAATGTTGCGAGAAAACAACAACCCTCGCGTTGTGGCCGATCTCTTCGAGCACGATCGTCATCGAGGGCCCAGCTTTTCTGTGCTGCAGCAAGGCTGGATGCTGGACTATTCGCGCACGCCGCTGGATCGGACCGAACGCGACCGGCTGCTGGATTTGCCGCGTCGAATCAAGCTTCGCGAAGCCTTCGAGCGCCTGTTCGATCGCGCTATCGTCAACCCCTCCGAAGCGCAGCCGGCGCTGCATATGCAGCTGCGCGCGCCCGACCCTGACCGCGAGCGCCTGGCCGAACGCAGGCAAATGCTGGCGCTGGCCGAGCGCCTGCACTCCGGCCAGGCCGGGATTAAGGACCTGATCCATATCGGGATCGGCGGGTCGGATCTCGGTCCGCGCCTGGTCGCCGATGCGCTCGATGAAGGCGATGGCGCGGTGGATGTGCACTGGATCTCGACCATGGATGGTCGTCGCCTGGAGCGCCTGACCGGGCGCCTGGATCCGGCAACTACCGCCGTGGTCATTGCCTCGAAATCTTTTTCGACCGAAGAAACCATCACCCAGGCCAGCGCCGTTCGGGCCTGGATGGGCCAGGGCTTTCACTCCCGCGCCTGGGCGAGCACGGCCAACGTCGATCGCGCCGTCGCTTTCGGCCTGCGGCCGGAGCACGTGCTGCCCTTTCCGGTCTGGACCGGCGGGCGCTATTCGCTGTGGTCTTCGGTCGGCGTCAGCGCGGCAACGGTGACCGGATCCAAGCGGTTTAAGGACCTGCTGGCCGGCGCGGCGGCGGCCGATCAGGCGGCGCGGCAGGCCCCCGATGGCTCCAGCCTGGCCGTCATGCTGGGCTTGCTCATCCATTATTTCCGCCGCGAACTGGGGCTGCCGACCCTGGGCGTGGTGTCCTACGAGCCGCGCCTGGGGTTGCTCGGCGACTATTTGCAGCAGCTGATCATGGAGAGTCTGGGCAAGCGCGTGGACCTGGCTGACCAGCCGGTCGATCAGCCCACCGTGCCGCTGGTCTACGGCGGACGCGGGACAGACTTGCAGCACTCGATTTTTCAGGCGCTGCACCAGGGAACCGATGTCCATCCGCTGCTGCTGGTCGGCAGCCTGGCCGACGAGCACGGCCAGCCGGGGTTTCAGCGCGCCCAGCTCGCCCATCTGCTGGCCCAGGCGGCCGCCCTTGCCCGCGGCCGACACGACGGCGCGCCGCATCGCTGCCTGCCCGGCAATCGCCCGGTCGCGGTGTTGCTGACCGAGCGCCTGACGCCGCGCTCGCTCGGCTTTCTTCTGGCCAGCTTCGAGCACGCGGTCTACGCGCTTTCTGTGCTGTGGCAGATCAATGCCTTCGACCAGTGGGGCGTCGAGGAAGGCAAGCGGCTGGCGGCCGACATCCGCCGCCGTCTCGATGCCCGTATGCCCAGCCTGGAGGAGCTGGCCGGCTTTTTCTGATAGCGTAAGGGCTCAATCAATCGGGCGATGGTGCAATCAAACGCTCGCCCGTTCGGTCTGATTCAGCAAGCGGGCATTGCAAGACCCGCCCAATGGCCCCGGCACGGGGTCAAGTCAACCTAAACCAAAGACACATTGGAGATCTGATCATGAGCGACAAGAAAGTTCTGACTTCCGCCATCGGCACGCTATCGGCGCTGTCTTTTTCGCTGGGCGCCATCGCCGCCGAGCCGTCGGCCGACAAGCTGTTCGAGGCCGAATCCCTGGAGCGCGGCTTCATGGCGCAGTCGGTGGGCTTCGAAGAAGGATCGTGCGGCGAAGGCTCTTGTGGTGAAGGCGCGTGCGGTGAAGGCTCGTGCGGTGAAGACAAAGACGAAGACGAAGACAAGGACAAGGACAAGGACGAAGACGACAAGGACGAAGAGGGCTCGTGCGGTGAAGGCGCGTGCGGTGAAGGCACCTGCGGCGAAGCCTGAGACTTCGTGATTTGATCATGTCTTCGATCGATCGCCCGGTGCACGGTGCCGGACTCGGACTGCGGCGGGCCTTGCTGGGCCCGCTGCAGGATGCCGATCTCAGTGAGGTCGGATTCCTGGAGCTGGCGCCGGAAAACTGGATCGGCGTCGGCGGTCGCCTGCGCCGACAGCTGGCCTGGTATACCGAACGCTTCCCGCTGGTCTGTCACGGCCTGTCGCTGTCCATCGGGGCACCGGAGCCGCTGGATCAAGGCTACCTCAAGCGCCTGCGGGCTTTTCTCGACGAGCACCAGGTGCGGTGTTTTTCCGAGCATCTCAGCTACTGCTCCGAGCACGGTCATTTGTACGACCTGATGCCGCTGCCGTTTCTGCCCGAAACGGTGCAGTGGGTGGCCGATCGCATTGGCCAGGTGCAGGACGCGCTCGGCCGGCAGATCGCGGTCGAGAACATCTCCTACTACGCGCCGGTGGCCACCGAGATGACGGAGCTGGAGTTCATCAACGCGGTCTGCGAGCGGGCCGACTGCCTGCTGCTGCTCGACGTCAACAACGTCCACGTCAACAGCGTCAACCACGGCTACGAGGCCGATGCGTTCCTGGCCGGGCTGCCGCGCGAGCGCGTGGCCTACCTGCACGTCGCCGGCCATCACCATGAAGCCGAGGACCTCATCGTCGATACCCACGGCGCACCCGTGGCCGACCCGGTGTGGGGCCTGCTGCAGCACGCCTACGGAATTGTCGGCGCGGCGCCGACGGTGCTGGAAAGAGATTTCAACTTCCCGCCCGTGCCCGAGCTGCTGGCCGAAGTCTCCACCATCGCTCGCCTTCAGCATGAACAAGCCGACAAACGCGACCAGCACGCCGCCTGAGCGTCAGCTCCGGCTGCAGGCGGAGTTTGCCGCCTACCTGCGCGACCCCGAGCACAATCCGCCGCCGGCCGGCATCGAGGAGCGCCGCCTGGCCATCTACCGGCGGCTGTTCTTCGGCAACCTGCGCAACCTCATGGCGAAAAACTTTCCCGTGCTTCGGCGCATGCTTGACGATGCCGAGTGGGATCGCCTGATCCGCCAACTGATGGTCGAGCACCGCGCCACCACGCCGCTGTTTCCGGAAATCGGCAGCGAGATGCTCGCCTTTGTTGCCGGCGCCGGCGAGCACTGGCTGAGCAAGCGCCCCTGGATGGCCGAGTTGATCCACTGGGAATACTTGGAAACCTTGGCCCGGCTGCACGCCGCCGAAGTGCCGGAGCCGGAGCCGGTGCCGGAGGATTGGGCGCGCTGCCGGCTTGACCTCAATCCCAGCCTGCAAAGCGCCCGATACCACTGGCCGGTGCACCGCATCGGGCCCCGGTTCATTCCGTCCGAGCCGCTGGCCGAGCCGATCAATCTTCTGGTCTACAGGTGTCACGACGATCGGGTTGCGTTTGAACGGATCAACGACTTGACCGCAAGATTCCTCCTGCTGGCGCAAGCCAATGCCGGCTCGACCGGTCTGGTTTTACTGCAAGCGCTGGCCGAAGAGCTGGGCATCCATCCGCCGGATAAAGTCATTAACGCGGGATCGGGGATGCTGAAACATCTCGGCGACCGCGAAGTCATCCGCTTCCGATCGGACGCCTGAATCACTCGTCTGGAGGTCGGCCTTGCAGCATCGCGGCATGGGCTGCATGACCGACCAACAGTAAAGGAGTGAGTCAGATGATCCTGAAGTTCTACGATGAATTGATCCAGAGACTGCGCGCCAGCGGCGACTGGGTCGCCCCGCTGGGCCTGCGGCTGCTGCTGGCCTATGAATTCTTTACCGCCGGCTACGGCAAGTTCAAGACGGGTACCGAGGCCCCGACCTGGTTTGCCAGCCAGGATTTCGTGTTCCCGTTTGGCCTGCTGTCGGCCAACATGAACTGGGTGATGGTGACCTGGGGGGAACTGCTCGCCGCGATCGCCGTTGCGCTGGGCCTGTTCACCCGCTTTTTCGCCTTCTCCTTGCTGGTGATCACCGTGGTGGCGATCGCCGCGGTGCACTGGCCGGCCTCGTGGGACAGCCTGGGCCAGCTATGGGAAGGCTACTCGGTCTCGCGGGTGATGGACGACGGCGAGTTCCGCGGCAATTTCCGCATTCCCTTCCTCTTTCTGGCCATGATCCTGCCGCTGGTGTTCTGGGGCGGCGGCAAGCTCAGCCTTGATCACTTGCTGAGCACGCTTTCGGGTCGTCAGGGCCGGTTCCTCGAACGCGAGCAGGACCGGGCCGCCTTCGGCCTGGCGGCGCTGATTTTCGGCGTGATCGGTGTTTTTTTGGTTCCTTTGTGGGGTATCGTGCTGCTGTTGCTCAGCCTCGGGCTGCTGGGTTATAGCGGCTACGGCTGGTATGCGGCGCAGCGAGCTTAAGCGATGATGCGGGAGGGCGCAGGCAGGGTCACCGGCCTTGTCTGCCCGCCGGGAGCACAGGCCGGCAGAGGAGACCAGGCCATGTCCAGCGAATCTGCCACCGCCAGGGTCTGGGTCGCCGATGACGACCAGGCGGTGCGTGATGCGATCGGGTTCATGCTCGACAGCCACCAGATCGATTATTGCCTGTTTGACTCGGCTGAGGCGATGCTGGCGGCCGTCAAGCCCGCCGATCGGGGGTGTCTGCTGCTGGACGTGAAGATGCCGGGTCTGGACGGCCTGGCCCTGCAGGCAAAGCTGCGCGAGGCGGGTATTACCATGCCGGTGCTGTTCATTTCCGGCCATGGTGACATTCGCACCGCGGTGCGCGCCGTGCAGGCCGGCGCGCTGGATTTTCTGGAAAAGCCCTTCGATGCCGAAATCCTGCTGGAAAAACTCGCCAACGCGCTGGAGATCGACCGCGCGGGACAGGCCGAGCTGGCCGCGATTGCCGATGTCGAGGTGCGCCTGGCCAAGCTCACCCCGCGCGAGCGCGAAGTCATGGAAGGCATGCTCGAAGGCAAGCTCAACAAGCTGATCGCCGCGGATCTCGATATCAGCGTGCGCACCGTGGAAATCCATCGCGCCAAGGCCCTCGAAAAGCTCGAGGCCCGCAACGGATCGGACCTGGTGCGGATGGTGTTGTCCAGCCACAGCTACCGCGACTGGCTGCTGTGAAACGCGCTCGAAAGTATGTGTAAGTACCTCTACGGACTCGTAGAATTCCGTATGGTCGCCGCGCCTGCGGGGTCCAATACTGTCGCTCAACGTCAACCAACGACAGGAGAGCAGACATGCCCGCAAGCCAACACACCGCCCGTTTTGAAGCCCTGGTTCAATCCCACGCCGACGACCTGTTTCGCTTCGGCTGCTGGCTGACCGGCGACCGCGAGGTTGCCAAGGACCTGGTCCAGGAAACGATGATCCGCGCCTGGCGCAGTATCGATCAGCTGCGCGAGCCCGGCTCGGTCAAGCCCTGGCTGTTGACGACGCTGCGGCGCGAGAACGCGCGCCGGTTCGAGCGCAAGCGGCTCGATCTGGTCGACATCGAACATCACCCGGTCGTCGATCACGACGAGGTCGGCGTCGAGGCGCGCATCCTGCACAGCCAGATTCGCGTCGAGCTGGACCGCTTGCCGAAAAAATACGCCGAGCCGCTGCGCCTGCAGGCCTACCTGGGCTGCTCGATCGCCGAGATTACCCAGCGCCTGGGCATCAGTCGATCGGCCGCGATGACACGCGTGCATCGCGCGCGCCAGCAGCTCAAAGACCGGCTTTCAGCCGACCATGGTCTGGCGGCCGCGTTTTCGCGCTGAGTCCTGCGAAGCATCTTCGCACTCGGCTGCCAGGCTGAAACAAAAGCGACTCCCGCTGGCCGAAGTGTCGGCCAGCCAGAGCCGCCCGCCGTGCGCTTCGAGGATGGAGCAGCACAGCGACAGGCCAATGCCCAGACCGTCCTGGCGACTGCTGGCGAAGGGCTCGAACAGGCGGGAACGCATGGCCTCATCGATGCCCGTGCCGCTGTCACCGATTTCGAACAGCACCTGCTGGTCGGCATCGGCGCTGACCGACAGGTCGATCCGGCGCCGGGTTCCTTCGCTGTGGTTGATGGCGTCGACCCCGTTACGGACCAGGTTGAGCAGCACTTGCTGGATCAGCACGGTATCGACCCGAATCGGCGGCAGCTCGGTCGACAAGTGCATCACCAGTTCGACCTGGTGATGCCGGGTTTCGGTCTGGAGCAGGACCAGGCAGTCATCGAGCAGGCGCTGGACCGGGATCACGCGGGTCTTGATATCGCCGCGGCTGACGTAGGCGCGCAGGCGCTTGACCACTTCCTTGGCCCGGTCAGCGCCTTCCAGCGATTTCTCCAGTGCGTTGCGCACGGCCGCCAGGTCCGGGTCGGGCCGCTCGAGCAGGTGCAGGCAGGTCTGACCGTAGGTGGTGAGCATGGCCAAGGGCTGGTTGATTTCGTGGGCCAGCGCCGAAGCCATTTCGCCCAGGGCACCCAGCCGGGAAACGTGGGCGAGCTGGCTCAGGTGCTGGCGGGCCCGGGCCTCGCTGTCGCGCAGGGCCTGCTCGGCCTGCATGCGTTCGATCTCGGCCCCGACCCGGGCGGCGATGATGCGAAACATCGATTCGACGATGCGATCGCCGTCCATCCGGCCCTGGTCGTAAACGGCAATGTGGCCCACGGTGCGCCCATCGGAAGGGGCGAACACCGGAATGCCGATAAAACTCTCGACCCCGCCTTCCTCGCTGGCCCATTCCGGGAACAGCCGGCTCATGCCTTCCGGGTAGAAACAGAATTCGCCGCCGTTAATCACCTCCTGGCACGGGGTGCCGACCAGGTCAAAGGTGATGTCCTCGGAAAAATCCGACCCATGCCAAAGCGCGAGCGTGCGGACGTGGTTTTCCGGGTAGTCCAGGCACTCGGTCACCAGCGCGACCTCGACGCCCAGCGAGCGGGCCAGGCGGGCAACCAGCGTGCGGAAGTAATCGCCCCCGGTCAGCGGCGCCGTGGCCTCGGTGATCATGGTCACGAAATGCTCGATGGACGCGACCGTCGCGGCGGTGGGGCTGACAGATCCGGTGTTTGCAGGCATCGGTTTACGCTCGCGTGATGGGGTTTTCCATGCTTGGGTGGACCGGAATGGGGCCGATTGGCTTACGGCAGGGTGCTGAGCGGAATCGTGATGATGGGCAGGCCCAGCGCATCGGTCCGCCGGCGTGCGCGCAAGACCTCGTCGGCGCGTTCTTGGTCAAGGTAGTAATACAGCTCGGCGATGCCGTGAAACTGCTCCAGGGTGACCAGATTGAGCCGGGTGGTTTCGTCTATGCCGGGCACGAAACCCAGCGGCAAAAAGAAACCGCGGTGATCCTGATCGGTGCCCAGCGAGGTGTAGAAGACGGTCAGGACATGATCGGCCGGCCCGCCGCCTGAAACCACCTCGATGCCAAAGCGCGACTGAAGCTCCACGGCCAGCCGGCGATCGGCATAGTAGCGCAGCCTGGGTTCGCCCAGAAAGTGCGAATCGATCCGCAGACGCTGCCCCGACAGCTGCTCGAAGTCGGCGGCGGGCAGGGCAGCGGCGACATCGTCGATGGCGTAGCTGACCAGCCGCTGGGCGGTGGAGCCGACCAGCGAATCCTGGGCCTGGCGCGAACCGCACCCGACCAGCAAGACGGCCGTCAGGAGCAGCAGGGTTAGTGCCGGCATTGCCGGAGTTTGTCTTGGCGTCATCCAAAGCATGCTAGCAGAGCAGGCCGGGTCGCGGCCGTTTACACTTAGCATCTGTACCGAATCACCCGATCGACGCGCTCATGACCGACACACCCCCGGACATCTATCAACCGGCTTCGCTGGAACCGGCCATGCAGGCATTGTGGGAGCAACAGCGGCTGTACCGGGCCGAGCGCGGTGATGGCGCGCGCTACTACTGCCTGAGCATGTTTCCGTATCCCTCCGGCAAGCTGCACATGGGCCACATGCGCAACTACACGATCTGTGACGTGATGTCGCGCTTCCAGATCATGCAGGGCCGGCAGGTCCTCCAGCCCATGGGCTGGGATGCCTTCGGCCTGCCGGCCGAAAACGCGGCCATGGCCAACGGCGTGCCGCCGGCCGAGTGGACCCGGGCCAACATCGCCCACATGCGCGGTCAGTTGAAAAGCCTTGGCTTTGCGATCGACTGGGAGCGCGAGATCGCCACCTGCGACCCCGAGTATTACCGCTGGAACCAGTGGTTTTTTCTCAAGCTGCTCAAGCGCGGTATCGCCTACCAGAAGACCGGCACGGTCAACTGGGACCCGGTCGACCAGACCGTGCTGGCCAACGAGCAGGTGGTCGACGGCCGCGGCTGGCGGACCGGCGCGCTGGTCGAAAAGCGCGAGATTCCGATGTACTACCTGCGCATCACCGACTATGCCCAGGAGCTGCTCGACAGCCTGGACCAGCTTGACGGCTGGCCGGAGCGGGTCCGGGCCATGCAGGCCAACTGGATCGGGCGCAGCGAGGGGGCCGAGATCGTGTTTGCCTGTGCCGACACGACCATCAAGGTCTTCACCACCCGGCCCGATACCCTGATGGGGGCGACCTTCATGGCGGTCGCCGCCGAGCATCCGCTGGCCCGGCAGGCCGCACAGAGCCGGCCGGAACTGGCGGCGTTCATCCGGGAGTGCCAGAAAGGCGGTGTCTCGGAGGCCGATATCGCCACCCAGGAAAAACTGGGCATGGATACCGGGCTGAAAGCGATTCATCCGCTGACCGGAGAAGAAATTCCGGTCTGGATTGCCAACTACGTGTTGATGGGCTACGGCGAGGGCGCGATCATGGCCGTCCCGGCCCACGACGAGCGTGATTTCGAGTTTGCCTTGAAGTACGGTCTGCCCATCCGCCAGGTCATCAGCCTGCCCGACGGCCAGGTCTATGACGAGCGTAATTGGCACGAGGCCTATGCCGCCAAGGACGGCGTCCTGGTCGATTCGGGCCCCTATACCGGGCTGTCGTGCAGCGATGGTTTCGCCGCCATCGTGGCTGACCTGGAAAAAAACAACGCCGGTCGGGCCCGGATCCAGTTTCGCCTGCGCGACTGGGGAATCTCGCGCCAGCGCTACTGGGGCTGCCCGATCCCGATCATCCATTGCGCCGACTGCGGCGCGGTGCCGGTGCCGGAGCGCGACCTGCCGGTCCGCCTGCCCGAAGACCTGGTGCCGGACGGCTCCGGCAACCCGCTCAATCGCTGCGAGGCATTCCTGAATGTGCCGTGCCCGAAATGCGGCCAGCCGGCCCGGCGCGAGACCGACACCATGGACACCTTCGTCGACTCGTCCTGGTATTTCCTGCGCTACACCTGCGCTGACAACGACCAGGCCATGGTCGATGAGCGCACCACGGAGTGGATGCCGGTCGACCAGTACATCGGCGGCATCGAGCACGCCATCCTGCACCTGCTCTA
>JBKHEF010000031.1:0-27911 GCA_046540955.1 Wenzhouxiangella sp.
AATCCCTCTCCCCCGGCCGAACCGAGCCGCAGGCGAGCTAGCTGGCGCCTAAGGCGGTAGCCATCCCCTCTCCCCGCTTCCGCCGCACTCCTAGAAGAATCGGCCAGTTGTCGCATTCGGTCCCCTGTCAGGAGACCGGAAACTATGGGAGTCCAAGAAAACGGTCCAAAATGACCCGATTCGCTGCCTTTTTCCGTTTACACCTACAGGAACCCAGTTTAGGCGGCTCCGGCCCGCTCGCGATCGGTCCCTGGGACGCGGTTGCGGCCCCGGACAGATTGCCCTACACTACGGCGCATTGAGGACAAACCACCTGGTCGCCGGTACTTGGGGTCAAAAATTGGCAGATCAGATGAGGACAAATTCCATGAGCAAGCTTTCCACGAACAGCAAGCGCATTCTCGGCGTCGCAGCAGCCTGCCTGATGCTGGTCGGCTGGTCCGCCACCACCCATGCGCGGTCTTGCACGATTGACAATTGGGAGGGTGGGGCTGTAAACCCAGAGAGTTTGACTGCGGCAGATGCTGCCGCCGGCAACAGTCGTTACGCAGGTCCATGCAGCCTCGCCGTGGATTTGAGCCAAAGCATGTCCTATGTTGTCGATCCCACTCCGGCTGGCGCGGCCGAACCCTCCTACATCGTGAGGTTTTACTTCAATCCAAATGATAATGCCGATGACGGTTCTCCTCTGATCATATTCGCCGCGAATGATGCTAACGATGGGACCGGGGACGATTCCGTTCAGGTTTGGTACAACGTGGAGAGTGCTGATCCTTTTCAGGCGAGTGCCGGTGCATTGACGGTTGCTGTTGCCAACGATTCGGGTGGTGTGGATGAAATCAATTTTGCTGCTAGCGAATTGAATGCATCTGGCTGGAATTCTATTGAGATCGTATGGAACTCCCAAGTTGATGCCTCGATTCTTGCAAGCGTCAATGGCGGCAGCGACCTGAGCGTTGTTGCTGATACAGATTCGAAAATCATTGAGTCTGCGCTTCTGGGTTACGTCGGGACTGCTGAGGGAGTGACTTTGTCTTCCCAGGGAGTCATCTTTTTTGATGATTTCGATTCCCGACGTTCTTCTCGCCCTGGCCGGCTTCTTGCTTGTGATGCAGATAGCGATGGCGATTTAAATGTTCTTGATGCCCTGTCGGTGTTGAGAGAGATTGGGCCGGACGAAATATTGGCTGCAGGTCAACCCGATTGTGATGAGGATGGGGGAATCAACGTACTTGATGCTTTGGCTATCCTGAATTTGATCAGACAATAATCTTTTTACTCGGAGTCGAATGTTATGAAGAATAGAGGTCGTATCGGAACTTTGTGCTTGTTGTTGCTAGCCGGGTTGGCCGCGCAAAGTGTCTATGGCCAAGATGGTACCGCGACCATATCGATTCTGCCGCCGGCGCCATCGCAGTTGGCCGGGCAAGATGTCGAGGTGGCGGTTAACTTTCAGCATACAGGGTCAACAGAGGCCTTGACTGTTGACATAGAGTTTGACCCCGCCTTTTATTCGAATGTGGATTTGTCGGACTGCGTATCCATAATCTCTTCAACGCAGAACGCTGCGGATTGCTTTATTCGTAACGCGCCAAATGACGATCAAATTCGTATCACCTTGCTTAATGTTCCGACACCGGCCGAAGTTGTTGACGGGGACTTTGGGACGATCACCTTCACAATTGATGAAAATCAATTGCCCGGGTCGGAGTCAGATCTGACGATCATTCCTGAGCAGGTAGTTATTGAGGACAACCCTACCCTCGTTCTGAACAATAGTACGATTACAGTAAGTGCCGGCCCATCTTCCGTCGACTTCACTCCAAACCCCGGAGCCACCATCGATTTCGGTAGTGCCGAGCAAAATGGTGGCACCACGACCGAGCAAGTTCAGATCTGTAATGACGGAAGCACTGGCAGTGTGCTGAACATCACCGACGTGACCGTGTCAGGGACTCCTTTCACCCAGGACGGGAACTGCGACAGCGCTGCACTGACGGCGGGTGGAGCCGACGACTGCTGCGGTATCACGCTGACCTTTGCCCCGGAAGCGACGGGACCGTTCAACGGCTCGCTGACCATTGAGACCGATGCCGCCGGTGGCGAGGGCACAGATGGCGATGGTACCTTTGCGCTGACCGGCACTGGCACCCTGGGTCCGGCACCAGCACTGGAAATCTCGCCCGCATCACCGTTTGATTTCGGTGCGACAGATCCGGGTACCCCGGTTGAGCAGGTCTTTACCGTTACCAACAACGGGCAGGCGGATTCCAGCGCCGGCATTACCGCATTTGCCGCGACTGGTGGTGAATTCAGTGTGGTCGATGACGCCGATACCACCTGTGAAGCCAATACCACCACCCTTGCCCAGGGGGCTTCCTGTGCCATCAAGGTGGCGTTTGAGCCCACCGCGGCGGGCTCGCAGACCGGCAGTCTGACCGTTTCGGCCGACGATGAAGTGAACCAGACCGAACTGACCCCGCTGGTTGTTGCTCTGGAAGGCGTCGGTAACGGTCCCATTTTCTCCTCCGCGCCGAATCCAGGTAATGTCGATCTTGGCTTCGCCGGTGCCGAAGGCGAACTGGACCTTGACGTGGTCGTTTCCAACGCCGGCAACCAGGAATTGGAATTGCAGTGTGTGGAGACCGTTGACGAAGGCGACGTGTTTACCATCGACCCGCTGAACCTTTCGGTTGATCCGGACGCATCGGCATCGTTCAACGTGGCCTGCAGTCTGCCGGACCTGGAAACCTATACCGCGACCCTGTCTTGCGGCACCAACGATCCGGCCAACGATATCGTTGAGTACACCTTCTCCTGCTCCGGCCTCGAGCCACTGCCGGTCCCGACCATGAGCAACTGGAGCATCGCGCTGTTTGCCATGCTCATGCTGCTGGTCGGCGGGTTCAGTATCCGGTTTTTCCGGACGTAGTAAACGATCAACGGGGCTGGCTTCGGCTGGCCTTGGTTAACAAAGAAAAACCGCCGGGTGCTGCCTGGCGGTTTTTTCGTTTTGGGGTTCGGGGTTCGGGGTTCAGGGTTCAGGGTTCAGGGTTCAGGGTTCGGGGTTCAGGGTTCAGGTTCGGTGTCGCTCAGGTTTTCCCGAACCCCGAACCCTTGAACCCTGAAACCCAACCAGAATCTCGCCATCACCGCCCAAAATCCCCCGCCCAATCAACCACGCCCGCGCATCCTCCGCATCTTCCTCGAACCACTTCCGCGCCGAACCCAACCGAAACGAATAGCCCCAGGCATCCATGTCGCTCATGCAGCGTTCGCGCCCAAAGCCCGGCAGGCGATCGGCCAGCAGGATCTGCAGGTAGCACACCGCGTTTTCCTCGTCGTAGTCACCGCCGGCGTTGGTGTGCAGGCTCGTCCGGCGATCCTCGTCCATGCACAGCCAGTGACAGGCCTCGTGCAGGATGGAGTGGATGGGAGTGTCGGCCCTGGCATACAGGCGGTTGTCGATCAAACCGGCTTCCTCATCGCCCCAGAAGCTGCCGGGGATGGGCTGATTGACTTCGATGGTCACCAGCACCATGCCCAGGGCTTCGAGCAGTGCGCGCACCGGCCCGTAACCGAGATCCGCCAGCAGCAGTACCGGTGTAGTCGCGATCGACTCAGTCAATGACCTTTGCCCCATGGTCTGTACGGTGAACCGGATTAGAATAAACCCATGAACGACCGCCTGCTTCAGTCCCTGTCCCGCCTCGGCGAGTTGCAGCCCGTCGACTGGCTGCGCTACATGGGCTTTCTGGTCTGGATGCTGGCGGCCGTGCCCTTGCTGATCCTGCCGCTGGTCGCCAGCGAGCCGCCCGCTATCCGCTCCATCGTCGGCTGGTGGTCGGGTGCGCTGCTGTTTCTCCTGGCTTTCGTGCATCCGGCCGTGCGCCTTCAGCGCCGCTCGCCGTTCTGGCTGCGGGTGCTGCTGCTGGCGGTGATGTCGGTGTCGGCCTTTGCGATCAACTACTTCACCCGTACCGGAATCGGCAGCCTGCTGGCCATGGTCGTTGCAGCGCTGCTGCCGTGGATGTTGCCGGCCCTGCCCGGCGTGGCCTGGGTGGCGACCCTGGCGCTGGTGTTCGGCGTCTGGGTGATCTTCATCCCGGACGGCAGCTGGCTGCTGGCCTTGATTTTCGTGCTCATGAACCTGGGGCTGACCCTGTTCCCGTTCATCGCCTCGCTACTCGCCCTGCAGCAGGTCCAGGCCCGGGCCGACCTCAGGCGGGTCAATTCCGAGCTGCTGGCCACCCAATCGCTGCTGGCCGAAAATACCCGCATCGCCGAGCGGGTCCGCATCTCGCGCGACCTGCATGACCTGATCGGCCATCACCTGACCGCGCTGACCCTGAACCTTGAGGTCGCCAGTCATACCAGCGACGGCAAGGCCAAGGAGCATGTGGACCAGGCCGCCTCTGTGGCCCGACTGCTGCTGTCGGACGTGCGCGAAGTGGTCGGCGACCTGCGTCGCGAGGGTCTGGTCAACCTGCGCGAGGCCCTGCAGGTGCTGGCCGAAGGCGTACCGCAGGTCAGCATCCACCTGGACATCCCTGAACACCTGGCCCAGACTGATCCCAGCCATGCCCAGACCCTGCTCAGATGCGCCCAGGAAGTGATTACCAATGCCGTGCGCCACGCCAATGCGACCAACCTCTGGATCGAACTTGAGGCGGGTGCCGAAGGAATTTCGATGCGCGCCCGCGATGATGGTCGCGGCACGGCTGAACTGATGCCGGGCAATGGCCTGAATGGCATGCGTGAGCGCCTGCGCGAACTGGGTGGCCGGCTGGACATCTCGACCGGGCCGGGCATGGGCTTCCAGCTGCGGGCCTGGATGCCGCGGGAGAAGCCGGCATGATCAGGGTGATGCTGGTCGACGATCAGACCCTGGTTCGCCAGGGTGTGCGCTCGCTGCTTGAGTTGGCTGATGATATCGAGGTCATTGCCGAGGCCAACGATGGTGAAACCGCCATTCAGACCGTACCCGGGCACACACCTGACGTCCTTCTGCTCGACATGCGCATGCCCGGAAAGAACGGCCTGGACGTGCTGCAGGCGCTGCAGGCCGAGGGCACCCTGCCGCCAACCATTATCCTGACCACCTTCGATGATGAAGAACTGGTGCTGGCCGGGATCAAGGCCGGGGCGCGCGGTTATCTGCTCAAGGACGTGGCCCTGGAAGACCTGCTCGAGGCAGTCCGCTCAGTCGCTTCTGGCAAGACCCTGGTCAAGCCGGCGGTCACCGAGCGGCTGCTCAAGGGTCTGGCCAAGCTCAATACCGGATTTTCCGCGCTCGATCAGCCTGACCCCTTGACCGAGCGCGAGACTGAGATCCTGCGCCTGATGGCCGGGGGCTATTCCAACAAGGAGATCGCCAACGCCCTGAACGTGGCCGAAGGTACGGTGAAGAACCACGTCTCCAACATCCTGTCCAAAATGGGGGTACGCGACCGCACCCGGGCTGTCCTCAAGGCTTTCGAGGGCGGGTTGATCTGAAATATGGCTCGATCCTGGCACACGGCGTGGTCCAGGACAACATCCTGGGCTGGCGCCGTCGCCAGGGCGGCATTTTTGCCCTCAGGCGTTGCCTACGTCGCGGTCTCTGGGAGAGTGCAAGTACTCGCTTTCCTCGGCTGACTGCATGACCTGGCGGGCCAGTTCCTCGATCCGCTCGCTGGCGCTCATCATGTCATCCTCGTTGGGCACGTCCTGGGGCTGATGGGCGTAGAGCCAGTAGTGCACGGCCCCGGCGATCAAGCCGTCGGCCAGCGCCCAGGGGTCGCCATCGGGATTGGCATCGGCCAGTTGGTTGCCGAGCGCGACGACCGCGTCGGCCGCCTCGTCGAACAGTTCCTGGTTGACTTCGTCGATATCGTCATCCTGCATCGGGGTATCCCTTGCCGTTGTTCTTGATCGCGGCCCGGGCCAGCCGGGCGCCGAGATCGATGACCTCGCGGGCGCGGTGGAATTCATGGACCATGCATGCATTCTTGGGAATTCGGACCAGCAGATCGGGCTGGAAGATGGCCAGTTGCTGGCGGGTGATGGCTGCGGCCATGGTATCGAGCGAGCGCATCATCACTGCGACCAGCCCGGGCTGGGTGTCACTCGGGGTCTTTTCGCTGGAAAAACTGTCGACGAATTCCTTGAGCTTGTCCCAGACTCCACCCTCGCCATTGTCCTTTTTGTTCTTGCCGGTGGTCTTGTCGTGCCCGCTGTCGGCAACGGCCGGACCATTGACGTCGACGACCACGGTGAGGTTGGTCATGCAGCGCAGCGTCGGGGCAACCGGGATCGGGTTGAGCAGGCCACCGTCAACCAGGGTCCGGTCACGGTAGCGGTGCGGTGTGAAAATCCCGGGAATGGCGATGGACGCCCTGATCGCATCGAACAAGGGGCCGCGGTCCAGCCAGACTTCGCGACCCAGGTCGATGTCAACGGCCACGGCGGTGAAGTCGATCTTGAGATCGCGGATATCCAGATCCCCGACCAGTTCCTCGAGCTTGTTGATGATCCGGCGGCCCTTGATCAGCCCGCCGCCGGAGAAGGTCCAGTCGACCAGCGACAGCACATCGGACTGCTCGAGACTGCAGACCCAGTCCTCGTAGGCCTGGAGCCTGCCCGCGGCATGGATGCCGCCGACCAGCGCGCCCATCGAGCTGCCGGCGATCGCCTCGATCCTGGCCCCGGCATCCTCAAGCGTCCGGATGACGCCGATATGGGCCAGGCCACGCGCGCCGCCGGAGCCAAGCACCAGGGAGACGGTCTTGCCGGACAGGGACTGGTCATCGCTCATGCCCTCATTTTACGGGTATTCGGGGCGCTCGAGGCCGTTCAGCCGGGGTTCTCGGCGATCATCCCGTGGCGCTGGCGACCGGTCATCCGCTGCACCAGCCGAACCGCATCGTCACCGATCAGGTAGAGAATGGGGATCAGCCCCAGGGTGATCACCGTGGCGAAAATAATGCCGAAAGCCAGCGAAGTGGCCATCGGGATGACGATCTGGGCCTGGAAGCTGGTCTCGAAGAACACGATCGGTGCAAGGCCAAGAAAAGTGGTCATCGAGGTCAGGATGATGGCCCGGAAACGTGCCCGCGCGGCCTTGATCGCGGCATCGATCCGGCTTTCTCCGGCCCGGCGGTGACGGTTGACGAAATCGACCAGGATCAGGCTGTCGTTGACCACCACGCCAGCCAGGGCGATGATCCCGAACAGGCTGAGCATGGAAATCGGCATGCCCAGCACCCAGTGGCCGAAAATCGCGCCGATCATCCCGAACGGGATGACTGACATGATCAACAGTGGCTGCAGGTAGGACTTCAGCGGCACGGCGATCAGGGCATAGATCAGAAACAGCGCAAACGCCGTACCCCACAGCAGATCGCGCTGGACTTCCTGCTGGCTGCGGGTCGAGCCGGCCACCCGGTAGCGCACATCCGGGTAGCCTGACAGGATCCGGGGCAGGTGGACTTCGCGCAGGTCGCTGGAAATCCGGCCCGGCTCGGCCAGGTCCTTGTCGATCCGGGCCGAGACGCTGATCGAGCGTTCGCGGTCATAGCGCCGGATCAGCGATGGGCTGGAACCGACGGTCACATCGGCTACCGCACTGAATGGGACGGCTTCACCGCCGGGGGCGCGTATGCGCATGTCTTCCAGATAGCCTTCCGACGAGCGCTGTTCGCGCGGATAGCGCACCATCACCCGGACATCATCCTGGCCACGCTGAATGCGCTGGACTTCCTCGCCAAAAAAGGCCTGGCGGACCTGGCGGGCCAGATCCTGCTGGCTCAAGCCCAGAATCTCGGCTTCAGGCAGGATTTCAAGTTGCAGCTCGCGCGTTCCCCCATCAAAGGAGTTGCGAATATCGAAGGTGCCGTTATAGCTGCGGATCTGGGCCTCCAGGGCAGCCGCTGCAGCCTCAAGCTGGTCCAGATCATTGCCGACCAGTTGAAAACTCAGATCAGGTCCATCGCCACCCGGTCCGCCCGCACCACCGATGCGCAGCGCGCGCACGCCCGGAATCTCGCCGACTTCTTCACGCCAGACGCGCTCGAGCTCCCGGGTGCTGACCCGGTTGTCTTCGTCCCGGCTCAACTCGACCAGCATGCCGCCGGTGGTGTCCGATCCAGACCAGGAGAACACGGTCCGGACCACCGACTCCGAGAATCCGCGCTCGGCCTGAATTTTCGCATCGGCCGTGGCCAGCGCCTCGGCCAGGAAATCCAGGTTGGCATGGGTTGCCTCGGCCGGCGTGCCTTCGTTCATCTCCAGGTCAACCTGCATGAAATCGCCGGCCAGGTCGGGGAAGAATACGATGCGGACCAGGCCGCCGGCGATCAGGCCGAACGACAGGATGAGGATGGAGACGAATCCTGCCAGCGCCAGATAACGGTTGCGCAGCAGCACCTTCAGCGAGGGCAGGTAGACATGATCGACGAGGCGATACAGACCGTCGGAGAAGCCGCGCTGGAAGCGGATGAAACGATTGGGGGTATCGGCCTCGTACTTCTTGACCCGCATATGGGCCAGATGGGCCGGCAGGATGAGCTTGGATTCGACCAGCGACAGAATCAGGCACAAGACCACGACCCAGCCGATGGCAGCGAAGAACTGGCCCTGTACGCCGGAGACCATCAGGATGGGCGCAAACGCAGCAATTGTGGTCAGGACCCCGAAGGTGGCCGGCACCGCGACCTTGTAGACGCCATTGACCACGTTGTCGGCCGAATGGCCCTTGGCGCGGATCTCGGTATAGGCCGACTCGCCCATGACGATGGCGTCGTCGACCACGATGCCCAGCACGACAAGAAAGCCGAACAGGCTGATCATGTTGATGGTCACCCCGACGACCGGCAGCAGCCACAACGCGCCCAGGAAGGCGACCAGCAACCCGACCATGACCCAGAAGGCCAGTTTCAGCCGCAGGAACAACGCCAGGATCAGGAACACCAGCAGCGCACCGGCGGCCAGGTTTTCACCCATCATCTCGATTCGGCCGCGCAGCAGGTACGAGATGTCGGCCCAGTAATCGATGCTGATCCCGGCCGGCAGATCGGCCTGGGCGCGGTCGATGTAGTCACGGACTTCGCTGGCCACGGCCAGCGCGTCCTGGTCGCCAACACTCATCACCCGGATGGCGATGGCCGGCTGGCCATTGTGGCGGGCATAGAAATCGCGTTCGACGAAACCGTCGCGGATATCGGCGATATCGCGCACCCGCACCCGGCTGCCATCGCGATTGGTCCGGACCACGATGTCTTCGAAATCGGCCGCCACGTAGGCCTGGCCGACGGTCCGGACCAGTATGTCACCGCCGGAAGTCTGGATCCGCCCGCCAGGCAGATCCAGCGACGAGCGCCGGATGGCCTGGGCGACCTCGCCGAGGGTCAGATTGTATTCGCGCAGGGTCTCCTCGCGCACCTCGATGCCGATCTCGTAAGGTCGCGCGCCGGTCAGCTCGGCCCGGGTGACCGAGGGCAGGGTGGTGATATCGTCACGCATCTGGCGGGCGGCTTCCTTGAGCGTGCGCTCTGGCACCGAGCCGAATACCGACACCCAGATCACGTTCTGCGACCAGGTCGCGCGCTGGTAGCGCGGCCGCTCGGTTTCGGCCGGGAAGGTGGCGATCGCATCGACCCGTCCCTTGATGGTATCGAGGACTTCGAGCACGTCGTAGCCGGCCTCGACCTCGATGGTGATCGTGCCGGCGCCCTCACGCGCCGTGGCGACGATCTCGCGGATGCCATCGAGGTCCTGGATTGCTTCTTCGACCTTGATCAGCACGCCCTGCTCGACGTCCCGTGGCGTGCCGCCGCGATAGGGCACGGTGACGGTGACGTAGTTGGTCTCGATGCGCGGAGTGATTTCCTTGCTGATGGTGATGGCCGAATACAGGCCACCGGCAATCAGGCACAGCATGAGCAAGTTGGCGGCGACCGGATTATGGGCAAACCAGGCGATGATCTGGCCATACCAGTTGCGTTGTTCACTCATGGGCCTTCTCCTCCATCGCTGCCGGATCCGTTCCGCGCTGCCAGCGGCCGGGCCGGGTCAGAGCCGTTGGCCCCGCGGACCTGCAGCGGCAGGCCCGGGATCGGCGCCTGGATGGCCGTGGTAATCACCCGATCGCCGGGTTTGAGCGAATTGCGGACATAGGCGCGCTCAGGGGTGGTGCGGAGCACTTCAACCGATCGGATTTCCAGTTCATCTTCGGCGTTGGCAAGGTAGACATTGTTGCCGTCGCGCAGCGCATCACGTGGCAGTTGGATCAGTCCGGCCGAGGTGCGACCACGGATTTCAGCCTCGACAAACGTGCCCATGGCCAGTGGCATTTCGCGCGGCGACTCGAGCAGGCCGTAGGGGTCGCGGATTTCGGCCACCGCATGGACCAGTCGGGTGGCCTGATCGACCACGCCTTCGGTACGAGCGATCTGCCCCTGCCATTGGAAGCTGCGGCCAGCGACCTGGCCGGTCAGGGTGACCGGGATCGGGCTGCTGCGGTCAGGCTGACCCGGTGCCGGCAGATCAAGAAAGGCCAGATCCTGCTGCGACAGCGGCAGGCGGATTTCGGCGACATCCACGGCAAAAACCACAGCCAGCGGGGTACCGGTGTTGACGAACTGGCCGAGGTTGGCCTGGCGGGCGCGGACCAGACCGTCAAACGGCAGCGAGATACGGGTGCGCTCCAGATTGCGGCGGGCCCGAAGAACCCCGGCTTCGGCAGCTTGCACAGCCGCTTCGGCGCCGGCGACCTGGGGCAGGCGCAGGACCAGCTCGCCCGGTTCGCGGTCGCTGCCATGCAGGCGTTGCCAGTCGCGCCGGGCCTGTTCGGAGCGGGCCTGTTCATCGGCCAGGCGCGAGCGGGCCGAGGCCAGTTCGGCTTCGGCCTGGAGCAGGGCGGCCCGGTAATCGCTGGGATCGATCTCGGCCAGGGTCTGGCCGGCCCTGAAAAAGCCGCCAGCGGTGAAATTTTCGGCAACACTGATCAGGCGGCCGCTGACTTCAGCAGCGACGGAGGTCTCGGTTCTGGGCATCACCGTTCCCTGGGTGGTGACGGTGAAATGACCGATGCTCTGCTCGGGGCTGATGACATCAACCAGCATGGCGGTCACGGTCGGTTCACGTTCCGGTGGCGCGGGGCGGTTTTTTGCCAGCATGACGACCGCGCCAATCGACAGGGCGATCATCAGGACACCGGGCACAATGATTTTCAGCAGAACTTTCACGGCAGTCTCGTTCGGGCGGAATGGCATCAGGTTGAACGCCATGGTGCCAAAGTCGTTGTCGAGGCACACGTGCCAGAAGACACCCCCGAAAATCACCAGCCCGGGGTGACTGCGCGGACACCAGCGGGCCTGCACTACAATGGGGAGCTTGAGAAAACCGCCAAAAGACTTTCGATGGATTCGTCAATCCAGATCAAGACGCCTGAAGACATCGAGGCCATGCGTGTGGCCGGCCAGCAGGCTGCCAGTGTGCTGAAGATGATTCGTGAGCACGTTCGCCCCGGGGTGACCACCGGCGAGCTCGATGCGTTGTGCCATGCCTACATTGTCAACGAGCTCAAGGCCGTGCCGGCGCCATTGAACTACCGCGGTTTTCCCAAGTCCATCTGCACCTCGGTCAACCATGTGGTCTGTCATGGGATTCCGGGCGACAAGGTGCTCAAGGACGGCGATATCGTCAACATCGACGTGACCGTGATCCAGAATGGCTGGCACGGGGATACCAGCAAGATGTTCTTTGTCGGCGAGCCCTCGGTAAAGGCGCGGCGGATCTGCGAGGTCGCCCACCAGGCGCTGATAACCGGCATCGAGATGGTCCGTCCCGGCGTGACCCTGGGTGACATTGGCCATGCCATCCAGACCTATGCCGAGGGCGAGCGCTGCTCGGTCGTGCGCGAATATTGCGGCCATGGTATCGGACGGGTATTCCACGAACCACCGCAAGTGCTCCACTATGGCCATCCCGGCGACGGCGTGCGGCTGGCCCCGGGCATGACCTTTACCATCGAGCCGATGGTCAACCTGGGCAAGCGCCACACCCGTCTGCTGCCCGACAACTGGACCGTGATCACCCGCGACCGAAGCCTGTCGGCACAGTGGGAACATACCCTCGCGGTCACCGATGATGGGGTCGATGTGCTCACCCGCCTGCCCGACGATCCGTTGTGACCGAGCGTCTCGGCGCTGTTGCAGCGACGCGTCACTGCCTGGACCTGGCAGCGTTGGCGGCCCTGCCGGCCGAGCCGAAAGTCCTGGCGCGCGCGCTCAAGGCGGCCGGCGAAGCCGCTGATCGCGAGCTGTCCAGTCGCTATCTGGCCGGTGTCGACATCCGCGAACTGGTCCACGCCCGCGCCTGGGTGGTTGAGCAACTGGTCCTGTGCGCCTGGCGTCACCTGATCCAAGTCGACATCGAACTGGACCTGTGCGCGGTCGGCGGCTTCGGACGCGGCGAGCTGCATCCGGCCTCGGATGTGGATCTGCTGATCCTGGTCTCGCAGACCGGCGAGCGCCCCGACCGGGCACTGGAGCAGGCCCTGGAAACCCTGATCCAGGTGCTCTGGGATGCCGATCTGCATCCCGGCCACAGCGTGCGTACCGTCTCGGAGTGCGTGATCGAGGCCGAGGCCGATGTGGGTGTGGCCACCAACCTCATGGAATCGCGTCTGCTGGCCGGTTCCGGCCATCTGCTGTCGGCCATGCGCGCGGCCACCGACGCGCCGGCGCTGTGGCCGGCCGACGCCTTTTTTTCCGCCAAATGCGCCGAGCAGGAAGCCCGCCACGCCCAGTTCGAGGACACCATCTACAACCTGGAGCCCAACGTCAAGGAAGGCCCCGGGGGCTTGCGCGACCTTCAGATGATCACCTGGGTTACCCGTCGGCATTTCGGTACCTCGACCCTGCACGGCCTGGTCGAACGCGGTTTCTTGAGTGAACAGGAACTCGGCGACCTGATCGTCAACCAGAATTTTCTCTGGTCGTTGCGCTGGGGGTTGCATGAACTGGCCGGGCGGGCCGAGGAGCGGCTGTTGTTCGAATACCAGCGCGGTCTGGCGACCTGTTTCGGGCATGATGTCGATCGCCTGGGCAATGCGGCGGTCGAGCAGTTCATGCAGCGCTACTATCGCTCGGCGATGCAGGTCGCCGCGCTCAATGAGCGCCTGCTGCAAAGCTTCGATGAAGAGTTGCTGGCCGGGCGTCAGCACCTGCCATCGGCTGATATCGACCGCCATTTCCGGCTTCACGATGGTTATCTGGAACTGGCTGACCCGCATGCCTTCGTCGAGCGTCCCGAATTGCTAATGCGGATGTTCCTGGTTCTGTCGGCGCATCCTGAGATTCGCGGGGTGCGGGCGGCGACCATCCGCCTGGTGCGCGAGCATCTCTACCTGATCGATGAGCACTTTCGGACCCGGCCCGACATCCTGGCCATGTTTCTCGAGCTGCTGCGTGGTCCACGCCTGGTCTACAGCCAGTTGGCGCGGATGAACCGCTACGGCGTGCTGGGTGCGCTGCTGCCGGCGTTCGGTGAGATCACCGGTCGGATGCAGTTCGATCTGTTTCATGTCTACACCGTCGATCAGCACACCCTGTTCGTGGTCCGCAACCTGCGCCGCATGGCGCTGGCCAAGAAGCGCGAGTACTTTGCCCACGCGATTGATGTGATGGCCGGTATCGAGCGCCAGGAGGTGCTGTATCTGGCCGCCCTGTTCCATGACATCGCCAAGGGCCGCGGTGGCGATCACTCCGAGCTTGGCGCCGAAGACGCCCGGGTGTTCGTCGACCGGCTCGACCTGCCGCAGGCCGATCGCGACCTGGTGGTCTGGCTTGTGCGTGAACATCTTTTGATGTCGCGGACCAGCCAGCGCGAAGACATCAGTGACCCGCTGGTCATCAACCGCTTCGTCGAGCGGGTCCAGAACCGCCGTCGGCTTGATCATCTGCTGGTACTGACCACGGCCGATATCGCCGCAACCAGCCCCCGGCTGTGGAATTCCTGGAAAGACAGCCTGCTGTGGGAACTCTACCAGGCGGCCAGCGATGCGCTTGATCGTTCGCCCGAAGATCGTCCCGATCGCGACCGCAGCGTCAGCGAAACCCGCCGCATGGGGCTAGCGCGGCTGGTGGCCGGAGGGCTATCCGAACAACGGGTCGAGCAGCTGTGGTCGGCCCTGCCCGAGCGGGCTTTTCTAAGGCTGGATGCCGATCAGCTGGCCTGGGCCACCCGTTCGGTGGATCTGGCCGAGGCGCTGCCGCTGGTGGTTTGCCGCGACCTGCCCGACAAGGGCATCAGCGAGGTTTTCGTCCATGCCGAGGACTTTGCCGGGCTGTTTGCGGTGGTCGCGCGCGAGCTTGACCGCATGCAGCTCAATGTCCTGGCTGCCCGCGTGGTGACCAGCCACGATGGCAAGAGCTGGGATGTGTTTCAGCTCATGGGTTCGACGGGCGGGCCATTGCTGGCGCCCGACGCGACCCGGCTGCTTCGCGTGCTCCGCGAACAACTTGCGGCCAAGACGGTCCGTCCGCTGCCCCCGCGGCCAGTGCCTAGACGGCTGCAGCCATTCATGGGTCGGGCCGAAATCCGGATCACGCCGGTCCGCGACCTGACCTGCGTGGAGATGGCCGCAACCGATCGGCCCGGGCTGTTGTCGGCGATCGCCGAGGCCCTGGTGACCTGCAAGGTTCAGCTGCTTGATGCACGCATCGCCACCTTTGGCCAGCGGGTCGAAGACGTATTCCTGGTCTCCGATGCTGCCGGCCATGCCTTGAGCGAGGCCGACTGTCGTGCCCTCGAGGCTGAACTGCGTGGCCAGCTTGACGTCGAACCCTCCCCAAAAACTCCGAGAGAAACGGCATGAACAGTCAGTGTCACTCCGCCCGAGAATGTATCGAAGCCGCCTGGGCCGAACGCAGCGAACTGGGTCCCGACCGGCACGATCCTGCCCTGCGGGCCGCCATCGACGAATGTCTTGAAGGCCTGGAAGACGGTTCGCTGCGCGTGGCCGAACCCTCAGCCGATGGCTGGGCGGTCAACCAGTGGCTCAAGCAGGCCATCCTGTTGCATTTCCGGATTACGCCCAACCGCGATGTTCACGGTGGCCTGACCCAATATTTCGACAAGGTCGACCTGCGTTTTGCCGGTCCGCATGACCCACCGGCAGACAGCGGCGCCCGGGTCGTGCCGCCGGCCACTGTGCGGCGCGGCGCCCACATCGCGCGCGATGTCGTGTTGATGCCGAGCTATGTCAATATCGGTGCGTTTGTCGGGGCGGGCAGCATGATCGATACCTGGGCAACGGTGGGTTCGTGCGCCCAGATCGGTGCCGGCGTGCACGTCTCGGGCGGGGCCGGCATCGGCGGGGTGCTCGAGCCGCTCCAGGCCAGTCCGACCATCATTGAGGATGGCTGCTTTATCGGGGCGCGTTCGGAAGTCGTTGAAGGCGTGATCGTGGAGAAGGGCGCGGTGGTCGGCATGGGGGTGTTTCTGGGCCAGTCCACCCGGATCTACAACCGCGCCACCGGCGAGATCCTGACCGGCCGGGTGCCGGCCGGCTCGGTGGTGGTCGCCGGCAGCCTGCCGGCCGAGGACGGGACCCACAGCCTGTATGCCGCCATCATCGTCAAGCAGGTCGACGAGAAGACCCGTTCGCGCACCTCGGTCAACGAACTGTTGCGGGCGGCCCGATGAGCGTGTTGACTGTCTACGGCATCAAGAGCTGTGATACCTGCCGCAAGGCCCTGAAGTGGCTGGACGAGCAGGGACGCGAGTATCGCTGGCAGGATCTGCGAGCGGACGGTCTGACGCCCGACAGGCTGCAGCGCTGGATGGAAGCGATTGGCCCGGATGTCCTGGTCAACCGCCGATCGACCACCTGGCGGACGCTTGGCGAGATCGATCGGGCCCGGGTGGCTGATCACGGCCAGGCCATCGAGGTCTTGCTGGCCCATCCGACCCTGATCAAGCGACCGGTGTTCGCACAGGATGAGAGGGTCCTGGTCGGCTTTAACGCGACGGTCAGGGACAGCTTGTAGACTTTAAGGCATGAATGAAGTGGCCGAACAGGAACAGGTCCGTCCAGCGACCCCGCTGCGGCCCATCGTGCGAACCGATCGCGAGGCGCGCGAAGCCCGGCTGTCGCCGCTGGCGACCCGTTCGGCCGCCAGCCGCGGCCGTGAGCGCGAGGAAGCCCCTGATCCCTACCGGACGGAGTTCGAGCGTGACCGCGATCGGGTCCTGCACTCCAAGGCCTTCCGCCGCCTGAAGCACAAGACCCAGGTCTTCATCAATCCCGAGGGTGACCATGTTGTTACCCGCATGACCCATACCCTGCAGGTCACCCAGGTCGCCCGCGCCCTGGCGGTGGCGCTGGGACTGAACGAAGCCTTGACCGAAGCGATCGGTCTGGCTCATGACTGTGGCCACACCCCGTTCGGTCATACCGGCGAGGCGGCCTTGTCGGAGTATGTGGAAAACGGCGAGTGGCTCCATTCCGACCAGGGCGTGCGTATCTTTCAGGTCCTCGAGCCGTGCAACCTGAGCTGGGAGGTGCTCGACGGCATCCGCTCCCACACCTGGCGGGTCAAGCCGCCCCCGCATACCGCAGAAGGCTGGGTACTGCGTTTTGCCGACCGTATCGCCTATCTTAATCACGACTTGCAGGATGCCGTGCGGGCCGGGGTGATCACCGCTGCCGATGTGCCCGGTGAAATCACTGCCGTGCTCGGACCGTTCCGTGGCGGCGTATGGGTCAACACCATGATCGAGGCGGTGATCGACGAGTCTTGCCAGCGTGGCCGGGTCGCCATGCAGGCCGAGGTGATGCTGGCGATGAAACAGCTGCGCGAGTTCATGTTCGACCGCGTCTACCTGAGGCCTGATGCCGTCGCCCAGGCGCATCGAGCAACCGGGGTGATACATCAACTGGTCGAGTACCTGTGCAAGCACCCCGAAGAGATTCCCGACACCTATCGGATTGTTGAGGCCGAGCCATTGACCCAGGTGCTGGACTATGTCGCCGGCATGACCGATCGGTATGCGCTGACCCTGCATGACCAGCTCTTTCGCCCGCGCGGGCTGGTCTGACCGGAAGCCGGTTTGCAATTCTTTAACCTGTTTGTTAAGGTTATCGACTGATTCGTAAAAATCGGTGCAGCATCTCGGTTAAGGATTGAGGTGCGGTTCAAAGCATGCGTCGGTTGCAATGACCGTTGCAAGTTCAATTCAGGCAGATCTCCGTTTCCTGCGTGACAGGCTGCCAACGCTGATTTCAAGTGACTGAATCTTGTCGACCGCCTGGTCGCCCGAGCAGTCAGGTTCAAAAAGACAATTGGGAGAATTCTGATGAACAAGACACCTCTTGCGTGTTTGTGTGCGCTGGCGTTGAGCGCGCCGTCCATGGCCCTGTTTGCCTCCGAGGGCGCTGATGAAACCGATCAGCTCAGAGAGCAGATCGAGCAGATGCAGCGCCAGCTGATCGAGATGCAGTCGCGGCTGGAACAATTGCAATCCGAGCGCGATGAAGAGCGCATGGCGCGAGAGCGGGTCGAGTCGCGCGTCGAGGAAGTGGCTGAAACCGCCGAACAGGCCGCTGCCGAAGACGAAAGCGGCATCAATGTCGGTGGCGCGGTGCGCTTCCAGTATGTCTTCGAGGACTACAACGATACCAACAAGGACAACAACGGTACGCTCGAGCTTGACACCGTTCGCCTGAACTTCGACGGTACGGTCGGTGACGTGATTCTGTCAGCGGAGTACCGGTTCTATCAGTACATGAATGTCATCCATCACGCCTGGGCCGGTTACGACTTCTCCGATACCCTGCAAGGCCAGGTCGGTATCCACCAGGTACCCTTCGGCGTCACTCCATACAACTCGCATAGTTTCTTTTTCAGTTCCAACTATTACCTTGGGCTTGAGGATGACTATGACTTCGGGGTCAAGCTGATCCATGATGATGGTCCGCTCAACCTCCAGGGTGCTTTTTACTGGAACGATGAGTTAGGTGGCGCCGATGGCTATTACGGATTTGACGCCGGTGATTCACCGAACAACCTGAATGATCGCTACTCCTACGATATCGTCGGCGTTCGGGCGCCGGGCGAGGGAACCTATGCCAACCCGGTTGAAGGGGCTTTTGATGCCAGTATCTTCAATCTTCGTGGGGCTTACACCTTCGGCTATGGTTCTGACTTCACGACTGAAGTAGGGTTGTCGGCACAGTTCGGCGATGTCGTGGATGGTGCCGGAGACAGTAACGGCAGTCAGTCAGCCTATGCCTTGCATCTCAACGGCAATTACGGTCCGTGGAACCTGATGCTGCAGGCGACCGAGTATGAATACGACATGGACAATGGTGCGACCCGGATGGCAGTGGGTGCCTATGATTTCTTCGACACGATCTCATCCGAGGCAACGACCTATACCGCCAACCTGGCCTACAGCCTGCCGGTCAACTGGGGTCCGGTGTCAAACCTGCAGTTCTACAACAACTACTCGCTGGTCACAGACAAGTCAGGCGGTCTGGAAGACACCTGGATGAACGTCACCGGTGTGTCGGTTACATCCGGCGGTCTGTTTACCTACATTGACCTGATCACGGCAGAAAACCAGCCGTTCATCGGCGGCACGTTTGATTCTGCGGTCGATGGTGGTACCAACACGCGCTTCAATATCAATTTCGGTTACTACTTCTGAAGCCCGACCAACCACTTGCTCTAGCCGGAGATCGATTCAATGAGTGATAACAAGGCAAGTCAGACCGAGCAGGACAAGCTGCTTGAAGAACTCGAGGAAGTCTATGAGACGGATTACGAGCTGGGCCAGGACAATATCACCTGGATGGGCCTGGATCTGCATAACCCGGTCTTCGTGGTCAGCGCGGTATTGATCCTGCTGTTCGTCATCCTGTCGCTGATCTTTCCCGAACAGTCCAATTCCATGCTTGGTTCGACTCGGGTGTGGATCGGTGAAACCTTCGACTGGATGTTTTTGACAGCGGCCAACTTCTTTGTGCTGTTCTGCCTCGTCCTGATTGTTCTTCCGGTCGGCAAGATCCGGCTGGGCGGAGAAGAAGCCAAGCCGGAATTTGCCCTGCTGTCGTGGTTTGCCATGCTGTTTGCCGCCGGCATGGGCATTGGTTTGATGTTCTGGGCGGTGGCCGAACCGGTCGGCTATTTCACCGAGTGGTTCGGCACCCCGCTGAATATCGAAGGTGGTACGGAAGCCTCGAAGACCGCCGCGCTGGGTGCGACCATGTATCACTGGGGTCTGCACCCCTGGGCCATCTACGGCGTTGTCGCGTTATCGCTGGCGTTCTTCTCCTACAACAAGGGTCTGCCGCTGACCATTCGCTCCTGTTTCTACCCGTTGCTGGGTGACCGGGTCTGGGGCTGGATGGGGGATGTCATCGACACCCTGGCCGTACTGGCAACCATCTTCGGCCTGGCGACCTCGCTGGGGCTGGGTGCACAGCAGGCCGCCGGCGGTCTGGACTTCCTGTTCGGCATTGAAAGCGGCTTGCTGTCGCAAACGCTGATCGTGGCCGGGGTGACCGGCCTGGCCCTGATTTCGGTTCTGCGCGGTATCGAAGGCGGGGTCAAGGTGCTCAGTAATATCAACATGCTGCTGGCCCTGCTGCTGATGGTCTTCGTGATGTTCGCCGGCAATATCGTCAGTTTCTTTGGCAATTTTGTTCAGACCGTGACTGGCTATGTCCAGTACCTCGGGCCGCTGAGCAATCCGGTCGGGCGTGAGGATGATGTCTTCTACCACAGCTGGACCATCTTCTTCTGGGCCTGGTGGATTGCCTGGTCGCCGTTTGTCGGGATGTTCATCGCCAGGGTTTCCTATGGCCGCACGGTGCGTGAATTCCTCACCGCGGTGCTGATCGTGCCGGTCCTGGTCTCGACGGTCTGGATGAGTACCTTCGGCGGCTCTGGTGTGGATCAGGCCGCCGCCGGGGTCGGTGTGCTGGGCAGTGAGGGCATCACCGATTCCTCGCTGGCCTTGTTCCAGATGTTGCAGGAAATGCCGATGACCGAGATCACCTCGTTCCTGGCGATCGTGCTGGTGCTGGTGTTCTTCGTGACCTCGTCGGATTCCGGTTCGCTGGTGATCGACTCGATCACCTCCGGGGGCAAGATCGACGCCCCGGTGCCACAGCGGGTGTTCTGGGTGGTCACCGAGGGTGCGATTGCCGCGGTCTTGCTGGCGGTTGGCGGAGCTGCTGCCCTCAACGCGCTGCAGGCCGGCTCGGTGAGTACCGGGTTGCCATTTGCGATCGTTTTGCTGCTGATGTGCGTGAGCCTGATCAAGGGGCTGATCCACGAGCGAGCGCTGATGCGACTCCAGGGCAAAGCCTGACCAACCGTTTGGTCCGTGATGAAGGCGGCCTTGCAAAAGGCCGCCTTCCTGCGGTTAAATAGCGGGCAGAAAGACCTGTGCTGCGGGCGTCGTATAATGGTTATTACCCGAGCTTCCCAAGCTCGTGATGACGGTTCGATTCCGTTCGCCCGCTCCAGTCTTCCGTAACAGAGGCTACGACTCGATGGCCTCGCCGAACGCCACCACGCTTTCGGTAATCGCGGCCAGATCGTACCCCCCTTCAAGGCTGGCGACCAGCCGACCGGAAGCGTGGCTTCTGGCGATGCCCATGAGCTGCTCTCCAATCCAGAAATAGTCCTGGTCCTTGAGCTGCAACTGGGCCAGCGGATCGCGCCAGTGGCCGTCGAAGCCGGCCGAAACCAGCACCAGCTGCGGTTTGAAGCGATCGAGTGCCGGCAGCAGGTGTTCAATCCAGAGTGCCCGAAATTCATCGCTGCCCGAGTTGGCCGTCAGGGTCGCGTTGATGACATTGGACGCGGTGGTCGTGGCCGGGTCGCCGGTGCCCGGATACAGCGGTGCCTGGTGCGAGGACACGAACAGGAAGCGCGGGTCGTCTTGCAGCATGGCCTCGGTGCCGTTGCCGTGATGGACATCGAAGTCAACCACGGCAATGCGTTTGAGACCATGGACATCGGCCGCCCGACCGGCGCCCACGGCGATGTTGTTGAGCAGACAAAAGCCCATTGCCTGGGCCGACTCGGCATGGTGGCCGGGCGGTCGGACGATGGCAAATACCGCCCGGTCCGGTTCGGCCATGACCTGGTCGACCCCACCGCAGACGGCCCCTGCCGCCAGCCGAGCAGCACGCAGGCTGCCGCGGCCGATGTAGGTATCGGGATCGAGTCCGAGCAGGCTGCCGCTGGCGTCCAGGTCGGCCAGGCTTTGCAGGTAATTGATGCCATGCATGCGCTGGAGATCAGCATCGCTGACCAGCTCGGCCCCGCGTACATCCGGATGATCGAGCTGATCGACGCCGGCCAGGGCGGCCTGCAGACGCTCGGCCCGCTCCGGATGGCCGGGTGGCGGGGTGTGGGCGAGGCAATCGCTGTGGGTCAGGACGATCAGGCTCATCGCTTGCGCTCATGGTTCCAGAGGACCTCGCCGGCTCCGGAGGCGCGGGCCACCGTGCGGGCGATGACAAACAGCAGGTCCGAGAGGCGATTGAGATAGCGGATGACCGGTTCGTTGACCGGCTCCTGCCGGGCCAGCGTGATGACCCGGCGCTCGGCCCGCCGGCAAATGGTCCGGGCCAGATGGGCCTGGGCGGCCGCGAGGCTGCCGCCGGGCAGGATGAAGTCCTTGAGCGGCGGCAGATCGGCATTCAGTCGGTCGAGTTCGGCCTCGAGCCGGTCGATGTGCCGGTCCTGGATCAGTTCCATCCCCGGTACGCACAGCTCACCGCCCAGATCGAAGAGGTCGTGCTGAATATCGAGCAGCACCGAGATGATCGATTCGTCGTCCAGGGCGGCGATCAGCAGGCCCAGGGTGCTGTTGAGTTCGTCCACCGTGCCGTAGGCTTCCACGCGCAACGAGTCCTTTTGGGTGCGCGAACCGTCGCCCAGGCCGGTCGTACCATCATCGCCGGTGCGGGTGTAGATTTTTGAGAGTCGATTTCCCATTGCAAGCGCCTTATCGGTTCGATGGGCGAAAGTATCACAGATCGACGCGAATGCCGGCTGTTCAATGAGCCCATGGTCTAGTGGATAGTCGAGCGGTAAACGCGCAGACTAAACGAGCAGGAATTGAATTGCCCCAGAGGAATACCATGTCTTCATCCGCCTACCATGATCACTTCGACCGCGCCGCGCGCGATCCCGACCGATTCTGGCTCGAGCAGGCCCAGCGGGTCGGCTGGTTCAAGATGCCCAGCCAGGGTCATGGCCAGGCCGAACAGGGTGGCACGACCTGGTTTGCCGACGGCGAACTCAACACCGCCTGGCTGGCCCTGGATGCCCAGGTCCGGGCCGGGCGTGGCAATCAGCCGGCCCTGATTTACGACTCGCCGGTCACCGGCGTCACGCAGACCCTGACGTTTGCCCAGCTGACCGATCGGGTCGCGCGCTTTGCGGGTGTACTGGCAGGTCTGGGCGTGGCGCGGGGGGACCGGGTGGTGATCTACATGCCGATGGTGCCGGAAGCGGTCATCGGTATGCTCGCCTGTGCCCGGCTCGGGGCGGTACATTCAGTGGTCTTCGGTGGTTTTGCCCCGCACGAGCTGGCCATCCGGATCGACGATGCCCGTCCGAAGGTGATCCTGTCGGCCTCCTGCGGGATCGAGGTCGACCGGGTCATCCCCTACAAGCCGCTGCTCGATGCCGCCCTGGTCGAGGCCTGCCACGCCCCGCGGGCAACCGTGATCCTGCAGCGCAAGCAGAGCCGGGCCGGGCTGCAGCCCGGGCGCGACCATGACTGGACCGCCCTGGAAGCGGCGGCCGCGCCAATCGAGGCCGTACCGGTCCGCGGCAGCGATCCGCTCTATATCCTCTATACCTCGGGCACGACCGGCAAGCCCAAGGGCGTGGTCCGCGACAATGGCGGCCACGCCGTGGCCATGCACTACAGCATGGAAGTGGTCTATGGCATGCAGCCCGGCGAGGTCTTCTGGGCCGCCTCGGACGTCGGCTGGGTGGTGGGCCACTCGTATATCGTCTATGCCCCCCTGATCTATGGCTGCACGACCGTGCTCTACGAGGGCAAGCCGGTACGAACACCCGATGCCGGTGCCTTCTGGCGGGTGATCAGCGACCATCGCGTGACGGCAATGTTCACCGCACCGACGGCGTTCCGGGCCGTGCGCAAGGAAGACCCGGACGGTGAGCAAATGGCGCAATATGATCTTTCATGCCTGAAACGCCTGTTCCTGGCCGGAGAACGCCTCGACCCACCCACCTACGAGTGGCTCAAGGCGCGCACCGGGTTGCCGGTGCTTGATCACTGGTGGCAGACCGAAACCGGCTGGGCGATCGCCTGCAATCCGGTCGGTCTGGAGTATTTCCCGGAAAAGCCGGGTTCGGCCACCCGGCCCACGCCGGGCTTCCGGGTCGAGATTCTCGACCCTGACGGCCAGCCCTGTGCGGCCAGCCAGCAGGGTGCGGTCTGCGTGCGCCAGCCCCTGCCACCCGGCTGCCTGCTCGGCATCTGGGAAGACGCCGAGCGTTTTCGCACGGCCTATCTGAAACGCTTCCCCGGCTTCTACCTGAGTGGTGATGGCGGCTACCTGGACCGGGACGGTGACCTGTTCGTCATGGGCCGGATGGATGACGTCATCAACGTGGCAGGGCACCGGCTTTCCACCGGCGAACTGGAAGAAATCGTCGCATCCCATCCGGAGGTGGCCGAGTGCGCGGTGTTCGGGGTGGCTGACGAGTTGAAGGGCCAGCTGCCGCTGGGTCTGGTCGTGCTCAAGGACGGCTGCCAGCGGTCTGCCGACGAGATCAGCGCGGAGCTGGTGGCCCTGGTCCGCGAGAAGGTGGGTGCGGTAGCCTGTTTCAAGCGTGCCGTTGTCGTTCAGCGTCTGCCCAAGACCCGTTCGGGCAAGATTCTGCGGCGCACCCTGCGCGATCTGGCCGACGGTCAGGACACCTCAATTCCTTCGACCATCGATGATCCGGCGATTCTCGACGAGATCCGCTCGACGCTGGGCACGGGCGCGTAATCTGGCCACAAACCGGGGTGCCGGCGACGGGGCTGAATCCTGAAGGCCGCTTGATTCTCGCCATTTCGACCCCACCCTGTGGATAAGTCATTTATTCATACGGGGGTCAAGCCGTTATGCGAATGGACAAACTGACCGCGCGATTCCAGCAGGCGCTGGGCGAGGCCCAGAGCCTGGCCGTGGGCATGGATCATGCCCTGCTCGAGCCGGAACACGTCATGGTCGCCCTGCTGGACCAGGAAGGCGGCGGCATCCGCGGTCTGCTGGCGCGTGCCGGTGGCCAGGTCAATACGCTCCGTTCGGCCCTGGGCGAGAAGCTGGACGGTTTGCCGAAGGTCTCCGGCCAGGCCGGGCAGATCAACCTGTCCAACGACACCTCGCGGGTCCTCAACCTGACCGACAAGATCGCACGCGATCGCGGCGATGCCTACATTGCCTCGGAGCTGTTCGTCCTCGGTGCACTCGATGCCAAGGTGGGATTGAGCGAGTCGCTGCACCGCGCCGGGGTGACCCGGAAAGCGGTTGAAGAGGCCATAGACACCGTGCGCGGGGGCGAAAGCGTCGACGACCCCAACGCCGAAGACAGCCGCGAGGCACTGAAGAAGTACACCATTGACCTGACCGAGCGGGCCGAGCAGTCGCACCTCGACCCGGTCATTGGCCGCGATGAGGAAATTCGCCGCTGCGTCCAGGTCCTGCAGCGCCGGACCAAGAACAACCCGGTCCTGATCGGCGAGCCGGGCGTGGGCAAGACCGCCATCGTCGAAGGCCTGGCCCAGCGCATCGTCAACGGCGAGGTGCCGGAGGGACTGAAAAACAAGCGCGTGCTCAGCCTGGATCTCGGCGCCCTGATCGCAGGCGCCAAGTACCGCGGCGAGTTCGAGGAACGCCTGAAGGCCGTGCTCAATGACCTCAAGAAACAGGAAGGCCAGATCATCCTGTTCATCGACGAGATCCACACCATGGTCGGCGCCGGCAAGGCCGAGGGCGCGATGGATGCCGGCAACATGTTGAAGCCCGCCCTGTCGCGCGGTGAACTGCACTGCGTGGGGGCAACCACCCTCAACGAGTACCGCGAGAACATCGAGAAAGATGCCGCGCTCGAGCGCCGGTTCCAGAAAGTGCTGGTCGGTGAGCCATCGGTGGAAGACACCATCGCCATCCTCCGGGGCCTGCAGGAGCGCTACGAGGTCCATCACGGGGTCGATATCACCGACCCGGCCCTGGTTGCCGCAGCGACCCTGTCGCACCGCTACATCACCGACCGGAACCTGCCTGACAAGGCTATCGATCTGATGGACGAGGCCGCCAGCCGCATCCGCATGGAGATCGATTCCAAGCCCGAGGCCATGGATCGGCTGGAGCGCCGCCTGATCCAGCTCAAGATCCAGCGCGAGGCGCTCAAGAAAGAAACCGACGAGGCGTCGAAAAAGCGCCTGACGGACCTGCAAGACGAGATCGATGGACTCGAGCGCGAGTTCGCCGACTTAGACGAGGTCTGGAAAACCGAGAAAGCCTCGGTCCAGGATGCCACCCAGGTCAAGGAAGCCCTGGAGCGAGCCCGCGCGGAAATGGAAAACGCCCGGCGCGCCCAGGATCTCTCGCGCATGGCCGAACTGCAGTACGGCCGCATTCCCGAACTGGAAAAACAACTCGAAGCCGCCGAGTCCGGCGAGCACACGGCCAGCTTCCAGCTGTTGCGCAGCAAGGTCACCGAGGAAGAAATTGCCGAAGTGGTCAGCCGCTGGACCGGCATCCCGGTCTCCAAGATGCTCGAAGGCGAGCGCGACAAGCTGCTGCGCATGGAAGACGCCCTGCACGAGCGCGTCATCGGCCAGGACGAGGCGGTCAAGGCGGTGGCCGACGCGATCCGCCGCTCGCGTGCCGGCCTGGCCGACCCGAACCGGCCCAACGGCTCGTTCCTGTTTCTGGGCCCCACCGGTGTGGGCAAGACCGAGCTGTGCAAGTCTTTGGCGTCCTTCCTGTTCGATACCGAGGAGGCCATGATCCGCATCGACATGTCGGAGTTCATGGAAAAGCACGCCGTAGCCCGCCTGATCGGCGCACCGCCCGGCTATATCGGCTACGAGGAAGGTGGTTACCTGACCGAGACCGTGCGGCGCCGGCCTTACTCGGTGATCCTGCTCGACGAGGTCGAAAAGGCCCACCCGGAAGTGTTCAACATCCTGCTCCAGGTGCTCGACGATGGCCGCCTGACCGATGGCCACGGCCGCACCGTGGATTTCCGCAATACCGTGATCGTCATGACTTCCAACCTGGGCTCGGACCGCATCCAGGAGCTGCAGGGGCAGGGCTACGACGTCATGAAGCAGGCGGTGATGGACGTGGTCGGCCGCCACTTCCGGCCCGAGTTCATCAACCGGGTCGACGAGATCGTGGTCTTCCACCCGCTTGACCGCGAGCAGATCCGCGCCATCGCCGCGATCCAGATCGAGGGTCTGCGCCAACGTCTTGCCGATCGCGACATGAGCCTGGAGATTTCCGACCAGGCCCTGGACCTGCTCGGCAACGTCGGCTTCGATCCGGTCTTCGGCGCCCGCCCGCTCAAGCGAGCGATCCAGCAGAAACTGGAAAACGGCCTGGCCCAGCGCATCCTGGCCGGCGAGTTCGGACCCGGTGATACGATCAGGGTGGATGCGGCGGAAGGCGAGTTGGTTTTCGAAGCTTGATGACTCGATCAAGTCGGCAAGGGCTATGCGGGGATTCGCTCCTGGCTGGTTGCCCCCATGGCCGGACGCAGATCATCAACTCAGCAGCAATGACAAAGCCTCGCTCACTGACTGGCGATCCTGTGCCGACAAGCGGCCGATCTGTCCCAGTACCAATCGATGATCCAGAGTGAAAAGTTTCATTCTGACCAGGCAGGGCGAAGGAAGACCGGCGGCCGCCAGGTCTGTTATCTCAATATCCAACGGCCAGGCTGAGTGTTTTGCCGAGGTGATCATCGCCATGACGCTGTGCCCGCTGCGCTTGCCGAAGTCGCCGGTCGACAGGATCAAGGCCGGCCGCTGTTTCTGAGCGTGTCTGTCCGTAAATGGAAACGGCACCTTGACGACAGAATGCGGGTCAAAGTTCACGAAACGCCTCGTCGTCCTCCGCGCTGTTCCACTCCGATAAAGTGCCCGTCAGAGCACTCAGATATTCCACATCAATCTCTCGGGCGCGGCGCACGATGACACTGCCATCTGCGGTCACTTCCCACATCAACCGGTCCCCGGGGCCTGCGCCCAATGCCTTTCGGATAGATGCCGGTATCGTGACCTGACTCTTGCTGCTGATTTTTGCGATTTGCTGCATCGGCGCAACTGTGCTGGGTAAGGAGTCTTTACTGTAAGGATATTTTGTTGGGCATTCAAGTAAGATAACCGGCTGTCGTGCATTCCTATCAGGGGCATTGTTTCCAAAAAGCTCATTGACGGGGTAAATTCAGACTGCGGCCAGCAGTGCCTCGATGGTGGCCTCGTCGATGGCAGGCTCGTCGCGCGATCGGGTTTTGCCGTAGACCTGATCGGCCATGCGCTGCTTGCGGGCCTGCAGTTCCAGGATGCGTTCTTCGACCGTGCCTTCGGCCACCAGCTTGTAGACAAACACCGGCTTGTCCTGGCCGGTGAGCTTGGCGTAGGCCATTCCGCGCGTTTTCACTTCCTTTTCGAACAGGCCGAGCATGGTCGTAAACTGCGAAAACAGCAGGATGCGTCGACCTTCCGACAATAATTCGGGCAGCAGGCCAAACAGCAGGTTGAATTTCGCCGAACCGGCGGCGCTGGTGCCTGGAGTGCCCTTGGGCAGGATGATTCAGCGCGGGCACCCGTGACGGGAGCTAATCGAGAATATACTCGATGGTAGTCAC
>JBKHEF010000032.1:0-26770 GCA_046540955.1 Wenzhouxiangella sp.
GGGTGTAGCGCAGCCTGGTAGCGCAACTGCTTTGGGAGCAGTAGGTCGCAGGTTCAAATCCTGCCACCCCGACCAGCCGTTTCCGGCGGACCAGAGCGCCTGTAGCTCAATTGGATAGAGCATCAGCCTTCTAAGCTGGCGGTTGCAGGTTCGAGTCCTGCCGGGCGCGCCATGAACAGCGGGTCGGGTTACAATATCCGGCTCGGGTTGAAAATGAAGTTTTGCCTGTGGTGGGCGTAGCTCAGTTGGTAGAGCACTGGATTGTGGCTCCAGAGGTCGCGGGTTCAACCCCCGTCGCTCACCCCACCCAAAGGGCCATTAGCTCAATTGGTAGAGCAGCTGACTCTTAATCAGTAGGTTCAAGGTTCGAGTCCTTGATGGCCCACCAATTCTCCGGCCGACGTCGCCCGCTTCCGGCGGGTCGTCGGTCGTCGGCATTTGCAGGAAAACGCGAGACGATCGAGCATGCAGGTAAGCGTAGAAAGAACCGGTGACCTCGAGCGCCGGATGACGGTTCAGGTCCCCGGTGACAACATCACCTCGCAGGTTGACAGCCGCTTGAACGAACTGCGCCGCCAGGTGCGCCTGAAGGGATTTCGCCCGGGCAAGGTGCCGCTGAACGTGGTTCGTCAGCGCTACGGCAAGCAGGTCAGGGAAGAGGTGCTCGGCCAGGTCATGGAATCGAGCCTGCAGGAAGCGATCGGGCAGCAGGAAATGCGCGTGGCCGGGGTCTCGAAGCTCGAGCCGTCCAGCGGCCTGGATTTTGAGGGTGATTTCGAGTTTGTCGCCGAGCTTGAGGTCTTCCCCGAGATGCCCGCCATCGAGATCGAGGATCTGACCTTTGAGCGGCCGGTTGCCGAAGTCGCTGACGCCGATGTCGATGACATGATCAACACCCTGCGCCAGCAGCGTCGCGAGTGGGAAACCGTCGAGCGGCCCGCAGCCATGGATGATCGGGTGCGCCTGACCTATGTAGCCGACGTCGACGGCGAGCGGGTGCCGGATGTCGGCCACCATGAACTCTCGCCCACGCTGGGTAACATGACCACCTTTCCGCAGCTCGAGGAAGTGCTGACCGGCATGGCCGCCGGCGACAGCAAAGAGGTCGAATTGACCTTTCCCGAGGACTATCGCTACCAGGCGCTGGCCGGCCGGACCGCCAGGGTCGAACTCACCATTCAGGAGGTTCAGGGCTCGGACCTGCCCGAGGTCGATGATGCCTTCGCTGAATCGTTCGGCGTCGAAGGCGGCGTCGAGCAGCTGCGCGCCGACGTGCGCCGCAACCTCGAGCGCGAGCTGCGCCAGGCCGTGACCAACCGGCTCAAGACCGCGGTGACCGAGGCACTGAGCGAAAAGTACGCTGATCTGAAGCTGCCGCGCGCCAGTGTGACTCAGGAAGCGCGCCAGATGGTCCAGCAGATGCAGCAGGCCGGCCAGCAAAGCCAGCTACCGCTCGAGCAGTTCCTTCCGATCGCCGAGCGCCGCCTGCGCCTGGGTCTGCTGATGGGTGAACTGGCCCGCCAGAACGAGATCCAGATTGATCAGGTGCGGGTCCAGCAGAAGCTCGAAGAGGTCGCCGATACCTACGAAGACCCCTCGCAGATCATCGAAATCTACCGTGCTGACGCGCGCTTGATGGACCAACTGGAAAATCTGGTGCTTGAAGAACAGGTCATCGATCTGGTGCTGGACAAGGCAACGGTGACCGACAAGACAATGAGCTTCAAGGAAGCGCTGGAGACCTGATGGACGAAAAAGCTCTGAATCTGGTGCCGATGGTGGTCGAACAGTCGGCCCGCGGCGAACGTGCCTACGACATCTACTCGCGCCTGCTCAAGGAGCGGGTGATCTTCATCGTCGGTCCGATCGAGGACTACTCGGCCAATCTGATCGTCGCCCAGTTGCTGTTCCTGGAGTCGGAAAATCCGGAAAAGGACATCAACATCTACATCAACTCGCCCGGTGGATCGGTGACTGCCGGCATGGCGATCTATGACACCATGCAGTTCATCAAGCCCGACGTGGCCACCATGTGCATCGGCCAGGCGGCCAGCATGGGGGCCCTGCTGCTGGCTTCCGGTGCGGCCGGCAAGCGCTACTGCCTGCCCAACTCGCGGGTCATGATCCACCAGCCGCTGGGCGGATTCCAGGGCCAGGCCTCCGATATCGACATCCACGCCCGGGAAATCCTAAAGCTCAAGGACAAGCTCAACCGGATCCTGCAGCATCATACCGGGCAGGACCTGGAGACCATTGAGCGGGATACCGACCGCGACAAATTCATGTCGGGCGAGGATGCACGCGAGTACGGCCTGATCGACGAGGTGCTGAGCTCACGCCAGCCGGCCAAGTCTGCGTCCGACTGAGCCGTTCGGGCCGCGTGCAGCGGCCCGCAATGGCCGGTTCCTGAGCCGCATCGCGTCGCGGGCACCCATGCGATTGCACTTTTCCTCGGCTTGCATGCTTTCGGGTACACTGTTTCACCGAACGAATCAGCGGAAACCCCAGACAGTCCCATGAGCGATTCGAGCAGCGACGGCAAGATCCTGTACTGTTCCTTCTGCGGCAAGAGCCAGCACGAGGTCCGCAAGCTGATTGCCGGGCCCAGCGTCTACATCTGCGACGAATGCGTCGAGTTGTGCAACGACATCATCCGCGAGGAACTGGAAGAATCCAGCCTGGCCGAGCGCGAGCAGTTGCCGACCCCGCGCGAGATCCATGCCTTTCTTGACAACTACGTCATCGGCCAGCAGCCGGCCAAGAAAGTCCTGTCCGTTGCGGTCTACAACCACTACAAACGGCTCGAGTCGTACAAGCACCGCGACGATGTCGAACTCAACAAGTCCAATATTCTCCTGATCGGCCCCACCGGATCAGGCAAGACGCTGCTGGCCGAAACGCTGGCGCGCATGCTCAACGTGCCGTTCACCATCGCCGACGCCACCACCCTGACCGAGGCCGGCTACGTGGGCGAGGACGTCGAGAACATCATCCAGAAGCTGCTGCAGAAGTGCGACTACGACGTCGAGAAGGCCCAGAGCGGCATCGTCTACATCGACGAGATCGACAAGATCTCGCGCAAGGCCGAGAACCCGTCGATCACCCGCGATGTCTCGGGCGAGGGGGTCCAGCAGGCGCTGCTGAAGCTGATCGAGGGAACCATGGCCTCGGTTCCGCCACAGGGTGGCCGCAAGCATCCACAGCAGGAGTTTCTCCAGGTCGATACCCGCAACATCCTGTTTATCTGCGGTGGGGCCTTCGCCGGGCTTGACAAGGTCATCCAGGCGCGCTCGGAATCGGCTGGCATCGGCTTCCGGGCCGAGGTGCGCTCGGCCGAATCCAGCACCACCTCGGAACTGCTGGCCCGGGTCGAGCCCGAAGACCTGATCCGCTTCGGCCTGATTCCGGAGTTCGTCGGCCGCATGCCGGTTATCGCCACCCTGGGCGAGCTTGACGAAGAAGCGCTGGTGCGCATTCTCATCGAGCCGAAAAATGCCGTGGTCAAGCAGTTCCAGAAGCTGTTTGACATGGATCAGTGCGAACTCGAGGTGCGTGAGGACGCCCTCCATGCCATTGCCCGCAAGGCCATGGCCCGCAAGACCGGGGCGCGCGGGCTGCGCACCATCCTCGAGAACGTCTTGCTCGAGAGCATGTACGACTTGCCGTCGATGGAAGACGTCTCCAAGGTCGTCATCGACGAGGCGGTGATCAACGGCGAGTCCGAGCCCTATCTGATGTACGAAAGCAACCGCAAGCAGCGCGCCGGCGCAGAAAACTGACCGCCCCTGCCATATGCTTCAGGAGGCGGCCGTTCACGCCGCCTTGTTCTGGCTTGTTAACCTGCCTGGCGTGACCGGGCAACCGGCCCGTGCCTTGAATCCGGCCTGTTCGAGGCCAATATCTCAGGCCAGCGACCTTCCAAATTGGTGATTTCGAGAGTTATGGCAACCCTAGCATCCAGCAGCGCGTCCGATACCACGCCACGTCAGCCCACGCCGGTCCTGAGCCTGCGCGACGTCGTGGTGTTTCCGCACATGGTCATCCCGCTGTTCGTGGGCCGTGAGCGCTCGGTGCGTGCGCTTGAGGAAACCATGAACGTCGACAAGCAGATTCTGCTGGTGACCCAGAAGAACCCGGAAACCGAGTCGCCGGAAGCCGAAGACCTGTTCGACTGTGGGACGCTGGCGACGATCCTGCAGATGCTGCGCCTGCCTGATGGCACGACCAAAGTGCTGGTCGAAGGCGTCGAGCGGGTCCGGATCAACGAGATGTTCGAGACCGATGGCTACCTGGCCGGACGCTGGGAGTACCTTGAGCCGGCCAAACCTGAGGACGAGCGTGTCCTCGAGGTCACGATGCGCAGCCTGATGGGGCTGTTCGAGCAGTACGTCAAACTCAGCCGCAAGATTCCGCCGGAACTGCTGACCACCCTGGCCGGGATCGAAGATCCCAGCCGCCTGGCCGATACCATCGCTGCGCACTTGGGCATTCGCATCGAAGACAAGCAGCAGATTCTCGAAACCGCCTCCATCCTCAAGCGCATGGAGCGCCTGATGGCGCTGGTCGAAGGCGAGATCGACGTCCTCAAGCTCGAAAAGCGCATTCGCGGCCGGGTCAAGACCCAGATGGAGAAGTCGCAGCGCGAGTACTACCTCAACGAGCAGATGAAGGCCATCCAGAAGGAACTGGGTGACCTGGATGAATCCGGCAACGATCTCGGTGACCTCGAAACCAAGATCGAGAAATCGGGCATGCCGGCCGAGGCCATGGAAAAGGCCAGGGCCGAGTTCAACAAGCTCAAAATGATGTCCCCGATGTCGGCCGAGGCCACGGTGGTGCGCAACTACCTGGACTGGATGCTGATGATGCCGTGGAAAAAGCGCAGTCGCGTGCGCCACGACATCCGCGCCGCCGAAGGTATCCTCGAGGCCGATCATTTCGGTCTGGAGCGGGTCAAGGAGCGCATTCTGGAATATCTGGCCGTCCAGCAGCGGGTCAAGAAACTCAAGGGCCCGATCCTTTGCCTGGTCGGGCCGCCCGGGGTGGGGAAGACATCGTTGGGGCGATCGATCGCGCGCGCCACGGGCCGTGAATTCATTCGCATGAGCTTAGGCGGGGTGCGCGACGAGGCCGAGATCCGCGGTCATCGCCGGACCTACATCGGTTCGATGCCCGGCCGGGTGCTGCAGAACCTGGGCAAGGTCGGCACCCGCAATCCGCTGTTCATGCTGGATGAACTCGACAAGATGTCGATGGATTTCCGTGGCGATCCATCCTCGGCCCTGCTTGAGGTACTCGATCCCGAGCAGAACAATACCTTCGGTGATCATTACCTGGAGGTCGATTTCGATTTGTCGGAAGTGATGTTCGTGGCCACCGCCAACTCGCTCAACATCCCGCCGGCGCTGCTGGACCGGATGGAGATCATCCGCATCCCCGGCTACACCGAGGATGAAAAGCTCAATATCGCCACCCGCTACCTGCTGGCCAAGCAGATCAAGCAGCACGGGCTCAAGGAAAACGAGATCTCGATCAGTGAAGGTGCGATCACCGACATCATCCGTTACTACACCCGCGAAGCCGGGGTGCGCAACCTCGAGCGCGAACTGGCCAAGATCTGCCGCAAGGTGGTCAAGGAACTGAGCGTCGATGACAACCTGAGCTCGCGCCAGGTCACGGTACGCAACCTCGACAAATATCTCGGTGTGCGCCGCTTCCGCTACGGCCGCGCTGAAGAAGAAAACGAGATTGGCCAGGTGACCGGACTGGCATGGACCGAGGTGGGTGGTGAGTTGCTGCAGATCGAGGCCGCGGCCGTGCCCGGAAAGGGCAAGCTGACCCACACCGGCCAGCTCGGCAGCGTCATGCAGGAGTCGGTCCAGGCGGGTCTGTCGGTGGTCCGATCACGCGCCCGCGCCCTCGGCATCGCTGATGACTTTCACCAGAACCGCGATATCCACATCCATGTCCCTGAAGGCGCCACGCCCAAGGACGGGCCCAGCGCCGGTGTGGCCATGGTCACGGCCCTGGTCTCGGTGCTGACCGGCATTCCGGTGCGATCCGACGTGGCCATGACCGGTGAAATCACCCTGCGTGGCAAGGTGCTGCCGATCGGTGGCCTGAAGGAAAAACTTCTGGCCGCGCTCAGGGGCGGGATTCGTCTGGTCCTGATTCCGAAGGAAAACGAAAAGGATCTGGCCGAAATTCCGCAGCGGATCAAGAAGGGTCTGGACATTCGTCCGGTCCAGTGGATTGATGAGGTGCTGGAGCTGGCCCTGGAGCGCCTGCCCGAAGCCAGTCCGGAAAACACCGCGCCAACGTCGAAGTCTGAAAGCACCGAAGCGGCCATTCGGGCGCATTAGACGCCCCGTCCGCCATCCGTTACGGTTAGAATGGGCTTCGTTTCGCAGCTGATACCGGATTGAGGGCGTCTTTGCAGTTGCCGCCGGGGTTTGGCTGGGATAACATCATGCAGGGTGTCTGTTCATCCGCGATGTGATTCGGCTTGAGGGGGCTTTTGGCCGACCGAGCGGTCCTTATTTACTGGAATTTTTGGAGCAATTCATAATGAATAAATCGGAATTGATTGATGCGATCGCTGAAAGCGCCGGCCTCAGCAAGGCTGACGCGCAGCGGGCGCTTGAGGCAACCACCACCAGCATCGCCAAGGCGCTCAAGAAGGGCGACACGGTTTCCCTGGTCGGCTTCGGCACCTTCTCGGTCAAGAAGCGCGCCGCCCGCACCGGCCGCAACCCGGCCACCGGCGAGACCATCAAGATCAAGGCGTCGAAAACTCCTTCTTTCAAGGCTGGTAAAGGTTTCAAAGACGCGATAAAATAGCGGGCTTGTTGCCCGGGGTGCTTAGCTCAGCTGGGAGAGCATCGCCCTTACAAGGCGAGGGTCGGCGGTTCGAGCCCGTCAGCACCCACCAGGTTTTTTGGAGTGGTAGTTCAGTTGGTTAGAATACCGGCCTGTCACGCCGGGGGTCGCGGGTTCGAGTCCCGTCCACTCCGCCACTACGCTGCAGGGCGCCTTCGGGGCGCCCTGTTTGTTTGAGCATCCGGATCGTTCTTTTTCGTCCTACCGAACAGGGTTTTCTGACACACCATGCTTCAGGCCATTCGCGAACGCGTCACCGGTATTGTTGCCATCTTCATCCTCGGGCTGCTGGCGGTCCCTTTCCTGTTTTTTGGCCTGGAAAGCTACATCAGCACCGTGCCTCAGGATGCCGTGGCCACCGTGGGCGACGAGGAGATCACAACGACTGAGTTTCAGAGCAGTTTTGCCCGCTATCGGGCAGAGCTTCGCCAGCAGCAAGCCGACGCCTACGACGAGATCGCCACCAACCAGCCGATCGTTCGCCGTCAGCATCTGGAGCAGATGATTGACGAGCGCCTGTTGCGCGTTCACGCCGAAAACATGGGTCTGACCGTCAGCGCCAACATGCTGCGCGACATCATCGCCAATATTCCCGCCTTCCAGATCGACGGCAACTTCGACAGCGAGGCCTACCGCCAGGCATTGCGTGCATCCGGGCGCACCCCGCGTGGTTTCGAGCAGGAACTGCGCGCCGACCTTATGACCAGCATGCTGCCGACGTCCGTGTCGTTGTCAGCCGTGGTGACCGAAGCAGAAATCGACCACATGCTCAGTCTCCAGAACGAGACTCGGCAGATCAGTCTGGTTGACATTCCGGTCGCGCCATTTCGCGACCAGGTCGAAGTCACCGAAGAGGAGGTGGCCGAGTATTACGAGGCCAACCAGGACGACTTCCTGACCACCGAACAGGTCAGCATCCGCTACATCGAACTCGACACCCAGGAGTTGACCCGGGACCTGGAGCTGACCGAAGAAGATCTCAGGCAGCGCTACGAGGCCGCCCGCCAGCGCTATCTGACTCCCGAGGCCCGCCAGGCCGCGCATATCCTGATCGAGACCGGCGCTGAGCGCAGCGACGAAGACGGTCGTGCCCTCGCCACGCAGCTCTACGAGCGTGCTCTGGATGGTGAATCCTTCGCTGATCTGGCCCGGGAGTTTTCGGATGATCCTGCTTCGGCCGATGTGGGCGGTGATCTGGGTTGGATTGAGCCAGGCGACATGGTCGAGGCGTTTGAAGAGGCGCTGTTCGGCCTGACCTTCACTGGTGAACTGAGCGAGCCGGTTCGCACTCCGTTCGGCTGGCACGTGATTCGTCTGGAAGACATTCGCGAACCGGAGGGCATGAGTTTCGACGAAGCCCGTGCTGAAATCCTGGCCGAGTACCGCGAGCGCGAAGCCGAGGCACTGTATGTCGAACTGTCCGATCGGCTGGTCGACCTGGTCTTTGCCGATGCCTCAAGTCTGGAACCGCTCGCTGAAGAACTGGGCCTGGAGATCGCCGAGACCGGTCCATTTTCGCGCAGCGGCGCGGACCAGGGTGTTGCGTCCAACCCCCGCGTTGCCGAGGCGGCGTTTTCCGACCTGGTGCTGCTCGACGGCTCGGTCTCGGACCCGATCGAGCTGGATCGCAATCAACTGGTGGTCATCGAGCTTGCCGAGCATTTTCCGGCACAGCCGCAGCCACTCGAGACGGTGGCAGACCGCATTCGTCAGCGTCTGGTGGCCGACCGCGCCCGCGAGCTGGCGCGTGAGCGGGCCGAGTCCCTGAAAGCTCAGGCGCAGGAGGCCGGGCTGGCCGAACTGGTTGCTGCCGACGAGGCGTTGGCGCTGGTCGAGCACCCGGCGGTAGGGCGGTTTGATTTCCAGCATGGGCCGCAACTGGTGCAGGAACTGTTCCGGCTGCCTGCTCCCGGCGATGAACCCACGCTTCACGTATTGCCGCGCATCCAGGGTTTTGCCCTGGTCCGCCTGGAAGCGGTTCGGCCCGGCAACCCGGTCGAAGCCACCGAGCAGGAGCGTGATCTCATCAAGCAGCAGATTCGATTCGGCCGGGCTAACGAAGAGATCATGGGCCTGCTGGCCTACCTGCGTGAAAACACGGAAATCCAGGTGGTGGAAGACCGGCTCTGATCGATTGCCGGGTCGTCAGTCCAGTCCGGCCATGCCGACGATGTTGTAGCCGGCATCAACGTAAGTGATCTCGCCGGTGATGCCGGCGGCCAGGTCCGAGCACAGGAACGCCGCCGCATTGCCGACATCCTCGATGCTCACGCTCCGGCGCAGCGGGGCGGTGGTTTCGACGTGCTCCAGCATAGCCCGAAACTTCGGGATTCCGGCGGCGGCCAGGGTCTTGATGGGGCCTGCCGAAATACCATTGACCCGGATGCCGTGCGGACCGAGGCCATGGGCCAGGTAGCGCACGGCGGCTTCCAGCGAGGCCTTGGCCAGTCCCATGACGTTGTAGCTTGGCATCGCCCGGACGGCACCCAAATAGCTCAGGGTCAGCAGGGCGCCCTGTCGTCCTTCCATCATCGGCCTGCCGGCCCGGGCCAGGGCGGCAAAGCTGTAGGCCGAGATGTCGTGGGCGATGCGAAAGCCCTCCCGGTCGACCACATCGGCGAATTCCCCTTCGAGCTGTTCGCGCGGGGCAAAGCCGACGGCGTGGACGATGATGTCGAGGCCATCCCAATGCTGGCCGATGGTATCGAACACCGCTGTGATCTGCTCATCGCTGGCGACATCCAGCGGCAGTACCAGCTGCGAGCCGGTCTGCCCGGCGATCTTGTCGACCCGGCTTTTGAGCTTTTCGTTCTGGTAAGTAAAGGCCAGCTCGGCGCCCTCGCGAGCCATGGCCTCGGCAATGCCCCAGGCGATGGAGCGCGGGCTGGCGACACCGACGATCAGGGCTTTTTTTCCTTGCAGCATGGGCATCTTGTTGTTCCTCGCTGGTGTTCTTGTTGGTGCCCCGGGCAGGATTCGAACCTGCGACCTGCCGCTTAGGAGGCGGCTGCTCTATCCCCTGAGCTACCGAGGCGATTCAAGAATGGGGATGTTAGCAGAAGCCTACGGCGTCGCTGGCAGTGCTTCGCCGAGCAACGGGCCCCGCCAGCCGTCCAGCCAGTCGGGATGCTCGCCGCGCGCGATTCGGGTCAATTCGCGCTTGCTGGCAATCAGTGCCGGCTCGATGCCCATATTCTCGGCCAGGGTCCGGATCGACTGCTGGGCCTCGGCAATCCACGCGCGCTGATCGGGGTGCAGTGCCACCAGCGCCGCTGGCCGGGTGAAGTTACTCGGTGCCTCCTGCTCGGCAATTGCGGCGATCTGGTCGCGATAGCGTCGGCGGACCGGGTCGGGCAGGGCGCGCAGGGTCTGGTCCAGCAAGCCGCGGGCGGCTTGTTCGGCCAGGCGCAGCAGGTCGTCGTCGCGGATCACGAAACTTCTCGGCAGATCACGCTGGCGGGCGGTCTGCTCGCGCCATTCGGCCAGCCGTTCGAGCACAGCCAGGGCAGCATCGCTGAGCCGACCGGCACCCTTGACCCGCAGCAGGGGAGACCCTGGATCGTCCGTGCGGGCTGATTGGACCAGCCGGGCGCAGTCTTCGTGCAGCCAGTGCAGCCGACCGGCAGTCTGCAACTGCTCGGCCAGATACTGGTAAAGCCGCGGTAGCCAGATCACATCCTGGGCGGCATAGGTCAGCAGGTCGCGGGTCAGCGGCCGCTTGCACCAGTTCGAGCGGGCCTTGCCGCCGGCCAGTTCCACGCCCAGTGTTTCGGCCACCAGCTGCTCGTAGCGAAGCTGCAGCGGCCGGCCCAGCATGGCCGCCGCGATCTGGGTATCGAACAGCGGGTCCGGCACGGTATTGGTCAGGATGCGAAAGACCTCCATGTCCTCACCCACGCTGTGCAGGATCTTGGTGCGTTGGCGATCATTAAGCAAATCGCCAAGCTCAGGCATTTTTGCCAGTTCGACCGCATCCAGCAGCCAGACCTTATGGCCATCGCTGGCCTGGATCAGTCCGGGCCGAGGATAGAAGGTCCGTTCCCGGACAAATTCGGTGTCCAGCCCGACCGCAGGGGCCGACGCCCAGTCTTCGGCAGCCGCGGCCAGTTCGCCGGGCTGGGATCGCAGACCGGCCTGGGCCACAGCCTGATCGGCGTGGTCGCGGTCGACCTGCGAGACCGCCAGCCCGGGGCCGGAGCCGGGCGTGGTCAAGGCCGACCGGCCGGGAGTTTATCCGGATCGACCGCGATCAGCCCCAGGCGTCGGCCTTCCTCGATCACCTTGGCGGCATCGTCGCTGTAACCGGCCTTGACCAGGGCCTCGATCAGTTGTTTCCAGATCTCGGGTTGTTCCGGCTGTTGCTGCAGGGCCTGGTGAAACAGGCGCGCGGCATCCTCGAAGTGGCCGGTGCGCAAGGCAATGTCACCCAGCCGGGCATGGACCTCGGGATGGTCGGGATCATCGGTGAGAATCGCCCGGTACAGGGTTTCAGCTTCCGGCAGATAGCCGGCCTGGTGCCGTTCGATGGCTTGTTTGAGTCGCGGATCGGGCACGGAATCTCCTTGGGGCTCAGGCGGTCAGGGCCAGGTACTGTTGGGTGGCCCAGGCGACGGCTTCAAGATAGCTGCGACGCAGACGCTCGACCGGATACAGTTCTTCATTGATCTCGTCCCACTCGCCACGCTCGTAGCTGACCACGGTCTGCAACAGGCGACCATAGGGGCCCTCGCGCCTGACCAGAGCGTCGACCAGGTCGTCGTCCAGCGGCAACAGGCCGATGACTTCGTCCATGGGCGCATCCATCAGCGCATCGAGCAGCGAGAACAGGCCGGCGGTAAAGGCCATGTCCTGGGTCTCTTTCGACATCTGGCCGGTCAGCAGTTCGCACATCCTGGCCCGGATCAGGGCCAGGCGCATCAGCTCGCTGGGGCGATCGTCGACGCCGGCCATGACCTGCAGCCGGGCCCAGTTGCGAATCGCCGGGATGCCGAGGTAGACGATGGCGTGCTGGATCGACTTGATCTTGACCGCCAGCCCGTAGTAGGCCGAGTTGACCGTGCGCAGCAGTCGGTAGTGCAGGGCAACGTCGTTGCGGATGATGGCTTCGAGCTCGTCCGGGGTCACTTCCGGGTTTTGCAGTTTCTTGACCAGGCGCATGACGTTGATCTTGCTTTCCGGCAGGCGCTTGGCTGTCATCGTGGTCGGCCGGCACAGGAAAAACCCCTGGAAATACTTAAACCCCAGTCGGCGACACTGCTCGAACTGGGCCCGGGTCTCGACCGACTTGGCGATCATGGTGACCTCATGGCCCTTGAGCTTCTTGATGATATCGATCTGGGCCATCACGTCGTGGGCGAGGATGTCGATCTTGACCAGACCGGCATGCTCAAGAAAGCGCTCGATCCCGTCGCGCCAGCTGAAATTGTCCAGCGTGATGGTGTAGCCGAGCAGGGCCAGGTGGGCCACTGCGGCGACGGTTTCATCGTTGATCGGCACGTTTTCCATGATCTCGATGCCGACATGCTCGGCGCCGAAGGGCAGGTCGGTGCCGGCCAGCAGGAAATCCTGATCGAGGTTGAAAAAAGCCAGCGCATCGCCGACCAGCCGGCCAAGATCAAGCTCCATCATGGTATTGAGCATGACCCGCGAAGTGGCCGTGGCGGCCTCGTCACCTAGGTTGGCCCGCTTTTCACCAGCCTGGCGGAACAACAACTCGTAGCCGAAAATACCCTGCTCGTCATCGAAGATCGGCTGACGGGCCAGGTAAATCAGGTTATCGGGTCCGTCTTCGCGGTCTGCGGTCTCGCCGGGCGGCCCTGCCGTTGGATATCGTGTGCTCATGCCTGACCAGCCTGCCGAAAAAATCGTTGCTAACCGACTAGAGCCCCCGGCTGTGCTGGATTGACTGTCTTTCCAGTTCCAGTACCAGTTTGCCCAGTCGGCGTTCCTGCATGGGGTCTAAGTCCAGGAAACGCGCGCCCAGACGCCAGAAACGGGTGCCGGCGATGGGTTCGAAGCTCTGGATGGCGGCCTGCGTGGCCAATTGCTGCCCCTGCAGCTCCAGCACGCAGTCTAGCACCTCGCCAGCGCTGAGTTGGGCGCCGGCATCGATCAGGGCCCCGAAACCACCCAGCGACAGATCAACCAGTCGTCCGCGGTGGCGCTCGTCGCCGTCATCAAGTTCCAGCGTGACGCCGGCCTCCTTGCCCGTAACCCGGACCCGGAAGGTCAGCCGGCGTTCGTAGTGATGGACTTCGGCCGGCCATTCGCACAGCAGCGCGGCGTAGCCTTCGTAGCGGCTGTGCAGCTGCAGGCGGGTGCGGAAACGGACATCGGTGCCGTCAAGCCGGGTGCGCACCTGCAGCTGATCGCCCGGGCGGTACAGATCAATGGCCGACTCCGGTGGGGCATCCAGGTAAATGCTGACCGGGGGCTTGAGCCCGATGATGGTCGACAGATGACCTTCGTGACCATCGGGGTGCCAGATATGGATGATCGCGCGGGTATCGATCAGGCGGCGCAGAAGGCCGTTGACCTCCCTTTGGTCGCGGATCGGTTCCGGCTTGGCGGCAGCTTCGGGCGTCAACCCGAGGCCAGCAGCCGGGAAGGAGAGGCCGCACTGGTACGGCCGTTGGGACCGTAGACCCCGCTGCTGCCGGCCGGGGCGCCATTGAGGACGTCCAGGGCACGGCGGACGTAACCGAGCCGGTATTGCACGGTCAAGCCGTTACGCTCATTGAGTTCGCGGCAGCGCTGCAGGCGCTGGCCAATGGTCCGCCGGGTCTCGCTCAACTCGGCGCGTGGATCGCACCAGGCCAGGGCCCGATCGATATCGTGGTCGCTGTCATTGAAAGCCAGGTCGGAAAACAGCTGCTGCTGCCTGTGGCCGAGTTCGTCCAGGCGCCCCAGCAGCGCGGTTTTCTCGCGGGTCAGAAGGTCAAGCTGCTCGGCGTCGCCGTCGGCCAGCGCACTGCGCTCGCGTTCCAGCGCGTCGAGCAGCTCGTTTGCGCACTCGCCCTGTGCGTGCAACAACTGTTTCAGCGCATCACGAAACTGTCCCGGCCCCTGCAACATGCGGTTTATTCTCCGATGTTGTCTTCCAGCGCCAGCAGACGCTCGGCAATCTGGCGCGGATCGATTTCGTAGACGCCTTCGTCCAGCGCCTGGCGAACCGATTCCACCCGGCCGAGATCAACCGCATCACCGGTGGCGGCTTCGCTGGACAGTTCGCTCAGCCGGCGGGCCGACTCGGTCAGGCTGACCGAATCTGTAGGCTGGGTGCTGGTCGTTGGACTGTCCGGCTGCGTGGATGCCGCTTGTCCGGAGTTCGAGTCGGGCCGATTGATGCGGGTATCCGACTGGGTCGATGGCGGTCGGATGAAGCCGTCGATTCTCTCAGGCATGGTGCCTTCTCCGCTGGATGCGTGTCTTGAGTATAAAGGATAGCGGCTGCTTGCGCCTATTCTTGAGCCCGATCGACACAGAAATCCGCGCTCCATCACGTTTTTGGTCAAGGGGCATGAACCACCACCTCGCCGGGGCCGCGGACCACCCCTTCGACCACCCGTTCCGACGACAGGTTGCGGACCCGGATCAGATCGCCAAGCCGGGCATCGGCCATCGCCCGACCGGGCGCGCGAATGGCGATGCCGCTGCGCTGGGCGACCAGGGTGACCTGCTCGTCCTTGCGAATGGTCGGCGGTACGGCGACCAGGGCCGGCGTGATCACGGTCCCGGCGGCTGCCGCCCGGCGCAAGGTCTGACCGATGACCCGATCCGCCGCTTCATAGTAGCCGAACCCCAGGGTGGTGGTATCCATGCGCTGCATGCGAATGGCTTCTGCATCCAGGCTTGCCCCGCGCGCCAGGCTGCGGGCCAGGACGGCGACTTCGGTTTCACGACTGACCTTGACCGGTACGTAAATCCGCCATGGTCGGCTGCCATCGCAACGCACCCCGACGCTGGTGTTGCTACCCATGCGGCTGCCAGCGGCGCTGAAGGTCTCCAGCGGCTGATCGCAGGCGGCCAGGCGCAGACGGGGATCCAAGCGCCCGGCCTCGGCGGCAACGCCGGGCTGATCGGTGCCCAGTTGATCAAGCACAAACGCTTCGGCGGCTGAGCGAATGCTGGCCAGTGACTGAATATCGGCGTCCTCGGCCACAGCCGATCCGATCAGCAGCACGACCAGCATCGCCGCTGGCACGGACTTTGCCCAGTGCATGGCTGACCCGATCGCCGGGACGTAAATAGCAGCTCGCCTGTTCATGACCGAGAACGCCAGCAAAAACGATGCCACCCGTCCCTGCCGGGTACGGCGGCAAGGTCTTGCCGGTTGCCGGCGGGCAGGCCGACTTCTGCCCGGCATGCGCTTGCCGCTGTGCGCCCGGTTTGCCCAGGGCTACCCGTCACCGGCGCGGGGTGGCACAAACTTTGCTGGAAGTCCCGGCGAGCAATTCACGGCCAAAAAAAGAGGTGCCGTTCATGGCTTTGAACATTGACAAACATTTTGGCGTCCACGCCCAGGCGGTGCAGCTGCGCAGCCAGCGCACCGAACTGCTGGCCGCCAACATCGCCAATGCCGACACCCCCGGCTACAAGGCGCGCGACATCGACTTCGCCGCGGTCATGCGCCAGACCGCGGGTTCACCGGATGCGCTGCGGGTCACGCACGCGCGCCACCTGCACAGCAATGGCGCCACGGCCGGCCAGGCCGCCGCGCTGTATCGCGTCCCGACCCAGCCGGCGCAGGACGGCAACACCGTCGATGTCCAGCAGGAGCAGGCCGCGTTTGCCGAAAACGCCGTGCGTTACCAGGCCAGCCTGGAATTCCTGAGCGGCCGCGTGCGCAGCCTGATTACCGCCATCAAGGGTCAGAGTCAATGAGCCTGTTCAAGATTTTTGATATCGCCGGGTCCGGCATGAGCGCCCAGTCGGTGCGTCTGAACACGACTGCCTCCAACCTGGCCAATGCCAACTCGATTTCAACGACCGAGGAGGGCGCCTACCGATCCCGTCAGCCGCTGTTTCAGAGCGCACTGGATCAGGCCGATCGCGGCAACGGTGCGGCCGTGGGCGTTCGCGTACTCGGCGTCATGGAAAGCGATGCCGCGCCGCAGCGCTTGTATGAGCCGGGCAACCCGCTGGCCGATGAAGAAGGCTACATCTACAAAAGCAACGTCAACATTGCCGAAGAGATGGCCAACATGATCTCGGCCTCTAGATCGTTCCAAAACAACATCGAAGTGCTCAACACCTCAAAAGACCTGATGTTGCGCACTCTTCAAATGGGTCGATAGACAAGGAGCCTGAACCACCATGGATTTTGGCAGCATTTCCGGCATTCGCCAGTTCAACGACGGCCCTTCGGTGCCGACCAACCCCAACAACAACCTGGGCCAGGAAGAGTTCCTGAGCCTGATGATCGCCCAGCTCCAGAACCAGGATCCGTTCGAGCCAATGGAAAACGGTGATTTCCTGGGCCAGATGGCCCAGTTTTCGACCGTCTCCGGGATTGGTGAACTCAAGGAGAGCTTCGAGGCTACCGCCCAGGCCCTGCAGGGTGGACAGGCCCTGCAGGCTGCCTCGCTGGTCGACCGCCAGGCCCTGGTGGAAAGTGACCAGCTGGCCTATGACGGTGAGAACCCGCCGCGCGGCGCCTTCGAGGTGCCCTCCGGCGCGCTCGAAGCCCAGGTCGAGATTCGCGACGAAGGTGGTGCGCTGATCCGGCGCCTACCCGCGGTCATCGGTGCCGATGGCCGGGCCAGTTTTGCCTGGGACGGTGTTGATGAGGATGGCATTCAGCGCGCGCCGGGCAGTTACTCGATCGCGGCCAGCGTGCGCGTCGGCAACGAGATGCAGGCCGCCGACACGATGGTCTGGGGGCGGATCGAAAGCGTCACCCTCGGCAGTTCCAGAGACGGGTCTGCCGTGCTCAATATTGCCGGCCTGGGGTCGGTGCCACTTGGCCAGGCCAAGGAAATTTCCTGAACACTCAATCCTGAAACGATTTGACAAGGAGTCAAACCCATGCCTTTCCAGATTGCATTGTCCGGCCTGAATGCAGCATCGACCAGTCTGAGCAACACGGCCAACAATATTGCCAACGTCAATACCGCCGGCTTCAAGAAGTCCAGAGCCAATTTTGTCGAACTGTTTGCCACCGGGCTGCAGAATGTCTCGACCGATGCGACCGGTCTGGGTGCGCGCACCTCGTCGATCCAGCAGCAGTTTTCGCAAGGCTCGCTGGAATTTTCCGACAACAATCTCGACCTGGCCCTGGTCGGCGGCGGCTTCTTTACCCTGGCCGACACCGAGGGCAGCATTTCCTATACCCGGGCCGGCAATTTCGGCGTCAACCGCGATGGTTTCGTGGTCAACGATCAGGGTCAGCGCCTGCAGGCCTTCCCGCCGCTGGGCGGCACCGAACTGTTCAATACCGGTTCGCTCAATGATCTGCAGCTCGACACCACGGATAATGCGCCGGCGGCCACCGAGCGGGTGACGGCGGGTCTCAACCTGCCGGCTGATGCTTCACCGCCGGCGGTAGCAACCTTTGACCTGACCGATCCGCAAAGTTACAACCACACGACCTCGGTGACCGTGTTTGACTCGCTCGGCGGCTCGCATACGGCGAGCTACTATTTCGTCAAGACGGCCGACCCGAACGAGTGGGAGGTCTACCTGGCGATTGACGATACCCAGGTGGGCACCGGGCAGCCGCTGGAGTTTGATGCCTCGGGCCAGTTGACCGCGCCGGCGCCGCCCAGCGACATCGCCTTCCCGGCCGCCCCGGTGCCCCCGGCTGAAGATCTGGAACTGACCCTCAATGTCAGCGACGTCACCCAGTTCGGCAGCACCTTCAACGTCAACAGCCTGGGCCAGGATGGCTTTGCCAGCGGCCGGCTGGTGTCGATCGAGATCAACCCCGAAGGCGTGGTCTTTGCCCGTTTCACCAATGGTCAGTCCGAACCCCTGGGGCAACTCGCGATCACCAATTTTGCCAATCCCGACGGCCTGGAAAACGTGTCCGACACCCGCTGGGCCGAGACCTTCGAGTCGGGCCAGGCGCTGCGGGGACCGGCTGGCTCCGGCGACCTGGGGACGATCCAGGCCGGTGCCCTGGAAACGGCCAATGTCGACCTGGCCAACGAGCTGGTCAACATGATCACCGCGCAGCGCACCTTCCAGGCCAATGCGCAGATGATCTCGACGGCCGATGCCATCACCCAGACGATCATCAACATCCGATGAATACGTCTGACAGCCAGCGCGTTCACTAGGACGCCGGGCGGCAACGCCCAAGGAGGAATGTCATGGACCGACTGCTGTATGTCAGCATGACCGGGGCCAACCAGGTCATGAAAGGCCAGGCGGTTACCGCCCACAACATCGCCAACGTCTCGACCACCGGCTTCAAGGCCAGCCTGCAGGAGGCGGTCGGCCAGGAGATCGAGGGCCGGGGTCTGCGTTCGCGGGTCAACGTGCTGTCCGACCACAGCCGGGTGGATTTTGCCCCCGGCACACTGCAGGCGACCGGGCGCGACCTGGACGTTGCCCTGCGTGGCAACGCCTGGATGGTGGTTCAGGGCCCCGACGGCGATGAGGCATTGACCCGGCGCGGTGACCTGCAGGTCGATGCCACCGGCCTGATCACCACTGGTGCCGGTCATCCGGTGCTCGGCGATGGCGGCCCGATCGCAGTGCCGCCCAACAGCAAGCTCACCGTCGGCCAGGACGGCACGATCTCGGTCGTCCCACTTGGGCAGGGCGCTGAAGTCCAGGCCATCGTCGACCGTATCCGCCTGGTCATCCCCGAAGCCGACAGCCTCGATCGCGGCACCGATGGGCTGTTTCGTCCGCGCGATGGAGAAATCCCCCCCGCTGATGCCGCCGCCAGCCTGATCTCCGGCCACCTGGAGACCAGCAACGTCAACATGGCCCAGGCCATGGTCGAGATGATCGAGCTGTCGCGCCAGTTCGAGTTGCACGTAAAGATGATGCGCACCGCTGACGACAATGGCGCGCGCGCCGCCGAACTGATGCGGCTGAGCTAGCGCCTGAGTCAGGCCGGCCCGTGCTGGCACTGATTTTGCTCAGGCTACCGGGCAGGCGCGCTACCGACAGGAATTCCGATGGAAGGAAGGCAAGCATGAAGGCACTCTGGATCGCAAAGACCGGGCTTGATGCCCAGCAGACCCGGATGGCCGTGGTCTCGAACAACCTGGCCAATGTCTCGACCACCGGCTTCAAGAAGGGCCGGGCGGTGTTCGAGGACCTGGTCTACCAGAACGTCCGCCAGGCCGGCGGCCAGCAGGCCCAGGATGCCGAGATCCCGTCAGGCTTGTACCTGGGCACCGGCGCCCGGGTGGTCGCCACGGAAAAGCTGTTTGGCCAGGGCAATATCCAGCAGACCGAAAATGCCTTCGATATCGCCATCCTCGGGCGCGGTTTCTTCCAGATCCAGCAGCCCGACGGCACCGTGGCCTACAGCCGCGACGGTTCGTTCCAGGTCAATTCCCAGGGCCAGCTGGTCACCTCCAGCGGCTACCAGGTCCAGCCCAACATCAATATCCCGCAGGGCGCCCAGAGCGTGACCATCGGCCGCGACGGCACGGTTACCGTGCGCCTGTCGGGCCAGGCCGAGCCGGTCCAGGTTGGGCTGATCCAGCTGGCCGATTTCATCAACCCGGCCGGCCTCGAGCCGCTGGGCGAGAACCTGTTTGTCGAAACCGGCGCCAGCGGCCCGCCGCTGCAGGGCAACCCGGGCATCAACGGCCTTGGCGGTCTGGCCCAGGGCTCGCTGGAAAGCTCGAACGTCAACGTGGTCGAGGAGCTGGTCAACATGATTGAGACCCAGCGCGCCTATGAAATGAATTCCAAGGCCATCTCCAGCTCCGACGAGATGCTGCGCTACATCAACAACAACCTCTAGGTGATGCGATGAGAACCCTGCTGCAGTCTGTCTTCGGCCTGGTCGTGATCGGCGCGCTGGCCGCCTGCGCCGCGCCGCAGAAGATTCCCGACTGGGAGCCGGCCTTTCCCGAAGCCCCGCCGGTCGAGGATTTCGGTCCGCCCAACGGTGCCATCTTTCAGCAGGCGGTTGGTGCGGCCCTGTTCGACGACGTCAAGGCCCGCCGGGTCGGCGACACCCTGACCGTGGTGCTGGCCGAAAACACCACCGCCTCGACCAGCGCGAGCACCTCGACCTCCAAGGAAACCGTGGCCGAGATCACCAACCCGACCATTTTCGGCCGTGCTCCGACCCGGCGCGACAACTCCGGCGCCCTGCCGCTGTTCGGCGGGTCGATGGACTCGGGCACCGAGTTTGACGGCACGGGGACTTCCAGCCAGTCCAACAGCATGCAGGGCAACATGACCGTGACCGTCTATCAGCGCCTGCCCAACGGCAACCTGATGGTCAAGGGCGAGCGCTGGATCACGGTCAACCAGGGCCGCGAGTTCCTGCGCATTGCCGGCATCGTCCGGCCGGCCGACATCGGCCCGGACAACTCGGTGCCCAGCTTCAAGATTGCCGATGCGCGGATCGACTACCGCGGCACCGGCGCGCTCGACGATGCCAACCGCCAGGGCTGGCTGGCCCGCTTCTTCCAGTCCCCCTGGATGCCGTTCTGACCCCTTGAACCCGAACCCTGAACCCCGAACCCCGAACCCTGAACCCCGAACCCTGAACCCCAAGGCCTAAAAGACATGAAAACGCTCCCGGTCCTGCTGATTCCCCTTCTGGCCCTGGCCTTGATGGCCGAGTCCCCGGCCCAGCAATTCCAGGGCGAGCGTCTCAAGGACCTGGTTTCGGTCTCGGGCGTACGGACCAACCAGCTGGTCGGCTTCGGCCTGGTGGTCGGCCTGGACGGGACCGGCGACCAGACCAGCCAGGTGCCCTACGCGGTCCAGTCGATCAACAACATGCTCCAGCAGTTCGGCATCACCGTGCCGGAAAACGTCAACCCGCAGCTGCAGAACGTCGCCGCGGTGACAGTGATGGCCGAGCTGCCGCCGTTTGTCAAACCCGGATCCACCATTGATGTGACGGTCAATTCCATCGGCAATGCCGACTCGCTCAGAGGCGGCAGCCTGCTGATGACCCCGCTCAGGGGGGCCGACGGCGAGATTTACGCCATCGCCCAGGGCAACCTCACCGTCAGCGGCTTCGGTGTGTCGGGCCAGGATGGCTCCAGCATCACGGTCAACGTGCCCTCGACCGGCCGCATCCCCAGCGGCGCGACCGTCGAGCGCGAGGTGCCGACCAGCTTCCTCGCCTCGGAGAAGCTGCTGCTGAACCTGCATACGCCCGATTTCACCACCGCCCACCGGGTGGTCGAGGCGATCAACCAGGTCATGGGCCCGGGTACGGCCCGGCCGCTGGATTCGGTCTCGATCGAGGTTCGCGCGCCGGCCGATCCGTCGCAGCGCATCTCTTATGTCTCCACCCTGGAGAATCTCGAGGTGCATCCCGGCGATGCCCCGGCCCGGGTGATCGTCAACTCGCGCACCGGCACCGTGGTGATCGGCTCGAATGTGCGCGTGCTGCCGGCCGCCGTGGCCCACGGTTCGCTGTCGGTCACCATTACCGAGCGTGCCCAGGTTTCCCAGCCCGGGGCGTTTGCCGAAGGCGAGACGGTGGTCGTGCCGCAGACCGGCATCGAGGTCGAGGAAGAAGGCTCGCGCATGTTCCTGTTCGATGCCGGGGTCGAGCTCAACGACATCGTCCAGGCGGTCAACCAGGTCGGCGCCGCGCCCGGCGATCTGGTGGCGATCATGGAAGCATTACGTCAGGCCGGTGCCCTGCGCGCCGAGCTGATCGTGATCTGATGCCCATCGGGCTGCCATGAGCATCGCGCCGACCCAGTCGACCTTTTTCGCCGATACCGGCGGCATGGCCGAGCTGCGTCTGGCCGCGCAGAACAACGACCCCCAGGCCACCCGCGAGACCGCCCAGCAGTTCGAAGCGCTGTTCATCCAGCTGATGCTGAAATCCATGCGCGATGCCGGCATCAAGAGCGAGCTGTTCAACTCCAGCCAGATGGACCGCTACATGGAGCTCTACGACCGCCAGATCGCGCTCGACATGGCGCGCAACGGCGGCATCGGGCTGGCTGATGAGATGGTCGAGCAGATGCAGCCGGCCGGGCAGGGGCCGGCCATGGTGCCCGAGGGCGGCTTTGTCGTCCCGCCGCGGGTCGATATCCGGCCGCCACCGGCTTTTGTCCCCGCAGCGCCGGATTCGGCGGAAGAGCCGGCCCGCCCGGCCGATACCGGCCGATCAGGGGATACGGCAGCCGCGGCCGGCGCAACAACGACATCCCCGGCCTCTGCCGCACCCGCCCGCGGGCCGGCGTTCGAAGGCCGCGACGATTTCATCGCCAATATGCTGCCGCTGGCCCGCCGCGCGGCGGGCCGCCTGGGCGTGCCGGCCGAGGCCATCGTCGCCCAGTCGGCGCTCGAAACCGGCTGGGGCCGGCACGTGATGCAACGACCGGACGGTACGCCGGCCTGGGCCATGTTCGGCATCAAGGCCGGCCCGGACTGGGACGGCGAGACGGTCACCGTGACCACGCTGGAAATCATCGATGGCCAGGCAGTGCGCGAGCGCGCCCGTTTCCGCGCCTATCCCTCGCCCGAAGCGGCGATCAACGATTACGTCGACTTCCTGGTCTCCCGACCGCGCTATGCCGAGGCGCTCCAGGCCGGTTCCGACCCGTCCGCCTTTGCCGTTGGCCTGCAGCGCGCCGGCTATGCCACCGATCCGCACTACGCCAGCAAGATCGAAGGGCTGGTCGATACCGTGCGCCAGCGCACGGACATCTAAAGAAATGAAGATGCGGGCCGCTAAACAGTCATCGACGGCAGACAGGGTCAACCGGGAATTGCCCGGTCTGCCGAATCCCGGCCACAGGTCGGCAGGAGAGACAAAACCATGCTGAAGATTGGAACATCCGGCCTGCTGGCCATCCAGCGCGCCCTGGCGACTACCGCCAACAACATCACCAATGCCTCGACCGAAGGCTACAACCGCCAGCGGGTCAATTTCTCGACCCGTCCGCCCGAGTTTCTCGGCGGCAGCTTCCTTGGTACCGGGGTGCAGGTCAGCAGCGTCAGCCGCGTGTTCGACAACTTCCTCAACGATGAAGTGCGCGCCGGCCTGTCGGGTGAAGGTCGCTTGTCCACCTTTGCCGGGCTGGCCGGGCGGGTCGGCGATATCGTCGGCAGCGAGGCCAGCGGTCTTTCCGGCGGCCTGCAGTCGTTCTTCTCCAGCCTGGAAGGACTGGCCAACGACCCGTCATCGACCCCGGTACGCCAGGTGGTGATTTCCGAGGCCGAGTCGCTGACCCGGCGCTTCAATACCCTGGATTCGCGCCTGGAATCGCTGGGCCGCGAAGTCGATGGCCGGGTTGCCGGTACCGTCGATGAAATCAATGGCCTGGCCAGCTCCATCGCCGAACTCAACGAGCGCATCGCGCGTGCCCAGGGGGCCTCCGGCGGGGCCGGACCGAACGACCTGCTCGACCAGCGCGACCAGCTGATTTCCGAGCTGTCGCAGAAGATCGAGGTCAATACCGTCGATCAGGGTGATGGCGTGGTCAACGTGTTTGTCGGCAATGGCCAGAACCTGGTTCTGGGCGGCGAGGTCAACACTTTGACCGTGGGCGAAGGTGTGTTCGGGCCGCAGACCCAGGAGGTCCGGATCGGGAGCACGGCGATTACCAGCCAGCTGACCGGCGGTGAGCTGGGAGGGCTGCTGGACTTCCGGCGCGAGATTCTTGAACCGACCCGCAACGAGCTGGGCCGCACGGCTGTCGCCCTGGCCCAGGAATTCAACCGCATCCAGGGCGAAGGGTTGGATCTGAACGGCGATCTGGGTGCTGATCTGTTCGCAATCGGTGGTTCGGGCGCATTGGAAGCCGAAGTTCTGGTGGCACCGGGCAATGCCGGAACCGCCGGGCTGCAGGCGACCATCAGTGATCCTGCAGCGCTGACTGGCAACGACTACCGGCTGGACTTCGACGGCGCAGCGTTCAGCCTGACCAATGTCTCCACCGGCCAGGCAGTTGCCCTGTCACCGGACGACCAGGCCGACCTGCTCAATGGTGACCCGATCCGTGTCGATGGCCTGACCCTGCAGGTCGAGACACCGCCGCCAGCGGCCGGGGACCGTTTCCTGATTCAACCGACCCGGACCGCCGCCGGCGAGATGACCACGCTGTTCAGCGATCCGGCGAAGCTGGCCGCCGCGGCACCGGTCCGCGCCGAGGCCAGTCTGACCAACACCGGCAACGGCACCATCTCGTTCGGTGAGGTCAGCGATATCAGCGATCCGGACCTGCTGGATCCGGTCACCATCGAGTTCACCAGTGCGACCGAGTTCGAAATCAATGGTGCCGGTCCGTTCACCTATACCGCAGGCGAAGACATCACCTTCAACGGCTGGACCGTCCAGATCGATGGTGACCCGGTGGCCGGCGATACCTTCACTGTCGAGGCCAACAACAGTGGGTCCGGCGACAACCGCAATGCCGTGCGCATGGCCGGACTGTTCAACGAAAACCTGCTCAACGGCGGCAATAGCACCCTGTTGGCCCAGGTCGATGCACTGGTCTCGCGGGTGGGTAGTGCGACCGCCTCGGCCAATACCGCGCTCGAGGCCCAGCAGGGGCTGCTGGCCCAGTCGCAGGCTGCGCGCGAGTCGGTCAGCGGCGTCAACCTGGAGGAAGAAGCCGCCAACCTGGTCCGCTTCCAGCAGGCCTACGAGGCCAACGCCCAGGTCATCCGGGTGGCCGATACGGTCTTCCAGACCCTGATCAACGCGGTGAGGTAAGCGAGATGCGCATTTCCACAGCCCAGATTTTTCAGCAGGGCCTGGCCGGCATCCTGCGCCAGCAGGGCAGCCTCAACCAGACCCAGCTGCAACTGTCCACCGGCCGCAAGATCAACAGCCCGTCGGATGACCCGGTCGGTGCTGCGCGTCTGCAGGAACTCGAGCGCGCGGTCGAGGTGCAAGCCGTCTACGATCGCAACGTCAGCCGCACCCGCCAGCGCCTGCAGGTCGAGGAGTCGGCCATCCAGTCAGCGGGTGAGTTGATCCAGCGGGTTCGCGAACTGACCGTCCAGGCCTCCAATGCGCCGTTAAGCGATGGCGACAAGGCCCAGATCGCGGTCGAGCTGCGCCAGCGCCTCGATCAACTGGTCGCGATTGCCAATACCCGTGACGGCGACGGCGAGTTCATCTTCGCCGGCGCCCAGGCCGGCAGCCAGCCGTTCGTGCGCAGTGACGGTGCAGTTGCCTACCAGGGCGACAGCATCCAGCGCGAGCTCAGCATCGGCCCCGGCATCACCATGCGCGACGGCGATACCGGCGACAAGGTGTTCATGGCCATCCGCGACGGCAACGGCGTGGTCAGTGCCGGACAGGCCGATGGCAACACTGGCAGCGGTTACATCGCGGTTGAAAACGCCGTTGATCGGCAGGCTTACATCGACGCCGGGCGCGATACCTACACGATCGAGTTTCTCGACGCTGAAAGCTTCGTCGTGCGCGATGCCGACGGCATCGTGCCGGGGTTTGGCAACCTGGTGCCGGATCCGGCCGACCCTGATCCGCTGAACCCGACATTGCCGCTGGTAGAAGAGGGCGTGCCCTACACCCCGGGCGAGACCATCAGCTTCGATGGGCTCAACGTCACGCTGCGCGGCAGCCCCGAGGGTGGAGATGAGTTCACCGTCGAACCGGCCGCCAACCAGAGCGTGTTCGCCACTCTCGACGAGCTGATCGGCACCCTGGAAGGCACCACCGGCAGCCCGGCCGAAGGCGCCGCCCAGCGCCAGGGGATCGACGATGCGCTGGCCCGGCTGGACCGGATCGAGACCCGTTTTCTCGAGGTCCGCTCCGACATCGGCGGGCGCCTGAACACGCTCGACAGCGTCGAGGACAATATCGCCGAGCAGAGCCTGAGCCTGGAAACGCTGACCTCCGAGATCCGCGACCTGGACTACGCCGAGGCCATCACCCGCCTGCAGCAGGAACTGGTCACCCTGCAGGCCGCCCAGCAGAGCTTTATCCGCATCCAGGGCTTGAGCCTGTTCAATTTCCTGCGCTAGACCGACCGACTCTCCTGGTCTTATGGCGCAACCCTACCGCCGCCCGGCACCCGGTCCGGGCGGCGGCCTTATCGCATTTGCGGAACCCTGTCAACACTTTCGGGTAAAATTGTGTACAATTGGTGAACACAACCGGATTCGGAGGTCATCATGGACAATGGAATTGCCGGCGCGGCTGCCATGCCAAGACCCATGCCCTTGCCGACCCGTGCGGTGGTCTCGGAATCCCTTGCCCAGGATCGCGACCGTCCCGAAACGACCGCCAGCCGGCCCGATCCGGAAAACCCTTCCTCCACCCCGGCCGAGCCCGACCCGGTACCGCAGACCGTCTCGACCCAGGCCGCCTCGGGCGAAACCCGTCAGCCGTTCATGGACCAGCTCCAGGGCATGGCCGACCAGATGACCCGGCAGCTGCAGGCGCAGGGGCGCTCGCTGGAATTCGTGGTCAACGGCGGCGACAGCGAGGACGTGGTCATTCTGATCCGCGACTCCGACAGCGGCCAGGTCATGCGGACCATCCCGCCTGATGAACTCGCCAACCTGTCGCAGCAAGTCCGCGATGGCGGCCCCAGCCTGGTCAACGCCCGCGCCTGATCGCAAAGCCTGCAGGCTTGCTGCAAGTTCCTGGTTCCGCCTTGCTTGCGCGCACGTCACCCGATGCGCGCGGTTGCCAGACGCTGATCAATGACTCGCTCCGCCGGGTGATTGGAGGTGAGCGGGTCGAAAGATGCCGGGTCAAGCCCGGCATGACAGAAAGGGGATTGTCGTCCCGCCCCCT
>JBKHEF010000033.1:0-26760 GCA_046540955.1 Wenzhouxiangella sp.
ACGCTGGAAAAGCGCAGTCCGGCCAGACGGTGCTGGGCCAGGGCGTGGGAAGAGGCTTCCAGCACCACGCAACCAACCCCTTCGGCGCGCAGCGCGGCCAGCGACCGGTAGACGCTGAGCAGGTCAGGCGTGGTGTGGGTACCCGGCTGCTGGTCGCCAGGCCTACCCCGCCCGAGCGTGCCGAGCATGGCGCCGTCCAGCGCCTGGGCCAGCAGCCAGGCCACGGACGTCTTGCCGTTGGTGCCGGTCACCGCAAGCAGATCCATTTCATCGGGCGAGCCAAAGAAGCGACGCGCCAGCAGCGGCAGCCTGGCAGCCAGGTCAGGCACGGCCACGGCGGGTACCGGGCAGTCCATCAGCTTGCGGCTGCCGTCATGAATCACCGCCACCGCCCCGGCGGCAATGGCCTGATCCAGATAGTCCAGCCCGTGTCCCTGCTCACCGGCCACGGCCACGAACCCGCTGCCCGGCCGACAGTGATGCGAGTCCAGGCATAAGTCTTCCAGGACTATCTCCTGGGTCGGCTGAGCCAGGCCATCAAGCAGCTCGGTCCATGCCATGGAACCGGCCAGCGCCATCATTGCGACTCTCCCGCTGCTGCGATCAGGCCCGACAGGTCATCCGGCGGCACGCTGAACAGGCGCAGCGCTGCGGCCATGACCTGGCTGAACACCGGCGCGGCCACCTGGCCACCGTAGTAACGGTCCCCGGCCGGGTCGTCGATGACGACGACCGCGGCCAGGGCCGGGCGCGAAACCGGGGCAAAACCGGCAAAGCTGGAGACATAGCGTGATTCGTAGCCCGCCGTACCGACCAGGCGGGTGGTACCGGTCTTGCCGGCGACCCGGTAACCGGGAACCCGGGCCAGTTGACCGGTGCCTTCCGGCCCCGTGGCCGCCTCAAGCATGGCTGCGACCTCACGGGCCAGGGCCGGATCGATCACCGACTGGGCCGGGTTGTCGGCACCGACAATGAAACTCGGTTGGTGCAAACGTCCGTCATCGGCAACTGCGGCCATCGCGCGGACCAGCTGCAGGGGGGTGACCGACAGGCCATAGCCATAGGCCAGCGTGGCCTGCTCGAGCTTGCGCCAACGCTCATAATCGCGCAAGACGCCAGCCGACTCGCCGGGAAAGCCGGTGCCGGTCACCGCGCCGAACCCCAGGCGGGAATACAGGCCCCACAGGTGACGGGCATCCATCGACAGGACCAACTGGACCACGCCGACATTGGATGACTTGACCAACAGCCCCTCGACCGTGGTTTCACCGAAGTTGCGCACATCGCGAATGGTGTGTCCTGACACCCTCAGCGTGCCTGGTGTGGTGTCGATCGGCATGTCCGGGGTGGCCAGTCCGGCCTCCATCGCCGCAGCCACGGCAAACGGCTTGATCACCGAGCCCGGCTCGAGCACGTCGGTCATGGCGCGGTTGCGAATCCCCTCACCCACGGCTCGAACCGGCGCGTTGGGGTTATAGGAGGGGAAATTGACCATGGCCAGGATTTCGCCATTGGTCACGTCCATCACCACCACCGAACCGGAGCGGGCCTGAACCTGTTCAATCCCTTGCTTGAGGGCGCGGAAAGCCAGGTACTGCAGGCGCCGATCCAGGGTCAGCTGCAGGTCACGGCCCGGGCTGGCCTCGCGGATCAGATCAATGTCCTGCACCACCCGACCGAGGCGGTCCTTGATCACCCGCTTGGCCCCGGGCTCACCTTGCAGCCAGGCGTTATAGGCCAGCTCCAGTCCTTCCTGGCCAGCATCGTCAATATTGGTAAAACCCAGCACCTGGGCGGTGACTTCGGCGGTCGGATAGAACCGACGATACTCCGGTTGCAGAAACACCCCCGGAATCGCCAGGTCAGCCACCTGCGCGGCCAACTCCGGATGAACCCGCCGTTGCAGCCAGACAAACTCGCGCGTGGCGCGCTGGGTCAGGCGGCGTTCCAGCACATCGACCGGAATCTCCAACACCTCGGCCAGCTCTGCCAGACGGTCGCTGGCCTGCAGCAGCTCGCCCGGGTGGGCCCAGACCGAGTCGACCGGGGTCGAGACTGCCAGCGGCTCGCCGTGGCGGTCGAGGATACTGCCGCGCACGGTTGGAATATCGACCGTGCGCAGGAAACGCGCCTCGCCCTGGCTCTGCAGGAACTCCGCATCGGTGACCTGCAGATTGACCGCGCGGGCCACCAGCACGACGACGGCCAGCAACATGATGCCGGCCGTCAGCCAGACGCGAAAGGCGGAAATGCTGCGCGGGCGCGGCTCGTTCACGGCGCCTCCAAGAGGATTCCGGTTGTCGCCGGCAAGCTCATGCCAAGCTGCTCGCGCGCCTGGCGTTCGACCCGACCAGATTCAGCCAGCACGGCCTGCTCGAGCTGCAGCCGACTCCATTCGGCGCGCGCCTGGTCGCGCGCCGAGGCCGCCTGCTGCAGGGCAGCGAACACCTGGCGGGACTCATGGCGCAACGCGACCACCCCGATGGCCGAGCCCAGCAGCAATCCGAGGACAACAAAAAATGCCAGCCAACGGATCATGCCGGCACCTCGGCGAGCTTCTCGACGACTCGCATGCGGGCGCTGCGAGCGCGCGGATTGGCAGCGCATTCCCGCTCGTCAGGTCGCACCAACTTGCCGACCAGGCGCAACCGGGGCTGAAAGCTGGGTACGGCCGGTGCGCGGCGGGAGGCAGCCGGCGGGCGTGCCAGGCGGGTCCAGGCCTGCTTGACCCTTCGATCTTCCAGCGAATGAAAACTGATGACCACGAAACGGCCACCGGGTGCGAGAACCTCAACGCCGTGCGCAAGCAGACGGTCGAGCGCGCCCAACTCATCGTTGACCCGAATGCGGATGGCCTGGAAGGTGCGGGTGGCCGGATGCAGCTTGTCGGTCGAGCGCCCCGCCGCCGATGCCACCACCGCCGCCAGGCGGGCGGTTCCGGTGATGGCCTGTTGTGCTCGTTCCCTCACGATCGTCCTTGCAATTTTCCGCGCGTAGCGCTCTTCGCCGTAATCGCGGATCACCCGCGTCAGTTCGTCTTCATCGACCCGGCCCAACCAGTCGGCCGCCGACTCACCGCTGTTCGGGTCCATGCGCATGTCCAGCGGTCCGTCTTCGCGGAAACTGAACCCGCGCTCAGGCTGATCAAGCTGGGGTGAGGACACCCCCAGATCGGCCAGCAATCCATCCACCTCGCCGAATACGCCGATCTGCCGAGCCATGGTGGCCAGGTCGGCAAAACTGCCGGGCCAGACCGTCACCCGGTTATCTTCAGCCAGTCCCGCCCGGGCATGCGCGATGGCCTCGGGGTCGCGATCCATCACGATCAGCCGGCCGGCAGGGCCGAGGCGCTCCAGGATCGCCACGCTGTGACCGCCCCGCCCGTAGGTGGCATCGACCACGGTGGCGTCGGCGGCCAGGTTCAACGCATCCAGCGCCGGCTGCAGCAGGACCGGCAAATGTTGCTTCAGCTCAGCCATGCCGGTTACAGGACCAGCTGGGCCATTTCGGGCGAGGCCTGCTCCTGCATTTCGCGCTCTTCCTCGATCCGCCGCTGGTTGAGCACGTTCTCATTCCAGACCTCGAAGCGTTGCCCCATACCCATCATCACGACCCGCTTTTCCAGTCCGGCGACCTGGCGCAGGGTCTGCGGCAACAGCAGCCGACCATTACCGTCCGGCTCGGTCTGGGTCGCCGAACCCACCAGCCGACGCTGCAGGCTGCGATGACTGGAATTGAAGGTCGACAAGGCCATGACCTGCTCACGGACCCGCTCCCATTCCGGCTCGGGATACAACCACAGGCAACCGGCATCAAACGCCGAATAGGTCAGCACCAGGCGATTGGCGCAGACCGAACCCAGATCGTCGCGATACCGGGTCGGTATCGCCATGCGACCCTTGGCGTCGAGATTGATGGCGGTCTCTCCGAAAAACACCGGTGAAGCTACTCCTGACCCGTGAAAACCACTATTTCCCACAAATTACCACTGCTCGCCACGATAGTCGCGAAGCGCGCGGGTGTCAAGGGAAACAGCTGGTCGAGACAGATCGAGGTCGGGCGAACGCGGGCAGCGCGCCGTCAGAGGAGAAAGAGAGAGCGGAAAAAAGGGTTCGGGGTTCGGGGTTCAGGAAAACCAGGCCGATGCCAGCCTGAACCCTGAACCCCGCAACCTGAACCCTTGCCCTTAACTGACGATCCGGTAGCAGGGCTGGTAACTGGCCCCGCCCGGGAGCTTCATCCGGTTCTGGGCCACGAAGCGACGCAGCAACTGGTCGAGCGCTTCCATGATGTCAGGCTCACCGCGAATCTCGAACGGACCGCGCTCGCGGATGGCGCGCACGCCATTGGGCTTGACGTTGCCGTTGACGATGCCGGAAAAGACCCGGCGCAGATTGGCCGCGAGGTGGTGCGTGGGCAAAGCGCGAGAAATCTCGAGCGCAGCCATGGCCTCGTGGGTGGCCTCGAACGGCTGCTGGAATTCGGGCTGAATCTCGAGCATCCAGTTGAAGTAGAACGCGTCGTTGACCTCCACGCGCCAATCACGCACCCGATCAATCCCCGCACTCATCTCGCGCGCGACCGCCTCGGCATCGTTGACGATGATCTTGTAACAGCCGCGAGCGGCGTCGCCCAGGGTCAGGCCGATGAAACGATCGATCTCCGCGAAATAGTCCGTGGACGAGGCCGGGCCGGTGAAAATCAGTGGAAACGGTGCGTCCCGGTTGGCCGGGTTGAGCAACACACCGAGAATGAACAGGATTTCCTCGGCCGTACCGACCCCGCCGGGGAAGACCACGATACCGTGCCCCAGGCGGACAAAGGCCTCGAGCCGCTTTTCAATATCGGGCAGGATGACGAGCTCGTTGACGATGGGGTTGGGCGACTCGGCAGCGATAATGCCCGGCTCGGTCACGCCGATGTAATGCCCCGGCATGGTGCGCTGCTTGGCGTGACCGATGGTCGCGCCTTTCATCGGGCCCTTCATTGCGCCGGGTCCGCAGCCGGTGCAGATATCCCGCCCGCGCAGGCCCAGCTGATAGCCAACCCGCTTGGTGTAATCGTATTCCTCCAGGTTGATCGAGTGACCACCCCAGCAGACCACCAGATTGGGCTCACGCTGGGCGTCCATCAACTGGGCATTGCGCAGGATCTCGAAAACCGTGTTGGTGATGCCTTCGGGTTCTTCGAGATCGAAATAGGGATTGGGCCCGATTTCGGTATGGAAGTAGACGATATCGCGCACCACCGCCGAGAGCAGTTCGCGAATGCCCTTGATCATCTTGCCATCGACAAAGGCATGGCCGGGCGCGTTGTGCAGGTCGATCCGCATGCCGCGGTTGACCTGGTGGACCTCGATGCGAAAATCATCGAACGCGGCGAGCATGGACTCGGCGTCATCACCCTGCTCGCCGGAGTTCAGCACCGCCAGGGCGCAGCGCCTGAGAACCTCGCCGACCTGCTCGCTGGCATCCGACAGGCGGGCAACTTCCTCGCGCGAGAGCATGGTCAGCTTGCCTGATGGGTAGACCTGGGTCGATACGCGCGGGATTTCCCTTAAATGAGTGGTATTGGTGTAATCATCCATTCGTTCTCTGATCCTTAGGTAGAAAAGCAAACGGCCAGCGCTGGGCTGGCCGTTTGTGTTCAGGCTGCCGGGCCCGATCGGCCCGACAGAGACTCGATCGATCAGAAATCGTAGCGCAAAGTCAGACGAATTTCATAGACCGAGCTCGGACCGCTGGTGAACGCAGTGTCCTGATCGCGGAACGTGTTGTAGCGATACAGGCACGCGCTTTCACTGGTGCAGGCGGTACGCGGCGCGTCGCCGGTCAGGGCGCTGGCCCCGTCGATGCCATTTTCAGCGACGTCAGCCGCCGAGACCAGATCAGCTTCAACAATGGCGGCCTGGCCGAAGCCCGGGCCATTGCGGAACTTGCCCCAATCGGAATCCAGCAGGTTCAGGAAGTTCTCGATATCCAGAATCAGGCTGAAGCGATTGTCCTGAGCCCAGCGGCCCAGACCCGGGATGCCGGGCAGTTCCTGCTGCAGGCGAAGATCCCAGATGTTGTTCCACTTCGAGGTCTCGGAGTACGGGTCATGAATCTCACCCGTGGGAATGCCTTCTTCATCAACGAACTGGAAGAACCCGGCCTGATCGAAGCCAGAGGCGAACACGACTCGCGGATCACCGTTGGGCGTCGGGATGTAGAGCGGATTATTGTCAAACGGCCCTTCGAACTGGCCGGCACGGCCGAACAGGCTGTTGTTGTTGTTGACATTAAACGAAGTGCTCCAGACATCACCGCTGGTGATCTGACCGAACGCATCCACCCGGGTCAGCAGATCGCCGAAGAACCGGCGCTCGTAACCGAGGCTGATACGGAAGGAATGGTCGACCTGGTACAGCGAGGTCCGCGCCGAGGGGGCGTTCCGATCGGCATCGAAGATCCCACGCCAGCTTGAGATACCGCGCGAGGACGAGCCTTCGCTGGCGAACTTGACGTTCTGATGCGCGTAGGCCGCGTTGAAATCGAAGCCGTTGTCGAAGGCCTTGCCAAGCGCCAGGGTAATGACGTGGCTGCTGCCCGCGCCAAGATTGCCCAGTTCGGTCAGATTACGCTCACCCAGCGCCTGCAGGTCGGCATAGATCGGCCGGCCGTCCGGTGCTACACCCGTCGGCAATGCAGCCGGCAGTTCGGTCTGGGCAATGTTGACCCAGTTGAACGACTGATTGGTGCGGGTGTACAGGTACTGGGCCGTGAACCGATAGTCATCACCCAGAGCGCCCAGGTCAAACGCACGCTCATAGCGCAGCGACGCCTTCCAGTCCGACGGGATACGGAAGCCGTCGGAAATGTAGTCGATCGGCAGACCGCCCGGGCTGGCGGCCAGCGCGTCAAGCGCTTCCTGCGGAATGCTGTTGATGTCGACGTTGGTCAGATCGCTCAGCGAGACGTCGGCCGTCGGCGCCTGGAAGGCGTTGGAGATCCAGACCTGCGGGCTGCCGCCGGCAAACAGGCCGATACCACCGCTGATCGTGGTGCGATCAAATCCGGTGTAGAGGAAGCCCAGACGTGGCATGAACAGATCGCGGCCGTCAAGGTTGTTGTCGGTGCGAACGCCATAGACATCAAAGGTATCCTGGCTGAACACCGGCTTGTCGCTCTGGCTGAAGCGCTCGTAGCGCACACCAATACTCAGCTGCAGGTCCGGGCTGACTGACCATTCATCACCGACGAAGAAGGCCCATTTGTCGTAGCCCCAGTTGGCCGCGGCATCGTTGGCATTGTTGGTGATCGAATTGTTGTAGAAGAAGTCACCCGGGGCGCGGTTGATGATCTCGTCGACATCATCAAAGATGAAGCGGCCATTCGAGCTCTGGACAAACAGGTTGAACAGGTTGAATTGCTCATAGTCCACGCCGAAAGTGAGCACGTGATCGCCGGCAACGTAGTCAGCCGAGGCAAACAGCTGCAAGCGGTCGTCGCTGTAGGCGTTGGCATGACGGAACCGGTCACAGCCGGCCACGATGGTATTGTTGCGGCCAGTCAGGAGGCCTTCCAGCGGACTACCGACCAGATCGTTCGGCCCCAGGCGGAACTCGAAATGACCGCCACCGCCGGCACGACAGTTCTGACCGCGCTCGAACTCCTTGTAGTTCATGCGCAGCGTGGTCGAGAGGTTCGGGGACCAGTCTGAGAACAGCTGGGCCGTATAGGCGGTCAGATCGACCGGGATGTCATACCAGGCTGATTCGAAGTTGGAGCTGCTGATGCTGGCGCCGGTTTCTTCGGTGCTCTGGTAGGTGAACGAGGCGCGGTGGGCGTCGCTGATGTTCCAGTCGAACTTGGCCAGCATGCGCTCGGATGTTTCCGGCGTGCTGCCCGTGCGCGGCGGGGTCAGCGGGTCAAAGCCATAGGTGTCCTGGACCAGGCTACCCAGGGCCTCGTAGAAGCCGGGCTCGCGCCCGTTGACGCTATCCGTATTGGTGAAATCGTACGGGGAGGCTGAGTCATATTCATCATAGGACAGGAAGAAGAACAGGCGATCTTCGAGGATCGGACCGCTGACGGTAAAACCGTATTCTTTCTCGTCCACATCACCGGGATCAAAGGTACGATCACCGTACTTGTCGCCGATCATGGAGTCATTCTGATAGGCGTAGTAGGCATTACCCTGGAACTCGTTGGTGCCCGAGCGGGTGACGATATTGACCAGACCGCCGGTAAAGCCGGTGGAGGTCACGGAGTATTCAGAAGCAACCAGCGAGACCGATTCGACCGCATCGAGGTTGATCGGCGAACGCTCGGTGGCGTAGGTGTTGGAGCCAAGACCAAAGTCGTCCTGCTGCAGGGCACCGTCGATCGACAGACCGTTGAAGCGCGGGTTGACACCGGCGACCGACAGGTTGCCGACACCGCTGGACTGGGCCAGGGGGTCACGCAGCAGGGTGTTGATGACGTCGCGATCGGTACCAGGCTGGTTGCGAATGTCCTGGGCATTGAATACCGAGCCGACGCCACTGTTGAGTTCGGCGGCCTCCATGAAGCGAGTCCCCATCACCGTGATACGGTCGGACACTTCGCCCATCCGATCCAGGGCGACGCGAATCGGATCCTGCGAACCCGGATCCAGGAAAACGTCTTCCACGACGGTCGGCTCAAAGCCCTCACGCGTGATGGTCAACTGATAAGGACCGCCCACGCGCAGACCGCTTTGGAAGAACTGCCCGGTACTCGAGGCGACTGCCTGGGAGACGGTACCGGAGGGTACGTGCAGAATTTGAACAGTCGCTTCTGCGACGGGCGAGCCGTCGGAGGTCACGACCTGCCCTCGGAGATTGGATGAGGTGAGCTGCGCCATCGCCTGTCCGGCAAGCAGCAGGGCGATGATCAGAATCACCGCGGTACTTCGCACTTTCAACATGTTTCGCTCCAGCCTTGTGGATCAATGAAGGAATGCCCGCACGGGCGAGCCTGCCGGCAACCCTGACGGCTGCCGACAGCGCACATATTATCCGCCATTTATTACAGAAAATTAACCCCAGCAACGGAATTCGACAACTTTTTGCAAATCATCGAGCATCTCTTGTCTACTGCCCACCACCGCGATACAATATCCGGCTACATCGGGGTGTAGCTCAGCCTGGTAGAGCACTGTCTTCGGGAGGCAGGGGCCGGAGGTTCAAATCCTCTCACCCCGACCAGGATTGCAAGTCAGAAAGCCAGCCAATCGGTTGGCTTTTTTATTACCTAAATCATCCACTTATAGATCCTTTGCGTCCTTCAGGGCGGCGCCACGAGCCAGTATTTGGCGTGTTGCTTTTATGCAACAAAATGGGTCTGTGCCCGCCTTGTGCCCATCCTGTGCCCAAAATTCCGAAACTCAAATTTTCACCACACCGTTTTCAAGCCCGAAAATGACACCTGCCCTCGATGGGCACAGACCCGCTATGCCCAATTTTCGGCGACCCCTGCTTTTTAGGGACGGGCGTCAATCCTGAAGCAACCTGAAGCGCCCTCGATTGCCCACCTCCTGTGCCCAGATTTGCTGCTAGTCTCCGCCTCTGGCAGATTCAGGGAAGCGGCGACGCCCGGACATGAACGACGGTATCCGGCCGACTTCAGAAACGCCTGACGCGTTCATCGGCCGCTGGCAGGGCGCGCGTGGCGGTTTCCGAAACTTCTTAAAGCCCACTGATTGAGCGATTGTCTCCCGCGCCTATGGATACGAAAAGCCAGAGGAACGGTCCGATGCGCTTCGGGCGGCCACTCGGTGCGCAGAACAACAAGTCAGATGGTGTTGCTAACTGCCGACGACAAAGTGTTACTCTTGATGCTCGGCAGGTGTGTTTGATTTGGGGCACCCGTGCGAAAGACCGCTTTTGCCTTAATGTTTGGCCTTGTAGCTTGGGTTGTTTATAGCCAGCCCGTTGCAGAGCCTCGGCCGCTGGATGATGACCAACGCTTTACTCTGCTGACTGCTCCCCTTGAGGTAGATGCAGATCAGGCTGAGGAAACTCGTGTTCGTCGCCAGCGTTTCAGAGCCCTGTGGAGCGATAATGACTACGGACCGGGACTCTCAACCGCCCCCGATGCCGCGGTCGAGCTCCGGGTCAGAGCCGCAGAGAACATCACCTTTCTGGGAGCTGCAGGGTGGGTCCTCGCGAGAAACCGCGCTGCGCTCGACGAGGCTCAACGTCGAGGCATCGTTCGCTCCGAATCCGTTCGAAGGCTTTTCAACGCCTATATCGCAGCCTTTGACTTTGAAATGGCGGCTGATCTTGCTCAGCACTATCCCGCCTTCAGCCTCCCGGCTGTGCCGAAGTTGGTTCAGGCCGGGCTACCGCCGTCAGAGTCATCACGGAAACTTTGGAAGGTTCATGAGGATCCGGTCAGATTCGAAGCGTTTTATTTGGACTTAAGCCAGCCTCACTTGGTCGTGATCTCTTCTCCGGGCTGCGCCTTCTGCCGGAGAGCGGTTCGGGACCTCACAGCGGATTCCATTCTCGGGCCCCTAATGAAGGAACATGTGATCTGGGTGACGCAGATATCGATCAACGATACGTATCAGCGACTGCAGCAGTTCAATAATACCCAGTCGTCCGCGGAACACTTCTTCGTGGGCGATCCATCCAAATGGCCCGTGGACGACTTCGGCTTTTTCCCGAATTTTGTCTTCATGGCCAATGGTGAAGTCGTCGAGAATTTGGTGGGATGGCGCGGTGGGTCTGAGTCCCTTTGGGCCATAGCCCGCGGATTTGCGTCCGCCGGTCTTCTCGAGCTCGAGGGCGTCGCTGACGAGGCCTTCGACTATGCTGATGTCGAAGAGGCCAAGCCCGAGCACTGCCCGACAAGAGACGAAGCCTGGACAACTCTTCTTCAATCTACACAAATCCGCAGCCGTGAAGATCTGGATGCTCATCTGAACAAGATCGAGGCCGGGCATGCCTCACCTTTGCTGGCACTCTCGGTTGAGGCAAGGAAGCGACTGGCTAACAGCATAAGGTTTGCAGACAACAGGGCACTTGGCTTTAGGCTGGACGATATGCGAGCCAGCCTGGATCCGCAGGAGTTCCATGACGTTTCCAAGCTGTTCGGTCTGCATCTCTTTTATGCTGGGGGTTTCTTTCCGGTGGAGATCTTGTCCGATGAAGACCAAGACCTCAAGGCAAGATTTGATTGCACGGACGCCTACTCGGTTTCGGAGCAGTAACCGCCCAGCTTGCCAGCAGGGTTGTGGCATTTGCTAACTGCCGGCGACAGAGCACTCATCTATTTACTGCAGAACTCCCGCAGGCAGATGGGACTCCGGTTCTGAAATCAGGCCAAAACCAAACGTTATTGGCCGATCAGACCTCAAATGAATCCCCTGCCACCTGTGTTGGCCCTGTATCGTATCTTCGGCAAACAAGGCGCCCCTTCGATCTAGCAGCCCCGGCTCCGACTTAAGAAGCACAATAAATTCAGAAACAGTCGACTTCTCGCTGCTCGTCACTTTCGATATCACTGGATGACCGTAAACTTGGAGATCTCCGCCGTCGAAAAGGTACGAAAAGCGCTCTGGAAATGTAACCATATTCCAGTCTTGATCCAGATGGTAAATGCCACCTTTTGTGAAAGAGACACTTCCACGAGAGTCGAGACTCACCGCTTTCTGCTCATTTGGTAGTGCGAAGAATAAATAATAGGGATAGTCAGAAAGGTTCAAGCCAAGTTTGCGGATCGAAACAGCGGGATGACCAGCTATTTCCACCTTTAATCGACCTGCCTCCAAAAGAAGTGTATCGCCCCGTTCGCGCAGCTCTTTAGCAGAAAATCCAAGCTCTTCGGCAATCGCCTCTGACAATGAGACTTCGCTCCCGGCGATCTTAGCTTGCCAATCGTTCGAGCTGGAAAGACTCTGCAGCATCAGACAGAGCAAAAGGCCGACGCCATAAGATCTTTCTCGCATGTGCCACTGCAGAGGCCTTTCATTGTCGAAAAATAACCCAGAGCGTATTGCCCGAATCCGGTCAGCAGATCGAAGACCCAACGCCTGCGAGGCCCGGATGTCAAAGAAGGTTGCCGTTCCTTCTATAATCTCGAAATGTCTCTCGGCAGCGATTTGCTCTTTACTCATTTTTGACTCTCTCGCCGCTCTGAGGGAGAGGTAGTCGAACAACAATCGCCGCCGAGCATCATCTGACGCTTGCCATGCAGACCAAAGGAGATTGGACTCCTCGCTCAGTAACTCGCCAAAAGGCTCTGGATCAATAGTATTGAAGACATGCAGACGGACGTCTTTTTGGATACCCCAAGACTCGGCCTGGAAAGCATGGAAGTCTTCATGGAGCAAAAACGTCAGTCCAAATTCAGGGCGCGCCGCGGTGACGACCAGATCTTCGATCCTCGCTCCCAATTGAAACATTCCAGATCTCGGTAGATCGTTCCGGGTGCCGTAGTAAAGCGCAGCGCCTCCCCGGCCTTGTCTTCCGAGCTTCTCAAAGCCCTCGACTTGCGGATGGCTTGTGAACAACAACAGCCCTTCACCTGGGCCGTAGAACGCTAGATTTCTTGAGGAAAGGCTATATCCACGCCAGATCCCGTCGATGGATCCATCAGACTCCAGCAGCCTGTCCATATGACGCTGAGCGGACAAGCTTGGGCCCGTCGAAGCGCACCCCACCAGACACGTCAAGCAGACTACAGCGGGAAATCTGAATAGGAGAAGACGCCACCTTTTCGATTTCAGTTCACGCATAGATCCACGCCGTTCCAACGCCGCCAAAGTCCTGATTATCCCACGTTGAGAATAGGCAGGATGGCATTCGCGCCCCTGTATAAGCTGGCACCCGGGGCCGCCCGAGAAGACCCGAAGCTCTACGAGTTCTTGGTTCTGACGGACGCGATCCGCGGGGAGTGCTCTCGCGAACAACAGCTGGCCATTCGTGAGTTGAAAGCCCGACTGGAAGACGATGCATAAGGCACAGAATCAGAATCTGGAGATTCTCGAGGCAGCCGTCGCTCCACTCAAGCTGCTGTCGAACTTGATGTGCTGGGGCTCCGGGGCATCTATAGCCCGCCAAACCTCTCTGCAAACCTGCTGGTCACTGGCTAATGAGCGGAGCACGCAGCGGACTTTGCGTTCTCGGCCTCTCGGCGGCGGTTTATCGCGACCTGGTGCCCGGCATCGCGCCCAGCCGGCAGGATGACTCGGCAGCACTCACATCGACCGGGCACAATATCGAGCACTTAGGCCACCACCGGGTTCCATCATGGGCTGGACGCGACGCATATTGCTGCTGACCACTTTTGTTGTTCTGACAGGCTGTGCCACCAGGGGGGCGCAGCTGGAGACCGTCCCCGAGGTCGATATCGAGCGCTACATGGGTGACTGGTACGTGATCGCCCACATACCGGTCTTCATCGAAAAGAATGCCTACAACGCAGTCGAAAGCTACCGCCTGGAGGGCGAGAGGATCGAGACCACGTTCAGCTTCCGCAACAAGGGCTTCGACGGGCCGCAAAAGACCTATCAGCCCAACGCCATCATCACCGATCCGGAGACCAATGCCGTGTGGGGCATGCAGTTCGTCTGGCCGTTCCGTGCGGACTTCCGCATCGTCTACCTGGATGATGACTACACCACCACCATCATCGGCCGCAACAAGCGCGACTACGTCTGGATCATGGCCAGATCCCCCGAAATCAGCGAGCAGGAATACCAGCGATTGGCCCGGCTGGTGGACGAGATGGGCTACGACAGCTCTGAACTCCGGCGGGTGCCGCAGCGCTGGTAAGCCATTCGGCCAGAGATTGATCACTCCCAGGGCTGCCAGAAACGCGGCGGACGCTGGTCTGCCACCTCCAGCACCAGGCGATCAAGCAGGCGGCGGCCGCTGCGATCCCAGCTTTCGACTTCGAGCAGGTACGCGCCCACGCCAAGATCGGCCGGCAGGCGGGCCAGCCACAAATGGACGTTGCGATCAGCCACCGAGCGGCCCTGCGGCCGCGGCACGCCCTGGTTGGTGCGCGCCTTGAAGATTTCATAGCCCTGCGCGCGCGGGTCACCGGAGCGACTGACAATGGCCCGGCGGGCGTCGCTGGCCTGGCGGCGCACGGCGAAGGGATCGGCGTACAGTGCTCCGGTCAGTGCTGCCTCGCCCTGCCCGGCCTGGGTCCGTTCGAGTTCGAACCAGTCACCGTCGCCGAGACGTGCCCGAACCCGGGTTGACTGACTGCCGAGCCACACGTTGGCGGTCAGATAGACCCCTTCAGACAGTTCGTCGACGGTGACCGTGAACTCGTCGGGCAGATCGTGGATCGAGACCGGCGGGACCGGGTCGCGTTCATCTTCCGGCAAGGCCATCCATTCGGCCAGCTCGGCATGCCAGGCTCGATAGACCGGGGTGTTGAGCGAAACCCACTGGCCGCGCCGCGGGTCGAGCCGGGCGCCACGGTAGCGCTCGCGAAATTCGACTCCCTCGAAATCCAGCATGACCACGCCCTTTGGCGCACCCATGCGCTGCAGCGCCATCGGGATGCCGTTGATGTCGAAGTTGCCCTGCCACCACGCGCCCGAGGCTGCGCCTGCGATGATGTGGCGAAACGGCAGCGGACCCACCCCGACCTGCTCCTGCCAGCCGGCGTACCACTCGCCTGGCTCCAGGTTTTCCAGGGTGTGGGTATGACCGGCCAGCGACAGTGCCGGCCGGCCCGCCACCATTGCGTGCAGTTCGGCGGTATTGTCGGTCTGGTGCACCGGGCTGTCGGCATCGCTGAAAGACACCAGCGGGATGTGGTGCAAAAGCACAATACGGCGGTCTTCGGGAATGTGCTCGAGCAGGTTGGCGAGCCACTGCATCTGGGTATCGGATACCCGGCCGTTGTAGCGCGGCTGCTCGCCCAGGCAGAACTCCCGTCCGGCTCGCGCCGCATCCTGCGCACCACATGGATAGACCACGTTGTTGAGCGCGATGAAGGTCACCTGGCCGATCTCGAAAGCATAGTAAGTCGGCATGACCATGCGACGCCAGGAATCGCCGGAGTGGGCCGGATCGGTGGCGTCGAAGTCCAGGTCGTGATTGCCGAATACCAGCCACTGCGGCACACCCACCTTGCCGCCGACCTGCAACAGGCGATCGAGCAGGTCCAGGTCATCGCCGACCACGTCTCCGGCATAGATGATGCAGTCACCCTCGCCCAGGCCCTCGTCGAGCAGATCGGCGACCGTGCTGGCGCGGAAGTAATCGACCTGCTGATTGAAGTAAGTCTGGCTGTCGCCGATCACAGCACAGCGAAAGTTGTCGCCAGCCGGCGCCGGCTGGAGCGCGAAATCTAGCCGTTCCGGCAGCGGGCCCGGGTCAGGCAGCCCACCATAGCGCAGGGGCTCGGGCGTGCCACCACGCTTGTAACTGAAGGCAAACTGCGGGACCTGACGATCATCGACCGGCACTCGCCAGCCGGCCGGCTGGACGATGCTGACATCCATGTCGGCGCGCACCGGCAAGGTCCAGCCGCCGTCGGCCCCGGTCGTGGTCACGTCGAGGCCGTTGGAGATCAGCACGTCGGCGACACCGGGCTCGCCGGGCTGCCGCTGGCGGTCGCCATTCTGGTCATGAAAGACGTAGCCAGACAGGGTGTCTGCAGCGTGCCCCGACGCCGCCGACGTCAACAACATGGCACATGTCAGCATTGGAATGAATCGGCAGGTCATGGTCAGGTCTCCAGGTAAGCGTGATGACTAAGAAAGCATGTTCTCTGTGGCTTGTTGCACAACGATGAATCGCAAGGCGGCAGACCGGAACATTAACCGGACCCGAGCAGCAGCTCCAGTTCTTCAACACCCAGGTCCAGGGCGCCACCGCCGCCCAGCAGACCGTCGATCAATTCGCGCTTGCCGGCCTGCAGTCGTTGCACACGCTCTTCGATGGTGTCGAGAGTCATCAGACGATAAACGAATACCTTGCGCTCCTGCCCGATGCGGTGGGCACGGTCGGTGGCCTGGTCTTCCACCGCCGGGTTCCACCATGGATCGTAATGGATCACGGTGTCCGCCGCGGTCAGGTTAAGGCCGACTCCACCGGCGCGCAGGCTGATCAAAAAGATCGGCACCTCGCCCCGCTGGAAAACTTCGACCACCTTCTGGCGATCGCGGGTGCTGCCGGTCAGCTTGACATAGCCGATCTGCCGCCGGTCCAGTTCGTTCTCGATCAACTCCAGCATACGGACAAACTGCGAAAACAGCAGAATCCGGCGTCCCTCGACGACCATTTCCGGCAGCAGATCCATGAGCAATTCAAGTTTTGCCGACTCGGTTACCCCACCGCCCGCATCATCCCGAAGCAGGCGCGGATCGCAGCAGACCTGGCGCAGCCGCAACAGGGCGTCCAGGATGACGATCCGGCCACGCTCGGGTCCTTGCGTCTGCAGCGCAATACGAACCTTGTCCTGCATTTCCTCGCGCAGGGCCTGGTACAGCCGGGCCTGACTGCCACCGAGGGGAACACTGCGCACGATCTCGGTCTTGGCCGGCAACTCCGTGGCCACTTCGGCCTTGGTCCGGCGCAGGAAAAATGGTCGGATGCGGCGGGCCAGCACGGCGCGCCGCTCCGTGTTGCCCGACTTTTCAATCGGCTGCCGAAACTGGGCCCGGAATGCCGCCGCCGAACCGAGCAGTCCTGGCATCAGGAAGTCGAACTGGCTCCACAACTCACCGAGGTGATTTTCCATTGGTGTCCCGGTCAGGCACAGCCGATGGCGGCTGTTGAGCCGGCGCGCGGCGCGCGCGGCGCGGGTACGAGCATTCTTGATCGCCTGGGCTTCATCAAGGATCAAAAGATGCCAGCACTCTGTTTCCAGCCAGTCGATGTCCCGAACCAGCAGAGGGTAAGTGGTCAGGACCAGATCGCTGTCGCCAATCCACTGAAAGTCGCCCCGTCGATCAGGGCCATGCAGGGTCAGCACCTTCAACTCTGGCGCAAAGCGTTGCGCCTCAGCCCGCCAGTTGAACATCAGGCTGGTCGGGGCCACGACCAGGGCCGGGCGATCCAACCGCCCGGCGTGCTTCTCGGTCAGGATATGGGCCAGGCTCTGGACCGTCTTGCCCAGCCCCATGTCGTCGGCCAGGATGCCGCCAAACCCGGACTCACGCAGGAACTGCAGCCAGCCCAGACCCTGGCGTTGATAGTCGCGCAACTCGGCGCACAGACCCGGGGGTCCGGGCAAGGGCTGCATAACTGTCAGCGTATCCAGACGCCGGGCCATTCTGGCCAGGTCATCGTCACCGCATAAGGTCCAGTCCGGGGCAAGCCCGCCGAGATCGGCCAGTCGGGCGCGTCGGATACGCATCGGGCCGGCCTTGGGCGGGTATTGGGGATCACTCAACTCAATCAAGATCTCAAGCACCTTCTTCAGGCGCGCCACCGAGATCACGGTCTGATAGCGTTCGTCCAGGGCAATCAGAACCTCATGGTCGCTGTCGGCCGGTCCAAGCATCGATTGCAACAGCAAGGGGGTGGCCTGATGCGCCCATGCCGCAATGCCGCCAAGCACGCTGATGCAACGCTGACCGAGCCTGATTTCCAGGTCCAGCACAATCCAAGAACCATCACCACCACCCAGGCGGCACAGCCAGTCTTCAGGCAGCAGAAGTTCCCCGACCAGGTCCTCGTCACGCCGGATCACCCACCCTTGCTCAACGGCGAGGCTGGCCAGGTTGCGCTGAATCATCGCCCAACGTGCCATGATCCGCTCACGCCCACCCACTACCAGCAGCCCGCCGTCGTCAGGCTGGTGATCCAGGCCGCTTAGGGTCGCCAGGCGCACCAGGCCCAGTTCTTCCAGCTGGGCCAGACAGTTGTCTTCGAAGGCATGGTCACGCACCACGCGCTGCGCGCGCCGGACCGCATGCGGGTGCTGGTCCGCCGGCAACAGTCGCCGGTCGCCTTCGGCATCCCAGGCCAGGCGCAGGCCGCCATAAACAAAGCCCAGGCCAACTGCGGGTAACCGCAGAAAACGCCCGCTACTGCCGACTTCCACATTGCACAGGTGCAACTCGACCAGCGGCTTGTGCGGCGGACTGTGTGCGACCTGAATCTCCTGCGGGTATGGCAGCGCCGCACCGGTGGTGTCAATGCGTTGACGGACCTGCGCTACCTCGTCGGGCTCGACAGTGCCCTGCGCCAACAGCTCGGCGACCAGTTCGTCGTCACCGCCATCAGCGCGGACCGGCCGGCAGGCGCCGCTGACCGGGTCGACGATCCAGGGCGGCAGCAGCGGCAGCTGGCGCCAGCCTGCTGCCGGGTCCTGTCCGGACAGATCAAACCGCAAGACCTGCGACCCATCGGCCAGCAAGCGCCAGGACAAACCGGTCACCAGCGGTTCGGCCAGGTGCAGTGCCGGTCCCTCGACCCCTTGCCAGCGGCCTCGGCCGGTGGCGAGGATTTTCAGGAACAAGGCCTCGGCCGAGGACGGCAGTGGATACCAGATCAGCCCCGGCAACAGTTCGCAACGCTCGGCCAACTCGTGGAGGATGTCGAAATCGGCGTCGGCCAGATAGGGCGCACGGTTCTCGTGGTCGATCACGCTGAGCGGCAGCGGTGCAACCTCGCCGATCACGCCGGCCAGGGGCGCTCGCAACGGGCTCACACTCATCTGTCGATCGCCCGACAGGTGCAACAGATAGAGCACCTTGTGACTCGGGCGAACGCGCCGGCGAACGGTCCGGCTCATATCCGGCTCCGCGAGACAGCAGAAGGTTTCCCGGTCACGACCGGCAAGGCAGGACGGGCATTCAACGGCAAGAACAGGGCTTAAGGCCAGGTCAACAAAGGCGATGATTCTACTGCGACTTGCCCACTCCCAACGCTGCCCAGGCCAGCAACAACCAGCCGAACATCAGGGTGACCCCGCCCAGCGGCGTAACGTAGGTCAGCGAGTCGATGCCGGTCACGGCTGCGGCATAGATACTGAAACTGAACAACACGGTTCCGGCCACCAGAAAACCCGCGGCAAGGTTCAGGCGCCGGGTCGGAACGGCACCGGCCGCCAAACCCAGCCCAACGGCGGTCACGACCACCGCGCCGATCTGGTGATAGCGGATCGCGGTCATCATCCAGCGCCAGACCTCAGGCTCGACGCGCTGCTGGACAAGGTGCTCGGCCGAGGCACCGATGATGACCGACAGCAGGCCCAGCAGGGCCCCCAGGAAAAGAACAGGATTCATGAACAGGCGTCTCGATCAAAAAACAGCGCCAAGTATGACCCGATCGCCATCAGCACCCCGCCAATGGCGGCATCAAACTTTATTGGCAAAAATTGATCTCGATCAAGATTGACAATGATTCGCATTTGCTACATTATGCAGGCCATGTACGTATGTATCTGCAATCGCCTCAAGGAAGACACGATCCGCTCGCTCGCCGAGGAGGGCCTCGGGTTCGATGAGATTCAGGCCCTGACCGGCTGCTCCAGCACCTGTGGCAGCTGCCGTGAGTTTGCCGAGGAGCTCATCGTTTCCGTCCATGCCCGCGCCCATCGGCCTGCGGTGCTGAAGGTTCTGGCCAGCAACGCTGTTTAGTCGAATCCCGCCGGTCGTATCATCGTCAACATCCTGCCCCCACGGGGCTGCGGTATCATATGCCGTGGTGTAGTTCTCACCCAATCCCTGAACCGTATTTGAAGGAATCAAGATGAAAGGCGATCCGAAAATCATCGAACTGCTCAACCAGGCACTCAAAGGCGAACTGACCGCCATCAACCAGTATTTCCTCCACTCGCGGATGTTCGAAGACTGGGGGCTGGAGCGCCTGGCCAAGAAGGAATATCAGGAATCCATCGAGGAAATGCAGCATGCCGATGAAATCATCAAGCGCATCCTGTTTCTCGAAGGACTGCCGAACCTGCAGGACCTGGGTCGGTTGAAAATCGGCGAAACCCCGCGCGAAGCCATCGAGTGCGATCTGGCGCTGGAGCACGAAGCCATCCCGATGTACCGCGACGCCGTCGAGTACGCCGAGAAGGTTCGCGACTACGGCAGCCGCGACCTGTTCCAGAAGATTCTTGAAGACGAGGAAGGTCACGTCGATTACCTGGAAACCCAGCTGGCGCTGATCGACCGCATCGGCGAGCAGAACTACCTTCAGTCGCAGATGACCTCAGCCGACGAGCAATAGCCCTCAGCCCAGCACTTTCCCCGGGTTCATCAATCCGAGCGGATCAAGCGCCTGCTTGATCCGTTGCATGGCCGCCAGCGCCGAGGGATCGGCGCTGCGCGCCAGCCAGTCGCGCCGCAAAAGACCGATGCCATGCTCGGCGGCAATCGAGCCGCCTTCTGCCAGCACGCGTGAGAACACCAGCTCGTTGATCTCGTCTTCGCGGGCGCGGAACTCGGCGCCTGTCATGGCTTGGGGCTGGCTGAGGTTGAAGTGCAGGTTGCCGTCACCAAAATGGCCGAACACGCACGGCCGAACTCCCGGCACGCGCTGCTCCAGCAGTTTGAGCGTCACATCAATGAAGGCCGGAATCGCAGCTGTGGGCAGCGAAATGTCGTGTTTCAGGCTGACCCCGCCTGCCTTCTGGGCATCGGAAATACTCTCGCGCAGGCGCCAGAACCCGAACCGCTGAGCTTCGCTTTCGGCCAATACCGCATCGCCAACGACACCATCGGCGCAGGCACTGGCCAGACATTCCAGCAGGCTCTCGCGCAGCCACTGTCCGGGTACTGCCGAATCACAATCGATCAGCACATGCCAGGGCGAGTCCGGCTCGACCGGGCAGCGCGTGCCTGCCAGATGGGCCAGGACAAACTCTATCGCCTGGGCCGGCATGACTTCAAACGCGGTCAGCGTCTCGCCTAGGGCCAGGCGCAATCGCCGCAGCACCGCCAGCGCCGCCGCGGGTGAGCTGACAGCCAGCCAGGCGACCTCGCGCTGCTGCGGCAGCGGTGCCAGCGCCAGGGTCGCCGCGCTGATGATGCCCAGAGTCCCTTCTGAACCGACCAGCAGTTGGACCAGGTCATAGCCGGCGTTGTTCTTGCGTAACGGAGAAAGCCCGTGCCAGATCGAGCCATCGGGCCATACCGCCTCGATCCCCAGCACGAGTTGCCGGGCGTTGCCGAAACGGATGGTTTCGTTACCGCCTGCATTGGTTGCCAGTACCCCACCGATGGTGGCTGAATCAGCGGAGGCCAGGGCCAGCGGCAGCCGCCAGCCGGCCCTGGCCGCAACCCGGGTCGCCTCGCCCAGGCTGCAGCCGGCCTCGGCCGTCAGACAGGCCGAATCGGCATCCACGTCGCGCACCCGGCGCAGGCGGTCGAGGCTGATGATCAGCTCGCGCCGCTGCCCGCACGCGACGGCGCCGCCAACCAGGCCGGTGTTGCCGCCCTGCGGCACCATCGCGATCCCGTGGCGGCAGCAGCTGGCAACCACGGCAGCCAGCATGTCCACGTCAGCCGGCCTGGCCACGGCCAGGGCGCGCGACTCGAACCGTCCCCGCCACTCGCTTTCATAGCGGGCCAGATCGCTCCCGGGCAACAGCAGGCCGGGCCCGTCGAGCAGGCCGCTCAACTCGGCCAGAAACGCACTGCTCACGCGCCCGCCTCAGCCAGCTGCTGCGAAAGCCTGGCGGGTCAAGTTGACCGGCTCGCCGTCGCTGACCAGAACGTTGTCTTCAATGCGGATACCACCGAACGGCACCAGCCGGTCGATCGCCGACCAGTCAACCCGGCCCGCATGAGCGCTGGCGCGCAGCCGCTCAAGCAGCATCGGAATGAAGTACAGACCCGGCTCGACGGTGACCACGTTGCCGGCGGCCAGGCGACGGGTCAGACGCAGCGCCGGCGCCGTCTCGGGTGCCGGCAACGCCTTGCCTTCAGGGTTGACCCGGCCATTGACGTCGTGGACCTGGACGCCGAGAAAATGCCCCAGCCCATGCGGGAAAAAGTGGCCGATCACCCCAGTGGCCACCATCTCGTCGGCCGCCATGTCGATGATGCCGGCATGATGAAGAATATGGGCGATGCCGCGCTCGGCCTGGCGATGCAAATCGACGAAGTCCACATCCGCGCGCATGGCCCGGCACAGCCGTTGCTGCAGGGCATCCAGCTCACTGATCAGCGCTGCGAACGGGCCATCTTCGAATGCCGTCCAGGTCCGCGTGATGTCACTGCCGTAGCCGTGATGACCGGCCCCGGCATCCAGCAGAAAGCTGCGCGGCGACTGCGGCCGCTCGGCGCAGCGGTACTGGTAATGCAGCACGGCAGCATGCTCGTTGAGGGCGACGATACTGGCATACGGCAACTGATCCTGGTCCTGGCCCGCCGCCGCCAGGTACGCCAGGTGGATCTCCAATTCGCTCGCGCCGCTGCGACAGGCTTCGGCCGCGGCCCGGTGCCCGCGCGCACCGACTTCGTTGGCCCGGTGCAGGCATTCCCGCTCCCAGGCGGTCTTGACCGTTCGATCTTCGGCCAGGCCATGGATCAGGGCCGGCGGGTTGATCGCCAGATCATCACCCAGGCCAGCCAGATCCTCGGCAGCCCCGATCACGGCAAGCGCCCGGCGATTGCGAAACCGCGGCGCCCAGGCCGAGGAATCGGCCACGGTCTCGACCGTCAACGCGCCGGCCCACCAGGCCTCCGGGTCGGCCGGCGGCAGATGCCAGAAATCATCCGGCTGGCAGTACCACAGGCAGGGCTTTTGCCCGACCTGGAACTCCAGCAGGCAGTCGGCCGCGTGGGGCAGCGGGACCATGGCCACGAACGGGGCATGGGCACGAAACGGCGGATGCTGGTCGTCGAACAGGCGATCGTGCGGGCGACCGGAGTGAATCAAAAGCGCATCGAAGCCCAGCCGGGTCAGCAGCCGGTCGACCTGTTCGCGACGGTGCCCGATATGGCGGGCATAGAGCAGTTCCTGGGTCATGGTCATGGCGATCCGGGGGATTTTCGGTACACTGGCAGACTGATTTTCCGCTCCGATTGTAGCGCGCACATGCCCACCCTGACGCCATGAGTCTTAGGATCTACAACACCCTGACCCGACGCAAGGAAGACTTTGTGCCGGGCGACCCCGAGCGGGTGACCCTGTATGCCTGCGGCCCGACGGTCTACAACTACGCCCACATCGGCAACGCCCGCCCCGCGGTGATCTTCGACCTGCTCTACCGCGTCCTCTCAAGGCGCTACCGGCAGGTGGTCTACGCCCGCAACATCACCGATGTCGACGACAAGATCAACCAGGCGGCCGCCCGTGAAGGGGTGCCGATCGAGGTCATCTCAAGCCGCTTCGCCGACGCCTACCATGCCGACATGGCCGAACTTGGGGTCGGGCGGCCCACGGTCGAGCCAAGGGCCACAGACCATATCGATGAGATCATCGCCATGATCGAGCGGCTGGTCGAGGCCGGGCATGCCTATGTCGCCGAAGGCCATGTCCTGTTCGACGTCGGCACCTTTCCCGACTACGGCGCGCTGTCCCGCCGCGATCGCCGCGAGATGATCGCCGGGGCGCGGGTAGAGGTCGCGCCCTACAAGCGCAACCCCGGTGATTTCGTGCTCTGGAAACCATCGACTGACGACCAGCCCGGCTGGAACAGCCCCTGGGGCCGCGGCCGGCCGGGCTGGCACATCGAGTGCTCGGCGATGTCAGCGGCTCACCTGGGCGAGGTGATCGACATTCATGCGGGTGGCCAGGACCTGGTATTCCCGCATCACGAAAACGAGATCGCTCAAAGCCGTTGCGCCCATGGTACCGAGGTGTTTGCCCGCTACTGGATGCACAACGGCTTCGTGACGGTCGAAAAACGCAAGATGTCGAAGTCGCTGGGCAATATCCTGGTCATCCACGACCTGCTCGAGCAGTGGCCCGGCGAAGTGCTGCGCTACGTGCTGCTGGCGGCCCATTACCGCCAGCCGCTGGACTGGTCCGAGAAAGTCCTGGAGCAGGCCCAGGCAACCCTGGATCGACTATACGGCTTGCTGCGCGATCATGACGCAGGACAGGCCGGCCAGCCCGATCAGGCGGTCATCGACGCCCTGGAAGACGATCTCAATACGCCCACGGCGCTGGCTGCCCTCAACCAGGTTGCCCGCCGGGTGGGCGCCGATGATGGGGCGGCAGCCGCCTGCCTGCGGGCCAGCGGAGAACTGCTGGGCCTGCTGCAGCAACCGCCCGGCGACTGGTTTGCACGCCGCAGCGCGGCCGCTGACATCGACCCGGCCACCATCGAGGCGCAGATCGCGGCGCGCAACGCAGCCCGCGCCCAGCGCGACTTCGCCACCGCCGATCGCATACGCGATGATCTCGCCGCCCGGGGTATTGTCCTCAAGGACGGCGCGGACGGGACCACCTGGGAGACTGCCAAGCAATGAGCGAAGCCACCGCACGACAGGCACAGCAGGCTATCATCGAGGAATTCAGTTTTTTCGAAGACTGGATGGAGCGCTACCAGTACCTGATCGACCTGGGCAAGAAGCTGCCCCCCCTGCCGCCCGAGGAGCGAACCGACGATCGCCTGCTCGCCGGCTGCCAGTCCAATGTCTGGTTCCTGGCCGACGGCGATGCCGACCGCCTGGAATTCCGGGCCAATTCCGATGCCGCCATCGTCTCCGGCCTGATCGCCCTGATCCTGCGGGTTTACTCGGGCCGCAGCGCCGAAGAAATCCTTGCCACCGAACCTGAATTCATCAAGGCCATCGGCTTGAGCGAGCACCTCTCGGCAACCCGGGCCAACGGTCTGGCCGCCATGCTCCAGGCGGTGCGCAACGTCGCCACCTCGGTCCAATCCTGACCGAAAGCGCCCCAAGAAAAAGCCGGCCCTGCAGGCCGGCTTTTTTTCCAACCCCGCGCCGGGCCGGCGATCAGTCGTCGCTGCGCTCGATCACAACCAGTTCAACGCGCCGGTTGCGCTGGCGGTTTTCGGTGGAAGAATTGGCGACTTTTGGACGATCCTCGCCATAGCCACGCACGACCAGGCGATCGGCATCCACCCCGCCCTCATTGACCAGGTAATCGCGAACCGCTTGCGCGCGCCGCTCGGACAAGCCCTGGTTGTAGGTCTCGGGACCCAGATCGCAGGTATGCCCGGCCACTTCGATCCGCACCAGTTCGTCGTGCAGATTCAGCAGGGCTGCAGCCTCGTTGAGCTCGGCGACCGCCTCGGCCTTCAAATCCGCCGAATCCAGCTCGAAAGTCACCGTGGCATCGAATTCGAAGATCACTTCAGGTTCCGGCTCCGGTTCCGGCGCGGGTGGCGGCGGAGGCGGTGGTGGTGCCGGCTCGGCGGGCGGTGGGGGCGGCGGCGGCAGGTCACCCAGGCGGAAGTTCAGGGCCACGCTGCCGATCACATCGATAAACCCACGCGAGCGGTTGAAGGTATCGCGGTCGTTGTCGTAGCGCCCTTCGAGCTCGGCGCGCAGCGACAGGCGGTCGTTGAGGCGGTGGGCCACACCGGCACCGAGCGAACCGTAGATGTCGCGCCCATCATGAGCAAAGCTGGCGTGCTCCTGGATGCCGGCAGCCGCCATCAGGTAAGGACGTGTTGCCGCCGAGCCAACATCAAGATGATAGCGGCCGACCAATCCATACGAATTCAGACGAATGGTTTCGCTGTTGTTGGGCGTCTGCTGGTCGAATTCGGACTTGTAGCGATCCAGGCGCAGGTCGATACTGAACTGCGGGGTAAAGAACCGCCCGAAGCTCAGGCCGTAGTAGGGCCCGTCATCACCGAGTCGATCGGAATGCGGTCGCACCACACCGACGGCCGGGGCCAGGTACCAGCGATCATCGAAATCGGTCTCGGCTTCGACGCTCTGGCTCATCATCGCAGCAGCGCCCATCGCCACCGCCAGCATGCTCAACTTCATGGTCGTGCTCCCTTTTCCAGTAACGGCCTGAAAATTCAGGTCAGACAATCTCCGATCGCGCGACAGTCGCTGCTTTCGGAACAAAGACACTTACCTCAACGCAGACAGCAGCGGAATCCATCGGGTTCCAACGCCTTGTCGTTTCAGTCCATTGATCAACGGCTGTCGCGCATCTGCTTCTGCTTGAGTTCCCAGCGTTCCTGGGCATCCAGGCACAGGGTTGCGATGGGCCGCGCTTCGAGCCTGGCCAGGCCGATTTCCTCACCGGTTTCCTCGCAGTAGCCGTACGAGCCATCCTCCACCCGACCCAGCGCCTGGTCGATCTTGCCCAGCAGCTTGCGATAGCGGTCACGGGTGCGCAGCTCAAGGCTGTTTTCGGTTTCCCGACTGGCCCGCTCGGCTTCATCGCCAACGTCACGGACTTCCCCGCGCAGGTTATTGATGGTTTCCTGGGATTCCTCGATCAGCTCCGCGCGCCACTTCAGCAGCATCTGGCGGAAATATTCAAGGTGTTCCGGACACATGTACGGCTCGTCTTCAGACGGCTTGTATCCTTCGGGTAGTTGTACACTGTTATTCGGCATGGGGATCGGTTTGCCTCGCGCCTGATGAAAACCGCAAACCTGCAATTATATAGCTAAAACCACCAAGCGACGCAAGCTGCATGCAGCGCATCCTGCTGGCCATTATCCGCGCCTACCGCTACTTCCTCTCGCCCTGGATCGGCGGCCAGTGCCGCTTCACCCCGACCTGCTCGGTCTATGCCCGCCAGGCCATCGAACTCTATGGCGCCGGGCGCGGCAGCTGGCTGGCGCTCAAACGCATCCTGCGCTGCCACCCGCTGTGCCAGGGCGGCCACGACCCGGTGCCCGGCACCGACCCGGAGCCCGACAGCGCCGATCCGGACGACAGCGA
>JBKHEF010000034.1:0-26459 GCA_046540955.1 Wenzhouxiangella sp.
CAACGAACGCCACGGCACCACCTTCAGCCGGGAGGACTTCCTGCGCTTCGAGCGGGTCAATCGCGAGATCGTCGATGAAGAGATGGAAGAAATACTCCGCAACAATCCGGCCGATGTCAGTTACGGCACCTTCTCGCGCGCCTTCTTCCAGGGCATGATCAAGGTGTTCCAGGCCGAAAGCGAAATGCGCAATATCGTCATGACCGACAGCGAGGCAAGGGAGCAGGCCACCCGCCACTTCTTCAAGCGCGCGCAGCGGCAGGCTTACGGGAAGCAAGACCAGCTCTAAAGCATTCGAACGGTTTCATCCTGATACCCGCGACACGGGACCAGGCTGGCCCAGAATCCGATGCGTGGCCGTATTGCGCCCCGCCCGCTTGCTGTCGTACAAGGCTTCATCAACCGCCTTGAGTACCTGCGTCGGTGAGGGCGAGATGGCGTCGGCTGGGCAAGTGACCACCCCGATGCTGACGGTGACGCTGAAGGTTTCGGTCGTTGCCTGGTGCTCGACTGCCGATATCGCGGTTCGAAGTCGTTCGGCGGTCGCCCAGGCACCTTCAGCGCCCGTCTCCGGCATCACGATCAGAAACTCCTCGCCGCCATAGCGGGCCACCAGATCAGAATCCCTGGCATCCTGACCCAGCACCCTGGAGGTTTCGCGAAGCACAACATCGCCCACCGGATGACCATAGGTGTCATTGACCTTCTTGAAGTCGTCGATATCCAGCATAAGGACTGAGTAGCCGCCACCGTAGCGTTTGTGGCGTTTGATCTCATGGCGCAGGTGCTGCTCTGCATAGGTGTGGTTCAGCAGGCCGGTCATGCCATCAAGCTGGACCTGCCGGTTCAGGGCTTTGAGTTCAATGGCGTTGTTGAGAAGACGGCGGATGGCCAGCAAGGTAGCGGCCATGAGCAGCACGCCCCAGAACAGCAAAACCCCGGTCAGCACGATGATGCTGGCGCGGTTTTCGGCGAAGAAGAGCTCCTCGTTGACCAGGGTGTGCAGCACCAGATCGCCCGTCTCCAGCGACTGGCTGTGGAGCACAAAGCCCGGGGGTAGTGGTGCTTGCCCGGAGAGGTGGTCCTGCAAGAGGGCGCGATTCTGCTCAATGTCAATCCCTTCAGGCCAGAACACGATCTGCTGATCTTGATCGGAGATCGCAAAGGTGATGGCCGACAGGGCGTGGTATTTGGGTCGATTCAGCGTGCTCTGCAGCGATTCGGCGTCGATGAATAGCAGATCAAAGCCCAGCCAAATGCCTTGCGCGCTGTCAATGGAAGAGCAGTAGATCATGACCGTCTGCGTTTGGGTCGGCAAGACGCCCTTGAAATCCGTATGCCCGGGCCGGGGCAGGTCGCACATGGTCAGCGAGAATTCTGCCGGAACCTGCCCGACTTCAAACAAGACCTCCGCATCCGGACTGTGGCGACGAATGCCCAGGATCTCCCGGTTGGCTTGCACGGCATCGTCGAGTTTCGGGATGCTGAACTGCTGAAGCTCGGCCAGGCTGATTGCCCCAGCCACGTAGCGGGACTGCTGGTCACGGATGGCCGAACGGCTCGCCGTCTGGCGAGCCAGGGCGATATGCCTCTTGAATACTTCGTCGATCTGCCCGTACGCCGCGTCGACGGCGTACTGGATTTCTGCCCGATGCTGGGCGGTCAGGCGATCATTGAGCGGCTTGACTCCGAAAAAGTAAAAGCTGAACGCGAGGACGAGGTAGCCCACGGCCACCAGCAGGTAAATCAGCGACAGTTGGTCGCGAAATTTGAAAGCGCTGTCCAAGGGTGTAAGCTCTGAAGGTTGTGCAGATTCCGCCTTGCGGCTCAGATCTGCTTTGCTGGTCTTCGGATATTGCCATCTTTAGTCGGCAAGGCCCGTGGGCGGGGCCATGAACTCCGGACCGACCGGGTCCTTGACCGCTTCGGCCAGGATGGAATCGACCGCGGACAGGGTAGCACCGTCCATCGACCAGCCGAACACCTGGTCCAGTGGATCCATCTGTTCGGGTTTGCGACCGCCCCAGATGGCAATCGGGACATTCTTCTCCAGCACCCAGCGAACGCTGAAGTCGATCAGCGACTGGTCAAAGCGCTCGCGGGCGAGTGTCTGGAGTGCGTCGACGGCTGCCAGGTACTGATCAAACCGGGGTTGCTGGAACTTGGGATCGTTGTTGCGCAGATCATCGCCCTGGAATGTCTTGTCGGCGCTCATCTTGCCGGTCAGCATGCCGCGGCACAGCACGCCGTAAGTCATCAGGGCGATGTCGTTGTGCTCGCAGTAGGGCTTGATGTCGGATTCGATCGCGCGCTCGAAGATGTTGTAGGGCGGCTGGCAGACGTGAATCGGACAATCTTCTCGGAACCGGCTCATCTGGTCGGGGGTGAAGTTGCTCACGCCAACGGCGCGAATTACGTCATCATCAAGCAGCTGCCGCATCGCTTTGGCCGTCTCGGCCATGGGCCGGGTCGGGTCCGGCCAGTGAACATGGTAGATGTCGAGGTAGTCCGTGCGCAGGCGTTTGAGCGAGTCCTCGACTTCGCGCATGATGCGGTCGCCAGAGGCGTTGCGAAAAACAGCGCCGTCGTCCCACTCGAGCCCGACCTTGGTGGAAAGATGGATTCGGTCGCGGGCGCCGGACTGCTCCAGTGCCTTGCCGACGATCTTCTCCGAGGTCCCGAAACCGTAGACCGGTGCAGTGTCGATAAGGGTGACGCCCTTGTCGAGGGCGGCCTGGATGGTGGCGATCGAGCGCTCTTCCTCGGTTCCGCCCCACATCCAGCCACCGATGGCCCAGGTGCCCAGGGCGACGCGCGAGACCTCCATGTCGGTGCCGGGGATGCGAGTTGTCTGCATGCTGAACCTCCTCAATATGCGGTATGACTTTTACCGGAGCATTCACGAGTCAACCTACCAGACATGCCGGTTCCTTGTAGGATATGAGCCATTATTGACAAGCAACCCTGCAATGAAAACGGTGATGGGCATGATCACCGCCCGCGAACGCTCCGGTCCTGGATCCCGGGGCCGGCCGCCATGAATTTGTACCGGATATCCTGGTATGGCATGGCGGTCAGCCTGATCGCGCTGGCCGCACTGCTCGGGTTCATGGCGCTGGCTGGCGAGGTCAGCCGGCTCGTGCTCAGCCTTGCCGGCCTGGCCTTGTTGCTTGGCGGCGCGGCCATGGCTGGCCTGGTTGTGGTCCAGCGCCGGCTCGCCCTTCCGGCGCGGACGCTGGTGGAGCTGCGTGCGGCCCGCGATCAACTGCTGCGCGCCCAGCGTGTCGGCAACATCGGCAGCTGGGAGTTCGATTTCAGGCGCCAGCGACTGGAGTGGAGCGATCAGGCCCTGAAGATCTTCGGTGTCGAGCGCGAATCCATGGGCGGCTCGATCGAGGACTTTTTGCGCATTGTTCACCCCGATGACCGCGACTCACTGCGCCGGCGGCGGGCCGAGTGGCTGCGCCAGGGTGGGGAGTTCGAGGCGGAGTACCGCATCGTGCGCCCGGATGGCGAAGAGCGCTGGGTGCATGCCTGTGCCGAAATGACCCGGGCGCCGGATGGATCCGTGGCTTATTCCACCGGCACATTGCAGGATCTGACCGAATACAGGCACCGCGAACTGCAGGTTCGCCGGCTGCGCCAACTGCTCGAGGGCAGCGAGGATCTGTGCGGGATTCTTGACCCCTCCGGCCGCTATCGCTGGGTCAACCAGGCCTATGCCCGGATGTACGGGGTGGTCCCGGAGGCGATCGTGGGCCGCACGGCCAGCGAGCTGGTGGGCGAGGAATACTTCGAACGGCGGATTAAGCCACACCTGGAGCGCTGCTTTGCCGGCCAGCCACAGCGCTTTGAAACCGCGCGCGAGTTTTCCGATCAGAGCACGCACCGGCTGCTTGCGCGTTATTACCCGATCGATCTGCCGGGTGACTCGGGTCGCGATGTGGGGTTCGTGCTGACCGACATTACCGAAAGCCATCAAATGGTTCAGCGGCTCCAGGCCAAGGAAACCGCGCTGCGTGAATCCTATGATGCACTCGATGACGCGCTGAAGACCCGCCAGGCGCTGATCAATTCCTTGCCCGCCTACATTGCGCTGCTGGACAACCAGGCCAACGTTGTCGATGTCAACGAGCAGTGGCGCCATTTTGGCGAGCAGAATGATTTCCAGGGCGCCGGCTTCGGTGTCGGCGTCAATTACCTGGAAGTGTGCGAGACCGCTTCGGGCGACTGTGCCGAGGAAGCCGCCGCGGTGGCCGGGGGCTTGCGCGACGTGCTGGTTGGTGAGCGCAAGCAATTCTCCCTGGAATATCCCTGCCATTCGCCCGATGAGCAGCGCTGGTTTCGGGTGATGTTCAACCGCTTGAGCGCGGATCGTTCGGTGCCTGAGGGCGTGGTGGCCATGCACGTCGATATCACCGAGCGCAAGCTCGGCGAGCTGCAGCTTGAGAAGCTTGCCTTCGAGGACCCATTGACCGGACAGCTCTCGCGCAACGGATTTACCCAACGGCTGCAAATGCGGGTGGCCGACGGCGACTGGCTGGAACAGGGGATTGTCGTGATGGTTGATGTCATCAATCAGCGCGACATCAACGATGTTTACGGCTACGAGAGCGGCGACCGCTTGCTGATCGAGCTGGGCCATCGCATCCGGACGCGCTGCGGTCAGCAAGGGCTGGTCGGGCGCGCCGGGGGGGACGAGTTCGTCGTCTATCTTGCGCCTGATCCAACCAGTACGGTAGAGCAGGCGCTGCATGGCCTGCGCAGCGCGGTCGATCGCCCGTTCCAGTTCGATGGCGTGGACATCGAGGTCGAGCTGTGGATCGGCTACACCGAGTTGGGTGGGCAGAAACGCGATTCGGCGGACCTGATCCGCGAGGCCGAACTGGCCTTGTTCGAGAATCGCAAGAACGATGGCGCGCCATTGCCGTGGGTGGGTTTCACGCCCGAGCTTGACGCCCAGACCCGCGAGCGCATTCGTCTGACCCGGGAGCTGCGCCACGCCATCGCGGCCGATGAGTTCGAGCTGCATTTCCAGCCCAAGGTGAATCTGGCCGACGGCAGCCTGATGGCCGCCGAGGCGCTGATTCGCTGGCATCATCCCACGCGTGGCCTGCAGCCACCCGGCCTGTTTATCTCCGTTGCCGAGCAAAGCCAGTTGATCGGGCCTATCGGCGACTGGGCGCTGCGCGATGCCTGTCGCCAGCTTCGGTGCTGGCAGGATGCCGGGCTTTCGATCGTGCGCGTGGCGGTGAACGTATCGCTGGTCCAGTTTGTCCTGGGTGATTTTCCGGCCAAGGTCAGCGCTGCGCTCAAGGACTTCAACGTGGATCCATCCGCGCTGTCGCTGGAAATCACCGAAAGTGTCTTTGAACGCCACTCGCAGGACTTGATGGTCCAGTTGCGCGAGCTCCACGATATGGGCGTTCAGTTGTCGCTGGATGACTTTGGTACCGGCTACTCTTCGCTGCTGTATCTGCAGCGTTATCCGTTTGACGAGATCAAGATCGATCGGGCGTTTGTCAGCAAGCTGCTGCAGGATGACTACAGTCGCAATATCGTGCGCACCGTCATTGATATGGCCAGGGCACTGGGCGCTGAGGTGGTGGCTGAAGGCATCGAGTCGCCCGAGATCACCGCCGCCTTGCTGAGCATGGGCGTCAAGATCGGCCAGGGCTTTTATTACAGTATTCCGCTGGAGTCAGAAGACTTTCGCTGGCTGCTTGAAGAACGCAGCCGCCTGCCGCTGCATGTCGGGGAAAACGAATAATCATGAAAACAGATTGGCAACTTCAGAAAAGATCCACCGGCGTCCCCGGGCTGGATCGCCTCACCCACGGCGGGCTGCCCCAGGGCCAGGCTACGCTGATCGTCGGCCAGGCCGGTGCCGGCAAGACCGTGCTGACCTTGCAGGTGCTTGCCAATGCGGTTGTCGAAGGGCACGGCGGTGTTTTTGTCAGCTTCGAGGAATCCCCGGCCCAGGTACGCCGCAATGCCGCCTCGTTTGCCTGGGGCAAGGATCTGAATTCATCGACTGCCTGGGTGGCGATCGATGCACGAATGCCGCTCGGCGCCGAGAGTGCTGGCGCATTTGATCTGGACGGGCTGCTGGTCGGCATCGAGGCCCACGCCGTACGTTTCGAGCGGCCCTGGATCGTGATCGACGGCATCGACCAGCTGCTCAAGCACCAGGCCGACGGCATGCTGGCCGTCGACCAGGTGCGCCAGATCAACGAACATTGCGAGCAGCGCGGCTGGACCCTGCTGCTCAGCGGCAAGATCGAAGGGGACCGGGTCTCGCCGCAGTACCTGGAAGGGGTTGAGTTCATGCTGCCGACCACGCTGGTCCTGACCGCAACCATGATCGGGGGGCGGCTGCATCGCCACCTGCGAATCGCCAAGTACCGCGGCTCCAGCCATGATCCTGACCAGGTGCCGATGATCCTGAACGATGACGGCATCCAATTGCCCTATCAGTCCGTTCCGGCCGATGACTCGATCAATGCCAGCAGCGAGCGCATCAGCATGGGCGTGGAGCAGCTGGACAAACTGCTCGGTGGCGGCGTCTACCGTGGCTCCAGCACCCTGATCTCCGGACGGCCGGGTACCGCCAAGAGCACGCTGGCCGCCAGCTTTGCCGAAGCCTCGGCCAGCAGGGAGGAACGGGCCTTGTATGTCAGTTTCGATGAAATGGCAGCGCCCTATGTGCGCAACCTCGCCTCGGTCGGGATTCATCTGCAGCCGCATATCGAGGCGGGTCGAATCCGGTTTTGTGCCCGATCGGCGAGCGCGGGGCTGATCAGCGAGCATGTGCTCATGGTCCAGCACGAGATCGAGCGCTTTGATCCGCACTGCCTGGTGATCGATCCGGTATCGGCGCTGCTGAAATCGGCCGGCACCGAGGAATCGAGGACGGCCATCGAGCGGATCCTCAATTTTGCCCGTACGCGCGGGATCACGACCGTGCTGACCGCGCTGTCGGGCGAGGGCGACCCGGAGGGCGAGGCGACCGCGGTCGACGTATCCACGGTGGCCGATACCTGGATCGTGCTGGACTACAACATTCGCGGTGGTGAACGCAACCGCTCGTTGTCAATTGTCAAATCGCGCGGCTCGGCCCATTCGAATCAGCAGCGCGAACTGATCCTCTCCAGCGAGGGCATTTCGCTGGCCGATATCTATGAATACGGCACCGAGGTGCTGATGGGCACGGCCCGGATCGAAAAGGAAAACGAGGAAAAAGCCGAGTCTCGCCGGCGGGATCTGAAGCGAGCGCAGCGGCGTGAAGATCTGCTGCGTCGCATCGAACAGGCGCGCGAGGAAGCACTGCGGCTGTCGAACGAACTGGCACTGGAAGACCAGACTGCTGCCGAAGCCGATCGCGTTGCTCATGACTATATCTCGAAAATCAGAGCCCAACGCAATCCTGGACACGGCAAACCCGATGGAGGAAACGACGCGTGAGCAATGACAACGCCCTCAATGAAGCTGCGGTGCCTGCCGTGATGCTGTTTGTCACCGGCAATGCGCCGCGTTCGCGCCGGGCGCGCAAGAATCTGGCTTCTGCGCTGGCCGCCATGGGGTTGGAGTCGGTCAAGCCAATGGAGATCGATCTGCTGGCCCGCCCGGAAAAAACGGTCACCTACTCGGTGTTTGCCACACCGGCGCTGTTATGCACGGATGATCACGGCCATGTACGGGCGCTTTACGGAGACCTCTCGGACGAAGAAAAGCTGCGCGAGTTTCTGCAGGACATTGCCGATGATTAGCCGCGAGGCCTCAAGGCCTGGTTGCGGTCCAGGCTCTTGCCGGTCACCAGGGGCAGCTTGAAATTACACTATCACCAGCCGTGGCTGCCGCGGTCGCCTATCCCATGCATTGAGGAGGACGCATGTCCGACAGCAAAGACAAAGCGATCGCAGAGGAAATCCAGGAACTTGAAGAAGTCTATGAAACCGATTACGAAATCGGTCAGGACAATATCCGCTGGCTGGGTCTTGATCTGCACAATCCGGTCTTCATTGCCAGCGCGGTGCTGATTCTGGCCTTTGTCATGGGGGCCCTGCTGGTGCCTGACGTGGCCAATGACCGGCTGACCAGCATCCGGGTCTGGATTGGTGAGACGTTCGACTGGTTGTTTCTTTCGGCAGGAAATTTCTTTGTTCTGTTTTGCCTCCTGTTGATCTTGATGCCATTCGGCAAGCTTCGGATCGGCGGTGACGAAGCGCGTCCCGAGTATTCGTATTTTGCCTGGTTTGCGATGCTGTTTGCGGCCGGGATGGGCATCGGGCTGATGTTCTGGAGTGTTGCAGAACCGGTAGGCTACTTTACCGAGTGGGCCGGTACGCCACTGAACACCGAAGGCGGCAACGCCCGCGCAGCGCTGGGCGCGACCATGTATCACTGGGGCTTTCATCCATGGGCAATTTACGGCGTGGTTGCCCTGGCGCTGGCCTTTTTCTCCTACAACAAGGGGCTCCCCTTGACAATCCGCTCGACCTTCTACCCGCTGCTGGGTGAGCGTGTCTGGGGTCCGATCGGCGATGTCATCGATACCGTGGCCGTCTTGTCGACCCTGTTTGGGCTGGTGACTTCGCTGGGGCTGGGTGCCCAGCAGGCGGCCAGCGGCATGTCCTTTCTGTTCGGGATCTCGGGCGGACAGACAACGCAGATTCTGATCATCGCCGGAGTCACATCGGTTGCCCTCGTGTCGGTGCTGCGGGGCATCGATGGTGGTGTCAAAGTGCTCAGTAATCTGAATCTGGTGCTCGCTGCGGTTCTGCTTGTGTTTGTCATCATCGCCGGGGGGCTGACGGCATTCTTTGCCAACTTTGGCACCACCGTTGCAGGGTATGCCCAGTACATATTGCCGCTCAGTAATCCGGTCGGTCGCGAGGATGATGCCTTCTACCACTCCTGGACGATATTCTTCTGGGCCTGGTGGATTTCCTGGTCGCCGTTCGTTGGAATGTTCATCGGCCGTGTTTCCTGCGGCCGCACGGTCCGTGAGTTTCTGATCGCCGTGCTGGTAGTGCCAGTGCTGGTGACGACCGTGTGGATGACCGCGTTTGGCGGCGGGGGTATCGGCCAGGTGGTCAACGAGGTCGGCGAACTGGCCGACGGCATCAGCAATTCGTCGCTGGCACTTTTTCAGATGCTCGACAACATGCCCTTTACCGCCATTACCTCGCTGCTCGGGATCACCCTTGTGCTGGTGTTTTTCATCACCTCCTCAGATTCCGGTTCGCTGGTGATCGACTCCATCACTTCCGGCGGCAAGACCGATGCCCCGACCAGTCAGCGCGTGTTCTGGGTGACGATTGAAGGCGTGCTGGCAGCCGTTCTTCTGAGTCTTGGCGGCACGGCTTCACTGAACGCGCTGCAGGCCGGGGCGGTGAGTTCCGGCTTGCCGTTCACCATCGTGCTCCTGCTGGTGTGCGTAAGTCTCTGGAAGGGTCTATCGCATGAGCGCAACATGATGCTTCTTCAGGATCGCCAGCGATGAGTCATGCTCAAGGACTCCAGTTGCGCGCCACAGCTGTCAAGTGACAGCAACCGGCGCTCTGGATTTAAAAGGGTTCTTCAATCGGCGAAGATCGCGACGGTCCGGACAGCCGCTGATTGATGAATCGATCGCCTGCCTCGGCCTGCGGCCTTGACACTGACTCGTCGGGGGCATGCGGCCAGGTATCCCGGCTGGGATTTAGATCACTGTCATGACCAGGTAGGCGATGTATGCAACATAGGCGGCCAGCAGGGTTGCGCCTTCGTAGCGACTGATTCGGCCCTGGCTTTGCCGCCAGCCATATCCGAATACGAACAGCGAGATGGTCAGCACGGCCATGACCGGGATGTCGCGAGACAAAACGTCCGGTTCCACGGCCATCGGATGAATCGTGCCCGCGATACCAACGACGGCCAGGGTGTTGAACAGGTTGGAGCCGACGATGTTGCCCAGGGCGATGTCGTGCTCGCCTTTGCGCGCGGCCACCAGAGAGGAGGCAAGCTCCGGCAGCGAGGTGCCGATGGCGATCACCGTCAGGCCGATGACCAGATCGCTGACGCCAAAGCTTTGGGCGATTTCGACCGCGCCCCAGACCAGCAGGCGGGAGCTGGCGATCAGCACGACCAGTCCGACCACCAGCCAGACCGCAGCTCTGCCCGGCGCCATGGCGCGCTGGTGGAGTTCCTGTTCGAATTCAGCACCCATGTTGTCTTCCGGGGACCGGGTTCCCTGCCATATCGACCAGGCCATCAGGCCGGCGAACAGGCCGAGCAGAACGACGCCATCGATGCGGGAGATCTCGCCATCCAGCAACTGCCCGGCAGCCAGCAGCGTGATCGCGAGCAGCACCGGCAGTTCCTTTTTGAGGATGCCGGATTGCACCGCGATCGGGCTGATCACGGCGGTGATGCCGAGAATGAGCGCGATATTGGTGATGTTCGACCCGTAGGCATTGCCCAGCGCGATGCCCGGGTTGCCCTGCAGGGAGGCCAGTGCAGAGACGAGCATTTCCGGCGCCGAGGTGCCGAACCCCACGATCACCATGCCAATCAGTAGCGCAGACATGCCGAAATGGCGCGCGACCGAAGCCGCGCCTTCGACGAAACGGTCTGCCGACCACAGCAGCAGAATGAGGCCAAAAACAACGGCAAGGATTGAACTGATCATTTGACTCGGCGGGCAGCTCAAACGCTAATGCTAGCGCAAGAGTGCCATTCGCTGATCATTGGAGGCGTGGATCGGCCGCCGATTGCAATCCGGGACAGATTCCTGCCTCGGTCCGGAGACCCATCGGTCACGCGTGTTTTTAACGCAGCAGCGTTCTCCGGTTGCGCAGCAGATGAAACGCGGCAAAGGCCAGGAAGCTCCAGCCCATGCGCTCGTGGATTTTCTTGCTGCCCAGGTAGGCAAAACCGACCGTGCCGGCCAGGCTGCCGACCATGCCTACCTTGCTGACCAGGTTGACTTGACGCGACAGGTCCCGGCGCTGTTTCTGGACACGGACCTGCTGATCGGTACACAGGCGCTCCAGGCGCTCTTCGAGGGCCTCCATTTCGACGGTTTTGGGATCGTAGAGCACCACCAGCGATGCCGCGGCCGGATTCAGGCGCACCTCGGTCACACCGGGCAGGCCGTTAACCTCGGCCGCGATCGGCTCGGCAGCACGACGGTTGCGAAGAATGGGGGAGCGGACGCGCAGGCGGCCGTTGACGGCATTGACCAGAACCATGGCTATCAATCTTCAGCAAATGACGGCGATGAGAATCATAGCCGGTTTCATTTGCGCTTGCATGGCAGTTGACTGCCGTCAGGGCACTTTTATGATGGGGAGCGGCGGGCGGCCGGGGCCGCCCGCCAGCGGCAGGGTCGGGCCTAGAGCCCCAGCTTTTTCAGGCTGCGGACGGCGGCGTCTTCAAGATCAGCGATCTTGGCCTGGGCCGAGCGACGCAGCTCAGCCACCGCGGCCTGCTGGTCTTCGGCCTTGGTCTGGGCGAATTCCACCACGGCATCGCGCAGTTCTTCCACGGCGGCCATCAAACGGCCAAGACCGTCAGACGATGCAGCGCGTGTTGCGGCTTTTTTCTTGGCGCGCTTTTTCTTGCCCGCTTTTTTCTTGCTGGCTTTCTTGCGCGTTGCTTTCTTTACCCCGGGTTCGGCAGTGATTTTTTTGCTGGCCTTCTTTTTACCGGTCTTTTTCTTGGTTGCCTTCTTCTTGCCGACTTTCTTCTTTGAGGTCTTTTTCTTGGAAGCTTTTTTCTTGCTGCCGGTTTTCTTGTTCTTCGAACCTGCTGGCCGGCCAGGTTTCCTTGGTGTAGCTTCGGCAGTAGTATCGGAGGCTTCTTCAGGCGCTTGTTGTTCGAGATTCTCGATATCGGTCGATTGCATGTTGTTTGTTACCTGATGTTCGATGAGGTGAGAGGCTGGCATGAGTTGACAGGCTAGTTAAACACCAGCAGCTGATAATTGTAGCCCAGCACCGCTCAATTCACCATGACCAGATCAAGCCATCAGTTTTTTTAGCCAATATAGACCTGCCCGGCCGGATAACGGATGCGTGGCGTTGTGCGCGTGGCAAGAAACAGTCCCAGAGCAAGTGGTCCCACCCGACCGATGAACATCAGCAACATGATGGTGATTTGTCCGGCCAGATCCAGTTCGGCGGTCACACCGCGCGATAAACCCACGGTGCCGAAGGCTGAAATGGCTTCGAAGGCGAAATCAAGCAAGTCCCCCTGATTGCTCAGCACGATGGCAAACAGCCCCATGCCTACGACCAGCAAGGCCAGAAAGCTGAGTACCCAGAGTTTCATGACCTGTGCATGAGCGAGGGTGCGGCCGAAGATATCGACTTCCGAGCGTCTGCGCACAAAGGCCAGTACCGCCAGCAGGAGAACGATCAGGGTTGTGAGCTTGATGCCGCCAGCCGTGGAGGTGCTGCCTGCACCAACAAACATAAGCCCCATCAGCAACAGGGAAGTGGGGTCACGCAGTTCGCCGATATCCAGCGTGTTGAAGCCGGCCGTGCGGCTGGTGACTGCCTGGAACCAGGCCGTTGTCAGGCGATCCAGCATCCCTGGAAACTGGCCCAGAGTGACAGGGTTGTTCCACTCCAGAACGGCGGTCAGCACGATACTGGCCGGCAAGACAATGGCCGTTCCGGCCAGCATCAGCCGGGTATGCAGGGAAAATCCACTCCAGCGGCGCTGGCGGTAAACGTCGGCCAGCACGCTGAAACCCAGGCCGCCAACGATGATCAGCAGCGGCACGGCCAGGTTGATCAGCGGATCCGTGGCCCAGCGCATCAGGCTGTCGGGAAACAGGGAAAAGCCGGCATTGTTGAACGCCGAGACGGCATGGAACAGCGCTTGCCAGAGACCCGCGCGCCAGCCGAACTCGGGTACGAACACCGTGGCCAACACCATCATGCCCAGCAGTTGGCAGGCCAGCATGATCCGGAAAATGACGGCCACCAGCCACAGCAGGTGGCTGAGCGAAGTCTGGCTGAGTTCGTCGCGCAGATAGATTCGGCTCTTCAAGCCGACAGGCTGACCCAGCATGGCCAGAACCAGCACGGCAAACGTCATGATCCCGAGGCCGCCGAGCTGGATCAGCACGAGGATGACGGCCTGACCGAACAAGGTGAAAGTGCTGCCGGTATCGACCACGACCAGGCCGGTGACGGTGACGGCCGATACTGCAGTAAACAGCGCCTGTGACCACACCAGCGGCTCGGTCGAGGCAGCCGGCAGCATCAGCAATGCCGCGCCGATGATCATCAGGATCAGGTAGATGATGGCCAGGACCAGCGGTGGTGGCAGACCGATGGCCCGGGAGCGAATGCGCGAGGGCTCAGTGGAGGGCATGCCCGAACGACTCAGAGACTGTCGGTGAACTCAAGCAGATTCTTGCGGTGTCCGAGCAGCAGCAGCTTGTCGTCGGCCTGCAGGTGCAGATCACCGTTGCGGGCATCGAGATACTCTTCGTCGCGCACCAGGCCCAGACAGCGGATCCCGAAGCGATCCCTGAGTTTCAAGTCGGCCAGCGGGTGGTCGGCCAGCTTTTCCGGCACCGCGAAATCCACCACATGGAGTTGTTCACCCACCTTGATATAGTCGCGAACCATGGGGTTGTGCAGCATCTGGGCCAGGTGCTCACCGACTTCCTGCTCGGGATGGATGACCCGGTCAACACCGAGCCGCTCGAGGATGCTGTGATGGACTTCGTTGATCGCCTTGGCCCAGATTTTCGGGACCCCCAGCAGCTTGACGTTCATCGCGGCCAGGATATTGGCTTCGAGATTCTTGATCGCCACGACGGCCACATCATACTGATCGACGCCGATCTCGCGCAGGGCCTCGGCATCGCGGGCATCGGCGATGACGGCTTCGCTGAGGGCATCGGCGATCTCGTTGACACTGTGCTCATCGTTGGAGATGCCGAGCACGTGATTGCCGAAGCTGGCCAGTTCGCAGGCCAGGGTGCGGCCCAGGATATCGAGCCCGATGACGACGAATTTGCGATGCTTGTGACTCATGCTCGGTGCTCGATCCGGTGGCCCAGACAACGCGCGTTGCCTTTGCCATTCCAGTCTACGCCATGCCAGCGCCGTCAGCCAATTCCACTGCCGATGCAACCCATAACACAGGTGTGGATGCGGCAAGGTGCCGTTACCAAAGATCGATTTCGCCGGTTTTCGCCGCTTCCTTCTCGCGCTCCTTGAGGCTCTGCCGCCAGAATTGTTTTTCCTCCTGTTCGACTTCGAAGGTCTTCGAGCGCGGGATGTCGCGGACGAAGACCGAATAGTCGGTGCCGAGGAAATGGACCATGCGGCCGTTGATGCCGCCGAGGCTCTTGGCCAGGATCGGGATTTTTTCCGTGGCAAGAAACTCTTCGACAAAACGGCTGTTGACGTCGCCGATGGCAAAGAAACTGTCTTCGCGCGAAATCCCGGGCAGGACATTGCCGCCGCCGAAGACCTTGGCCTTGAGGTTGCGGCGCTGGGCGCCTTTTTTGAGCATGTTGTTGATCAAAAGCTCCATCGCGTTGACCCCGTAGCGGCCGGCTTCGCTGGCGATGACCGGGATTTCCTTGCTGTAGCGATGGTTGGCCAGCAGAAAATGGTTCATGCCCATCACGTGCGCGACCGGGTCGTACAGGCAGGCGGCAACGCACGAGCCCAGCAGGGTGGAGAGCATCAGGTCCTGGCGTGAGGTCACGTGATACTGCCCGGGCTGGAGCGTGACGCGCCGTTCTGCAGGCCAGTTTTTCATGGGCTGGTCAAGTGTGAAAAGGTCCGCAGTGAGACAGCTGGAATGCGATACTTGGGGAGTATATCCGGATTTCCTCATGCGCAAACTGCCGCACATTGGCCATGAACATCTTCGATATTGACTTCGCTGAACTGTACCGCCGGCATATGGCGGCCTCCGGCCGTCAGTTGAAAGCCCCCGAGGACTGGGACGGCCGGGCGGCGCGGATGAAAGCCGGTGCGCTGGGCTCGAATTACGTGCGCCAGTTCGTCTCCCGGATGGATCTGTCAGGTTGTTCAAGCCTGCTGGATGTCGGTTGCGGCACCGGCGCCATCGGCCTGACCCTGGCCGATCGGCTTGACGAGGTGGTCGGGCTGGACTACAGCGCCGGCATGCTGGATGCGATGATGGAGCTGGCTGCCGAGCGCGGTGCCGACCATGTCCGGCCGCTGCGCAAGTCGTGGGAAGACGACTGGTCGGATGTGCCGGTGTGTGATATCGCGGTCGCCTCGCGTTCGACCGCAGTGCGCGACCTAAAGGCGGCTCTGGTCAAGCTCGACCAGCATGCGCGCCGGCGGGTTTACCTGACCAGCAAGGTCGGCGGCTATTTCATCGACCCGGCCATCGCCGCGGTGATCGATCGTCGCCTCGACCCGGTGCCGGATTACATTTACGCGGTCAACATCCTCTACCAGATGGGCCGCCAGGCCCGGGTCGATTTCATCGACAACGACCACAGCCCCAGTGCCTGCGAAAGCGCGTCGGAATTCGTCCGCCGGGTGGCCTTCTCGCTGGGTCCATTGGCTGATGAAGACCGGGATCGCCTCACCGAATGGTTCGATGAAGATCCGGCGCGCGCGCGGACCACCGGCCAGCCGTTTCGCTGGGCGTTCATCGCGTGGGAGACGGGCAGGGCGACCTGAGCAGGTCTTTCAGGGCTGCTGCTCGATCAGGCGGCGGGCACGCCGGGTTTCGCTGCGAATCGCCCGGTGCATCGAGGAGTCTTCGGGCACCAGCGGCAGCATCTGCTCCCACCAGGCCAGTGCAGTCTGGTAATTGCCGGCCAGAAAGTCGTCGGTCGCCAGCAGCCACAGTGCTTTCAGGTTGTCGGGTTCAAGCGTAACCGCGCGTTCCAGCAACTGCCTGGCTTCGGCCGGCATGCCGGGCAACGCATTGCGCTGGTTGAGCACCTCGGCCAGTTCCACGTGCAAAAAGGCGCTGTCGGGTCTCAGGTACAGCGCCCGGCGCAGGGTGTGTTCGGCCGGACCGTAATCCTGGAGATCCTTGTAGATCAGTCCCAGGCGCTGCCACTGCTCGGGCTGGTCGGGATTGCGCTCCAGCGAGCGGGCTTTCTCGATCATTTGCGAGCGCAACAGGGTGATGCGGGGATCATCGACCTCGGCCTCGCCGTAGGTGCCGAACTGCAGGTACAGCACGGCGGTGACCAGCGGGAGCAGGGCAAGGATCGCCAGGCTGACCGGTCGCGGCAGCGTGGGGGTCGCCGGCGCACCGGGTTTGAGCCGGGCCCGAATCTCCGGCCACAGCGCAAACAGCAGTCCGGCCAGCACCGCCAGGCCGGCAATAACGATGAATGTGCCTTGGATCACCATGTCAGGACTAGTGTAAACAAGTATTTCATATCAGGATTATGACAGTCTTGAATTTGTGCGCAGCGATGGGCCGATGCTGGCTATGCGACTGAGAAGCGCTCGCAATAACCGGTTTTTCCGGGGGATCGTGTTGACATTCCCTTGACGCTTTTCTATGCTCAAGCACAAGATGCATATTTAAAGTATTTATTCATAATTCTTGATATACATCTGCTGTCACTGATCGCAAATGCTCTGTTGAGGAGGAAGCATGCGCAAGGACAATTGGTTTGTCGTTCTACTCGTCGGGCTGTGTCTTGCCCTGGCTGCCATGGCTGCGGTCTCCAGCAGTCCGTCTGACGGCGATAAAGACGAGAAAGCGGAATTCGAAGGCTTCGACAGCCTGGATGAAGCCACCGTCACCGACAACTGGAAGCGCTATTTCCCGGCCCAGTACGAGGGCTGGACGCGCACCGCCGAGATGCAGACCACGACCTACGGCGGCGGCGGACGGGCCGAAGCCGAGGATCTCGACATCAAGAAGATTGATTACCTTGAAATGTACCCGTTCCTGAAGGTGGCCTATGACGGCTTTCCTTTCTCGAAGGGTTTTTATCGCTCGCGCGGACATTTCCATGCCCTGACCGATGTGATCGACACCGAGCGCCTGCCGGACTGGGACAAGCGGCCGGCGACCTGCATCGGCTGCAAGACCACCGATGTGGCCAAACTCAATGAGGTCCATGGTGACGATTGGTATTCGATGCCGTTTTCCAAGGTCATCGGCTCCAACACCATCGGCTGCCTGGACTGCCATTCGGCGGAAGATGCATCGCTGCGCCATGTGCGTACCTGGCTGGACGAAGGGATTGCGCATGACACGTTCGTCAACATCGAGCCGGAAGGCCGGACCGACCTGGTCTGCGCCCAGTGCCATACCAACTATCACTTCAACGCCGAGACCCGCAAGGTCGAGTTGCCCTGGTCGACCGGCCTGCATGTCGAGGCTCAGCTCGAACACTACAACGCAGCCCAGCGCTCGGATGAGTGGGTCCACCCGCGTACCGGGGCCCTGGTCGCCAAGATGCAGCATCCCGAATATGAGCTGTATCACGAGGGCCGGGAAGTCAATGTCCATTCGAAGCTGGGCCTGCAGTGCACCGACTGCCATATGCCGACCGCCAAGGATGCTGATGGTGGTGAATATACCGAGCACCACTGGCGCAGCCCGCTGACCCACGTCGAGAGCACCTGTCTGGGCTGTCACGCCAACTGGGGTGCCGAGGGTGTGATCGAGCGCGCCGAGGGTGTCCAGGGCAGGGTCTACCAGAAACAGAACCGCATCGGCCGTGAACTGGCCGAGTTCATCGATGCCGTGGCGGCCAAGCGGGACAACGATGCCCTGGATGAAATCACCCTGACCCGGCTTCAGCAGATCCATCGCGAAGCCCAGTTCTACTGGGATTTCATCTGGGTCGAGAACAGCGAAGGCTTCCATAACTGGGAAGAAGCCCACCGCGTGCTCGACAATGCCGATGCCCTGATCAAAGAGGGCATGGAAGTGCTTGACAGCGTCTGACCTGGCACTGTCGTTTCTGCCGCCCCGGTCTGCCGGGGCGGAATTGCCTCTCCTGTCACTTGCTCTTTTTTTGAAAAGGACTGACCTTTCCGGATGAACTGGCGAAAAATCTTCAAACCCAGCGCGAAGCTGTCGATCTTCACCCTGATTGTCGGCGGCGCGGTTTTCGGCGCCGTGGCGTTCTACGCCGGGCAGACCACCCTGCATGCCACCAGTACCGACGAGTTCTGCATGACCTGCCACAGCAACCATTCCCTGCAGGACGAAGTGCTGGCTTCGGTACACGGCGACAATGAATCCGGCATCGTGGTCAACTGCCGCGATTGCCACCTGCCGCGCGAACCGTTTGCCTATCTGCAAAAGAAGATCGCGGTCTCGCCCGACCTGTGGCGATTTTTTACCACCCCGGGCTTCAATACCCAGGAACATCTGGAAGAGCATCGCCTGGAGTGGGCCGAGTTGACCCATGACTACCTGCGCTCGATCGACTCATCGACCTGCCAGGCCTGTCATGCGCGCGTCTATGACGACCCGCCGCCGGAAAACATGAGCCGGATGGCGGTCGGAATGCATACAATGAACAACAATCGCGATCCGGACGAGCGCCAGACCTGTATCGATTGCCACACGGGTGTGGCCCATCCTTACCCGGAGGCTTGAACCGGCCGATCAGTCAGGGTCGCATGACAAACGCGGGAGTCCTTACCCCGCAGGAGAGGCTTGTAATGCCATGCGACTGACCCAGTACACCGACTATGGCTTGCGGCTTTTGATCTACCTGGCCTCGGCGCCGGCGCAGTCGGCCAGCGTCCGCGAGGTGGCCGATGCCTACGACATTTCCCGGGCCCACCTGAACAAGGTGGCCCTGCAATTGACGGCCTGCGGGGTGCTGACTGCCCGTCGCGGTCGCGGTGGCGGATTGCGTCTGGGCAGCCCGCCGGACCGGATTCTGCTGGGGACGGTCATCCGCCTGCTCGAGCCGGATTTCCATTTCGTTGAATGCATGCGCCCGGGCAATGCCTGCGTGATCACGCCGGCCTGCCGGCTGCGCGAGATCTGCCAGCAGGCCCAGGAGGCCGTGCTGGCGGTTTTCGACCGCCATACCCTGGCCGATCTGCTCGAAGATGCCGAGCGGCGCGACACGGTCTGCAGGCTGCTGGGCCTCCCGGCCGACTGATCGTGCCCCAGAGGGGCTTCTTCACTCCTGCTTGATCGGGCTGCAGCGCATACTGTCTAAGAGTTGCAGCTTTCAGGAGAACGCCATGTTGCGTCGGTCTTTCATTGTGATTGGAGCCTGTCTCGGGCTGATTCTGGCAGGCGATATAGCGGCCGCGGCCTGCAATAACCTGCTGGATTTTTCCCACCGTCGGCTGGCCTCGAGCCAGGAAGAGAACCTGTGCCAGGCCTACGCCGGCAAGGTGGTACTGGTGGTCAATACCGCCAGTCGCTGTGGCTTTACCGGCCAGTTCAGCGATCTGGAAGCGCTGTACCAAAAATACCGCGACCAGGGCCTGGTGGTGCTGGGCTTCCCCAGCGATGACTTCAACCAGGAACTGGCCGAGGAAGAGGCTACCGCCGAGGTCTGCTACGTCAACTACGGGGTGACCTTTCCGATGTTTGCCACCACCGGCGTGCGCGGCGAGGGCGCCAACGATCTGTTCAGGGCCCTGGCCGAGGTCGAGCAGGCCCCGCGCTGGAACTTCACCAAGTACCTGATCGGACGCGACGGGACAGTGCTGGACAGCTTTGGCTCGCGGGTCCAGCCGCTCGACAGCGAACTTGAGCAGGCGGTCGCTGCAGCGCTTGGCGGGCCGTAACCGCCAACCGTTCGCAGCCCTGGGCCGACCCGGCTGTGGCACACTGCAGGGTTGTGACCCGAACCTTGAGCATGGATCGATCAGTGACTGCCTCAGACTACGAATCAGCCCGCATCGGCCTGGTCTCGGTCAGCGACCGGGCCTCCAGCGGGGTCTATGAAGACCAGGGCATCCCGGCCCTCCAGGACTGGCTCGGGCGCGCGCTGAAAAACCCGCTGCACTGGGAAACCCGCCTGATCCCGGATGTGCAGGCCACAATCAGCGCCACGCTGATCGAACTGGTCGATGAAGCCGGCTGCGATCTGGTCCTGACCACCGGTGGCACCGGCCCGGCGCCGCGCGATGTGACCCCGGAAGCCACCCTGGCCGTGGCCGATCGGGAGATGCCGGGGTTCGGCGAACAGATGCGCCAGATCAGCCTGACTTTCGTGCCGACCGCGATCCTCTCGCGCCAGGTTGCGGTGGTCCGCGGCCAGGCGCTGCTGATCAACCTGCCCGGCCAGCCCAAGGCCATCGCCGAGACCCTCGCCGGGCTCCCTGATGCCAGCCCGCCGGTCCACGGAATCTTCGCGGCGGTGCCCTATTGCATCGATCTGATCGGCGGGCCTTACCTGGAAACCGACGAGGCGGTCTGCAAGGCGTTTCGGCCGAAGTCGGCCCGCCGGCGCTGAAGGCCGGTCAGTTGTGGCGGTCGACCAGGCGGTCGGCCAGCCAGTGCAGAGCCTCGGTCTGACCGCCGAAACGGTCCAGGGCAACGCGCGCCCGGGCATCAAGCTGCTCGATGCGTCGATACGCGGCTTCTACTCCGAACAGACCGGGCCAGGTGGCCTTGCCGTGGGCCTGATCAGCCCCGGCGGTCTTGCCGATGATCTCGGTCTGACCTTCGATATCGAGCAGGTCATCGCGAATCTGGAAGGCCAGGCCGATCAGTTCGGCAAATTCGCGCAGGTCGGCACGGCGCTGGTCTGACAAACTCGGCACCAGGGCAGTGGGCATCATGACCGCCGCCCGAATCAGTGCGCCGGTCTTGAGCCGGAACATGGTCTCCAGCGTTGCCCGGTCGGGTTGCTGGTGCTCCAGGGCCATGTCCTGGGCCTGGCCGCCGGCCATGCCCAGCGCGCCGCAGGCCGAGGCCAGCTCGGCGATCATGGCCGCGGCGGCCGGAACAGGGTCGTTCAGGGTCGGCTCGGCCGCCAGGGTTTCGAAGGCCAGCGCCTGCAGTGCATCGCCGGCCAGGATGGCGGTGGCTTCGTCGAAGGCCAGATGGGCGGTTGGCCGACCACGGCGCAGGTCGTCATCGTCCATGGCCGGCAGGTCGTCGTGCACCAGCGAATAGCAGTGGATCATCTCGACCGCACAGGCAATGGCATCGAGGCGATTAGGGTCCAGGCCCAGGGCCTCTCCGCTGGCATAGACCAGTTGCGGGCGCAGTCGCTTGCCACCGCCGAGCAGGACATAGCGCATGGCCTGACACAGCCGCGAGTCGCCGTCGCCGCCGGCGCAGCAGCGCCGGTCCAGTTCGCCTTCGAGCCGATCAAGATGAGCGCTGAACCGCACCTGGCAGTCAGCAGGGCTCAATCGAATGGCCACAGGCGCCGCAACCAGCCCTCGCGTTCGGTCTGATCGAGCAGGTCGGCGTAGTTGTGCTCGAGCACCTGGCGGGTGTCCTGGGCCAGTTCGTCGAGCTCCAGGCGCGCATAGGACCGTTCCATCAGGGCCAGGGCATCGACGTTGGCGGGCGCGCCGGGGTAGTTCTCGATGGTGTAGCGAGCCCGGTTGATGGCGGCGATGTAGGCACCGCGGCGGAAATAGTACTCGCCCACCTCGATCTCGTAGTCGGCCATGACATTGCGCAGAAAGACCATGCGCTGGCGGGCGTCGGCCACGTAGCGGCTTTGCGGGTAGCGCTGGATCAACTCACGGAAATCGGTAAAGGCACGACGGGTGCTTTGCTGATCACGGTCGACCACCTGATCGGGAAAGATCTGGCGCAGAAAACCCATGGCATCGTCATAGTGAACCAGACCCTTGAGATACCAGGCATAGTCGACATTGGGATGGGTCGGGTAGGTGCGGATGAAGCGGTCCAGGGTGGTCAGGGCCCGCTCGGACTGGCCGGCCCGGTACATGGCAAACGCCATGTCGAGCTGGGACTGCTCGGCATGGCGGCCGAACGGGAAACGGATGGTCAGCTGCCGGTACAGTTCGATCGCATTGCCGTAATTGCGCGCATTGAGCGCGCGCTGGGCTTCGGCGTAGAGCTCTTCGGCACCGCGATCGTCGTCGCGGGTTTCACGATTGCAGCCGGTGGCCAGGGCCATGACGAGCAGCATAAGGACGATCAGGGGCCAGGGCAGGCGGCGGGAGGCGTTGAGAGTCTGCATAATTGGGATTGAATGATAAGGGTCAGAGGCCGACATGACCAGACATGATCGCAGATTGCCGGGTAAATCGTCGTTAATCGTGGCCCGTGGCGGGCTTAGCAGGTCCAGATCATGACCGATCGCGTCGTCCAGCGACTGCTGGTGGACGCCGGCCAGGCCGGCCAGCGCCTGGATCAGTTGCTGGCCTCGGTCTGGCCTGATTTCTCGCGCAGTCGGCTGGCCGGCTGGATTCGCAGCGGCGATATCCGGCTCAACGACCAGCAGGTCAAGCCGCGCCATGCCGTCGCTGCGGGCGACCAGGTGGTGCTGGAGGTCGAGCTGTCCGCGCGCGCCGACAGCCCGGCGGCCGAGGCGATCGAGCTTGCCATCCTGTTTGAGGACGAGGCCATCCTCATCGTTGACAAGCCGCCGGGACTGGTGGTCCATCCCGGCTCCGGCAATCCCGATGGCACCCTGGTCAATGCGCTGCTGCACCATGACCCCGGGCTGGCCGCGCTGCCGCGGGCTGGCCTGGTCCATCGTCTCGACAAGGACACCAGTGGCTGCCTGGTCATTGCCCGAACCCTGCGCGCCCACCGGCGCTTGGTGGCGATGATGAAAGAACGCGCCATCCAGCGCCGCTACCTGGCCCTGGTATGGGGGGAGTTGATCGCCGGTGGCTGCGTGGATGCCCCACTGGGCCGCCATCCGGTTGACCGGCGGCGCCAGGTCGTTCGCCCCGATGGCCGAGCGGCGCTGACCCACTACCGGATCAGTCGGCGCCTGACCGCCAGCACCCTGCTCGATGTACGGCTGGAGACCGGGCGCACCCACCAGATCCGGGTCCACATGGCGCATATCCGCCATCCCATCGTCGGTGATCCGGTCTACGGTCGCAGCGGCTCACCGGCCGGCCTGAGCGCAGCCCAGCGCGAGTGCTGGCAGGGCTTTCGGCGCCAGGCGCTGCATGCGTTCAGGCTGGAGCTGGCCCATCCGGAAAGCGGTGCTGCGATTGCCGTGGCGGCGCCGGTACCGGCCGACCTGGCGGCCCTGATCGAGGTTCTGGAGTTGGGTGATGGACCTGATTCGCCCTGACTGGTCGATGGCGGGCATCGGGGCGTTCAGCACCACGCGCTCAGGTGGTGTCAGCGCCGGCCCCTGGGCCAGCTTCAATCTGGGCCTGCATTGCGGCGATGATCCGGCCGCGGTGGCCGAGAATCGACGCCGCTTGTCCGCGCTGCTGCCGGCCGCGCCGGCCTGGCTGGCCCAGGTCCATGGCCGGCGCGTCATCCGGCACGATCAGTGGCGCCCGGGCATCGAGGCCGATGCGATCTGGACCGACCGGCCCGGCCCGGTGCTGGCGATCCAGACCGCCGACTGCCTGCCGCTGCTGCTGGTCGATCCGGCCGCCGGCGTGATCGGTGCCGCCCATGCCGGCTGGCGCGGACTGGCCGCCGATATCCCCGGGGCGCTGGTCGAGGCCATGCCGGTCAACCCCGGTCGACTGGTGGCCTGGATCGGGCCGGGCATCAGCGCCCCGTACTATGCGGTTGGCGAGGCGGTGCGCTCGGCCTTCCAGGCCCTTGGGCTGGATCTTTCGACCGGTTTTTCCACCGACCCACAAGGAACATGGCGGTGCGATCTCAAAGACATTGCCGGCCAACTGCTCGCGCGTGCCGGGGTGGGCGTGGTCATCGACAGCGGTCTGTGCAGCGCGGCCGACCCGGCCCGGTTCTTTTCCTTCCGCCGCGATGGCCAGTGCGGGCGCATGGCCAGCATGCTGTGGCTGGAATGAGCCGCTCACGGGCCTGGAGCGGAAATGCCCCGCACTTCCGCGGAGGAGGCGGAAGGCTTTTCGGTTAGAATGTGATCCCGGTCCTCAGCTGTGCAGGAATCTCCGGGCATGACCTCTTTGATCTTCGTAACCGGTGGCGTGGTCTCGTCGCTCGGCAAGGGTATCGCGGCCGCCTCGCTGGGCTCGATCCTCGAGGCCCGCGGCCTGCGCGTGACCCTGCTCAAGCTTGACCCCTACATCAATGTCGACCCGGGCACGATGAGCCCGTTCCAGCACGGCGAGGTTTTTGTCACCGAAGACGGCGCCGAAACCGACCTCGACCTGGGCCACTACGAGCGCTTCGTGCGTAGCCGCATGACCCAGCGCAACAATTTCACCACCGGCCGGATCTACGCCAACGTGATCGCCAAGGAGCGCCGCGGTGACTACCTGGGCTCGACCGTGCAGGTCATCCCGCACATCACCGACGAGATCAAGGATTCGGTCAACCAGGCGGTCGAAGGCTACGACGTGGCCCTGGTCGAGATCGGCGGCACGGTCGGCGACATCGAATCGCTGCCGTTTCTGGAGGCGATCCGCCAGCTCGGGTCCGAGTACGGCCGCCAGGCGATGTTCATTCACCTGACCCTGGTGCCGTACCTGAAAGCGGCCAACGAGATCAAGACCAAGCCGACCCAGCACTCGGTCAAGGAGTTGCGCTCGATCGGCATCCAGCCGGATGTGCTTTTGTGTCGCTGCGAGCGCATGATCTCCGATGACGAGCGCAAGAAGATCGCGCTGTTTACCAACGTCCCGGCCGAGGCGGTGATCTCGGCGGTGGACGTGGACAACATCTACAAGATCCCGCTGTTCTATCACCGCCAGGGGCTGGACCGCATTGTCCTCGATCGGCTCGGGATCAAGGCCTCGCCGCCGGACCTGTCGGACTGGGAGGACGTGGTCGAGCGCCGGGCCCGGCCCGAGCACGAGGTCACCATCGCCATGGTCGGCAAGTACGTCGAACATGCCGATGCCTACAAGTCGCTCAACGAGGCCCTGCTGGCCGGCGGGCTGGCCGACCGCGTCGCGGTGCGGATCAAGCCGGTCGAGTCGGAAGAAATCGAGAGCAGCGGGGTCGGGATGCTGGCCGATGTCGACGCCATCCTGGTCCCGGGCGGGTTCGGCGAGCGCGGCTTCGAGGGCAAGATCGCCGCAATCCGCCACGCCCGCGAAAACGGGATCCCCTACCTGGGTATCTGCCTGGGGCTGCAGACCGCGGTGGTCGAGTTTGCCCGCAATGTCTGCGGCCTGGCCGGCGCCAATTCCACCGAGATCGATCCGGACACGCCGCACCCGGTGATCGGGCTGATCACCGAGTGGATGGACGAGAAGGGTCAGCGCGAGCTGCGCGACGAGCACTCGGACCTGGGCGGGACCATGCGCCTGGGGGCCCAGCGCTGTTGCCTGGTCAGCGATACCCTGGCGCGCAAGCTCTATGGCCGTGACGAAGTGCTCGAGCGCCACCGCCACCGCTACGAGTTCAACAACGGCTACCGCGACCGGCTGGTCGAGCACGGCCTCAGGCTGGCAGGCTTTTCGGCCGACGGCACGCTGGTCGAAATCGTCGAGCTGCCCGGGCATCCCTGGTTCCTCGGCTGCCAGTTCCACCCCGAGTTCACCTCGACCCCGCGCGACGGCCACCCGCTGTTTACCGGCTTCATCCGCGCCGCCCTGGCCCGGCGCCAGGGCCGGCTGGAGGCCGGGGCATGAAGCTTTGCGGTTTCGAGGCCGGTCTGGACCAGCCGCTGTTCCTGATCGCCGGACCCGATACCCTGGAGTCTGAACAGCTGTGCCTGGACGTGGCCGGGCATCTGCGCGAGGTCAGCAATGAGCTGGGTCTGCCCTACATCTTCAAGGGTTCGTTCGACAAGGCCAACCGGACCTCGGTCAAGAGCTACCGTGGCCCGGGCCTGGACCATGGCCTGAAGATTCTTCAGGCGGTGCAGCGTCAGATCGGTGTGCCGGTGCTGACCGATGTGCACGAAGACACCCCGATCGACGAGGTCGCCGCGGTGGTTGATGTGCTCCAGACCCCGGCTTTTCTGTGCCGTCAGACCAATTTCATCCAGAACGTGGCGGCTGCGGGCAAGCCGGTCAACATCAAGAAAGGCCAGTTCCTCTCGCCCTGGGAAATGACCCGGGTGATCGAAAAGGCGGCCGCGACCGGCAACGAGCAGCTGATGGTCTGCGAGCGCGGCTACATGTTCGGCTACAACAACCTGGTGACCGACATGCGGGCCTTGTCCATCATGCGCGAGACCGGCTGTCCGGTGGTGTTCGACGCCTCCCACTCGGTCCAGATGCCGGGCGGGCAGGGCGAGTCTTCGGGCGGGGCGCGCGAGTTCATCCCCGTGCTGGCCCGGGCTGCCGTGGCGGTCGGCATCGCCGGGGTGTTCTGCGAGACCCACCCCGAGCCCGAAAAGGCCCTGTGCGACGGACCGAACTCCATGCGCCTGGCCGACATGCGTGGCATGCTGGAGACGCTGGTCGAGATTGATCGGGTGGTGAAGAAGTGACGGGTTC
>JBKHEF010000035.1:0-24289 GCA_046540955.1 Wenzhouxiangella sp.
GCCAGCGCGGTGCGGATGAACACCGAAACGTAGTCGTCGACCTGACCCGAAAGATAGACGCCGATCAGCGAAAAGCTGAACGCCCAGACCAGGGTGACGAGGAGCAACAGAAACATCTTCAACGAACGACAGACGGCAACGGCCGCTCAGCATACTGCCAAATTAAAGTTTTTCGTTGAGTTGGATCCTGGCTGTCAATCAGCCAGGCACGAGGACGTTCAGACCGCTCACACGCCGAAACGCGCGATCGCCGGTCAACATGACGTGTTTTTTGAGCGCAGCACGGGCCTCGTCGGCGAAGGGCCGCTGGCCTTCAATGAGATAGATCAGCGCACTGGCATCGAAGAAGATGATCACCAGTCGCGCTCGACCGACAGTGCTGCGTCGATATCCTCCTTGCTGCGGGTGCCTTCGGCAGGCTGCGAAAGCAACCACTGCACGGCCGACAGGCCGGGAACCGAATCGGGCTGCTGCCCGGCAAGACGACGATATTCGGCCTCCGAGATGACCACCGCCGCGGGCTTATTGCGTTTGACGATATGCACCGGGCCGTTGGCCAGCCTGTCCTCGATCGCCGCCATTCCCCGACGTTTGAGCTCGGCCGCGGTGAGTATGTTCTCCATGATTGGCTTTGCACTGAAAAGATCATTTATTGTACTGAAACTGGTACTTTTCAGCCAATGCAGCAAGCGGGTCCAGGACGCGCTACACGGGAGGCGGATTTCCCATCCCGGGTTTGCGCGCGTCGGTCATGCTCTTGATGAACAGAACCGCCATCAGCACGAACCCGAATACAAGGACCCAGATCACGAGTCGGTCAAAACTCAGCATTGGACCCATGAAAAACGTGGCCAACGCCCAGTAGCCGATCACGATGGCGGTTTTCTTTGCCCCGCGCATAAAGAGAATCAAGCCCAGCACCAGAAGCACGGGCGGTGCGAGCAAAACCAAGGGGGTGAACCCCCAGGACACCAGGTAAACCAGAATCGAAAAAGCCACGAGAGTGCCCTTGAGCACGAGGCCGATGAGTGACTCTCGGGGCACTTTATTCATATCGCGCCTACAGCTGATGTGGGTCCATGGGGCGCAGGATCGACCTCAATCGATGCTGCGGCGCAGGCTTACCTGCAGTGGCATCAGCGTCCGTGCCGCGTGTTCCGCGTCTTGCTTGTCGTAGGCAGTGATGCTGTATTGCTGACCCCACTCATCCCGCCACGTCATTGCGTAAGCGGCCGGACCCGTTTCCGAACGCCCGAGCCGCATCACTGGCCCGTCGCCGACGCCCCGTCTCCCAGGCTCAATCTCATTTGACAGTGTGCCTCTGACGCGTCCGTTGACAACCCTGTCAACTCGGTAATGTCGTGTAAGGACGACGCCTTCATTGCCGGCGCAGCGCGCAAAAACTCTTGTTCCGGTGGATTCTGCACGAAGCATCACGCCAAGATCGGTGCGAATGGTCGCTTCTCCCCCATCAAAACTCCCGGCCACCGTGCAACCTGCCGCTTCTAGCGCACGCGTCAGCTCAGGTGCCTCAACCGCTTCCATGTGGTTGTGCGTCATGTCAAGAAGTTCTTCAAAAGTCGCGCCTTCAGCAGCAATAGCATAGAGAGGAGCGTTGATTAAAATAGCAAAAACGAAGTATAGAATCATCAGTAACTCCTATATTCACAAATATCTACAAATGGATCGCCACTATTAAGCCAACTCGGACAATTCGCATTAAGCCAATCGACTTGGCCGGGTTCAGTGCTCGAAATACCGAACCTAATCGTTCCCGTTGTCCGATCCTTAAAGCTGCACTGAGCAAAATAAAGATTACTACCTGGGACATAGCAAAAGTCTGTAGGATATATATCGTCGTCAGCCTCGATCACCACGTCTTTTTCACTAGCATCGTCAAAGTCCATTCTGCCGACCGTCTGACTGCCTGAATAATAGACGTCGAACGTTATGGCATAGCTTTGCGCATGTGCGAACGAAGTTGCGCCAAGCGCGAGTACGCTTATCAAAAATCCGGCTTTCAAGTTCACTTCTTTCTCCGTTAACTTTGCGCTCAAAAACGTGGGGTCGGTCAAATCGATTCAATCCTCAGAAAATCACCCGTAAGTTCACACTCCGGGACCTTAGCACATACTAAACGCTTATGTAAAGCGTTATCATTTAGATTATTATTTGGTATGGGAGCAGCCTGAGGTCGGACCTGGCATGACGGTCGACTTGCGAAGCAAAGGGTTTCAAAGCAGCTCAAGAAAGGCCAGCAGCGCGCGACGTTCTTCGTCGGTCAGATCGAACGGCTGCAGGCGCTCGCTGGTTTCAGGATAGAACTCGCCCTCGGGCAGGTCTTGGGGGCGGCGCGGTCGGGCACCGCCGTGTTCGTACATGCGCACGATCCCGTGCAGGCTGGGGAACAGGCCGTTGTGCATCCACGGGCCGGTCTGGCTGACGTGGCGCAGGGTGGCGGTGCGGAACGCGCCCATGTCCTCGTCATTGCCGGTGACTTCATAGCGGCCCAGGTCGTGAAAGCGGCGGGCGAAGTAATGCAGGCCGATGTTGTGGAACTCGCCGTCGGACAGCAGCGACCCGTTGTGGCAGTTGATGCAGCCAGCCTCAGTGCGGAAAAGATGCAGGCCGAGCAGCTGCTGGTCGTCAAGACGGGTGGCGGCGCTGGCGAAGTCACCGGCCTCGATATCGCTCAGAAAATGATCCAGCGGCCCGGGCTCGCTGCGGAAGGTCTCCATGAACGCCGCCAGCGCCTGCGAGATTCGATCCCAGACCACCGGCGCATCGCCAAAAGCGGCCGGCCAGGATTCGGCGTAGGCCGTATCGCGCCGGATCCGGCGGGCGGCCTGGTAGGGGCTGAAGTCCAGCTCCAGCGGGTCGGCCAGCGGGTGGTTGGCCAGCTCGGTCAGCGCGTCGACCCGGCCGTCCCAGAACAGCGCCTCCCACTGATCAACGTTCATCAGCGTGGGCGAGTTGCGCCGGCCGGCCCGCCCGGCGACCCCTTCGGAAACCGTTCGCGCATCGCCCATCTGGTGCTCGGGCAGATGGCAGGAGGCGCAGCTGACGCTTTCATCCGACGACAGGCCAACCTCGTGGAACAGCTGCTCACCGAGGCGGGCCAGCGGGTCATCGGGCGAGCGCACGGGCGGGGGCAGCGGCGCCAGGTCGCGCCTGGCGTGCGGCGCGCGCTCGGGCCACAAGGCCTGAGGCTGCAGGTAGCGCTCCCACAGGGACAGCGTGTCGATCTCCCCGGCGGTGGCCGCACTAATCATGCTCAGCCACAAAGCCAGCAGAATCAGGCAGCGGCGTTTAGTTGGAATCAAGCGCATCGTCATACCTTGTCAGCGCAGTTCGAAACGAATGGTGGCCCGATAGCTGCGCTCGGTCCATTCGACTTCCGGCGGGGCTTGTGGAAACGGCGCAGCCCGGTCGATCTGGTCGAGCGCGGCGCGATCGAGTCGGCGACTGCCCGAGCCTTCGGTAATGCGCGCGCGCAGCACCCGCCCGGCCCGATCGATCACAAAGGCCACACCTACCTCGCCCTGCTCGCGCCGCATCCTCGCCTGCATCGGAAACTGCCGGAAGCCGCTCAAGTGGGCCAGCACCGCGCCGTCGTAGTCGTAAGGTGCCTCGAAGCCTTCCTGACGGGTGTCGCCCTCGGTGTCGACCTGGTCGGAAGGGTCGCTCTCGCCGGCCAGGCCGAGGCTGCCGGTCACATCCTGCACGGCCGGCGGCTCGGGCTCGGGTGGGGCTTCGACCGGCTCGGGCTCGGGTTCGGGCTCGGGATCAGGCTCGGGCGGCGTTTCTTCCGGCGCCGGCTCGACCACCTCGGGCGTTTCGGTGACCACTTCCTCGGGGATGTCCTCGACCGGCGGCTCGGGCACCGGCTCGGCGGTCTCGGTGGCCGGCTGCTGCTCGAGCTGGCCGGGGGCGGCACCGGTGGAACCCAGCGCGACCCGGACCGAGCTGCGCTCGACCCGATCATTGCTCAGCGCGCTGACCAGGCGTTCGGCGGCGGCGAACAGGCTCAGGTGGACCAGGCAGGAGATGATCGCCATGGCCAGCAGCCAGCGCCGGTCGGCCAGGCGCCTCATTGCCCACCACCCTGGGTGGCGATGCGCACGTCCTGAACACCGGTCTGGTTGAGCGTCTCGAGCAGGTCGATCAGCCGCTGCGCCTGGCTGGTGGACTCCACGGCCACGGTCAGGCTGGGATCAGGCTCGCGGGCCAGCCGCTCGCGAACGCTGCCCGCCAGGCCATCGAGCGAGGTGAAGGTCTCGCCCTGGAAATGCCAGCCCGCCCCCGGGCCGCGGTCCTCGATCAGCCAGGCGTCGGGCTCCAGCGCTTCGGCGCGCGACGATTCCGGCAGATCGACCGTGATCTGGTAGTGGGCGGCGTTGGCGGTCAGGACCAGGAAGACCAGCAGCATGAACAGCACGTCGACCATCGAGGTCAGGTAGCTGGTCTGGCCGCCTGTTTCCTCGTCGTCGGCTTGAACGTGACGGCCGATCATTGCCCGTTGGAGTGCTTGTCCATGGCCAGCGACAGGCGGTTGAGAATCAGCCGGGCTTCGCCCAGCCGGCGGCGCGCCGCGGACACGAAGATGCCGTGGAACAGCACGCTGGGCGCGGCGATCGCCAGGCCGATCCCGGTGGTGATCATGGCCTGCCACAGGCCGCCGGCGACCACCGCAGGCTCGACCGGGCCGACGTGCTGCTCCATTTCCCGAAAGGCCACGATCATGCCGGTCACCGTCCCGGCCAGGCCGAACATCGGCGCCAGGGTGGCGATCAGCGGCAGCGCCGACAGTCCGCGCTTGAGCCGCTGGACATCCTGGTCGAGCTGCAGCGAGGCCTGCTCATCGCGCACGTCGCGCGGCAGGTCGGCGTGCCTTTCCAGACTGCTCAGGGCATCGGCAAAAAACGGCTGCTCGGCCGCGATGGCATCAGCGGCCTGGCTCGTGCGCCCTTCGACAAGCAGGCGATCGAAGGTCTCGCAGGTGGCCGCAGCCACGCGCCGGTGACGGACCAGAAAGGCAAAACGCTCCAGCACCAGGGCCAGCATAATGACCGAGCAGATGACCAGCGGAGTCAGCAGAATCCACAGCAACAGGGTCTGATCACGCATCATGAGGTCGCTCCTCCCAAGACTTGCAACTGTTCAATATAGCGTTCGATGCGGTGAATCCTGAAGCAGCGGTCATGGTGGGGCCTGGACCAGCCCTGCGGCGCGATCCTCATGGCCTCGGCATCGCGACCGGCACAGTCAGAGGCCGACCAGGCCGGATCGGCGCTGCCGCGCGCCCGGACATGGCTGATCAGCGCACCCGGGTCCCGACCCATCAGCAGCAGCGCCCGGACCGTGTACTCGTCGGCGGCCTGCTCGACGGTGTAGCGCTCCAGCCCCAGCCGGGCCAGCTGTTGATGCAGACGCTGACATTGCGGCCGCCGGCAGCCCCGGCGCGCGGCCAGCACCAGTTCTCGTCCGGCCTCCTGGGCGGCGTGCCCGGCCGGTGGTGGCGGGCCGGGGCGCTGATGCAGCTCGGCGGCAAAGTAGAAGTAGGCATTGTTGGCCGTCCAGGTCGCCGGGTGGGCCAGGTAGTAATGGGCGGCCTCGTGCAGGACCACCGCTTCCAGGCGCTCGAGCGCTATGCCCTCGGCCAGCAGGGGCCGGCTGACCTCAAGCACGTTGGCCGCGGCCGGCAGGGCCAGACCGGCCAGCGGGGCGTCCGGGCGCCGATCGTCACAGCCCGGGCCGAGCGCGATCCGCTGCTGCTCATCCAGGCTGAGCAGACAGCTGCCGTTGTTGCGGGCCAGGAGAAAATGGAGCGCTTCCCGATCGATCTGGCTGAGATCGCGCGCCAGACAGTTGTCGGGCCGGGCGGCAAAGACAGTGCCGTTGCCGTTGATGCCCAGCCAGGCCGCCTCGCCGCCGGCAACGGCTGGTGGCCGGTCAAACCGCAGGCAGACCATGGCCTGGCGCGCGCGGGCAAACGGACTGGCGCTGTCCACGACCTGAACACGGGGCACCGGAACGCCTTGCATCCGCTGGGGGAACTGTCCGCCCAGCCGCGCATGAAAGGATTTGAGCAGATCATCCAGATGACCGACCCGGGCCCTTTCGCTGTCGTTTAGCGCGTGCCGGTCAAGATCGGCATCCCCCGGGCGCGGCTGGCTGAGCCGCTGATCCGGGTCGTTGTCTTCCACCCAGGTCAGCGTCGGCGCCAGGCCCGGCCGGACCGGCCAGTCATCGGCCGGACCGGTCAGCCAGCCGGCCACCGAGGCAGTGGCCGGGACGCTGAGTACAGCCAGGCCGGCCAGGAGCAACTGCACCGGGCCGGCCGCGCGCAAGGCCGCGCAAAAAGACCTCATGGCCCGCCTCAGTAGGCGTAACGCAGACCCAGCCAGAATGTCCGGCCGCGCTGGTAGGGACGGATCTCGGTGACATCGACCTGCGGCAACTCACTGAACAGGTTGGTCACCCGGATCTCGCCGCGCAATTCGCCCGCCAGGTCTCCGGTCGGGATGCGTGCATCCAGATTCAGATCGACCTTGGTCGAGGCATCGCGGGTCACGTCCTCATAGACCTGGTAGGTGATGCCATCGACTTCCTCGCGCTCGAAGGTCCGATCGATCGTTTCGTAATCGTCGCGCCAGTACACCCAGAGCGTGGTCCGCAGGGCCGAGTCGAACCAGACCGACTGCAGGCTCAGGTTGGCCTGGAGCGGGGTGGCGAAGTTTTCGCGCTGGGCGCGGTCGTCCAGCTCGGCCAGCGACAGGATCTCGCCACGGTACAGCACCAGTTCCGATTCCAATTCCTCGAGGTCGACCGAGGAGTTGATGTAGTCGGAGAAATTGGTGTTGGTTTCCGACCAGGCGATGTTGGCCAGCACGGTATGGTTGCGCCAGCTGCCCGAGTACTCCAGGCTCAGGCCCAGGTAATCGGTCTCGCCGTCGTTGGTCGGCACGTAAACCCGGCGCAGGACCGGCTCGCCGATACCATCGACGTCCTCGATCCGGTCGAGCGGTGAGCGGGTCAGCTGGTCGCGATACTCGCGGTAGACCGCCTTGGCCCGGAAGCTGCCGATCTCCGTGGGGATGGTCAGCGCCATGGTCGCCTCGTCGCTGTAGGGCGTATCCAGATCCTGCTCGCGGTAACCCAGCAGCGCGGTCACAGTCGTTAGCTGCCAGTCTTCTTCACTGTAGATCAGCTGGCCGTTTTCTTCCCTGGGCTCGCGCTCAAATCGGAACAAGTCCGCATACTGCGAGCGAATCGCGTAGGCGACTGTTGCCGTACCGAAGTAGCGGTTTAAGCCCGCGCTCAGCGACCAGTCGTTGGCAAAGGTCCAGGCCGCGCTCAGGCGCGGGGCCAGGTTGTGGTTGTCGAGGAAATCGTCGTGCGAGTAGCGCAGGCCGGCGCGGTAGTCCAGCGCGCCGATTTCACCGCTGTACTCGGTCCAAAGCGAGCTCCGGAACAGATCGACCTCGGCCTCGTAGGTCTGGTAGGAGATATACCACGGCAGGGCGATTTCGCCGTCGATGCAGGCCGGGTCGCTGGGCGAGGCGCAGACGGTACCCGGATCGAAATCACCGCGCGAGTAGGCGCGCGCCTCCCGACTGCGCTCCTTGAACGCGGTGATCCATTCCAGCGTCACACCGGCCGCCCAGGTACCTGGACCCAGGGCGCGCTCGGCCTCGGCGTCGATCACCCAGTCGCGCTGCCACTGGTCGAGGTCACCAAATCCGCCTTGCGAACAGTTGCGGTTGGTGCAGAAATCGATGCTCGGGGCATCGGACGACCAGCTGAAGTTCGCCGGCGGTGCCTCGCGCGACATGTCGGCATGGGCGTATGACAGGCGGCCGCGCCAGTCCCACTCCCCGCTCGCGCCTTCGAGTTCGGTATAGAAGGTCAGACCACCACCCTCGGTCAGGATCAGGTTGTCGACCGCGTTGCCGTTCTGGGCCTGGCTTTCATAGGGGCTGTAGATCAGGCTGGTGCGCCAGTCGATGTCATCGCTGAGCCGATACAGCTTCCTGAGCATCAGATTATCGGACTGCGAAGACAGCCGGCGGCTGAAATCACCGTAAGCCTCGCTGATCGGGTAAAGCACCTCGGACTCGTGGCGGCCGAGACTGATCAGGGTCAGCAGGCGATCGTTGACCGGCAGGTCGACCGAGGCGTTGGCGCGCCAGCGGGTGAACTCGGGCGGCAGATCAGCGCGCTCGGGGTCGATCGGCCCATCGGTGATGTAGCGCACGAAATCATCGTTCTGATAGCCGTACTGCACCGTGCCGCCGAATGTTCCCAGCGGATCACGAATGACCGCATCGACCACGCCGCCAGTGAAGTCGCCATAGCGGGCCGAGACGTTGGAATCCTGCACGTCGAGCACTTCGATCAGGGTCGGGTCGACAAAGATCGTCTGCGAGGCCGAACCGGCGACTTCGTTGAAGTTAAACGGGTTGTCGTTGGTGACATCGTGCAGGTTGTTGACCCCGACCCCGTCGATGCGGATGTTGTTGTCGTAGAACTGGGCGCCGGAAATCGAAATGTCGGACGGCCTGAGATCCTGGATGTCTTCACGTCGGACCGACTGCTGGTTGACGTCAAAGGAAATGTTGGGCAGAAGACGCAGCGCATCGAGCATGTCGCCTTCGCCGTTCTCGTGGCTGCGGATGGACTCGCGTTCAAGCACCGAGCGGCCGGTATCGACCGGATCGAAGCCCAGGTAGGCCGGGGCCGGCGGCTCGGTATCGACGACTTCGATGGTTTCCAGGTCAACAGAGTCTTCGTCTTGGGCGGTCTCATCGCGATCCTGAGCAAGAGCAAGTGAAGCACCCAGCAGTGTGCCGGCCGAAGCAATCAAGGTCCAATAGCGCATGGTCTTCCTGTTCATGATGGGTAAAGAAAACATTGAGTTCCGGAACTATAACACAAACGAGAATGATTCCGGACTGGTTCTTAGCATCATAGGGGTGATTTCCTACGAGCTGTCGCGGCACGGTCTGATTGGCGATATTCGCCCCGGCAACGATACTGGCCGGGCATTTGATAAGAAAAGAACTTCATGGGACTGGCCACCATCTTCTCCCGCGCCCAGGTGGGCATTGACGCACCCCAGGTCATGGTCGAGGTCCATCTGGGCCCCGGCCTGCCGGGCTTCGGCATCGTCGGCCTGCCGGAGACGGCCGTGCGCGAAAGCAAGGACCGGGTCCGCGCGGCCATGGACAATGCCGGCTTTCGCCGTCCGCAGTGGAAAACCACCGTCTCGCTGGCGCCCGCGGACCTGCCCAAGGAAGGCGCCCGCTTCGATCTGCCGATCGCCCTGGGCGTGCTGGCTGCATCCGGACAGGTGACCGCCGAAGACCTGCAACGCTGGGAGTTTCTCGGCGAGCTGGCCCTGGACGGCAGCCTGCGCGCGGTCCGCGGCTGTCTGCCCGCCATCCTCCAGGCCCGGCGCCAGGGCCGGCGCCTGATCCTGCCGGCGGCCAATGCCGAGGAAGCCAGCCTGGTCAGTGACGCCGAGGTCTACCTGGCCGATCACCTGACCGAGGTCGTCGCCGCGCTCAACGGCCAGGGCGAACTGCTCCGACCGCAGCCGGTTGAGCCGGTCGCCGACGATAAGCTCCTCGACCTGGCCGATGTGCTGGGCCAGCACCGCGCCCGGCGGGCGCTGGAAATCTGCGCGGCGGGTTCGCACAATTTACTGTTGCTGGGCCCGCCGGGTACCGGCAAGACTCTGCTGGCCTCGCGCCTGCCGGGCATTCTGCCGCCAATGAGCGAGGACGAGGCGCTGGAGGCCGCCGCCGTGGCCTCGATCGCCGGGCTGGGCCTGGAGCCGGCGCGCTGGCGCACGCGGCGCTTCCGCGCCCCCCACCACACCGCCTCCGGCATCGCCCTGGTCGGCGGCGGCTCGAAACCGCGCCCCGGCGAGATCTCGCTGGCCCACGGCGGGGTGCTGTTCCTCGACGAGTTGCCCGAATTCAGCCGCCACGTGCTCGAGGTCCTGCGTGAGCCGATGGAGTCCGGCCGGATCATCATTTCCCGGGCCGCCGTGCAGGCCGAGTTCCCGAGCCGGTTCCAGCTCGTGGCGGCAATGAATCCCTGCCCCTGCGGCTACGCCGGCGATCCCTCCGGCCGCTGCACCTGCACGCCCGACCAGACCCGGCGCTACCGCGACCGCATCTCCGGGCCGCTGCTGGACCGCATCGACCTGCACGTGGAAGTCCCGCGCCAGTCGCTCAATGGCCATGCGCCCGGCGAACCCTCGGCAGCGGTGCGCGAACGGGTGATCGCCGCGCGGGAGCGCCAGGCCCGGCGCGGATCGGTCAATGCCCGCCTTGATGTGACCGGCATCCGCGAGCACTGCCGTCTGCCGCCGAACATGAGCCATTTCCTGGAGCAGGCCTGCGAAAGGCTGCAACTGTCGGCCCGTGCCCACCACCGCATCCTGCGCGTGGCCCGCACCATCGCCGATCTGGCAGATTCAGAGCCGATCAACATGCAGCACCTGACCGAGGCCATTGGCTACCGTCAGCTGGATCGCCAGTCTCCCGCCAACTATTGATCAACCGCACTTTCAAGACATCGGCCCGGCCACAGGTTACGATGCACTCTCTGATGGTGCGCACTGCGTGGTAGCCCGTGTTGTTTCGGTCTTCTCTAGCGCTGGTCCTTTTGACGGTCAGCCTGACGGTGGCGGCCCGCCCGGTCGTGACCGACATCGAAGGCGTCGATGGCGCCATGCTGGGCAATGTCCGGGCCTACCTGGGGCTGGTCCAGGCCGAGAATCTGGACGAGGTCTCGGTCTGGCGGCTGCGCCAGATGGCCACCGATGCCCGCGCCGAAATCCGCCAGGCCCTGCAGCCGTTCGGCTATTACAACCCGCGCATCGAGGTGCGGCTGGTCGAACCCGACGGCGATGATGCGCCCTGGCAGGCGCGGGTCCGGATCGAGCCCGGCGAGCCGGTCACCATAGCGCGCGCCGATGTGGAATTGAGCGGACCCGGCGCCGAACACCCTGACCTGCAAGCCTGGCGCGACAGCTGGCCGCTGGGCGAGGGCCGTATCCTGCATCATCCGACCTGGAACGCGGGCTGGCGCGCGGTCACAGAGATTGCTGATGAACTGGGCTATTTCGACCATCGTTTCGAACAGCGCAGGGTGCTGGTCGACCCGGACCGCAACAGCGCCGCGGTTGATCTTGAGTTCGCAACCGGCCAGCGCTACCGGTTTTCCGGCTACAGCACCGAACCCACCCCCTTCAGCGACCGTCTGCTCGATCGCCTGACCATCATCGAGCCCGACGAACCCTATACCCGCCAGCGCGTGGACGAACAGCGCGAGGTGCTGGCCCGGGCCGGGCTGTTCGAACGCATCATCGTCGAGGAACAGCGCGACGCCGAGACCGGCCAGATCAACCTGCACTATCGTCTGGATACCCGGCCACGGGATTCCTACCGCGCCACGCTGGGCTTCGGCACCGATACCGGCGCCCGGGCACAGCTGGGCTGGATCCGTCACTACCTGTCCTCCAGAGGCAACCGCCTCGACTCGGGCATTGGCTTCCAGCAGGCCGACAGCGAATACGTGCTGCGCAGCGAATACCTGCATCCCCGGGGCAGCGGCCCGGGCAGCTTCCTGACCGCCGGCGGTGTGCTGCGCAGTCAGCAGGATGACTTCCGCTTCAATGACGAAAACCGGCAAGAAGCGGTATTCGAGCCCTTTGACGGCCGCCGCGAACAGGTCGAGTTGACCCTGGGCCGGCTCGAGGACCGCCTGTTCTGGCGCCAGCGCTTCCAGACCATCGAAGAACGGCTGTTCGTGGCCGTGTTGCATGAGACCTTCGATGCCTTTCGCGAAGCCAGCCTGAGCGAGGAGAACCAGGCCCTGCTGGAGGCCAATCCGGAGCTGGCCGAGTTTCTCCAGACCGAAACCAACACCATCGCCCTGGGCGCGACCTGGCGCCTGCCCAACATCACCGGGACCGGCTTCGAGACCCGCGGTCACATCGTCGAGGCCCGGCTGCTGGGCGCGCATGAGGCGGCCGGCTCGGACGTCAGCTTTGCCCAGGCCTGGTTGCGCGGTCGCTGGCACGCCATCTTCGGCGAACGGCACAAGCTGCTGCTGGCCGGCGAACTGGGCTACACCGAGGCCGACACCCGCACGCTCAACCTCGCCCTGGACGAGCGCACCCTGGACCTGTCGATCACCGAGCTGCCCGAGCGCTACCGCTTCAAGACCGGCGGCGACCGGTCCGTGCGCGGCTACGGCTTCGAGACCCTGAGCACCAATCGCAACGGCGCCAACCACATCATCAGCGCCTCGGCCGAGTACGAATTCCGGGTTGGCCGGAACTGGTCGCTGGCCGCCTTCTACGACATCGGCAATGCCTTCAATGACTGGAACGAGCGCAAGCTCAAGCACGGCATCGGCGCCGGTTTCCGCTGGTATACCGTGATCGGCCCGATCCAGCTGGACATCGCCCAGGCCCTGGACGATGCCGACAAGCCCTGGCGCATCCACTTCACCATCGGGACGCGACTGCTGTGAAGAAAATTCTGATCATCGCCGCTGTCCTCGTCGTCGTACTGATCGGCTCGGCGACCGCCGGCTGGTGGTGGCTGACCACAACCCGGTCCGGCGCCGGCTGGCTGCTCGACCGGGCTGCCGGGTTCGCGCCCTCGCTGGCCTGGGAGACGCTGGAAGGCAATCTGCGTGATGGCCTGGTGCTGCAGGGGTTGAGGATAGAGCAAGCCGGCGCAAGCGTCGCCATCGACCGGCTGGAGTTGTCCGTGCATCTTGACCTGCCGCCCGGGCCGCGCGCAGACGTGCGCTGGCTGCGCGCCAGCGGCGGGGAAATTCATCTGCCGGCCGCCGCCGAGACAGCAGCGACCGAAGACGCGCCACTGGTGTTGCCGGATCTGACCCTGCCGGTCGAAATCGTGATCCGCGAGCTTGGTGTAAGCGACTTCCTCATCCATCCGGGCCAAAGCGATGCGCCGATCCGGATCGACCGGGTCGACCTGGCCGGCCGCGCCGAAGAACGACTGACGCTCGACAAGCTGGCCGTGGAACTGCCGGGCTTGAGCGCGACCATGACCGGCGACTGGGGCCTGGCCCAGCCCTTCGCCGGGCAGATGGCGATCAATGCCGACTACCGCCTGGATGATGCGACCAGCCAGGGCGTGCAGGCCACGATCACTGGCGATCTGTCGGCGCTGGAGATTGACCTGGATGCCGAAGGACCGGCCCGCCTGGCCGGCCAGGTCACCCTGCGCGAGCCGCTGGAATCACTCGATGCCGAACTGGAGCTTGGCGGTCGCCTGGGCGATTGGCCGGGGCTGGATCTGGCCATCGAGGATCTGGCCATCGACGGCGGTGGCGGCCTGCCGGACTGGCAGCTCAACCTGGCCGGGCAAGCCGTGGGGCCAGGCATTCCCGACAATGAGTGGACCTTTGAACTGGCCGGTGATCCGGACCAGATCGAGGTGCGCACCGGGCGGGTTGAAATGCTCTCCGGCCTGCTTGGCCTGACCGGTACGGTGAACCTGGCCGCCGGTCCGCGCGCCCGATTGCGGCTGGAAGCCGAAGCGCTGGATCTGGCTGCATTGAGTGAGGCGTGGCCGGCCACGGCCCGCCTGACCGGCGGGCTTGACCTGGACGCCAGCCCCGACCGGATCAGCGTCGACCAGCTGCGCTTGACCGCCCTGCCGGCCGCGCTCAGCCTCGAGGGCAGCGGCCGCTGGTCGCCGGCTGACGATGAACTGGCCGCCGATCTGCGCTGGCGCGATCTGGACTGGCCCCTGCTGGCCGAAGGCGACCAGCGCCAATTGCAGAGCCGTTCCGGGACCCTGCTGGTGACCGGCCGGCTGAGCGACTGGCGGATGGAACTCGACGGCCTGCTGCGCCTGCTCGATCAGCCGGAACTGGAGATCGAAGCACGCGCACGGGGCAATCAGGAGCGGGCCGACATCGAGCGTCTCAGCGCCGATGCCGGTGCGGCCGGACGCATCCATGCCAGCGGCCGGCTCCAGCTGCCACCGGCCCTCGACGCCGATCTGGATCTGCAGATCGTCGGCCTGGACACAGGCCGCTTTGCCGCAGAACTGCCCGGCCGGATCGATGCCGACCTGGGCCTGCAGGCCACAGCACCCGATGCCATCGTGCTGGATCTGCGTGCGCTGGATGGCGAACTGCGCAACCAGCCGCTGTCCGGCCGGGGCCGGGTCAGTCTGCGCCGCGACCAGCCCGAGGCCGGCCAGCTCAATGTGGAGCTGGGCGACAACCGGCTCGAGCTGACCAGTGTGGATGGCAGCGACTGGCAACTGGCTCTCGACGCCAATGCCCTGCGCCAGCTCCTGCCGGAACTTGCCGGTCGCCTGCAGCTTGCCGGCCAGGTTGATCTGGCGGCGGGGACCGGCACGCTGGCCGGCACCCTGCACGACGCCGCCTGGGGCAGAATTCAGCTGCAGTCGGCGGATCTTGAATCCAGCCTGCGCTGGGCCGATGACCGGCCGGCCGCCGAGCTTGCGCTGCATCTGAGCGCGCTGGATCTCAACCCCTGGGAGCGCATCGAGCAACTTGAACTGACCCTCGATGGCCACTGCGATGATCACCGTGCACGCCTGAACCTGGTCGGCCAGCGCGGCAGCATCGACATGGCTGCCGGCGGCCAGTTCAACAGCTGCGAATTGGCCGAACTGCAGACCTGGTCCGGCCGCATCGACCAGCTGGATCTGGCCGAGACCATCGCCGGGGACTGGGCCCTGGACGAGCCGCTGCTCCTGAACGTGACCGGCGGCAACATCGAAGCCGAGGCCGGCTGCCTGGTCGAAACCACCGATCGCACCGGTCGCATCTGCCTGCGCGCGCTGGAAGTCGCAGACGGCGGGCGGGCCGACATCGCCATCGAGCAGGTGCCGATGGACCTGCTGCTGGTCCCGTTCGACCCGGTGTTCAACCTGACCACGCCGCTGTCGGGGGAAGTCCAGGCCGGCTGGACGGCCAGCGGTGGCGTCGACGCACTGGCCGGCGAATTGCGCCTGGACTCCGGTGTCCTGCAACCGCTGGGCACCGACACCAGCCTGTTGGCCATCGACCGCGTCCGCCTGGCGTTCGAACCGGAATCCGAATTACTCAAGGTCTCGCTGGAGGCCCTGCTGGAAGGCGACAGCCGCCTGAGTGGCGAGGCGCGCCTGCTCGACCTGCAGGATCTGTCGTCGGCCACCATCGATGCCGACGCCCGCTTGAGCCTTCCCGATATCGGCGTGTTCAACCGTCTGGTCACCGACCTCGACCAGCTTGGCGGGCGCCTGAACAGCGAAGTCCGGGTGCGTGGCGCCTTGCTCGGGCCGAGCCTGGATGGCCACGTCGAACTCAGCGAAGGCCTGATCGTCAACGCACCCCTGGGGCTTCGCATCGAAGACATCCGGCTGCGCCTGGACGGTACCGAGACCAGCGCCGATGTGACCGGCAGCCTGCGCTCCGGGGAGGGTCGGGCCACCCTCAGCGGCGCCCTGGACCTGGTCGATGATCAATGGCAAGTCGAAACCTCGCTCAGCGGCGAGAATTTCGTCTTTGCCAATGTCGACTGGCTGCAGCTGCGCGCCAGTCCGGAGATCCGTTTGCAGCGCTCGGCGGAAGGCCTGACCACAATCGATGGGGATATCCGCATCAATCACCTCCGCGCCGGCGTCCCGCCGGGTGCGGCCGAGCGCATCAACGCATCCGACGATATCCGCATCCGCGGCGAAACCGAAGAGGCAGAAGAAGACTCGGCCATGGCTGCGCAGCTGCAGGGCCGGCTCGGGCTGGACCTTGGCGATGATGCCAGGCTGGCCGCCCTGGGCATGGAGGCCTGGCTGGCCGGTGGCCTGGAACTGCAATGGGATCGCAACCGCCTCGAACCCCAGGCCAGCGGCGTGATCCGCATCCCCGAGGGCTCCTACCAGGCCTATGGCCAGAATCTCGAGATCGAGGACGGCGAAGTCATCTTCACCGGGCATGCCGTTGACAACCCCAGCCTGGATATCGCGGCGGTCCGCGACATTTTCGGCGACCCGCAGGTCGAGGCGGCCGGAGTGCGCATCCGCGGCAACGCCCGCGAGCCGCGCATCAACCTGTTCACCGACCCGCCGACCAGCGAGGAAAAAGCGCTGGCCTACGTGGTCACGGGTGCCAACTTCGACCATGCCAGCGGCCAGGCCGCGGTCAACATCGGCTTCTACCTGCTGCCACGGCTGTTCGTCAGCTACGGCATCGGGTTGTTCGAGGCCGGCAATGTGCTGTCCGGCCGCTACGAGTTATCCCGGCGCTGGGGGGTGCGCGTGGTCTCCGGCGAACGGGATACCGGCGTGGACTTAAGCTACGCCATCGATCGCTGATTCAGCCGGTCTGGCCGCAACTCATTTCGCCGGCCCGTAGGCGTAATCGCCGCCGCGCTTGAGCGCCTTGCGGTACGCCTGGCGGGCCTGGAAACGCTCGACATACTTGGCAATCGCAGGAAAGGCGTCATCAATGGTGCCCTGGGACAGCGCGGCTTCGAGCGGGAAACTCATCTGGATGTCGGCCGCCGAAATCTCATCGCCGGCAAACCACTCGTGCTCGGCCAGGTAGCGGTCGACATAGCTGAAGTGGGTGGCGATCTGCTGGTTGATGAAGGCGTTGTCGACCTCATCGGCGATCTTGCGCAGGATCGGTCGGACAAAGAACGGTCCGGGCCCGTTGCGCACCTTGTCAAACACCAGCTTGAGCAGCAGCGGCGGCATCAGCGAGGCTTCCGCGTAGTGCATCCAGTAGGCGAAGCGCCAGTAATTCCCGTCATCCGGCGCCGGCGCCCACTGCGCATCGCCGTAGGTCCGCGCCAGATACTCGATGATGACCCCGGACTCGGCATAGGTCTGGCCCTGGTCGGTGATCACCGGCGCCTTGCCCAGCGGATGGACCTTGCGCAAGGCATCGGGAGCCAGCTGGGTCTTCGGATCTCGTTCATAACGCTTGATGCGGTATTCCACGCCCAGTTCCTCAAGCAGCCAGAGAACGCGCTGCGAGCGTGAATCTTCCAGGTGATGGACGACAACCATCGCTCTGACTCCTGCCGGGATCGCTTGATGAACCTGCATGCTCGCATATCCGGCACGATCCGTGCAGGATTTGAATCCGGACCCGTGATGCCCCAGACTGGTGGCAGCCCCGCTACAGTGATTGCCATGGACCATCATCACCATCGTTCGGCTCGACTACTGCCCGCCATCGCATTGATGATGGGCTTGTCAGCCTGCAACGAACAAGCCCCACCAGCCCCGCAAGCTCCGTCACCAGAGACCATGCCGATGACCCGCCCCCTGCCCGATCAAGCCGCGACCGGACCGGCCGAGCGGCTGGCCGTTGCCGACCTGGCCGAGCGCCTTGGCATTGACGCCGAACGGATCGAGGTGGTCAGTGCCCAGGCGGTCACCTGGCCGGACGGTGCACTCGGCTGCCCGGCCCCCGACGGGGTCTATACCCAGGCGCTGGTCGAAGGCTTCCAGATCGTTCTGGCCGCCGAGGGCGAGGAGTTTCACTACCATGCCGGCAGCGATGCCCAACCGTTCCGGTGCCCCGAAGAGCGCCGGCGTGCCCCGATCGGCCCGGGTCGGGTCCGGCACTGACGACACCTTGTTGCCGGCGGCAACGTAGTCTGTCGCCCATGAACCGGATTATCAGAACGATCGGGCTGGTGCTGCTGCTGGCCTTGCTGGCCGGCTGCACCACGCGCCTGGCCTACAACAACCTCGACTGGCTCGCGGTCCGCTGGGTCGAGCGCGAGGTCGAGCTGGACCGGGATCAGCGCGCCCAGCTGCGCGACCAGATCAACGAGCAACAATTGTGGCACTGCGCGACCCAACTGGCCGATTACCAGGCCTGGACCGAGCAGCTCTGGCTGGACCTGCTGTCTGACCGGCTCGACCGGCAGAGGCTGATCGAACACGGCGAGCAACTGGCTGAATTCGGTCGCACCCTGGCCGAGCGCATCGCACCATTGCTGGTTGAACTGGCCACCTCGCTCGACGACGACCAGGTCGCTGCGATCATGCTGGCCCTGGATGAGCGCATCGACCAGTTGCAAGATGAAATCGAATCACGATCCGACCAGCAGTGGGTGATCGATCGGACCGAAGGCATGGAGCGGCGCCTGCGCCGGCTGATGGGGCCGACCAACCCCGCCCAGCGGGCCCGCCTGGAGCGCTGGGCCAGGGCCCTGGAACCGACCCACCAGCACCAGCTCAACCAGCGCCTGTACTGGCGCGAGAGAATCGCCGAGGCGCTCGCCCGACGCGACGAGCGCGAGTTCCTCCAGGACGAGATCAATGCCCTGCTTGACCCGGCAGCGGCCTGGCCCGAGGGCTATCGCCAGGCGATCGAAGCCAACCGCGAACTCACCCTGGACGCGCTTGCAGACCTTGTGCGCCTGACCGAACCAGACCAGCGCGGGCGGATTTCGGCCCGCCTGGCACGTCTGAAGAATGATTTTGAACGCTTGAGTTGCGAGGGTGAGGCGCCGCCAGCGCTGCTGGCAGCCGCCGGATCAGACTGAGGTTCCGGATCCGCCCGGCAACAGCATCTTCATGCCGGCCTCCAGCGCGGCCATGCGTTCTTCCAGCGCCGTCACCCGAACTTCGAGATTGGCCGTCACCCCCTCGTCGGTCGGCTCGGCAACCGATCGCGCCGCCATCGGCGCCTCGATCCGGCCGGTCAGGGTGTGGGCGTAGCGGTCTTCGCGCTGACCGGGCCCGCGCGGGATCAGAACCACCAGCGGCGCTTCGCGGCCGGACAGCCGATCAAGGCAGAAACGCACCTCATCGAGGTCGTCGAAGCGATGCAGTCGCTCGCTGCGGGCGAACAGTTCGGCCAGGGTCTGGGGGCCGCGCAGCAGCAGCAGCCCGATCAGGGCGCGCTGCGGTGGGGTCAGCTCGAGGCCGGCATCGGCCTGGTGGGCATAGCGGGTGGCGCGGGCGCCGAATTCACTTTTGACCAGGCCGCGTTGCTCGAGCTGGCGCAGCGCCTGTCCGACCCGGCCGGGGTCAAGTTTCATCACCGGGTGACGGCTGGTTTTCTGATTGGCCGCAGTGACGCAGGCGTTCTGGGTCAGTGGATAGGCTTCAGGGGTGGTCGCCTCTTTTTCGATCAGGCAACCCAGCACACGCGCTTCTTCCGCACTGAGGGGCGGATCCAGCGGCGGCTGTTCGATGGTGGCTTGATCTTCGGTCATGTCGACGCGTTTCTCTCGGGAAAGCAGAATTCTTATTCAAGAGTGTAGGCGTCGCGTCGACGTCAAAACCCGACCCAGATCAAAAAACCCCGCTCAAGGCGGGGTTTTTGTCTTCTCCAGGGGAGAAAAAGGACGTCAGGCAGGCTGTACGTTTGCTGCCTGCGGACCTTTGGGGCCGTCCTGGATGTCGAATTCGACCTTCTGGCCTTCGGCCAGCGTCTTGAATCCGGAGCCCTGGATGGCGCTGAAGTGCACGAATACGTCCTTGCCACCATCATCCTGACTGATGAAACCGAAACCCTTCGCCTCGTTAAACCACTTGACGGAACCTGTTGCCATTGTTCTTGCTACCTTGTGAATTACTCAAAAAAGAAAGTGCGCGTGCAGCTTATGAGCGGGGGTTATCGGAGGTAAACCGGAGGGAAACGACCTGATTACTCACTGCCATAATCTACAGGCAAGGCGGAGTGTATCCCAGTCTGGCAACAAAAGCCAGAAAAATCAGATCAGAGACCTAACCAGATTCTCCGAAGCGATACTTCGGGCAGGGTTCCTTTAAGAAACCCTGCCCAAATCACCTAGCTAGAAGTATTCGTGGCTGCCGTTCTCAGTCGGAAAACCCCCAAGAGGAAGGCCGACAACACCATCACCCAGAATGCCCAAGGGCCAAATACCGGAACGGGAAGCGCCGGCATTGCTCCCGGAAGAACCGCCGAACTTGGGGCAGACGGTTCGCTGGAGACCGAAGCATTCCTCGCCACCACGGTAAAGGTGTAGGACACATCGTTGGTCAGGCCATCGATCACACAGCTTGTTGCTGGTGCCGAAATCACGCATGAGCCGTCTGGATCGCCGGCCACTTCGTATTCATCAGCATTCATGACCGCTGACCAGGAAACCGTCACTTCCTCATCGCCAGGGACTACCGTGACTGATGCCGGCGGTGGCAGGAGGGTGGTGAACGAGTCGCTGACCACGTCCGAAAATACCGGCTGGTCACCATCCAGCGTTTCGATGACGAAGTAAACCGTGTAGGGCGTACCCTGTGCGAGCGGGCTGAGCTGGATGGTCTCGGCCACATCCTGTACCAGTGGCAGATTGCCGCTGGTCGTCACCGTGACACCACCGTAGTTGACGCCGGCGGCAATCTCTTCTTCAGTGGGTGGCACAGAACCCTCTGGGACGACCATCCAGTAGCCAACGCCGTCCTCTGAACTACTGACTTCAAAGTCAGCCGAGTTGGTGCCGATGTTGTCCACCGATCCGGCCGCCTGGGCGACGTTGCCGATAATGTCGCCAATGTCCTCCAACGATCCCGCAGCATAGAACCAAACTATATTGCGACTTTCGCCGGGTTGTAGGTCCCCGACTGGCAGATAGATCGCGTAGGAACCGTCGCGGGCTCCGCTATTCGGCGCCTTGGTCGACGGATCGGCGTTGTAGGCGTTTCTGAAAGAGCAGCACGAATCCCAGACTGTATTGACATTGGGAGTGGTCGAGTAAAAAAGCACGGCCTCATCTCCCGACTGAATCAGCAGCGCCGAGGAGGGTTCACTGGCCGCGCTGATCTCCTCGAACTGGCCATCGACAATATTTCCCCGGATCTTGGTCGGGGCATCTGAGTTCCCCACCCAGTCATCGCGCGTACCCAGCCAGACATTGACATTGGCCATGACCGCTTCCGACTCGTTGGTCACGCGGGTGGTGATTCGCGAGAAAGCATCGGTCTGTCCGAGCTCATAGCGATGCTGGATACCCATGGCCTGACCGTTGATGTCCACCGTTCCACTGACGACGAGGGCTCCGTATCCCGCCGCGATATCACCCACCGTCCGCGTGGTGGTAAATCCCGATGCATCGATCGCCAGATTGCTCAGCGTATTGAGCCCAATGAAGTTGTCGAAAGCACCAGATTCAGGAATCACGCTGCCGGTCCAGTTAGACGAACCCGTGCCTGTTCCAACGGTCATGCTCAGTGGCAGATCGGTCGAAAACGTCAGCTTGTACCAGGTGCCATCTGCCGAGCGGTAATGCGGCTGCTGCAACATCCCGCTAGCGACGATGGAATTGGCGGTGTTGTAGCTGGTGCTGTTATGGCCCTGCCCGCCAAACCTAATCACTCCGTTGTCGAGCATGTAGGCGGACGGATCCTGAGCAAACGAAAGGGCGCTCAAGCCAAGGAGAAAAAAGCACAGCAAGAAAGCGCCCAACGGCGCAAGTCGCACTGATGTCTTAGACATAAAACACGACAGATTCAACGGCAGCATTTTTGATCCCTCCATCCTTGAGTTTGATCCCTGACTAACTTCGATTGTATTAGGAAAATTGCAGACTGTGGAGCTGAATTCAGAAATATGCTGGAGTGGGACGCCGCAAGCACTCTGTTCGGCTTGTCACGGCCTTCAGAGCTCTCCGCCCTGCTGCCGCCTATCCAAACTGCCGCGCAGCACGCGGCCCAGATCCGCCACGGCCCTTACGCGCGCCGGGGCCGGTGTGGTCGAGGGATTGAGCGCTGACCAGTCCGGGTGGCGACGCGCCCGGACCAGGGCGGCGGGCAGCTGCTTTTCCGCCCAGCGCTCGCGGTCGGCGGCCTTGAGCGGGGCCTGGCTGGCGTGGCCGCGCTGGCGCAGGCCGGCGAGCAACTGCAGCTGGCGCCAGGCCAGCAGGCGCAGGGTGGGCTCGGTCACCATCAGGCGGACCCGCCCGGCCAGCCGGTCGCCGACCCGCCCGCCGAAGCCACGCGCCAGGCCGACCCCGGCACCCAGGGCCGCACCGATCAGGGTACCCGCACCCAGGCTCAAACCGCCGGTGGCCACATCCACCGCCGCGCCGGCCCCGGCGCCAACGCCGAGGTGTCCGGTGGTCCGGATGCCGTGATGACGCAGGGTGGCCGGATCGAACAGGTCCTCGCCCCACTGGCCGTCGGTCAGCGGCAGATCATCGTCGGTGTAATCTTCGCGACCAAAGCGGTACAGATCCAGCAGAGCGGCAACGCAGGCCTGCTCTCGGATCCGCACCGCGGCATGCAGATCGGCCAGCGCGCGGGCGCGATCGGATTCGGAGGCCAGCTCGGCCTGGCGCCGGGCGGCGGCCACGTCGAGCAGCATCTCGGCGATCGTCTCGACCGCTGCTGTCAGCCGGCGCTGTTCCTCGTCGGCGCGCACCGCCAGCCAGCGCTCCAGCACCGGGGCGAAGGCATCAAGCTGGCTGGCCAGCTTTTCGAACAGGCGCCGCTCGGTGGCCGGGTCGCGGATCACGGCGTCGAAGGCCAGCACGGTATGCAGGCCGACCCGGGCCAGGGCATCCCGCCAGTCGGCCTCGCGCGCATGCTCGCTGGCGACGAAGTTCAGCACCGCCAGCAGCGGCTTGCCGCACAGGGCCAGCACGGCCAGCTCGTCGAGATATTTCTCCAGCACCGGCTCGCGTACGTCAATGACGTACAGGGCGACATCGACGTTGAGCATCAGGTCGAGCACCCGAACCTCGTGATCGAAGCGCTCGCGCGCCAGCGCGTCGGTCAGCAGACCATGGATGCGCTCGGGTCCGTCATGGCGCGGGCCCGGCTGGGCATCGAGCCATTCGAGCAGTCCGGGGGCGTCTTCCAGGCCGGGCGAGTCGTACAGGGTGATCAGGGCTTGGCCATCAACGATCAGCGGCGCCGAGGCCACCTGGCGGGTGGTGCCGGCGCGGTTGCGGATGTCACCGAAATCGCGCCGGTGCAGCAGGGTCCGGACCAGCGAGGTCTTGCCGGTGTTGGTATGCCCGACCACGGCCAGGTTCAGGCTGCGCCGGCGGGTCATGATGCGACCCCCAGCGCCTTCTTGAGCTCGGCCAGCCCCCCCGGCCCGGGTGCTTCGGCATCAAGGACCACCAGTTCACCACCGATGCGTTCGGCCAGCGCGCGCCAGTCGGCCTCGCGTTCGGCCGCATCCCCGCCGCGTGCGCTCCAGGCCTGACCCTCGTCGAGCCAGATCACCAGCGCGGTGCCGGCGGCATCGGCCAGGGCGGAGAGAAAGCGGCCGGTGCCCTCATCCGGGGTGCGCAGGGCCGAACACTGGGCCAGCACCGCCGGCGGCGGCCGATCCAGTCCGGAGGCAGCCGCAAGCAGGCCGGTGCGTTGAGCCCGGGTATCGGCCCGGCCCAGGGCGCGCCAGTTCACGTCTGGCAACGGCACTGGCCAGTCGGCGCGTTCCAGCTCCACCGCGATCAGCAGCGGCGGGCCGGCCACCTCGGACGGACGCTGGCGCAAGGGAATGGCCTTTGTCTCCGGCCGATCGCCGCGGACCCGAATCTCGCCATCGGCGCTGAGCGCGCCGGCCAGGCGCAAATAGCCGGGGCGGGCGGTGTCCAGGCGCATCCGGCCCATTCCGAGACGCGCCAGAACAGCACATGCCAGGACCAGCAGCAGGCGCGGCAGGATGCCGTAGACCGCGACCAGGACCAGCAGAAACTGCGCCCACTCGGCCCGCAGCTCACCATCCTGCGCGCCTTCCCGCCCGGCCAGGATCCAGTCAGGGCTCAGCGGATCAATCAGGCCGAGGACGGCCGGCAGCCAGCCCAGGGCCTGGATGAGGCCGACGACGGTCTGGTCGGCCAGAAGGGTCGTGCCCCAGCTCAAATCGTACTGGGCAATGCTGAACAGCACCGCCAGCGTGGCCATGGCCGCCAGACCATAGACGGCCCAGAAGGCGTGGGTCAGGGTGCCGAGTAGCCAGCGGCCGGGTCCAGTCAGCAACAGGCCGGTCCCGGCGGTGACCGATTCGGCCGCCAGCGGTCCGGACAACAGGCGCGGGCCCAGCCGGCGCAGACCCAGACCCAGCAGACTACCGCTCAAGCCCGGCGCGGCGCGACCCGGGCGGGTCAACAGCATGGTCGCCAGCCAGATCAGCAGCATCAGCCCGGGCAGAAACAGCATGGAAGCGGCCGCCAGCAGCACGTCGACCTCACGTACCCGGGTGCTCGACACGGCTGCCAGCGCACCGGCGGCAACGGCCAGCAACAGCAACAGACCCGCCAGGCGCAACGCCAGCCGCCGCA
>JBKHEF010000036.1:0-24261 GCA_046540955.1 Wenzhouxiangella sp.
ATCGAACTGGCACCGCCGAACAGCGCGGACTGGTCAGCTTTCGTGCGCCTGCACCACCGCTCCGATGCCTTTGGCCTGTTCCATGACCAGAATGGCGGGTCGAACTTCATCACCCTGGGCCTGCGCCGCCGCCTCTGAACCTGCGGCGAATTACTGGTTGGCCATCAACAGGCGGCAGTTGCGAAATCGACGACCGTCGATTTCGGCATTGGCACGCTGACCATCGGTGGCAAACGCCAGATCGGTCTCGGCGAAGATCCGCCCGTCATCGTCGGCCACCAGATCGAGCACGTGGGCCTGTTGCTCGTAATGCAGTGCCATGTGGGCAGGCCCTATCCGTGCTGTCAGGGTTTCGGCCTGGCAGTCGTAGAGCTGTTCTTCGACCCCCAGTGCCGTGCGGCTTTCCAGATAGGGCAGAAAGGCGGCGGCCGAACCGTCGTTGGCCGCCGGGGTCAGCTCCAGCAGGTGGCTCATGAGTTCATAGACATCGACCGAGCGCACCGCCGGGGCGCGGCTGCCCGCGGCAAAACCAGGCCCGCGAATGACAAAGGCGCCGTGCATTTCCAGCAGCGCCGGGTCCCAGCCGTGCATGCCGTAGAGCGAAAACTGCTGCCGGCCGATCATGTGCGGACGGTTGGAGATCATCCATTCCAGGTCGGCCTCGGCCAGGACGTCGGGGACGCGGTGATGGGCATCGAAGCGATAACGGGCCGGGATGTCTTCGCGCGCCCAGACCCGCAGATGCGGATGGGCACCGTCGAGCGCCGCGACGATCTCCTCGGCCGGCATGTCGGTCGCCCAGATCTGGGCCGCGGGTCCCCAGTCCGAGACCTCGACCCGGCTTAGGTCCAGGTAGTCGTCGAGCATGATGTACTGGTCGAAGTCGACCCGGCTCATGCCGTGATCAGAGACCAGGATGATGTGCATTTCGTTAAACAGGCCGCGCTCCTCGAGCCCGTCGAACAGCATGCCGAGATGGCGATCGACGTCGATCAGGGCATCGCGCACCGGGTCGGCCAGCGGGCCGTGACGATGGCCGGCCGAATCGACCACGCTGAAATACAGGGTCAGCAGGTCCGGGCGCTGGTCAGCCGGCAGATCGAGCCACTCGAGCAGGGTCTCGATCCGTTCGGCGTGCGGGGTATCGCCGGCATAGGGTTTCCAGTGGGTCGGCCGGACCCCGTGAATGCGTGCCTCCGAACCCGGCCAGAAGAAGGTCGCTGCGGTCAGGCCCTGATTCTCGGCCGTCACCCAGATCGGCTCGCAGCCGTCGTACCAGTAACCGTCGCTGACCGCGTCGCGGTTGCCGAGCGAGAAGCGGGCATCGCGGACCGGGTCCCACATGCTGTTGGCGACCACCCCGTGGCGACCGGGATGACAGCCGGTCACCAGGCTGTAGTGGGTCGGAAAGGTCTTGGTCGGGAAGACATGATGCAGGCTGTCGGCCTTGAGCCCGCCGTCGACCAGCCGGTCCAGCGCCGGGGTCTCGGCCAGCTCGAAGTAATCGTGGCGAAAGCCATCAATGGAAATCAGCAGAAGTGGCAGCGGTCGGTCGCTCTCGGGGGCCTGGCGGGTGCCCTGGCAACCGGCCAGCAACAGCAGGCACAAGCTCAGCAGGCACAGAACAAGGGAGGTTTTACGCATGATCGTGCTGGACAGGACTGACGGGGAGCCTGATTATAGTCCCCTCGCCCCGTGCTGCGATCCAATAGCCCGGTGGGGCTTTGCCGACAGCCTGGCGGTTCGATGGCCAGAAACGCTTTAATTGAAACGAACGGTTGAAAAGGAACAATCCAGAAATGCCGAAAATGCTCGTGGGGGGCCTGGTCTTTCTGGCCCTGGTGGTGGTGGGTGGTGGAATAGCTGGTTATTTTCTGGTCTTCAAACCGGCCTACCAGTTTGCCTCCGACGTTGGACGTTTTGCCAATGAGTTCGCCGAGCTCAACGACCAGATCAAGCGCGAGCCGCGATACCAGCCGCCGCTGGAAGGGATGCTCAGTCCCGCTCAATTGCAGCGTTATCTCACCGCCCAGCGCGACATTCGTGCGGGTATGGCAGGGCGCCTGGCCGAACTGGAAAGCCGGTGGCAGCAGGTGCAGGGCGAGATCGGGCGCCAGGAGCAGGACGCCAATCTCGTCGAGATGGTGACCGCCTATCGTGATCTTGGCGACTTGATCCTGGAGGCCAAGCGCCAGCAGGTACGAGCACTCGCCGCGCACGATTTCTCCCTGCAGGAGTATCTCTACGTTCGCAACACCACTTTCCGGGCCCTGGGCGAGGAGGTTGCCGTGGCCAGTTTCGGCCAGCAGGGCGCGGCCCCGCTGGCTCGGCAGTTGCCCGAGGAGGTGCTGGAGATGGTCCGACCCCACCGTGCCGAATTGATGGAAAGCTACGCCCTGGTTTGGTTCGGTCTGTAGTCGCCCGAAACATCGGCGGGCACCTCGCGCGCCAGCGGCTGTCGAAGACGGGGCGATGAAGATGTCACGGCCCGTCGGCCTGTTTTTTCGAGTGGAGATGCAAGATGGCGCGCAAACTGCTTTACCTGTTCGCCGCCGCCGTGGTGCTTTTGCTGTCCGCGGTGGTCGTGATCGTGGTATTCGTCGATGCCGACGATTACCGTGACCAGATCGCCGAGCGCGCCAGCAGCGCGCTTGGGCGCGAGGTCACGCTGCACGGCCCGGTGCGCTTGCGCCTGCTGCCCCGCCTGGCCCTTGAAGTTCATGATCTGAGGGTCGCCAATCCCCCCGCCCTGGCCGACGCCCCGGCGCTGGCCGAAGTGGGCAGGGCATCGCTGACGGTCGCGGTCTGGCCGCTGCTTGGAGGACAGCTCGAGATCGGCCAGGTGAGCTTGCGCGATGCTTCACTGGCATTGGTTTCCACCCCGGCGGGTCTTAGCAATCTCGATGGTTTGCTGGCCGACACCGGATCGGCCGAGCCGACTGAGACCCCGCCTGACCTGAGCCGGGTCTCGCTGGCCGGACTCAAGCTCGAGAACATTTCGCTGCAAGCCATCGAGCTCGGTGCCGATGCGGACTTGCACGCCCGCATCGATGCGCTCACCCTGGGCGCTTTTCGTCCAGGCCAGCGCGCGCCGGTAAGTGTCCAGGGCCGAGTGCTGGATGGTGCCCAAGCCAGCCTGGCTGAGCTGGCGCTGTCCGCCGAGTTGCAGGTGGCCAGCGATGGCAGCCGGGTCATGTTGCACGGGGCGGACGCGGAGTTCAGATTGGCGTCGCTGACCGGTCAGGCCCGCGCCGAGGTGGATCTGGATCTGGCCAACGCCGCCCCCGTGCTCGAGCTGCAGGGCCTGACAACAGCGCTTGAACTTGACGGCCAGAGTCTGAATCTGGCCGCTGCCGAGCCCCTGGTCATCCGCCTGGCCGATCCGCTCACGGCCAGGCTGGCCGGCCTTGAAATGGCCATCAACGGGCAACCCCTGAAGGTATCCGGCGAGCTGTCGGCCGGGGCGGTCATGGCCGCCGACCTTACGGTGAGCGGGGCCGAACTCGATATGCGTCCATGGTTGAGCGCCGCGACTCCGGTAGATCAGGCGCAGAAACCAGCCGCCGAACCGGCGCCAGACTTCTCGGCCTTGATCGGTCCGCGTCTGGGCCTCAGGCTGGCCCTGGACCGCCTGGTGATGGATGACGATCTGGTCCTGGAACAGATCGACGCCCAGGCGCAACTGGAAGATGGACTGCTGCACCTGGATCCGCTGATCGCAGAGGGCCTGGGCGGACGCTTCAGCGGCCTGGTCACGGTCGATTTCAACGCGGCGCCGCCGCAAGTTCGGCTCAGCCCCCGGCTCAGTGAGCTTGACGTCCAGCAGTTGCTGGGTCTATTCAGCCCGGCGGCACCGCTGCGGGGCCTCGGCGAGATGAATGTCGATCTCGCCTTCAGCGGCCTGAGCGCGCCGGAGATCCTGGCCAGCCTGGACGGTGAAGGCCGGTTCAGCATCGATGACGGCGCCTTGTTGGGCGTTGACCTCAAGCGCCTGATCGAGGAGGAAATGACCACCAGCAACCTGTCCAGCATCCAGCGCGCGTTCGGGGGAGAAACGCCGTTTCGTGCGCTGAGCGGGCGGATTGAAGCCCGCTCGGGGGTTCTGTCGTTGCCCGAGTTGCGCTTGCAGGCCGACGGCTTCGACCTGACCGGGACCGGCTCGCTGGACCTCGCGGCAGCGGAAGTTGCCTACCAGCTTGAACTTGATCTGGGGTCGGCCCTGGTCGAGCGTCTGCCCAGTGTCCTGGCTCGAGCCACTGCCGGCGTCATCCCCTTGACCATCGCCGGACCGATCCAGCGACCCGTGGTGCAGGTCGACCTGGCCGCGCTGGCCGAGGGTGCGCTGCAGCGGGAGTTGCAGGATCGATTGTTTGACCGGTTGGCTCCCGAGCCGCCAGAGGCCGAAGATGGTGAGGCCCCAGAGCAGCAGGAGCGGACCAGCGAGTTGCTGTTGCGGGCCCTGCGCGACCGGCGCCGCGACGACGAACCGCCGCCGACTGAGCCACCGGCGTCCTGAGCGGGCAGCCGCCGGTCAAGTGCATCTGAACGGCTGGCGCTTGCCGTAGGTCAGGCTGCGCCAGAGCCATTCGACCGGCCCGAAGCGGAATCGGGCCAGCCAGACCCGGCTGAAAACCACCTGCAGGGCAAAGAAGCCAAGGACAAGCAGGGGATGCCAGGCCCGACCGATGTCCTGCCACAGGCCCAGCCCGTGGCCGTAGAAAAGCCAGGTCCAGACCAGTGACTGGCACAGATAGTTTGTCAGGGCCATTTGTCCGGCCGGGGCAAGGAAGCGCAGCTGCTCGCGGCCCAGTACGACCATCGACAAGTAAGCCAGCGACAGCAGCAGGGCGCCGACGGTGGTCAGGGTCATGCCGACGGCCACGCCCGGCGTCGGGATAATGGCGGTGGCATCGTGCATGAGCCAGGCGCCGCCAGCGGCCAATGGCAGGCCCAGGAGCAGCCCGCGCGAACGCCAGCGGCGAAAGAACAACCGATGCCGGTCTGGCTGGAGCAGCCGTTGGGTGGCGATCAGCCAGCGCCCAAGCAGGAAATAGCCAAGGATCGGCGGTATCCAGAAAGCCGCGTTTTCCAACAGGAAGCGGCCGTCGTCGAGGCGCTGGACCACGTTGTCCATCCAGCTGCCAGTGGCATGAATCTCGGCGGCCCTGGCCACGGTTTGCTCAAGTGCCGCCCCGTCGGCCTCGAACTCGGCGACCAGGGTGGCATGCAGCGCCGGGTCGCCCTGGGTCGCCCAGATTGACAGCGCGGCGGCCCACATCAGCACAAGCGGCGCGACGATGAATGTCAATGCCCATTTCCACAGTCGCTGGACCGGCGTGCTGGCAAACAGAAGCAGCATCAAACCGCCGCTGATGGCGTAGACCAGCAGAATATCGCCGGACCAGATCAGGAGCAGGTGGGCGGCTCCGATAACCAGCAGGATCAGCAGCCGGCGCAGATACAGACCGCCGAAGGAAGCTCCGCGCGCCTGGGCCCGCTCGGCCATCAATGCAAAGCCGACCCCGAACAGCATCGAAAACAGGGGATAGAACTTGCCTTCGGCCAGCATCACAATCAACCAGTCGACTGTCAGCCCGAGGCCAGCGAGGTCGGGGTCGGCGCCAAGCACGATGGCCTGCAATGGCCGGGTAAACCACTCGAAGTTGACCAGCAGAATGCCAAACAGGGCAAATCCGCGCAGGATATCGAGATGCTCAAGGCGCTGCGCAACCGGTTTGATCGACGATGCTGCCATGCCGGACATCATAGACCAGGTGGTGATCGCCGTCGCCAGGCCGACGGCAGGGTAGAATGTCAGCATGTCTTCCGCGCCCCAGCCCCTGCCGCAACCCAACGGCCAGCATGCCCTGCACCTGGCTGCACCCGCGCAGGTGGAACAACCCCTGATCAATTTCGTTTTTGGCGGGGGGCAACCGGTCTGGCCATCGACCGACATCGGCCTGGAGTGGCTCGGCGGTGATCTGCGCTGCGAACAGTGGCGGGTGGCCGCCCCGGTGCGTTTCGGAAACGGTGACCGCTGGCACTGGGCGCGCAACAAGGAGCTGTTGGCGGTCGCATTGAGCGCGCCTGATGCGGGGGACCCGGCCGAGACCACGGCCCGGTTCTACCGCGAACTGATCGGGACCGTGCGTTCGGCGGGCTATCCGTACCTGCTGCGGATCTGGAACTACCTGCCGGACATCAACGGCGGCAACGGTGATAACGAGCGTTATCGACGATTCTGCGTGGGCCGGGGGCAGGCCCTGGCCGAAGCGTGCCTTGAGGATGCGCGCATGTGTGCGGCCACGGCGATAGGCACCCGTGGTGACAGTTTCCGGCTGTTCGCCCTCGCCGGGCGCTCTCCGGGGCAGTCGGTGGAAAACCCGCGCCAGGTCAGTTCCTGGGAATATCCGACCCTGTATGGCCCGAGGAGCCCGGCCTTTGCCCGGGCCACGGCGATCGATCTGCCCGACGGCCGCACGGCGCTGCTGATCTCGGGCACTGCCAGCGTGGTCGGGCATGCCACTGCCCATCCCGGCAACGTGCTGGCCCAGACCGATGAGGCGGTCAGCAACCTGGCTGCGTTGCTGGCTGCGGCGGCCAGTGACCTGGACCGGCCAGGTCTGGCCCGTTTCGGCGAGGAGGCTGCCGCCCGGGTCTATGTGCGGGATGCGGCCGACTGGCCGGCGGTCTACCAGCGCCTGCGCCAACACTGGCCCAGCCTGGCTCTGGCCGGTTTTCAGGGCGATATCTGTCGCCGCAACCTGCTGATGGAAATTGAGGCCTGGCACTGTGCCTGAGGCCGAATCCGCAAGGAGGCGATCATGAAGCTACAGCTGTCGACCTGGCCGGAAGTCGAGGCCTACCTGAAAGCCCACCGCTGTATCGTCGTGCCGATCGGTTCGACCGAACAGCATGGGCCGACCGGGATGATCGGCACCGACGCGCTGTGCCCGGAGATCGTTGCCGATGGCATGGCCGAGCAGCGCGAGTTGCTGATCGGACCAACCCTGAGCATCGGCATGGCCCAGCATCACCTCGCTTTCCCCGGTTCGCTCAGTCTGCGCCCTTCAACCCTGATCCGGGTGGTGGTCGACGTGGTCGAGTCACTGGCCGGCCATGGCTTTGAGCAGATCCTCTTTCTCAATGGCCACGGCGGCAATATCGCCACGGTCCAGGCCGCGTTTTCCGAGTTCTGGGCCCAGGCCAGCCTCAGCCGTCGCGACAGCGGGCTCAATCTCCAGCTCCACAACTGGTTCCAGGGACCCCGCGTGATGCGTCTGTCCAGGGAGTTGTTCGGTGATGACGAGGGCTGCCATGCAACGCCCTCGGAGATCTCGCTGGTGCTGTCGGCCTATGCCGAAGCCGCCCGGGACGTCGCGCTCGATCCGCAAAAGCCGCCGATCGGGCCTATTCGGGATGCGCGGGATTTTCGCCGCCGGCATCCCGATGGACGGATGGGCGCGCGCTCGGAACTGGCCACCGCCGAGCATGGCCGGCGCCTGCGCGAGGCTGCGGTGGCCGATGCGCTCGATGCCCTGGGGTGAGCCAGCTGCTGGTTTATCGGCCCTATCCGCGCCGCCGCTGTAGTTCCGCCAGAACCTGATCAAGTGACGAGCCGGCCGCGCTCAGGCAGACCAGCAGGTGGTAGAGCAGATCGGCGGCTTCCTCGTCGAGCTTGATCCCGGTGACGGCCGCCAGGGCGGTTTCAACCCCTTCTTCGCCGACCTTCTGCGCGCAGCGAGCCAGGTCGCCCTGGAGCAGGCGGGTGGTATAGCTTTGCTCGGGGTCGCCGTCGCGGCGGCTTTCGATCAATGCCTGAAGCCTCGCCAGCAGCCCGACTGGCGGCCAGTGGCTGTCGCCGAAGCAGGTCGGGGTGCCCAGATGGCAGGTTGGGCCATGCGGAATGGCCTGAATCAGCAAGGTGTCGCGGTCGCAGTCGCTGGCCACATCGACCAGCTTCAGGACATGGCCAGAGGTCTCGCCCTTGGTCCACAGGCGCTGCTTGCTGCGCGAAAAGAAGGTCACCTGCCGATCGGCCAGCGTCTTCTCCAGGGCCGCGGTGTTCATGTATCCGAGCATCAGGACCCGGCCATCGCGGGCATCCTGAATGATCGCGGGCAGGAGGCCACCACCTTTGTTCCAGTCCAGAGATTTGATCTCTTCGGCATTCAACATGCTTCCATCAGTCCTTATCTGTTTTGATCTGACTTGATTGGCAGTCAAGTCAACATCTCGTCACGATGCCGTGACCGGCCAGCCAGTGCTTGAGATCGGGGATGGCGATCTGACCCGAGTGGAAGACGGTCGCGGCCAGGGCCCCGTCGACATCGGCCTGCTCGAAGACATCAAGGAAATGGGCTTCTTCACCGGCTCCGCCCGAGGCGATCAGCGGCACCTGGCACAGCCTGCGGATGTGTCTGAGCTGGTCGATGTCGTAGCCGCTGCGAACGCCATCGGCGTCCATGCAGTTGAGCACGATTTCGCCGGCGCCCAGGCGCTGGACCTCCTCGACCCAGTGGTCGGTGTCGCGTCGGGGATCAACCATGTTGTCGGGGTCGCCGGTGTACTGGCGCACGCGCAGGGTCGCGCCCTCGCGGATCGAATCGATGCCGACGACCACGCACTGCGAGCCAAAGGCCTCGGCCAGTTCCGAGATCAGGGTCGGACGCTCCAGCGCCGGCGAGTTGACCGACACCTTGTCAGCGCCGGCGTGCAGGACCGCGCGCGCGGTCGCGACATCGCGGATGCCCCCGGCCACGCAAAACGGGATGTCGATCGCCGCGGCCACTTTCTCGACCCAGCCGACCTCGACGCTGCGGCGTTGGGGTGAAGCGGTGATGTCGTAGAAAACCAGCTCGTCGGCGCCTTCGTCGCGGTAGCGCTCGGCCAGCTCGACGATACCGCCCATCTCGCGGTGGTCGCGGAAACGCACGCCCTTGACCACGCGGCCATCGCGCACGTCCAGGCAGGGAATCAGTCTTACCGCGACCATCGCCTGATCGCCGTCATTGGCACCCGTCCCTCGAGCAGCGCCCGGCCGACGATGCAGCCGGCCACGCCGGTGCGCTGGGCAACCTGGAGATCGGCCTCCTCGCCAATCCCGCCCGAGGCCTGGGTCTTCAGCGCCGGAAAGCGGCTGACCAGTGCCTGGTACAGTTCGACGCTGGGTCCGGTGAACATGCCATCGCGCTCGATGTCGGTGCACAGCAGGTGGCGCAGGCCGGCCTGCTGCAGGCGCTCGAGCAGGGCGAACAGCTCGAGATCCCCGGATTCGGTCCAGCCGGCGGCCTTGGGCAACCAGCCGCCACCGGCATCCATCCGCACGTCCAGTCCGGCGACGATGGCCTCCGGCCCCGCTTCCTTCAGCCAGCCGGCAACCCGGTCCGGTTCGCGCACGCACAGGCTGCCGATCACCACGCGCCGGGCGCCGGCTTCAAGGCGCGCGTCCAGATCGGCGCGCGAGCGCACCCCGCCACCGGTCTGGACATCAATGGTCAACTCCGAGCAGATCCTGGCAATGATCTCGAGATTGGCGTTACCGCCGTGGCGGGCGCTATCGAGGTCAACGATATGGATCAGCGCAGCACCAGCCTCCTGATAGGTGGCGGCCAGGGCCACGGGGTCATTGTCGTAACGGGTCTCGCGGTCGTAATCGCCCTGGGCCAGGCGCACGACCTGGCCGTCGCGCAGGTCGATGGCGGGTATCAGTTGCATGGCAGGCTCGCGGGCGCAGTGGCGATGGATGATGGACAGAGCATGTGAACAGGTCCTCCTACTGGGCCAGGAAATTGGCCAGCAACCGCGCGCCGGCGGCGGCCGATTTTTCCGGATGAAACTGGCAGGCGGCGAAATTGCCGTTGCGGACCACGGCGGCAAAGCGCTGGCCATGCTCGCTGGTGGCGACAGCATGCCCGGTGGGCGCGGCATAGCTGTGGACGAAGTAGAACCATTCCTCGCCCGACAGCCCCCTTGCCAGCGGGTCTGAGGCATCGCTCCAGGCGAGCTGGTTCCAGCCCATGTGCGGCAGGCGCCGGTCCGGATCGACCTGCAGCCGGGTCACGTTGCCGGGAATCAGGCCCAGGCATTCGGCGTCGCCTTCCTCGGAGCGCTCGAACAGCAGTTGCAGGCCTAAGCAGATCCCCAGCACCGGCTGGGTCAGGCTGCGGATGACCTCAACCAGCCCGGCTTCGCGCAGCGCATTCATGGCCCAGGCCGCCGCACCCACGCCAGGCAGGATGACCTTCGAGGCCGAGTGGATTTCGGCTGCCTCCCGGGTCAGGATGCTTTCGGCCCCGAGCCGGTTGAGGGCATGGATCACCGAGCCCAGGTTGGCGCCGCCGGAATTGATCACCGCGATGGTCATGGTGGCTAGAGCATGCCCTTGGTCGATGGAATACCGGCGGTGGCACCGCGGCCAAACGCCGGGCGCAGCGCGCGACCCACGCCCTTGAAGCAGGCCTCGACCATGTGATGGGTGTTCTGGCCACTGAGCTCGATGTGGATCGCGCAGCGCAGGGTCTGGGCCAGCGAGGCGAAGAAGTGGCCGACCATCTCGGTATGCAGGCCGCCGACCGATGCACGCGGAAACGCGCCGTGCAGGACGAAGGCCGGCCGGCCGGACAGGTCGACGGCAACCCGGGCCAGCGACTCGTCCATCGGCAGGACAAAGCCGTAACGGCCGATGCCGGTGCGGTCGCCCAGGGCCTGGTCCAGGGCACAACCCAGGGCCAGGGCGCAGTCCTCGACGGTGTGATGTTCGTCGACATGCAGATCGCCCTTGCAGGCCAGTTCCAGGCTGAAGCCGCCGTGGGCGGCGATCTGCTCGAGCATGTGGTCGAAAAACCCGATTCCGGTCTCGATCGTGACTGGCCGGGTGGCATCCAGGTTGACTGCCACCTCGATCCCGGTCTCGGCGGTGCGCCGCTCGACCCGGCCGGTGCGCGGCGTTTCCAGCAGGGCCTGGGCGATCTCGGCCCAGCTTTGGCCCTGGGGCCCGACCCGGAAGCCGCGCAGGCCCATGTTGGCAGCCAGCTGCAGGTCGGTCTCGCGGTCGCCGATGACCGCCGACTGGGTCCGGTCCAGACCCGGATCGCGCAGGTAGGCCAGCAGCATGCCGACGCCGGGCTTGCGGTTGGGTGAGTGGTCTTCGGGCAGGCTGGGGTCGATGTGGATGGCGTCGAACTCGATCCCCTGGGATGAGAGAATCTGCAGCAGCAGCTGGTGCGGGCCATCGAACTGCGCCTGGGGAAAGGAGGCGGTGCCCAGGCCGTCCTGGTTGGAGACCATGACGAAGCGGAAACCGGCGCCCTTCAGGCGCAGCAGGGCCGGCACGACGCCGGGCATCAGGCGAAGCTTTTCGAATGCATCGACCTGCTCGTCGGCCGGCTCCTCGATCAGGCAGCCGTCGCGATCGATAAAGAGAATCTTGCGGGTGCTCATGGCTGCCAGTCTCGCAGAAAATCGGTCAAGGCCTGCATCTCCGGTTCGTTGCCGATGGTGATGCGCACGCAGTTGGACAAGCCCGGCTGGGCCGACTGATCGCGCAGTCGAATCCCGGCCGCGCTGGCATCGCGGACCAGCGCCGGGCCATCGGTCACCCGCACGAGGACAAAGTTGGCTTCCCCGGCCCAGATCCGGGCGATGGCAGGATGCTGCTCAAGCTGATCGAGCAGGCTGGCTTTCAGCTGGGCAATGGTAGCCAACTGGGCCTGTTGCCGGCGCATTGCATCCGGGGCCAGCGCGGACAGCGCAGCGGCCACCGAGGGGGTGGGCAGCGGATACGGGGCGATGATCCGCCGCAGCAGATCGATCACTGCCGGGTCGGCAATCACCGCACCGATCCGGCAGCCGGCCAGTGCGTAAGCCTTCGACAGGGTGCGCAGGACCACCAGGTTGGGCTGCCCGGCGACCCGCTCGGCCAGCGAGCGGTCCTGGCTGAATTCGATGTAGGCCTCGTCGATCACCACCAGGCCGTGATCGGCGACCCGCTCGGCCAGCGCCAGTACCGTGTCGGCCTCGATCCGGTTGCCGGTTGGATTGTTGGGCGAGCACAGGAAGTAAAGCCGGCAGGCCGGGGCCTGTTCGATAGCTGGCCGGTCCAGTTGCCAGTCGCCGGCGGATTCGACCAGCGGGATTTCGATGACCCTGGCATTCTGAACCTTTGCGCTCAGGGCATACATGCCGAAGCACGGCGGGCAGACCAGGACCCGGTCCTCGCCGGCCCGGCAGAACACCCGGATCAGCAGATCGATGCCTTCGTCGCTGCCGCGGGTGATCAGCAGCTGGCTTTCGGCAACGCCATAGGCCTCGGCCAGGCGCCGTTTGAGCGCGGCCGGTTGCGGGTCGGGGTAGCGATTGAGACCCAGGCCGGCGTCGCCGGCCGGCGGCCAGGGGTTTTCGTTGGCGTTGAGCAATACCCCGGCGCTGTCGGCCAGGGCCCGGGCCGAGGCATAGGGTTTGAGCGCGCGAATCTCGGCGCGTGCCAGGGCGGCCGGGTTCATCGGCCCGCCTCGGCCGCCAGCTGATCCAGGCGCATGGTGATCGCCAGCCGGTGAGCGTCCAGGCCCTCGTGCGCGGCCAGGCGGGCGCCGGGCGGGCCGAGCGTGCGCAAGCCATCGGGGGTGGCTTCCTGGACCGTCATGCGACGCATGAAATCGGTGATCGCCAGGCCACCGATCGACCGGGCCCAGCCGCCGGTGGGCAGGACGTGGTTGGTCCCGGAGATGTAATCGCCGAGTGATTCGGGCGTGTAGTGGCCGAGAAAGACCGACCCGGCCGAGCTGATGGCATCGCACAGGCGGTGCGGATCGCGGGTGCTGATGATCAAGTGCTCGGGCGCATAGTCGTTGCTGATGGCGACTGCCTCCTCGAGGCTGTCGGCGACGATGATGGCGCCATGACCCAGGGCGGTGCGCGCGGTCTCGGCGCGTGGCAGGGCAGGCGTCAGGCGCTCCAGCGAGGCATTGACGGCGGCTGCTAGATCCGCGCTGTCGGTGACCAGGAAGGCCTGCGAGTCCGGCCCGTGCTCGGATTGCGAGAGCAGGTCCATGGCGACGAAATCGGGGTTGGCCGAGTCGTCGGCGATGACCAGGACTTCCGACGGTCCGGCCGGCAGGTCCTGGGCCGCGCCGGCCGCGCTTTCGGCCACCTGGCGCTTGGCCTCGGTGACGAAGCGGTTGCCGGGTCCGAAGATCTTGGCCACCCGCGGCACCGACGCGGTCCCGTAGGCCATGGCGGCGACCGCCTGGGCGCCGCCGGCGACCAGCACCGTATCGATCTGCAGGCGATCGGCAATGGCCAGAACAGCCGCATCGGCGCGGCCTTCGGCATTGGGCGGGGTGGCCAGCACGATCCGGCGGCAGCCGGCCAGGCGCGCCGGCACGGCCAGCATGATGGCCGTGGACGGCAACGGAGCCGAGCCGGCCGGCACGTACAGGCCTACCGGATCAAGGGCTTGCCAGCGCGCCTGGCAGGTCACGCCGGGGGCGGTTTCAACGCTCAGGTCCTGCGGCTTGCCGGCGGCATGGAAGCGGCCGACGGTGTCGATCGCGGTGTCGATGGCGGCCAGCAGGTCCGGGTCAAGGCTGGCAGCGGCCGAGGTCAGTTCTTCCGCCGTGGCCAGCAGGTTGACCGGTGCGCGGCCGTCGAACTTACGGCCCAGGTCGACCAGCGCGTCGTCACCGCGCGCGCGCACCTGGCCAATGATGTCGGCCACGGTCCGGCGCAGTTCGGCGTCGCTCTCCAGGGCGGGCCGGGCGAGGATGTCGGCCAGGGCTTCGCGACCCAGCCTGGCCGCGTTGACGATCTTCATCATGTCAGCATTTTCTCCACCGGCAGGACCAGGACCGCCGAGGCCCCGGCGCGTTTGAGTTCTTCCAGATGCTCCCAGAATACCTGCTCGGTGCAAACGGCATGCACTGCGACCTTGTCGTCCTGGCCTTCCAGGGTCAGCACCGTGGGCGACTCGGCGCCCGGCAGGATGGCGGAGATCTCGGCCAGGCGCGCGCGCGGGGCGTGCAGCATCACGTACTTGCTTTCGGCGGCCTGGCGCACGCCCTCGATCCGGGTCAGCAGGGTGTTGAGCAGCTTCTCGGCATCGGCATCCAGGGTTTCGGGGCTGCGGAACAGCGCAGCCTGGCTGCTCAGGACCTCGTCGGTGGCTTTCAGATGATTGGCCCGTAGAGTGGTGCCGGTCGAGACCAGATCGACGATGGCATCAGCCGTGCCCAGGCTGGGGGCGATCTCGACCGCACCGGACAGGGTGACGATATCGGCCGTCACACCGTTGTCGTCCAGCCACTGCCGGGTCAGCTGCGGGTAGCTGGTGGCCAGGCGCTTGCCGGCCAGATCGCCGGGGCCCTGGTAGGCCAGTTTTTCAGGCACCGCCAGCATCAACCGGCAGTGGCCGAAGTCCAGCCGGGTCAGCGCCTTAAGATCGGCCTGCGGTCGCCGGGCGCGCGCTTCGAGGAGCTTTTCGCGGGCCACGTTCTCGCCGACGATGCCGAGCTGGCAGACCCCTTCGAGCAGCAGGCGCGGAATATCGTCGTCGCGCACCAGCAGCAGGTCGACGGGCAGGTTGCGGCCGTACCAGAACAATTTGTCCTTGGACTTGTTGAACGACAGGCCGGAGCGCTCGAGCAGGCTGAGGGACTGGTCCGAGAGCCGGCCAGATTTCTGGATGGCGATTTTCAGGCGGGTCATGCTAGTCATCGTCGGGGGTCTGTTTGATCCGTTGCAGGGCAAGGCGGTAGCCGCCGTTGCCGTTTTCGAGGTAGCGCGCGACCCGGCCGATGGTGGTCACGCTGACGCCGGTGCGGGCGTGGATTTCCCGGTAAGGCATGCCCTGGTCGAGAAACTTCACCACCCGCCAGCGATCAACCAGGGCCTCGAGCTCGGCCGGCGTGGTCAGGTCGCGCAGCAGGGCCCGGCATTCTTCGGGTGTTTGCATCGCCAGGAACGCTTCGGCCAGGCTGGAGCGTGCGGCCCGGTTGGCTTCCAGATGTTGAGGATCGCGCTGCTTCATGGGGTGTAATGTATTAACACATTATTACATTAACACAAAGTCTCGTCGTGATGCAAAGTTCCGAACGCCTTGTTCAGGCCGAAGGCGGCTGGCCCGGGGCCGGGCGCCGCCGGAAACGCATCCGCAGGGTGATCCACAGCACCCCGCCGAGCACCATGCCGCCACCGATCATCAGCCGTGGCCCGGGGCGGTCGCCCCAGAACAGGATTCCGAGCAGAACGGCCAGGACCGGGACCAGCAGCAGGTATGGCGTGACCTTGTTGACCTCGTGGCGCTGGATCAGCCAATAGAAGCCGCCGTGCCCGATGATCGAGGCGCCGATGGCGGAGTACGCAATCGCCCCCCAAACTGACGGTCGGGCCAGCGCCTCCAGAGCGGGCAGCGGCCCCTGGCCGAACAGCAGTGCCAGGCCGCTCAGCAGGGGCAGTGAGATCAGGGCATTCCAGGCCTGGAAGTTGAGCACGCTGATGCCCTTGAGGCGGCGCATCAGCATGGTCCCGACGGCCAGCGACAGCGCAGCCAGCAGGACCAGGGCCAGAACGTCGAGTTGGGCCAGCACCAGCGGGTCCAGGCCCATCACGAGCACGCCGCCGAAGGCGGTCAGAATGCCGGTGGTGGTCCGCCAGCCGATCCGCTCGCCCAGAAACAGCACGGCCAGCAGCGTCGACATCGGGATATAGACCTGCATCAGCAAGGCAATGGAGGACACATCGCTCGAACGGCTCAGGGCGATGAACAACAGGGCGAAGTGCACCCCGCCCATGGTCCAGCAGGTCAGCAACAGCCGGCCCCACTGGTCGCGGGCCGGCAACTTCAGCAGCGGGACCAGCAGGATCAGCACCACGGCAAAGCGGGTGACGGTGAAACTCAGCGGCTCGATCTGTTGCACAACCCAGGCTGAGGCAATGAAGTTGCCGGCCCAGGTCAGGCAGATCAGACCCAGCAGGAGGAAATGAGAAAGCGGCACAAGGGCAAATCGGTGGATACAGGCGGGCATTGTGCCTGACCGGCTCACCGGTCTGACGAAACAGGGCAGAAAGGCGTCGGCCAGTGGCGGTGTCGGGCATCGCTTGCACGGCGTGGTATTCGATTAGACAGCGTTCCACCCCCGGTTCAGTGACCATCTGTAGACTCAGCTCAATAATGGAACGAAACCTGCATTGAAGATGGTCCAATGGATCAAACAGGCAGATTAATCATGGGGACAGACGAACACGATTCCGATCATCACGCCAGCAGTGAAATCCAGGCCTTGATGTGCAACGAAGTCCTGCGCGACTGGTTACGGCACCTGGAAAGCGATGCCGAAGAGACCCGGCGGCTTCCGGAAGATCGACCAACGCCGCAGCGCGAGTGGATGGGCTGAACAGCATTCCAAGGGAAGGGGACCACCCGAGGTGTCGAGCAGGTGAAATGACACCGAGTCGGTTGAGGTTGACCGACACCCTGCCCCAGAAAACGCCCAACTGTTGTGGTTGGGCGTTTTTTTTAAGCCCGAAGCCCGAATTGGCCGAAACAACGATAATGCTTTGCATTTGCATTTTCTTTGACATATATTGGTCTTCCGACAGTCGATCTTGTTTTCCCGAGGAGGACATGCGCCATGAGTCACTACTTTCATCACGTCCCAGGCCGGATCCGGATTCGTTCGCGGCGCCTGCGCGCTGACGTCACCCATGCTCAGGCGCTGGTAGGGCGTCTGCTGGAAACCGAGGGCGTTCGCGAGGTCAAGACCAACGAGCGCAACGGCAGCATCACGATCCACTACGATCACGCCGAGGCGACCGGTATCCGGATCATCGGCATGCTGGCGGCTGAAGGCTTCGTGCCCAATGGCCAGGTGACCGAGCAGAGAAGCGGCTCTTCAGGTGAAGGCGACCTGCTGGCTACGTTCAGTCGTGCCGTGGTTGGTGCAGTGGCTCAGCAGACCGTCACCCGCTCGCTGAGCACCTTGGTCACGATTCTCCGCTAGCCCCATTTTCTGATCGCCAAAGGCCTGCCGGGCAGGCCTTTGGCGTTTTGCTTCAGTGGCTGCTGTCCGGCAGCGGCGTAGAGCCGCTCCCGGTCAATTTCCCGCCTGACAGCGCATTGAGCAGGATGCCCATGGTGCTGCCGTTGTGCAGCAGGGCACTGCCGACCGGCGAAACCCGGCCCAGCGCGGCCGCCCCCAGGATGGCTGTGTTGATACCCACGGCGAGGTTGAAGTTCGTCCGGATCAGGCGGATGGTGTCTTTGGAAATGCTCAGGGCATCGGCAACCAGGGCCAGCCGGTCTTCCAGCAGGACCACATCGGCGGTGGCGCGGGCGATATCGGCACCGCGCGGCATGGCGATACCGACTTCCGCGGCCGCCAGCGCCGGGCCATCGTTGACCCCGTCGCCGACAAACGCCACGCGCGCACCTTCCCTGGTCAGGCGCTCAACGATGGCTGCTTTCTCTTCCGGTGGCATTTCGGCATGGATTTCGTCCAGACCGAGCCGTCGGCCCAGCGTTCGGGCCTTGTTTTCGCGATCGCCGGTGATCAGGATCAGGCGTTTGATGCCAAGCTGGCGCAGGCGATCGATGGTTTCGCGAGCATCTTCGCGAACCCGATCACGCAGCGCGATCAGCCCGACCGGTTGTTGATCGTCGCTGACATAGAGCAGGATCTTGCCCTGCCCCTGGAGCCGGTCAATCTGCCGGCCAAAGCCGCTGAAATCAAGCCCGATGTGCTCTTCAAGATAGTGACGGCTGCCGATATAGAGCCGGCTGCCGTCCACATCGGCCGACATGCCGTGGGCGACCAGGTAGCTCACTTCACCGTGCGAGATGTGCTCCAGCGCCTGATCACGGGCGGCCTGGACAACCGCGCTGGCGATCGGGTGGGTGGCGTGCTCTTCAATCGAGGCCACCAGCGCCAGCAGGGTCGCCTCGCAGCGCTTGCCATCGAGCACGACCACGTCGGTCACCGCCAGATCGCTGTGGGTCAGGGTACCGGTCTTGTCGAACACCACAGTATCCACGCTGGCCAGGCCCTCGATCGCCTCGCCGCCCTTGACCAGCACGCCTTGCTCGGCCGCACGGACCATGCCCGACTTGAACGCAACCGGCGTGCCCAGCTTGAGGGCACAGGAATAGTCGACCAAAAACACCGACTGCAGCCGCCTGGCATCGCGGGTCAGGGCGTAGACCGCCGCGCCGGTCCCCAGCGTGAGGTAGACCCGACGGTCGGCCAGTTCATCGGTCAGGTGCTGGGTTTTCGAGCGCTGGCTGAGCGATTCCTGGATGAATTTCGCGACCCGGGCGGTCGTGGTTTCCTCGCCCACCCCGGTGGCCTCAAAGCGCACCTGGCCGTCAATCACCACCGAGCCGGAAACCAGCCGCTGGAGATGCTCGCGCCGGACCGGTACATCCTCCCCGGTGATGGCTGACTGGTTGACCAGGGCGGTCCCGCTGACCACCCGGCCATCGGCCGGTACGGTCTCGCCGGGACCGACGACGACGATATCGCCAACCTGGATCTGGTCGCCCGCGATCTGTTCGAGTGCCCCGTCGCGTTCGACCCAGGCCATGACTGGCCGCGGGCGCAACAGTCGCCGCAGCATGCGGTCGGACTGGCGCGCGGTCCGGGTTTCCATGAATTCGCCCAGGGCAAGCATGCTGGCCGTCAGGCTGGCGGTGTAGTACTCGCCACGGGCCGCTGACAGACCGACCGCCAGGGCATCAAGCACCTCGGTTCCGATACCGGACCGGATGAAGGCATCGGCCCCCCGGACCAGGGTCGGGCCGGCGGTCAGCAGGGTCAGGATGCGCTTGCCGATCGGGGGCAGGAACGGGACCAGCAACAAGGCGGCCACGCCACAGACCAGGGGCAGGATCTCGGCTTCTTCCTCCAGCGTCTGCTCGCGCAGATCGGCATCGAAGCGGAATCGGCCCAATCGATCCAGGGTGGCTTCCCGGCTGGAAGACGCCAGATCGTACTCGACCACCAGCGCGCGCGCAGCCGGGTTGATACGGACATGCAAGACCGCTGGATCGGCTTCCATCCAGGCCTGAAGCTGGGCCGCAGCAGCGCCGGCATGGCCCAGCGCCGGCAAGCGCAGCCGCAATCGTCCGGGCAGATCATGCACGATGTAGGCCCCATCGGTGAGCGACGGGACATACCGCACCGCCGCAACCGCCGGCGATGCAGCAACAGCATTGCTCTGCTGGACGACCTCGGCCGGGCTAGCTGCCACGCTCCTGCTCGGCCAGACGCAGTTCAGCTTCAGCGTCCTGGAAGCGCTCCTTGAGCTCTTCGACCCCGCCCTGCAGGGTCGACCAGGCCTTGACGGCACCCTTGATGGCAGCGCGCTGGACGTTGTCGTTGGTCAGCAGATAAGCCGCAGCGGCACCGATCAGCAGCCCCTTGACGAAGCGCTCTCTCGATGGGTTGGCGACAACCGCTTGCCGAGGCGCCGGCGCCGTCGGGTAATAGTAAGGGTTGGGTTGCTGGTAGCCGTAATTCATGCCTCTTCTCCCCGGACCATGACGCGCTCCAGTCCATAGATTACGGCCGTACCTGCGGCAATCCCCGCCAGGGTCGAAATGAGCGGCGTGCGGAATTGCCCGGCGACCAGACTGGCAGCGCCTGCAGCCAGCCCGGCGGTCGCGCTGCCCTTGAGGGTATTGACCACGGCCTGGGCACGGTCGATCTCGTCATTGCGCAGGCGGTAGATGTTGCGCGCGCCGGCACCGCACAGTCCGGCAATCGCGCCGATTCTGGCCATTTCGTAAGGACTGCGGCGAGGATAGTTCACTTGCCGAACATCGCGGCTGGGGTAGTAATGGTTCATTGTGGTCAATCCTTATTTGCTGGTTCGGGTTCGGCTGCTGCGGGTTTTGGTCGCAGCGGGTTTTTCGGGCTCTGGCTGCGCATCACCCTTGGCCTCGTCATCGGCCTTGGCCTTGGGGCGCAGGGAACTGAAGCCCTTTTCGACCACATCGCGCGCTTTCACGCCGCTTTTGAACAGCGACTGCTGCACCGTTTCGTTGGTCAGCAGCAGCACGGCGGCCGCACCCACCAGCGCACCCTTCCAGAAGTCGGTATCTTCAAAGTCAAGGAATTGGCCCAGTCCGGCAAAACCGGTACCGGCGGTCATTTCCTCGATCAGCTGGCCCATGCCGGGTCCGCGCCCGGCGCGCGGTCCAGGGCCCGGACCCTGCATGCCTTCACCCCCGGGTGGACCATATCCGCCGCCGGGACCATAGCCGCCCATGCCGTGTGGCCCGGGCCCGGGTCCATAGCCGGCACCAGGTCCAGGCCCCATCGGCCCCCAGCCTGGCATGCCGCCTGCTTCCGGACCGGGACCGTAGGCGCCCCAGGGGCCACCCATGCCGGGGGGCGGGCCGTAGTAGCCCCAGCCATAGCCCGGCGGTGGTCCGCCCTGTGCCGGACCCGGTCCCTGACCCGGGTCTTGTCCCTGGGGCGTTTCGACCCCGGCTTCTCGGTCGCAGCCGGGGCCGCAAGAAGGCTGTTCGTACATGTAATCACATCTCCTGACGCGCAACAAAAAACAATGTTCAAGCTGAATAACGCAGGGAAAATCCTATCCGAAGCCTGCCCTGAAAGATTTGCTTTAGATCAAATTGGGAATCGATATCGTTTGGAGCCTTGCCGGACCGTTGCTGATGTCCTCACGCGCATCCTTCAAGCTTGATCAATGACTTTACTGATTGCCTTTTTGCTCGTCGTGTCCGTCATGGCCGGACTCTGGTTGTGGCAGCGCGGATCAGGCCGGGCTGATTGGGTCGATGCCTTCTGGGCGGGCAGCATTGGCGCCCTGGCAGTCTTTTATGCGCTGTTCGGCGATGGGGCGGTGGAAAAACGCGTCATCGTGGCGCTGGTCGCCGGCACCTGGTCGTTCCGCCTGACCCGGCACCTGGCCGTGCGGCTGGCCAGTCATGCGGCCGAGGACGGTCGCTACCAGGCCATGCGCGAACACTGGGGTGAGCGGGCCCAGGCCTGGCTGTTCGTGTTTTTCATGGGCCAGGCAGTCATCGCCTGGCTGTTTTCGCTGCCGGCCTGGGTGGTGGCCAATGACCCCTCGGGCGTGTTGAGCGGCTGGGTCTTACTGGGTGTCCTGGTCTGGTTCATCAGCCTGGCGGGTGAATCACTGGCCGACCGCCAGTTGAGTGCCTTCCGCCAGGATCCGGCCAACCGCGGCAAGGTCTGCCAGGTGGGGCTGTGGCGCTACTCGCGCCATCCGAATTACTTCTTTGAATGGCTGCACTGGTTCAGCTACCCGCTGATCGCCATGGGTGCTCCACACCAGTGGCTGGCCTGGCTGGGCCCGGTACTGATGCTGCTGTTTTTGTACCGGGTTACCGGTATTCCCTACACCGAAAAGCAGGCGCTGAAATCACGCGGCGATGCCTACCGCGACTATCAGCGCACCACCTCGGCGTTCATCCCCTGGCCACCGAAGGATTGAGCAGTCACCGACTTCTTAATCCGAGGTAAAGATCAGCTTGGGCCGGTTGTACAGGGTACCGGCGATCGCGGCCAGCAGCAGGGCCAAGAGGGTGGTCGAGGCGAACGACATCGCCATCCAGCCGAGATTCAGCGCCTCTCCACGGACCAGGCCGAGGATCAGCACATTCTGGCTCAGCAGTGGCACCAGGGTCATCCAGGTCTCGGTGCGGGTCGGGTCGATCATGATCCAGAAACTGGGAATCATCGGCACCAGGATGACCATGCCCATGTAGCTTTGCGCCTCGCGGAAACTCTTGGCGAAAGATGCCAGGATGGTCAGCATCGCTGCCGCCAGCAGCGCTACCGGGGCGACCAGGGCAAAAGCCAGGGCAGCGACCGGGAAATCCAGATTCAGCGCCATGTCCATGTCGGCGGTAGGCAGAAAGCCCATCGCGACCACGAACGCGACCAGCCCCAGGGCCAGGGTCATCAGGGCAAACAGAGTGGTCGCCAACAGCTTGCCGGCCATGATCTGCCAGCGCGGCAGCGGGTTGATCAGCAGCGGCTCCAGCGACTTGCGCTCGCGCTCGCCGGCGGTGGTATCGATGGCCATGTGCATCGAGCCCATGAATACCGTGATCATGATGAAGTAGGGCAGAAAGGCCAGCAGCATGCCGCCGCGCGATTCGGGCGTGGACAGATCCACCACCGTCACCTGCAATGGCCGGGTGATCTCCGGATGGACCCCGCGCAGCTGTAGCCGGGCCTGGCCGATCTGGCTGGCATAGCCGTTGAGATAGCCGCGCACCCGCGCGATCGTGGTGCCGGTGTAGCGCAGCGACTGATCGGCGATCAGCTCCAGCGGGGCCGGCTGCCCTGCCCGCCAGGCTGTGCCGAAGTCGGTCGGGATACGCAGAATGACCTCTTCTTCCTCACGCCGGACCGCACCTTCCGGGTCTTCGGGCGGTTCCTCGATGATCACGCCCTCGCGCTCCAGGAACCCGATCAGGGCCGGGGCGTTCTCGGCCCCGATGACCGGCAACTCCAGCGGTGACTCCATGCGCTCGGTGGCCTGGCTGGTCATGAACGAAATCATGACCGCGAAGATCACCGGACCCAGCAGCGGACCCAGGATCAGGGTATTGAGAATGACCCGGCGGTCGCGGAAGTTGTCGAGCACTTCCTTGGTAAAGACGCTCATCATGCCAGCAGGCCCTCGTCGGTTCCGATCAGCTGCACGAAGGCATCCTCGAGATTGTCGCGGCCGGAGCGGTGCAGCAGTTCATCGGCCGTGCCCTCGGCCACCACCTTTCCCCTGGCGATGATCACGATCCGATCGCACAGCGCGGCCACCTCCTGCATGATGTGGGTCGAAAGCACCACGCAGCGGCCCTCGCGCTTGAGCTGCTGCAAAAATCCCCGCAACGCGCGGGTGGTCATCACGTCCAGGCCGTTGGTCGGCTCATCGAGCAGCACGGTGCGCGGCTCGTGGATCAGGGCCCGCGCGATCGCGACCTTGACCCGCTGACCCTGGGAAAAACCGTTGGTCTTGCGGTCGATGAACTCGTGCATGTCCAGCACCCCGGCCAGGCGTTCGATGCGCTGGTCGATGCTGGCCCTGTCCAGGCCCTGCAGGCGGCCGTAGTAGGCGATGTTTTCGCGCGCGCTCAGGCGGTCGTAGAGGCCGCGCGAGTCCGGCACCACGCCAAGGGCCCGCTTGACCTTGAGCGGCTCGGTGGCCGGGTCGATGCCGTCGATGCGCATCTGTCCGGCATCCGGTGCCAGCAGGGTGTAGAGCATGCGCAGGGTGGTGGTCTTGCCGGCCCCGTTCGGCCCCAGCAGGCCGGTGATCTGGCCGTCGCGGGCGCTGAAGCTGACCTCGTCGACCGCCACCACCTTGCCCTTGTTGAAGGTCTTTCTGAGTCCCTGGACTTCAATCATGGCGCCGGTCCCAGCAGGTCGATAAAAAATGGCTCAGGGCCCAGCCGGTTGAGGCAGTCGGTGTCGAGCTGCTCGAAACCGGCATCGGCCACGAAGCGGCTGGCGATCTGGCCGACGCAGTCCTGGGTGATGACGATATGGCCGCGACCGCGGGCGACCAGGTGCTGGCTGTTGGAGAACTGGGCCGCGGCCTCGTCACCGTAGCTCGGCGGCGTGACCGGGTCGAGCTCTCCGGACAGGATCAACACCGGGACATCAGCGTCGAACGGCTGGTGGAAATCCTCCGGCAGGGCGCCGCGCGGCCAGTCGGCGCAGACCTGGTCATAGACTTCTTTCATCGAATTGCCCAGCAAGGTGTCTTCCTGCCCGGGGACCTCCGGCCAGCCGGGCCAGTCCTCGCTGCAGCCCACCGCGAAGTTCAGGCCGATGGCGATCATGTCGGCCATCTGGTCGGTCACGATCAGCGCCTGGCTGGCCAGCCGGGTCGGATCCTCGGTGATGGCTGCCTCATGGACCAGGTACGGAATCATCATCTGGGTTTGCGGGCTGTAGGCCAGAAAGCGCAGGGCCGCGGCCAGGGTGGCGCGGGTAAAGCGCAGATCAATCGCCTGCCCGCGACGGGGATGGGTTACCAGGATATTCGGACCTTGTTCAGTGTCCGGATACCTGCCCTTGAGCTCGGCGAATGCGGTTGCGAGTTCGGGAAACGTCTCTCGACACTGCGATTGCTCCGCGCAGGCGTCGAACAGCTTGCCCAGCGCCCGATCAAGCATCAGACCGTGCTCGGCACCGAGATGGAGCCGGGTCGGCACCACGCCATCAAGAATGACGCTGCGCACCCGATCGGGATAGGCGCGCAGGT
>JBKHEF010000037.1:0-22885 GCA_046540955.1 Wenzhouxiangella sp.
CTGGATCGCCTGGATCGCCTGGATCGCCTGGATCGCCTGGATCGCCTGGATCGCCTGGATCGCCGGGGTCGCCGGGGTCGGGCGGCTGGTCCGAGCGGGTCACGGTGAGCAAGGCGGTGCCGTAGAACACGTCCGCGAGCGGCTCTCCGGAAGGATTGGTCGCATTCAGATTGATCGCAAAGCTGCCGCCGTCCAGCAGGGTGCCGCTGAGCACCGCGCCGTCGCGCTGGGTGATCTCGAAGGGCTGGTCATCGACCAGGCCGGTCAGCGGCTGGCCGTCGATGATGAACTCGCTGCCGATGACGTTGAGCCGGCCGCCGCTGAACACCTCAAGCTTGTCGCCGATGCTGCCGCCGCTGAAATGCAGGGTCGCGCCCTGGTCGATGTCCAGGAACGCCCCGACCGTGCCGCCTTCAAGAAACATGGCCGTGGGGGCGTCGAAACCGCTCAGGGTCAGATTGGTATCGATGGTCCCGCCGGTCATGCGCACGGTGATGCCGCTGTCGAAGACGGCCGACAGATCGATGAAACCGCCGAGGATGTTGACCCGGCCATGACCCATCACGCCGAACCCTTCGCCTATGCTGCCGCCGTAGACGTTGACTTCCACATTGGCGTTGGGGTCGTAGTTGTAGTTCGAGCCGACCACGACCCCGACCTGGCCACCATCGAGGACGTTGACCTGGGTGTTCTTTTCCAGCGCTGCGAAATCACCGATGACATCCGGCGGCACATTGATCACGGTGGCAAAGTCACCCGGATCGCTTTGGGCCTGGGCGGCGGCGACGAGGCCATAGCCCAGCAGCAGGCCGATGAACCCGTGCTGCATCAGCAGGTACGTCAACCAGGCCGATGCCCCAGATGTGCCAACGCGCATACTCATCGTCCGAAAGCCTCGAAACCGTCGCCGAAGATCCGATCCCCGGCTGCGCCCTGACGCTCATAAGCGCCGGCGTCACAGCGCGCCGAACCGCTACCCGGGCGCGGCTGACCGCGCTGGTCGACCGGTATTGCAACATCAAGGCGGCTAATTGCGGGACACTCCGCCACATCCAGAGCCACGCTCCCTTCGGCCAGAGCATGGGTGCGGGTCATGCCGCCGTTGTCGCCCAGTGGCTGAAGGTCGAGCTGTGCGGCGGCAACGGCGGTGCCCGGGCAGGTGCTGTCGGTAGTCAGGCTATCCGTGATGCTGATCTCGGCGGCCGCATCAATCTGGCAGCTGGTCACGCCACTTGCTAACTGTGCGATCAGGCTGCCGACCAGCTGCGACTGGCCCAGCAGTTGCGTCGTGGGGTTGGCCAGCAACAGATCGGCCGCACCGTTGCCGGCCTGGTTGTCGATCACGCTGGCAAAAGCCAAGTCGAACTGCCCACCGTCGATGTAAATCCCGCCCACCGCACTGGCCTGGTTGCCCGAGACCGTGCTGGTGTCCAGGCTCACCAGGCTGAGTCCGCTGGCATGGATGGCGCCGCCGGACCCGTCCGGGGCTTGATTGTCGGCCAGCAGGCAGCGCTGGAATTCGATGACCACATCGCTCACGAACACCGCGCCCCCATGGCCCTGGGTGCTGGTGTTGTCGCTGAGTTCGCAGTCGCGCAGAGCAACAGTGGTGTCGATGAGGTGCAGTGCAGCCCCATGCCCGCCGATGCCGCTGGCGGCATTGCCATTCAGTCGAACATGGCGCAAGCTCAGACGGCTCAGGCCTTCGGCGCGGATCGCCGAGCCACCCGAGTCGGTCTGTCCGCCGGTCAAGGTCAGGCCTTCGATGCTGGATGAAAACGGACCGGACAGATGCAGCAGGCCTGACTGCCCACCGGCATCAATGATCAGGCCGTCCGCGTTATCGGGCTGCGGTCCGAAGATGTCCAGCCGTTCGGTCACGCTGGGCAGGGCCTGTCCGGCCAGTACCAGGGTGCCGCCGGCCAGCGCGGAATCGAAGTGGATTTCGTCGGAGAAGGGACTCCCCTGGCCGCAGTCCGTCGAGCCGGACTGATCATTATTGCTGGCATTGAGCATCGCCTCGCGCAGACCGCAAACACCGTCCTCGGCCACCGTATCGGCCAGCGTGGTGACGATAATGGGCTGCGGCTCAGGCAGGACCTGCACCAGCAGTTCGGCACTGTCGTTGGCGGAATTCGGGTCGTTCTGTTGCGTGCTGGCTGAGACACTGACCGTCGCCGATCCGGCGCCGGCAGCCGTCAAACTCAGGGTCATGCTCAAGCTCTGGCCAGCATCGAGTACGCCGATGTCCCACAGGCCGCTCTGGCCGTCGAAGCTGGTCCCGTTCGGCCGAAGCGCGCTGCCGAATTCAAGGCCCGCCGGCCAGTCCAGGGTGACGCTGACATCGCTGGCCACATCGGGGCCATTCTGGGCGAGTTCGACTTCGATCGTGACCTGTCGGCCTACCTCGGTCAGCAGATCCTGACTGCTCAGCTCGACCGCCAGATCGGCCGCCGGGGCATCACCCTGGAACTCGTAGGCACCGGCATCGCAGACCGACGTGCTGCCCCCGGGACGCGGCTGACCGCGCTGGTCCTGATCCAGCCCGGACGGACAGGATCCGGCCGCATCGATCGCCAGACTGCCCGGCAGCAGGGCATGGGTCAGGGTCGCACCGCCGTTATCGCTCAAGGGACCCACAGAGAGCACTTCCAGCGGCAAGACCTGAGCATCACAGCCGGTTCTCGTACTGAGTGTTGCTGCATCTGCCACAACGCTGCCACTGCAGTTCGTTTCCAGCAGCAGGGCGCCTATGAGGTTCAGCTGCGTGGGTACGCCTTCCGGAGCGAAGACAAATACACCGGGAGTCGATGCTCTAGGACCCTGGTTGAAGGCCAGGGTGGACTGAACCAGATCGACCTCGCCCCCGCCCAGATACAGGCCTGACCCGCTACCGGTCTGAGTTTCGTTACCGGACACTGTGCTGTTTCGGACCTGCCCGACACTGCGGCTAAGTAACAGACCGCCGCCAAAGCGCTGGGATAGATTGTTGGCCACGGTCGATGCTTCGATGACAAACATCGAGTCCCGAACGAACAATCCGCCGCCGTCACCGCTGGAGCGGTTGTCGATGACCGAGACCTGGACCAGAGTAAGCTCACTGTCGATGGCAGCCAAGGCCCCGCCGCGACTTTCTGCTCCTTCCGCGGTCTGACCATCGCGGAGCTCGATATTGAACAGGCTGATCTCGGCGTTGTTCTCGATCAGGACGATGCCACCGGGCTGGCCGTTCTCGGCGGTGCGTCCATTGACCAGTTGCAGGTCGCTCAGCAGCACACCCTGAGCCTGATGGACGACGAAGATGCGCGACTGCTCGTTGCCATCGATAGTCAGCCCGCTCTGGTCCCCCGGAACCGGACCGAGAATCTCGAGCGTCCGGGTGATCTCGGGCAAGGCCTGACCCGAAAGCACGATCGTCCCGCCGATCAGGTCAGGGTGAAACTCGATCGTGTTGGACTCAAACCCACCGGTCAGGCAGTCGATCGAGCCGGACTGGTCGGCGTTCTCAGCGTTCAGCATAGCCTCGCGCAGGCTGCAAAGGCCGTCGACAATCTGGTTGTCAGCCAAGGTATTGACGAGCAAGTTGACCGAGGGCTGGGCATCCAGCACGGTCTGGCTGACCAGGTTGTTGCCGGTGTCCGGGTCGGGCTGGTCGCCGACCAGCGACACCACCGCCTCACGGCTGCCGCTGGCGGCCAGTTCCATGGTCAGCGCCAGCGATACGGTCTGCTGTGGTGCGAGGAGTCCGATGGTCCAGGCCTCAAAACCTGCATCGATCTCGCCGACCGAAAAATCGGCCTCCTGGATCAGCAAGGCATTGCCGATATCCAGGCCGACCTCGACGCCGCTGGCCCAGCGGGTCGAGGCGTTGGTGATGTCAACCAGCACGCTCAGCGTCTGGCCGGGCCGGGCCGCGGCCGGGTTGATCAACAGGCCCGCTTGCAGATCCGCCGGTTCCTGCGGCGACTGGCGCTCGTAGGCGCCGACGTCACACTGACTCGTACTGACGCCCGGGCGCGGGAGGCCGCGCTGGTCTTCGGTCACGCTGAACTCGACCGGGCAATTGCCCGCGGCATCGATGGCGATGCTGCCGCCGCCCAGCGCGTGGGTCGGGGCAAAGCCGCCGTTGGCGGCCAGCGGCTCGATCGCCAGGGCCTCGGCCGGAACAACCTGACCGATGCAGCTGGCGTCGGTCACCAGGCTGCCGGCCACGCTGATTGAGGACAGCGTGCCCAGACCGCAGCGGTTGCCGATCACCAGGCTGTTATCGAGCGTCAGGCTGGCGCGATCGGTGTCGGAGCCGGTCACGTACAGATGGCTCAGATTGCCGGGCGGGTTGATGTTGTCGGCCACCGTAACGTGCAGCAGCTCGACATCGCTGCGGTTGCCGAACACCGCCGCACCGGTGCCGGTCGCGACCTGGTTGGCCGAGATCGTGCTGTTGACGATGCGCACAGGACCGTCGGCCACGTGGATCGCACCGCCGCTGCCGGTGCCGAGATTGGCGCTGAAGCTCGCCCCATGGATCTGAAAGTCGCCGCTGAACAAGCCCATGCCGGCGCCAACCGCCGTGCCGTCGATCCGGTTGTTCGCAATCTCGCCGTTCTGGAAATCGAGGTCGGAATCGAGCAGGTAAACGCCGGCGCCGTGGGCATCCAGGCCGGCGGTGGTATTGCCGATGACCGTCACCCCGATCAGGCGGCTTTGCCCATTGCGGTGATAGATGCCACCCCCGCGCGCGCCCTCACCCGCCGTGCTGTTGTTCTGGACCAGGCTGTTGTCGACCGACAGATTGCCATTAAGCACCCGGATGCCACCGCCCTGGGCGCCAGCGCCCTGGGTCTGATTGCCAACGATCTGGCTGTTGCCGATGGTTGCGTTGCCGGTGATGACGTAGATGGCGCCGCCGTGGGCGTTATCGCCCTGGGTTCGATTGTTGGAGACCAGGCAGTCATCCACTTCCAAATTGCCGGTGCCGATGCGCATGGCACCGCCCCAGCCGTTGGCCTGCAGGGTCGCGTTGCCGATGAGCTGGCAGCCACCGAAAAGATTGACCTCGGCCTCGATCGTGGAAATGGCACCACCGTTGGCGCTGAAGCCTGCAACCGAATTGCGGTCGAAAATCCCGCCGCTGACCGAGAGCGTGGCATTGCGCAGGTAAAGCGCCCCTCCGTGGGAATTGGCACCCGAAGTGGTATTGCTGATCAGTTCGGTGCCGGTCATGACCAGGCCGGCACCGTCCATGAACAGCGCGCCGCCGAACGAGGAGTCACCGCTGGTGCTGTTCTGCAGGAAGATGCTGCTGGTAATACTGACCGGGTCGCCCACGGCATGGATCGCGCCACCACGGCCACTGGCCAGGTTCTCTCCGAACACGCTGTCGACGACACTCAAGGGGGTGCCGGTCACGAAGATGGCGCCGCCGCCTGCGGCCCGGGCCTGGTTCCGCGCCATCTGGACGTTGCTGAGACTCAGCTGGGCGGCGTTGGCGGCGTAGATGGCGCCGCCGGGACTGTCCACGCCTTCGGTCATGCTGTCGATCACGAACAGGTCCTGAAGGCTGACGTCGGCGCCGCCACTGATATGCATGGCCCCGCCCGGTTCATCGTCCTTGTCGGTGGTGCCGTTGGCCAGGGTCAAGCCGCGCAGGGTCAGCTGAACGCCGTCAACCTCGAAGATACGCGAGGCGTTCTGAGCGTCGATGACCAGGCTTCCCGGGTTGTCCGGATCCGGACCAAAAATCTCCAGATCATCGCTGATGGTCGGCAGCACCCCGGCGGTCAATGTGATCGTGGCGTTGGCCGGCAACCCGCTGAACAGGATGGTGTCAGTGGCCGCCTCCCCGGCTTCGCAGTTGCGCGAGCCGGACTGGTCGTTGTTGGCCGAGTTGATCAGCGCCTCCCGCAAACTGCAGGCGCCGTCGCTTTCGTCGATGGTATCGACCGGGGTATCGACCTCGATCGTGGCCGCCGTGAGAGGTCCGGACAAGGCCAGCACAAGGCCAGCCAGGATCAGATGGGTGTTGCGCATGGTCTCTCCCTGATCAGGAAACAGGTCTGTCCAAAGTCCGCAGCATCGTGCGCATCGCCCGCTTGCGAAACTTGAAGCCAGCTTGAAATCACGATGAAAATTGCCGTCTCACCAACCACCAGGCGACCAGAACCAGGCCGCAGGCCCAGCCAAGCTGCCAGCGGTCGGCAGCCACCAGCCCGGGCTCGATCAGCGCGCGCTCGGGCCGGGCCGGATCGAGATGGACTGGAATGCGATCGCCCGACCGATAACGGTCCAGGGCTTGGCGAGTGCCGCCGGTGACCCGAACGCCCGTGCCGTAATAAAGATCTCCCTGGAACAGATAGCGGTACTGGAACGGCGCTAGCTGGGGGCGCGGGCCGGCCTGAATGACCTGTCCGGAAACTTCGACTGAATAGTCGATGCCCAGGTGGCGGGCGTGCGGGCCAAGTACACCCAGCGCCAGCGCCAGACCGACCAGGCCCAGGCAGACTGCCAGCAACCATTGACCGCGGCCGGTATTGAGACGATCACCGACCGCTCTGGTTGATCGGCGGCCGGCCTGTGAGTGCGCCGACATGACTTCGCTGGCTTTTGATGGCATTCTGAAAAACATGAACCGTGCCTTGACTCGACGGCGCAAGCCTTGGCGAAACGGACGCGCGGTACATGAAAATGGCTTGAAATCATCGTGAAATCCGGCGGAGAGCACGCCCTTGACGATTCGTTTTGCGGAATTTGAACTGGATACAGAACAGAAGGCGGTGATCGGACCGGAGGGTCCCGTTGGCCTGCGTCCCCAGACTTTTGCCGTCCTCTGTCATCTGATCGAAAAAGCGCCGGCCGTGGTCAGCCGGGATGAATTGCTTGATGCGGTCTGGGGGCACCAGGCCACCTCGGTCAGTTCGGTCGCCCAGACCATCAAGGAGCTGCGCCAGGCGCTGGGTGATTCCAGCAGCGAGCCGCGCCTGATCGCCACCCGGCGGCGCCTGGGCTACCAGTTCATCGGCACGGTCTGCAGTACGGATGGCGAACAGCTGATGCCGATCCTGAATCCCGGTCCAGCGACTGTCCCTGTCAGGCCGCGCCGGCAGCTGGTCGGACTGGTCCTCGTGCTGTTTGTCGCACTGGGTGTACTGCTGTGGCAAAGCGCCGACCGCCCCGGCGACGTACCGGGCAGCACGCGCATGCCGGTGCTGGCGGTCGCCGAAATGGTCAACGCAGGTGACGATCCGGAGCTGAACTGGCTCGGCCCGGCGCTGGAGAGCTACCTTGGCCATGCCCTGGTCGAGCTCGGAGGCTTTCGCGTCCTGTCTGTCGAGCGCTTGCCCGAGGAAGACGAATCGCGTCTAGCCGACGTGGATTTCCTGATCGAGGGCCGCTATCTCAGCGCCGGGGTGGACGGTACCCGCCTGCTCGCCAGCCTGCGCAGGCCCGGCTCGGAGGAAATCGTCACCAGTGTGGAATCGGCCCTGCGCGAGTGGGACGTGGCCTCACTGAGCATTGACGCAGCAACCGCGATTCGCGACCGGCTGGGCTTCTCGATGCCGCCCCAGGCCGACCCCGGCTCGTTGCGCGCGCGCCTGCCGCAGCGGCCCGAGAGCCAGCGCATTTACTTCAAAGCGCTCGATGCTGTCGCCCTCCATCAGCCGGATGTCGCCTTGCGCCGACTCAAGGAAGCCCGCAGGCAAGAGCCCGATCATCCGCGGCTGGATCACCTGGAAGCCATTGCCCATCGCCAGCGCGGCGACTGGACAGCCGCCCAGGCCGCCAGCGAGCGGGCCCTGAATGCCACTGCCCTGTGGCCGCGCCGCGACCGGCTGGAGATCGAGAGCACGGCCGCCCTGCTGGCATTTGATTTCGAGCGCGCGGCCGACCGGCTGCAGGCACTGACCCAGTTCTATCCGGACCCTGAGACCAGTCGCCGGCTGATCGATGCCCTGATTCAGGCCGGGCGCCTGCAAGCCGCCGGCGAAGCGCTCGATTCCCTGCGCCTGAAGCAACCCAGTGATCCACGGGCCGCCCTCCTGGCCGCGGGGCTGGCTGCGGCTCGGCGCGACCATGCCGGCCAACTGGCGGCCGCTCAGCAAGCCGTTGAGCTTGCCGAAACCGAAGATTTGCCGGCCCTGCTACCGGTCGCGCTCCTGGCCGAGGCCGAAGCTTTCATCGAACTGGCGCAGTTGAGCGAGGCACGCGAGGTCCTGGATGATCTGCTTTCCTGGGGCGATCAGCTCACCGATGCCGACCTGGCCTCAACCCACCTGCTGATCGGCCGTATAGATTTTCAGCAGGGTGCGTTCGCCAAAGCGCTCACGGAAACCGAGTCTGCCGAACGCCTGTTCGAGCTCATTCCGCATCCGCTCGGTCAGGCCAAAGCCGCCTTGCAGGCGGGTGCCATCCACGATCGTGCCGGGCGTCTACAGGCCTCGCTCGAAGCACTCTTCCGCTCTCTGGATCAATTCGAGACGCTCGGCGACCAGCGCCGCCAGGCGCGCGCCCTGGTCCAGCTCGGCACCACCTTGATGCGCGCCAACCAGCCCGACGAGGCGATTGACCGCTTTACCGAGGCAGCGCGCTATTTCCGAGCGGTTGGCGATCGCCAGGGTGAGGGCGCGGCGCTGATCAACCACGCCACGCTGATTGCGCGCGCAGGACGATTGTTCGATGCCGAGCCCCTGTTCGAGCGGGCCCGGGAAGCGTTCGTGGATGCCGCGGACCTGCGCGGCCAGGCGATGGCGCTGGGCAACCTGGCCGCGATTGCCGGCGACCGGCGCGACATGAGCCGCTCGATCCAGCTGGCCGAGGAAGCGCTTGCCCTGTTCGAGTTGCTGGGCGCTGACAACGACATCGCCAGAGTTTCCTACAACCTGGCCCTGATCCACCGCCGCCAGGGCGACCTGCTCAGCGCCGAGCTGCAGATTCGCCGTGCCGGTGAGGCGTTCGAGCGCCAGGGCGCGGTACTCATGCAGACCCGCGCGCTGACCACGCTGGGTGCGATCCTGGTCAGCATGGGCCGGACCGAGGATGTCATCGAGGTCATGCAGGCACTCGATGCACTCGAGATCGAAGATCCCGCCGAGCAATCGATGATCCATCTTGTTCGCGCCGAGCAGGCCCTGCAACTGGAAGATGTTCAGCTGGCGCGCTCGGAGTTTCAGCGGGCCTATGATCTGATGGCCCGGATCGGGGCGGACAACCACCTGCTCGTCTCAAGGCTGAATCTTGCCCGCGTCGATCTGGCCGAAGGCAGGGTTGTTCGGGCCGAGCAGGAAGCCCGGGCGCTTTTGGCCGCTTTTGAAGAAATCCGGATGGTGAATCGTCAGGTCGATACCTTGCTGCTGCTGGCCGCTGCCCTGATCCGACAAGACCGCCTGCAAGAGGCCGGCACAAGCCTTGGCCAGGCAGAATCGCTGTTGACCGACTCCCCGGATGCCGAGCAGGCACTCAAGCTGGGCCTGCTGCGCAGCCGCATCGCCGATCCGATGTTGGCCGCGCAGCGGCTGGAGTGGGTCGAGACCACGGCGGGCGAGCAGGGGTTCTTGCCGCTGGTCGCCCAGGCCCGCACGCTGCGGTTGAGTCTGCAGACGCCATGAACTTGCTCCTGGCTCAGACTTGCACCCACCAAGGCGCATCGCGCTGAACTTCAACCACCGATGTAGTACATCTCGATCTTTTCGCGCTCACCGCTGAGCTGGGTGCGCATTTCGCTGTAGCGGTCGGCGCGCTTGCGCCAGACCCCGTCGATGATCTGGCCCAGGGTGGCATCGTCGGCGCCGTCGCGCAGCGGGCCGCGCAGGTCGACCCCCTTGTTGGCGAACAGGCAGGTATAGATGCTGCCTTCCGACGACAGCCGGGCCCGGGTACAGTCGCCGCAGAATGGCTGGGTGACCGAGCTGATGAAACCGATCTCGCCGGCGCCGTCGGCGTAACGATAGCGCTGGGCGACTTCGCCACGGTAATTGGCATCCATGGGCTCGACCGGCCAGTGCCGCTGAATCTGCTCGAGCAACTCGGCCGACGGCACCAGCTGGCTTTCATCCCAGTCATTGAGCGTACCGACGTCCATGAACTCGATGAAACGAACCACCACATCGGTCCGGCGGAAACGCTCGAGCAGTTCGATCACGGTATGGTCATTTACCCCGCGCTGGATGACGGTGTTGATCTTGACCGGGGTCAGGCCGGCCTCGACGGCTGCGTCAATCCCGTCCAGCACCTGTTCCGGGCTACCGCGCCCACCGCTCATCATGCGAAAGATGTCCGGATCGATCGAGTCGAAGCTGACCGTGACCCGATCCAACCCGGCCGCCTTGAGGGCGGCGGCATGCTGCGGCAGCATGATGCCATTGGTGGTCAGGGCAACGTCCTCGACCCCGTCGATCAGGCTGAGCTCGCCGACCAGGTCGGCCAGATCGCGCCGCAGCAGCGGTTCGCCGCCGGTCAGGCGCAGCTTGGTCACCCCGCGGGCGACAAACAGCCGCGACAGGCGCACGATCTCGGCAAACGACAGCCGCTCGTCCTTGTGCAGGAACTGGAAGTGGCGGTCGTACTTGTCTTCCGGCATGCAGTAGGGGCAACGGAAGTTGCAGCGGTCCATGACCGAGATGCGCAGATCGCGCAACGGCCGACGACGCGTATCCTGCAGTACGCGCAGCTTGAGCACGTTCTGGTCGCTTTCAGTCATTCCTTCAGCTTGTCTTCTCTCTTCCGATCAGCAAGGCTAACGCCAGGTCGGGAAAAAATCCAGACCGCTTTGGTCTTATTTGGGCCGATTGCGGTCGCGCAACTGGTTGAAGTAGTCCAGCTTCTCGCGCGCCATGACGCCACCCAGCAGCAGCAGGGCAATCAGGTTGGGGGCCGCCATCAAGCCGTTGAAGGTATCGGCAATATCCCAGACCAGTTCCAGCGCACCGACCGAGCCCAGGAACACGAACACCAGGAACAGAAGCCGGTAGGGCAGCACAACCTTGCGGCCGAACAGGTACTCCCAGCTCTTTTCGCCGTAAAAATTCCAGGTCAGCATGGTGGTGTAGGCAAAAAACACGATCGCCAGCAGGACCACGTAGCCGCCCATGCCGGGCAGCCCCTGGGTGAAGGCCGTGCTGGTCAACTCGGCCCCGGTCATGACCTCACCGTTTTGATCGACCTGGCCGAGGACGCCAGTGACGAGGATGACCAGTGCGGTCATGGTGCAGACCACCAGGGTGTCGATGAACACCTCCCAGACGCCCCAGAAGCCTTGCCGGAAGGGGTGGTTGCGCGCCTGGGCATGGACGATGGACGCCGAACCCAGCCCGGCCTCGTTGGAAAAGATGCCGCGCGCGATGCCATAGCGGATGGCCATGGCCACCGAGGCACCGGCAAAACCACCGGTCGCGGCCATGGGCTGGAAGGCGTGCTGGACGATCAGGCCCAGCGCGGTCGGAATCTCGCTGATGTGGATCGCCAGAATCCCCAGCGAGCCGGCCAGGTAGGCCACCGCCATGATCGGGACCACTTTTTCAGCCGTCACCGCGATCCGGCTGATGCCGCCGAGGGTCACGGCCCCGACCAGGACCACCAGCACCATGCCGGTCATCCAGGTCGGCACGCCAAAACCGGTCGCCACCGACTGGGCCAGGGTATTGGACTGGACCATGTTGCCGATGCCGAATGCAGCCAGGCCGGCCAGGAAGGCATACAGCACGGCCAGCCACTTCCACTGCGCACCCAGGCCGTTTTCGATGTAGTAAAAGACCCCGCCGGACACATGGCCATCGGCATCAACGTGACGATATTTCAGGCCCAGCGTCGCCTCGGCCATCTTGGTCGCCATGCCGACCAGGGCCACCATCCACATCCAGAAGATCGCCCCCGGGCCACCCATGACGATGGCCGTGGCGACCCCGGCGATGTTGCCGACGCCAATGGTGGCCGCCATCGCCGCGGTCACCGCCTGGAACGGGGAAATGGCCCCGGTTTCGCCTTGCGCGGCCGGCCGGAAGATTTGCCCGAAACTGTGCTGCCAGGCATGGCGCAGGTGGCGGAACTGGAAGAATCCGAGCCTGACGGTCAGGTAGACGCCCGTACCCACCAGCAGGATCATGAACGGCGGTCCCCAGACGATGCCATTGAGCCAGCCGTTGGCGGCAGTGATCAATTCCAGCATTGGGTATCCCTCATGGAAACAGGCTCATAGCCTAGCCCAAAACACGCCGACGGCGAAATGGCCACGCCAGCGGGCGGTCAGCCGCCCCGCAGGACCATCGCCTCGAACCCGTTTTCGAGCAGACGGCGACGGGCTTGGTCAGCCGATCGGGCATTGTCGAAGGGGCCGACCCGGACCCGGTGCCAGGTGTTGTCGTCGACAGTGACATTCTGAACCCGTGCCTCCAGACCCAGCAGGGTGACCTGGGCGCGCAGGGCATCGGCGTCGGTGGCGCTGCGGAAGGAACCCACCTGGAGCAGGTAAGGGCCACCGGCCTCGGTGACACCGGGTTCCGGCTCGCTGTCGCGGGCGCGCTGCTCGATCTCGCGCTCCGGCACGACCACTTCGATCTCTGGCAGGACGGTGAAGAACTCATAGCTGCGCGAGCGGGCCGGCGCCTCGCTTTCGGCAATCGGCGGCTCATCGCGGCCCGAAGGCTCGACCGGGCGGTCAGCCTCGCGCGCACCCGGCACCAGGCCGCCCAGAATCACGACCGTGGCCAGCACCAGGCCGCACACCAGGCCACTGGCAAACCACAGCAGACCGTGGCTGCCGGCGCCGCGCCGCGCCTGCTTGCGCGGCACTTACATTTCCTCCGGGGCGCTGACGCCGATCAAGGCAAGCCCGTTGCGCAGGACCTGGCCGGTCGCCCGGATGAGGTTCAGGCGCGCATTGCGCAGTTCGTCGTCCTCGACCAGGAAGTGGCTGTTGTTGTACCAGGCATGGAACAGGGCAGCGAGGTCGTGCAGGTAGTGGGCCAGCATGTGCGGTGAACGCCGCTCGGCCGCGCTCTCGATGGTCTCCGGATAACGCCCGATCGCGCGCAGCAGGTCCTGTTCGTGATCCGAGTCCAGGCGGTCGATGGCTGTCTCGCCCAGCGCCGGGTTATAGCGATGGCCGGTTTCCCCGAGCTTGCGGAACACGCTTTGAATGCGGGCATGGGCGTACTGGATGTAATACACCGGGTTCTCGCTGGCGCGCGACTTGGCCAGTTCCAGGTCAAAGTCCAGGTGCTGGTCGTGCGAGCGCATGACGTAGAAGTAACGCGCGGCATCGTTGCCGACCTCTTCGCGCAACTCGCGCAGGGTCACGAAGCTGCCCGAACGGGTCGACATCTGCACCCGGGTGCTGCCGCGGTAGAGCACGGCAAACTGGACCAGCTGGACCTCCAGCCGGTCAGGATCCACCCCCAGACCGCGCGCGGCGGCCTTCAGCCGCGGCACATAGCCGTGGTGGTCAGCACCGAGAATGTACAGTGCCGTACCCGGACAGCGCTCGAACTTGTCGAGCAGGTAGGCCACATCGGAGGCAAAGTAGGTGCTGCGACCATTGTCGCGCACCACCACGCGGTCCTTGTCATCGCCCAGGTCGGTGGCCCTAAACCAGGTGGCACCGTCTTTTTCATACAGCCAGCCGCCCGCGCGCAGGCGCTCCAGCGCGCGCGCCAGGGCCCCGGACTGCTCCAGGCTGCGCTCGGAAAACCAGCGATCGAAACTGACCCCGAACTCGTCAAGATCGCCACGAATGTCGTCAACCATGGTTTCCAGTGCGGCCCGGAAGCAGGCCTCGTAGCCGGACTCGCCGAGCAAGGCCCGGGCCCGGGCAATCAGGGCATCGATGAAGAGTTCGGGATCACCGTCATGGTTGGCATCCGGCGGCAGACCCTCGGTGACATCCGCGCCGTTGTGGCGCAGGTCATCACCATGGCGGCTGCGCACTTCGCGCGCGATGTCATAGATGTAGTCACCCCGATAGCCGTTGGCGGGAAAGACGACCCGCTCACCGGCCAGTTCCAGGTAACGCATCCAGACCGAGACGGCCAGGATGTCCATCTGCCGGCCGTAGTCGTTGACGTAATACTCGCGCTGGACCCGGTGCCCGGCGGCGGCCAGGATGGCGCTCAGGCTGGCGCCATGGGCGGCACCACGGCCATGTCCGACATGCAGCGGCCCGGTGGGATTGGCGCTGACGTATTCCAGCAGCACGTCCTCGCGGCTGGCGGCCGGTGCGCGGCCATACTCATCGCCCTGGCGCAGAATGTCGCGGACAACCATGCGCAGATGGTGGGCACTGGCATGGAAGTTCAGGAAACCCGGCCCGGCAATCTCGACCTTCTCGATCCGTTTGGAGTCCGGCAGACGGTCACGGATTCTCTCGGCCAGGTCCCGGGGCTTCATGCCCAGACCGCGGGCGAGCACCATGGCGATATTGCAGGCATAGTCGCCGTGTTCACGCGAACGGGTCCGCTCGACCTCGGGCACCGGATCGTTGTCGAGGCTCAGAACGCCATCGCGCTTGAGATACCCCAGCGCCTGGCTGACCATTTCCTTGATGTGCGCGCGCATTGACTGGCATCGTGGCAAGACAGGCGCTATTGTAACGGGCCGGCCGGGCGCCGAGACGTTGGCCGCCAGTTATCCACAGAAGCTGTGGATAACGCTGTGGGCAGTATTTTGAAGAATGCCGCAAGTGGCCGTGAATCGGCGGGTATCAACGGATTGAGCAGAAATCACTCATCCCGTTAAATTCAATTTTTTCATATGTTTATGATCAACTTCTGGATCTAGAGACAGCTGGGTCGACCTAAACCCCTGTTTCGGTTACGGAGCGATGACGATGTGCATAAGTGCCTAAGGAGATTGACCGCCATGACGGCAATTCGAAGCTACCTCGACCACCAGCCAAGCCTTGGACAGCGGGTTTTCATCGATCCCGACGCGACCGTGATCGGGCAGGTGAAACTGGCCGATGACGTCTCGATCTGGCCGCGCGCGGTGCTGCGCGGGGATGTCAATACCATCACGGTGGGTGCGCGCAGCAACATCCAGGACGGCACGATCTGTCATCTGACCCACGATGGCCGCTACACGCCCGGCGGCATCCCACTGATCCTGGGTGCCGATATCACCGTGGGCCATGGCGCCATCCTGCACGCCTGCACCATCGGTGATCGCTGCCTGGTCGGCATGGGTGCGATCGTGCTCGACGGTGCAGTACTTGAAGACGATGTCATGCTCGGCGCCGGCAGCCTGGTCTCACCCGGCAAGCGGCTGGAGTCGGGCTGGCTGTATCGCGGGCGGCCGGCGACCCAGGCCCGACGGCTCAGACCCGAAGAACTCGACATGCTGCGTTACTCGGCCGCCCACTACGTCAAGCTCAAGGATCAGTACCTGGCCACGGCAGTTTCCTAATCAGGCGTCATTGCTTAAACTTTGGCTTCGCCAATTGCTTGGCCGTTGATGAGGGAGACAAATCATGACCGTGCAAGTACCGAGCATTGCCACTAATGGCATGAACATGCCTGCGCTGGGCCTGGGGACCTGGCAACTTACAGCAGAAACGCTGGAAGCGATTATCCCGGTGGCCCTGGACGCTGGCTACCGCCACTTTGATACCGCCCAGATCTACCGCAATGAGCAGGCCGTGGGCCAGGCCCTGGAAAGCTCGGGAGTGGATCGGGAAGAGCTGTTTCTGACCACCAAGGTCTGGGTCGATCACTACGCACCGGATGATCTGCGCAGTTCCGTCGAGCAGAGTCTCGAACGCCTGCGCTGCGATTACGTCGACCTGCTGTTGCTGCACTGGCCGGCCTTTGCCGGCAACGGCATGAACGACACCCTTGAGGCGCTGATGAGAACCCGCGCCGACGGCCTGGCCCGGCATATCGGCATCAGCAACTTCAACATCGAGCAGACCGAGAAAGCCGTGGCCTTCTGCGGCCAAGGCACTCTGGCCGCCAGCCAGGTCGAATACCACGTCTACCTGGCCCAGGAACGGCTGCGCCGGGTCCTGGCGGTCAGCGACCTGGTGCTGACCGCCTACATGCCGCTGGCCAAGGCGCTGTGCGTCAACGACCAGGTGCTCTGGGACATCGGCGCCCAGTACGGCAAAAGCGCCCCCCAGGTCGCTCTCCGCTGGCTGGTCGAACAGGACCGGGTGGCCGCCATTCCGGCCACCTCCAATCCTCATCACGCTAAAGCCAATATCGAGATTTTCGACTTCGCGCTCAGCGCCGACGATCGGGAAAAAATCGCCCAGCTGGCGCGCGGCCAGCGGCTGTGCCAGCCCGAGGGACTGGCACCGCCGTGGGACGATTGAGGAGGACTAAAAAAGAACTTTAGGATTCGCCGAGGAAACGGACCCCATCGGCAATCAGCTGGACCTCGTACAGGCGTTCCAGCACGATCGGATCGGCGCCATAACGATCGACCATGCGCTGGGCATATTCAGGCGTAATCTCCACCTTGGACAGGATGCCGTGGGCGACGGCCTGGCCGCGCAGGTCGGAGGGAATCGCAAAATTATGATCGCGGACCTTGATCCGCAGCATCTCGCCGTTGTCCTCGAACACCGCCCAGCAGCCACGGCCGGTGCAAACATTGGTGATGCGGCCGGAGACGGTCAGCGGCTGATCGATCAGGGTCTCGGTGTCGGCCAGCACGGCGGCCACACCAACCGGCGCGGTTTCGCTTTCCGGGGTCTGCCCTAGCCACTCTTGAGCAGCATGAACGGCGCCGGCCACCAGCAGGGCAGCCAGTGAAGCGGCAACAATGGCAAATCTAGATTTCATCGCAAATCTCCTTACTTGTTGTTGTCAAGATTTTTCATGAACGGACGGATGACGTCCAGCGGCAGCGGGAAGACCACGGTGGAGTTGTTCTCACCACCGATTTCGCTGAGCGTCTGAAGATAGCGCAATTGCATCGCGCCGGGGGCTTCGGCCAACTCCGTTGCGGCCTCGACCAGTTTCTTGGCCGCCTGCTGCTCGCCATCGGCCAGGATCACCTTGGAGCGCCGGGTGCGCTCGGCCTCGGCCTGGCGGGCGATCGCCCGGATCATGGATTCATCCAGGTCAACATGCTTGATCTCGACATTGCTGACCTTGACCCCCCAGCCGTCGGTCTGGCGGTCGAGGATGACCTGGATGTCCTCGTTGAGCTTGTCGCGCTCGGACAACATCTCGTCAAGCTCGTGCTTGCCGAGCACCGATCTGAGCGTGGTCTGGGCCAGCTGGCTGGTGGCATCCATGAAGCGCTCGACGTTGATGATGGCCTTTTGCGGGTCGACCACCTTGTAGTAAACCACCGCGTTGACCTTGACCGAGACGTTGTCGCGCGAGATCACGTCCTGGGTCGGCACATCAAGCACGATAGTGCGCAGATCCACCCGCACCATCTGCTGGATGAACGGGATGACGATGATCAGACCCGGCCCCTTGACCTTGTAGAAGCGCCCCAGGGTGAAGATCACGCCGCGCTCGTATTCACGCAGGATCTTGATCGTGTTGGCGATCAACAAAACGACGATCACCAACAGGGTCGTCAGGAAATACAGGAAGTCCATACTCATGCTGCCAGCTCCTTGGGGTCAGTCTCCAGATGAGGGGGTGGCCGGTCGGACCTGCAGAACCAGGCCGTCAACCGCCTCGATGTGCACGCGGTCGCCGCGCCGGATTTCATCCGGACCGCGCGCGCTCCAGTCCTCTCCCTCGATGTGCACCCGGCCCGTGCCGTCGGCAAAATCGGCGATCGATTCGGCCGGCTGGCCCACCAGCGACTCCGTTCCGCTGACTTTCGGATTGCGGAACGATCTCGCGGCCAGGTAGATGATGATGAAGAAAGTCAGCGCCGCACCCAGGCCCATCGCGGCGATCAGCCCGGTGTTGATGGCGAATCCGGGGACATCGGTATCCATCAGGATGATCGAGCCGAACACCACCGCAAGCACGCCACCGACACCCAGTATTCCGAAAGAAGGCACGAACAACTCCACCGCAATCAGCGCGAACCCCAGCGCCATCAGGGCCAGCCCGGCATAGTTGACCGGCAGGATCTGGAAAGCATACAGCGCCAGCAGCAGGCTGATGCCGCCGATCACGCCGGGCACCAGCGCGCCGGGGTTGTAACCCTCCAGGATCAGGCCGTAGATGCCGACCAGCAGCAGGATGTAGGCCAGGCTGGGGTTGGTGATCACGCCCAGGAAGCGGCTGCGCCAGTCCTGCTCGATCACCTCTATCCGCACGCCCGCTGTTTCGAGCACGCGCATGCCGTCGGCCATCCGCACCTCACGGCCATCCACCGTCTCGAGCAACTCAGCCAGGGATTCGGCGATCAGGTCGATGACATTGATCTCCAGGGCCTCGCTGGCGGTCAGGCTGACCGCCTCGCGCACCGCCTGCTCGGCCCACTCGGCGTTGCGGCCATGACGCTCGGCCAGACCGCGGATGTAGGCCGAGGCGTCTTCCAGCACCTTGCGCTCGGTGGCCGAGCCCGGGGCAGACTGCGGCGCTGGTTGAGATTCGTCCTCCGGCGGCGAAGCGGACCCGGCCTCCGGGTCCTCCTCCGGCGCGGATGCCTCCCCGCCGTCTTGTTCCGAGTCCCCCCCGGATTGCTCTTCGAGCGCATCCCGGGCGCGCTCCAGCGGGGTGCGCGGTTGCTCGGCCTCTTCATTTCCACCGCCCCCGATCTGGACCGGCGTGGCCGCGCCCAGGTTGGTCGACGGTGCCATGGCGGCAATGTGCGAGGCATACAGCAGGTAGGTACCGGCACTGGCCGCACGGGCGCCAGCCGGCCCGACCCAGGTGGCCACCGGGACATCGGCATTGAGCATCTTGCTGATCATCTCGCGCATGGAGGCATCCAGCCCGCCAGGCGTATTCATGCGCAAGACAACCAGCCGCGAGCCTTCCTCCTCAGCCTGCTCGATGCCGCGCACCATGTAGTCCTTCAGTGCCGGGCCGATTGCACCATCGATATCGAGCACGTGCACCACCGGATCGTCGGCCCGCGGCTGCGGCAGGGCGAGCAGGAGCAGGCCCAGCGCCAGCAGGATCATTCCTGCCAGACCATGCAGGCCGCACGGGCGGGGATTGGCGAGCAACTGAGGTTTCATACGCTCCCGATTAGACGCAAAAAGGCCTGAGCGACTTGTCAAGACCGCTGGTCTTGGCTGTCTGACAGCACGCCAGGCCCATCGTTCCGGACGCCGGATTCGTTGAATATTCGCCCCGGCGCCCTAATCTGCCCGGGTATTGACCCGAACCGGACGATTTTCCGATGCAGCAAGCCACCCAGGATCAGTTTCGCATGGATACCTCGCAGCTCGTGCGCGAGGAGGCCTACACCGACCAGCGCGTGGGCTCGATCCGCGTCCTGATCCCGGTCCAGCCCGACGGCCAGCCCGACACCAGCCGGACCACCAGCTACTACGGCCAGACCCAGGTCATGACCCAGGCCGGCCCGCTGCCGCTGAGCTTCGAGCTGCCCGGCGGTTCCCTGGCCGAGGCGATTGATGGTTTCCCGGCCGCCGCCGAGAAGGCGATCGAGGAAGCGGTGGAAGAAATCAAGCGCCTGCAGCGCGAACAGGCCTCGTCGATCATGGTCCCGGGCCAGGGCGGCGCCGGCCTCGGCGACCTCAAGGGCGGCAACAGCGGCAGCATGCCCGGCGGCGGGATCAAGCTGCGCTGAGCATCCATCGGGCCGGCACCACCAACGGTGCCGGCCCGGCAGTGTTCAGGAGTCGGGCTGCTCGAAGCGGTCGTGGAAAACTTCGTCGGGCACATCGACGCGGGTCCAGCTTCTGAGAACTTCGCTCCGTCCAGACTTATCCTCGAGCAGGGCTTCGTTGATCACCAGCCCGGTGTAATCCTCTTTGACCCGGGCACGAAATCCGAGATCCTGGACATCAACGTTTGAAGTTCCGGCCAATGCATCTCCGCTTGTGGGCAGAGCGCCAGCGCCGTTGAAGTACAACGTCTCCCCCAGCGTGCCACCGGACAACTGCGCCCCGATCGTGATCTCATTCCAGTCGCCAGGCGTGACGTTGCCATACATGAACCAGAAGTTTGCACCGCCTTTCTCGATCCAGACCTGGAAGGACAACGGCTCGGCATTCGGTGGTGGCTCGAACAAGGGCACCTGGTCCCACTCGAAGACGTAGAACTCGGCGGCGTCCACGGTCAAGGTCGCCACCCGCAACGCGCCGCTGTCACAGACGATCAGGTCCGTCCACAGCGGTGCAAGCAGCGCCGGCAATTGCGGATTCGGCAACTCCAGATTGACGGCGCTGGTTGTCGACAGGCTTTCGCGGCCCGGCTCCAGCGTGCCGTTGACCGACCAGATCACCTCGTCATAGCTCTGGCCCTGAAACTGAAAATCCAGCCCGGGAACCAACAAGCCACCGTCATCGCACTGGCCCGCATCAATCGGCATGGCCCCGACCCCAAGCTCGGCCAGCGACTGGTAGGTCGAGGCCGGTGGATCGGCCGTGGTGCCGAGAACCAACGACCCCCCGTCCAAGCTGTCCGACCAGGTCACGGTTCTGCTGGCCGCATCAAAGTTCATCCCGGGGCTCAGGCTGGTTTCGTCCAGGGCCAAACCCTCGGGCAACTGATCAGACAGGCGGTAATCGCCGGGAAACAACGGAGCCAGGCGAAAACCGTAGGCCAGTTCGTCACCCGGGCGCGCCGTGGTTCGATCGACGGTCTGCTCAAACTGCAAGGCCCTGTCCGAAGACGCCGAGAAAGCAGCCAGCGGTACCGTGAAACCCGGCACACCTTCGGTCTCGGTCTCGGTCTCGAAAGCAAGACGCCCGAACTGCCAGGCGTTCTGCTCAACCAGCGAAAGATCGGCGTCGATCTGCAGGCTGCGCTCCTGCCCCGGGCCCAGGGTGAAGCTGCTGGGACTGATCATCACCTCGCCATCGCCCTGGTACGCTACCGACCAGTCGACCGATTGCCCGAGCGCACTGCGCACGCTGCGCAGCCAACCGCAGCGCCGGCCACAGGTAGCGTCTTGCAGGCTGGACAGGTTGAGGGTTCGCGGGTCACCGCCGGCAGCCGGGTCGGCGGCCGCAAAGTTGACCACCGTCTCGTTCATCAACAGCCCGCTGCGTGCGGCACGCTCGACATCAATACGCCCACTGCCAGCATCAAAGGGGCTTGTCTCCGCCAGGGTTTCAGTGCGCACGACCTCGGGCAGGGCCGTGCCCATCAGCGCCGCGCGGATCTCGGTCGGGGTCCAGGTGGGATGGATCGCCCGCAGCAGCGCGGCAGCCCCAGCCACGTGAGGGCTGGCCATGGACGTCCCGCTGTAGACGCCGTAGGTTTCGGCATCATCACCGTCGGCGGCCACCGCGGCCAGGATGGCGACACCTGGCGCGGTCAAGTCGGGCTTGATCACGTCCACATTCAGCGGGCCGCGCGAGCTGAAACCGGCCAGCACATCGGCCCTGTTCGGATCCACGACCATCGCCGTGCCCTCGATGACCGCCTGGTGATCACTGCCGCTGGCCAACCAGTCCAGCACGAGCTGGCCGTCTTCGGCGCTGATGTGAACCGCTGGCAGAACATGGGCATCGGCGAACACACTACTGCCATCACTGATCAGAATCAGCCCGCCGGCCCCACCAGCCGCCACGTTGATTCCTCTCTGGACCCTTTGAAACTGGCCACGGCAGACCACGATTTCGCCATTCCAGGTCTCGGCGGGAAAGGCATTCAGGCATTGGGCATCACCGGCATCGGCAGCATCGACAATCGGCGCAGGCCCATAGCCGCTGGTCAGGCTGGCCCCGCTGATGTCGCCCAGGCCATCGTCGCCACCGCTGAAATCCACCAGGCGATTGATGTAGGAGCGTGGATGGCTGGCTGCGGCCACCGATGAGGTCCAGACAGGCTCGGTGCTGACGCTGCTCGCGCCAGGCCCGGAATTACCTGCCGAGCGCACCGCGATGACCCCGGCATCAAGCACCCCCAGATACGCCTGCTGCTTCGCACCCTGGAAGGTATCGCCACCGATGCCGATCGATTCATTGATCACATCCACGCCGTCGGCAATGGCCTGGTCCAGAGCAGCGACCGAATCGGTCGTAAAACACAACAGGGTCGGCCCACACACATCATAGGCAATGAGATTGGCCCGTGGCGCAACCCCTGAAATCGCTGAACCAAGACTGATGGTAGGAGCCTGGAAGGTTGCATTGCTGACCGGGTTGCCGGCCACGGTGGCCGCCACGTGCGAACCGTGACCCAGGTTGTCTTCCGGGCCATCGGACTCGCCGTCCCATGATGCATCGGCGTAGTCCCAGGCACCTATGACCTTGTCATTGCAGGCATAGGCAGGATCGTAATTGGCGTTTGCCGGATTACACCAGCCCAGGTAAATGCCGTTGCCCAGCGGATTGGTGTGGGTGTAACCGTCCTCGGCCGTTGCGGCGAAGGAGGAATGACCAAAATTGATCCCGCTATCGACAATGCCAACCACGATGCCCTCGCCACGTTCACCGGTGGTGGCCGCAGAGACGCCTTCCCACAATTGATCGGCCCCGATCCACTCTGGACCGTAATCGGTGGTCAGGGGCACGGCGCGGTCACGCTCGATATGGGCAACCTGTTCGGACCTTGCCAGCTCGGCGGCCTCGGCCGGACTCAATCGCACCGTGACGGCATTGATGGCCCACTGGTGGGCGCGCTCGGGGCGAATGGTGCGCCGCAGTCGATTGGACAGAGTGTCCAGATGCACCTGCTGGCGCTGGGCCAGCCAGTCGCGATACGCCCGCGCGGCATCGCTGTCGACGTCCAGCCGCTGCCCGCTGTCAGGCGGCGGGGCGGTGGCACGTAGACCCGGTACACCGCCACGGTACGAGGCCACCGGCGCTTCCACGAAGCGGACGATGTAGCGTTGCTCGCCG
>JBKHEF010000038.1:0-20778 GCA_046540955.1 Wenzhouxiangella sp.
GAGGGAATCGCGATCGCCGCAAGGATCGCGATCACCGCCACCACAATCATCAATTCAATTAGCGTAAATCCTCGAACTTTCATTGCTTTCGCCTTCGACTGCGAGATGTCAGGCTCTGATTATGGCCCAACATCCGGCCCGGCACCATTGGTGGGGCGGCAGAGAACTCTACATCGTCAGAATACGGCCGCGCCCGCGCTAATCCAAGCGCGGGCCGACGGGCGGGGTCGTTGCGGTGACGGGCGGTCATGGCGGCACTCCCGGCGGGAGCTTCCGCAAGGCCACCCTCAGGGGGCCGTCAGCGGCATGGCGCGGTTGATGACGGCCACGTCATTGGTGTGTCTTAGTGAATTTCCTGCCAGCGGGTCATGGCCAGGGCGCTGACGGGGCCTGGCACCTCCGGCAGCGGCAGAACATTGGAAAAGCTGTCATTTTGCCAGTAATTGAAAGAGCCGTTGCGGCGAATGTCTCCACCAGCGATGATGGACCCGCCGAGAACGGACGAGCCGTTCTGGCGAACATCCCCTTCGGCCCAGAACACACCGTAAGTATCGTTTCTCCCATCGACCCGGATGTTTCCGCCCGAAATCAGGGCGATCGTCAAATCGTTTTGCGCACCCAGGGAGGAGGATCCCCGATGACGGAGATTTCCGGAGGCCATGATGGTGACGTTGGAGTAGTTTCCACCCCCAAGGGTCAGGTTACCATCGCAGAAGTAAACGGCGCCGGCGCCGTCCCCGACGGGTATGGAGCAGCTCTGAATGACATCAGAGTTGTTCTTGTTAGCCTCAATAAACTCAGCTGCCGACGGCACGTCGATCTGGTCCAGGTTGGACTGGACACGCGGCGGGCTGGAGGGGTCGTCCGGGTCATGATCGGGGGTTGAGCCGCCAAAGTTGGCCGTTCCCTGGGCGGTGATGGTGGTCACCACGTCGATCGGATCGCCATTTTCATCAACGCCCTGGCGATCCCGAAGCTCGCTGCCGCCGGAATTGTTGGTGAAATTGCCATTGGCGTGGATGCTGCCCCGAAAGGTGGAAGCCCCATTGACCGTGATGTTGTTGTCGGCCAGCATGCCGACGAAGAACGATGGATCGGTCTGCATGCCGCCAGACTGGGGACGGTCGAATTCCACCGCCAGCGCGGTCTGGGCCAGTACCTCACTACCGGTAAGCGAGACGCCGCGGATTGTGACGATCACATCGTCATTGGTCCATGACAGTGCCGGATCAATCCAGAAATAGCCGCTGGCGCCAACGTTCGGGGTCGGCGATTCAGGCAGACTGGACGGCAGCGAACTGGCCCATGCGGTACGCCAGTCGTTGTCGGTCCAGTCCAGCGTGCCGGCTGCAAATTCCTGCTGCAGCCAGTCCCAGAACTCGCCACCACCAGCCTCTGCCGCCATGAAGGCAATGGCGTGATTATTGGCATTGGATGTCATCCGCTCTTGCAGGTGGCTGCCGCGGGTGGCCGTAACCGCCGTCAGGGTGGCCACGAACAGCAAGATCAGGCTGATGGCCAGGACCGCGCCGTTTTGATGTTTTGGATTGATCCGGTTCACGCTCGCTTTCCTGTTTGAGCTAAAGGTGTTTTGGGTATCCATTGGAGTCAGCACCAGTTGGCCGGAAAGCTGAAGATGCTGCCTTTCTCGGCGTCGTCGCGGTTGTCCTTGCAGCAGCCCTTGTCGCATGCGGCAGGATTGTCATCACCATGGGGCTTGGCATTGCCGCTGTTGACATTGCCCTCGGCCTTGCAAACGCACATCGCGGCACCGCCATCATCGCCATCTGAATCATCTTCGGTATCCGTATCGTCATCCGTGTCCTCGTCGGTATCGGTATCGGTATCGTCATCCGTATCTTCGTCGGTGTCGGTGTCGGTGTCGGTATCGTCATCCGTATCTTCGTCGGTGTCGGTGTCCGTGTCGTCATCGGTGTCGGTGTCGAACTCCGAGTCGTCATCCGTGTCCTCATCGGTATCTTGCTCGGTATCGTTTTCGGGGCCGTCATCATCGGGGCCGTCCCCGCCCGTACCGTCGTCGTCGTCGGATCCCGTTGGCGGCAGGGTTCCGCTGTCGTCCATGGCATACAGTTCCAGCAGCCCAAGACGCGGGGTTGCGGTGAAATTGCTGCTCAATCCGCTTGCCATCTGAAGGTCGGTGCGGACGGCCACGGTGAAGGTCGCATCGTCGGGGTCCTTGGCATCGACGGCTTCGAAGCGCAGCGTTTCAAGGCCCCGCGCCAGAACCTGGCCCTGGCAGACAAGCGCATCGCCATCGACGGTAAAAGTGTTCTCGACTCCGGCAGTTGTTTGTGGCTGCCCCAGGCAGTCCAGAATGCCCGGCCCGCCATCAAAGGTCACGGTCAGCTCGTCCGGCTCGACATCCAGCTCAGAGGCATTCCGGACCACACGGGATATGGTGTAGGAAGAAAAGCGGAACGCTTCCTGCGCGTTTTGCAGATCGCGCCTGACCGCCGAGGTCTGCTGGTTGGAATCGAAGACGGTGATGACCCCGGCAATGATGAACAGGCCAATAAGCATGGCCACCATCATTTCGATGAGGGAAAAACCCCGGTTGCGGGACATTGCCGGGACTGGAGATTGCGGCGCTTTGATGGATTGTCGGGTCATGGCGTTCATGGGCAGTTGCTCATTTCCGGAATGCTGGCCTGGTACTGGAATTGTTCGGCGCTATCAAGGCGCGCGTCGGTCCAGTTGATGGTGATCTCGTATCTGAAAGGCGTCTCGCCGCTGCTGCTGACCAGCTCAAGTTCGCCCTGCCACTGATCAAGGTCACCATTCTGGTGGGCAAGGCGCCATTCATCGCGAATGTCGTCACCGTTGCCGGGCAACTCGCAGATCTCGGCCCAAAGACGCTCGACCAGATCGTTGGCCTGGACAACGGCCACCGTGCGTTGAAAGCTGGAATGCGAATGCTTCAGGGTCAGGGTCTGAAGGCTGGTGATCCCGAGAATGCCCATGGTCAGCACCAGCAGCGCAACCAGCACCTCGATCAGGGAGAATCCGCGGCTCTGCAACCCGGCCAAGGGGGGCATCGGTGTTTTCATTGGCAGGCCCCCACTCTGGCAATACCGCTGGGCTCAAGGCAGACGATCCTGTTCTGGTCACCGGCCGCCACGACAAAGGACGTGGCATCGGCGGTTGTACCCACCGCATTGAAATTGACGGCACTGACCTGGGTGGAAATCGCGACATTGCCAGGCAGGCTCTCGGTGACCCGAATCGGCGCAGTCGCATCGGCGGGATCGATCACTACCCAACCGACCGACCAGTCGCTGCCTGAGCATGTGCTCTGATCAGTGCTGGGGCACAAGGTGACCGGGCTGCCGCGCCTGACCGATTCGCTGCGCGCCAGCTGCAGGCTGCTGAGCAAGTCATTGGCGCCAGAGGTGGTCTGGTTACTCTGGATCAGCCGCTGGAACTGCGGGATGCCGGCGGTCACCAGGATGGCCAGTACGGCAATGGTGATCATCAGCTCCAATAAGGTCAGGCCACGCTGGCTGCGATCGCTTGTCGATTTTTTTACAGGCATGATCAGTGTCGTTGAAATCGGCGGTTATGGTTGCAAATGCAACTGCAATGCCAAAATCTCAGAACATGATCAGGGAAAAGCAGGCCAAGCCCGGCCTGATTCGAACTAACTATCTGTCTATCAAGTAAAAAATTTTCCGGCATGACTTTTGTAAAAAGCCTTTGGGTTACATTTTTGTGAGGATGGCCGGCATTGCAAATGGACCAACAGGGTCAGCGTTTGCCCTGGGACAGAAGTCGCGACTGCGGGCGACTACTAGGTCAAGTCGCCCAGGATTTATGTGCGCGACAGCGGACTAGGCCATCACCTGCTCGGCATCGACTCGGCCAAGGCCCTGTTGGAGCACCCCAGGATCGGGGCTTCATGGGAAGGTTTTGTCATCGAGCAGATTTTGCTGGACGAGCCTGTGGTGATCTATCCGGGCACCCAACGGCGCCCAATTGCTGAAGAAGTGGAAGCCGTTCCCCTGGCGCAGCTGGCCGCGCCAGACGGCTTGAGCGCTTACTTGCCGTAGCGCTTCTTGAACTTGTCGACGCGCCCGCCGGCGTCCATGATCTTGTGCTTGCCGGTATAGAACGGGTGGGATTTGCTGGAGACTTCCACCTTGACCAGCGGGTATTCCTGACCTTCGAACTCGATGGTTTCCTTGGTCTGGACGGTGGAGCGCGTCTTGAAGATCAGATCGCTGGACAAATCCTGGAAAACGACTTCGCGGTAGTTCGGGTGGATATCGGCCTTCATGACGGCAAACCTGTGCAAAAGTTTGAAAATAGCCGGTCATTATCGCGCAGAAAATAGCCAGATTCAAGCAAAACGCGTGGGGCACCAGCCTTCAACAGGCGCAAACCTGATTCATCCTCCATGAACAGGATGGCGGTCCGCCTACAATAGCGGCCATGGCCGCAGTCTCCTCATCGTCGCCCTGGCGCATTGCCACCGGACACGCGCAGACCACCCAGGCCGCGCGCGACGTGCTGGATGGCGGCGGCAACGCGGCCGATGCCGCGGTGGCGGCCGCGCTGGCGGCCTGCCTGGCCGAGCCCTTGCTGGCTTCGCTGGGCGGTGGCGGGCACGCCCTGGTGCAGCGCGACGGCCAGGCGCCGCAGGCGCTGGATTTCTTTGCCCAGACCCCGCGCCTGCGGCGCTCGGGTGATCTGGATTTCTTCCCCATCATCGGTAATTTCGGCCCCGACACCCAGGAGTTTCACGTCGGCATGGCCTCGATCGCCACGCCCGGGGTGGTCGCCGGCCTGTTTGCCCTGCACGAGCGCCACGGCCGCCTGCCGGTGCGCGAGCTGGTGGCGCCGGCGGTGCGTCTGGGCCGCGAAGGATTGACCCTGAACAAGGTCCAGGCCTTTACCCTGGCCATTCTGGAGCCCATCGTGCGCGCCACCGACCCGGGCGCGCGGGTGTTCGGCCTGGCCGACAAGACCGCGCCGCTGCCAACCGAGGGGGAACCGCTGCGCAACGCCGAGCTGGCCGATTTCCTCGAAGCCCTGGGTGAGGAAGGCTCCGCCTTTTTCTACCAGGGTGAGGCAGCCCGCCGCCTGGCCAGGGATTCGGTCGAGCAGGGCGGGCATCTGCGGCTGGAAGACCTGTCTGGCTACCGCGCGCGCTGGCGCCGGCCGCTGCGCTGGCGCTACCGGGATGCGGTGCTGTGGTCAACGCCGCCACCGGCTTTCGGCGGCATCATGCTGGCCCTGGCCTGCCAGCGCCTGGCCCTGCACCTGGGTCCGCGCGATGGTTTCGGCTCGCCGGCGCACCTGCAGGCGTTGTGCCTGGCCATGGCCGAGTCCGAAGACCTGCGCGCCCAGCTCGAGCAGCCGAGGCTGCTGGCTTCGGATCGGGCCCTGCGCGCGGCCTTTGCCGGCCTGAGCGGCCAGTCACACCAGGTCAGCCGGCGCGGGACGACGCACATCAGCATCGACGACGGGCGCGGCCTGGCGGTGGCCCTGACCCTGTCCAACGGCGAGGCCTCGGGCTATGTGATCCCGGAGACCGGCATCATCATGAACAACATGCTCGGCGAGGAAGACCTCAACCGCTCGGGCTTCCACAACTGGCCGACCAACCGCCGCCTGGCCTCGATGATGGCGCCGACCATCATCCGCCGCGGCGAGCATCGCTACCTGCTCGGCAGCGGGGGCTCCAACCGCATCCGCACCGCCCTGGCCCAGGTGATCTGCAACCTGATCGACTTCGGCATGGACTTACGCTCAGCCGTCAACGCCCCGCGCATTCACTTAGAGCGCGGCCACCTGAGCGTGGAGTTGGCCGAGGCCTGGCCGCCCGAGGCCCAGGACTGGCTGATGACCCACTTCCGCGGCGCCCGCGCCTGGCCGGAACGCAACCTGTTCTTCGGCGGCGTGCATGCCGCCGGCCCCGACTCGGCTGCCGCCGACAGCCGCCGTGGCGGGCATGCTGCTGTGGGGGCTGACACCTGAAGTCAGGGCTTCTCGAATAAGCGCCGCTGGCGGCAATTGACATCAATCAATCTGATTAATTAAGATTGTCGATCAATCACAAAATCGGCCCTCCCATGGCGAAGACTGAAACCCGGGTATTGACTGCTCATGTGCCTGTACCTCTTGCCGAACAGCTCGACGTGATGGCCGAAAGACTCGAGAGATCACGTGGCTGGATTGTCAAACAGGCGCTGGCCAGCTGGATTGCGCAGGAGGACGAGCGCGATCGCCTCACACACATGGCGCTGGCCGACGTGGATGCCGGCCGGGTCGTCGATCATGACGCTGTACTGGCTTGGGCAGACAGCCTTGATTCAGACGAGCAGTTGCCAATGCCACGCAAATGAACCTGGAGTGGACCAACGAAGCCTTGGCAGACTTGGGACGCCTGCATGACTTTCTAGCCACACTCAGCAAGCCAGCCGCAGCCAAGACCATGCAGGCGCTCGTCAGAGCGCCATCAGTTTTGTTAGCGAATCCGCGTATTGGAGAACAGCTGTTTCACTTCGAACCTCGCGAAGTTCGGCGTATTCTTGTTCGCGACTACGAGCTTCGCTACGAAATACAGGGTTCGACCATTTACATCTTGCGCTTGTGGCATACCCGGGAACATCGCTAGATTAGGGAAGCAGTGTCGCCAACGCGCCCACGTGCACACCCGGGTTGAAGTAGCGGGTCTGGATGCCGCTGGCGGCAAAACGCTCCGGGCTGACCGGCTCGATCATTCCGCCCTTGCGCGCCTGGGTCGCCGACCACCAGCCTGACGGATAGCACGGCTGCGGGAAGCCCAGCGTGCGGATGTCGTCGAAGCCGGCCTGTTCCATGTTGGCGCGGATGCCGTGGATCAGCTTCTTGTGCAGCAGGGGGGATTCGCTCTGCTGGACCAGGATGCCACCGGGGGCCAGGGCGGCAAAGCAGTCGGCGACAAAGCCGGGGCCGAACAGGCCTTCGGCCGGGCCGATCGGGTCGGTGGAATCGACGATGATCACATCCACGCTGCCGGCGGCAATGTTCTTGATATAGGCCAGACCATCATCGAACAGCAGCCGGGCGCGCGGGTCGTGGTTGCGCTCACACAGCTCCGGGAAATGCTGCCCGGCCAGGCGGGTGACCTGCTCGTCGATCTCGACCTGGGTGACCGATGCCACCGCCCGGTGACCCAGCACTTCGCGCAAGGTGCCACAGTCGCCACCGCCGATGATCACCACCTGCTTCGGGTCGGGATGGCTGAACAGGGCCGGGTGGGTGAGCATCTCGTGGTAGAGGAAATTGTCGCGCGTGGTCAGCATGACGAAGCCGTCGATGACCATCAGGTTGCCCCACTGGCTGGTGCGGTAGACGTCGATGGTCTGGAAGTCGGTAGTCTGATGGGCCAGGTGGGCCTCGATCTTCCATGAGACGGCCGAGCCGGCCTCCTTGCAGACTTCGGAAAACCACTTTTCGTTGGCGGGCAGCATGGCGCAGGCTCCGGGATGAACTGTAAAACCGGCATCTTACCTTGGATGCGCCCGGGTTCTCGGGACGGGCGTTACAATCGCGTTCCTGGTTGATCACCTCACTAGCCGAGAGCCCGCCATGAAGCCTGATCCCGTTGCCGAGGCCCGACGCCGTTACGCCATGGCGCGCTGGTCGGAAGGGTTTTTCGATATCGACTCAAGTGGGCAGCTACTGGCGCGGCCCGGTCTTGATGCCGGCCCGGCGATTGCGCTGACCGAAGTGGTCGCACAGGCGCGAGCGCAGGGCCTGCGCCTGCCCCTGCTGGTGCGCTTTCCGGAAATCCTGCGCCAACGGGCAGCCCAGCTGCGCGATGCCTTTGCCCAGGCCATGGAAGATGCCGACTACCCGGCCGGCTACACCCCGGTCTACCCGATCAAGGTCAACCAGCAGGCTACCGTTGTGCGCACCCTGGCCGGCATGGACGGACTGGGCCTGGAGGTGGGCAGCAAGCCCGAGCTGATCACCGCCCTGGCGGTCAGCCGGCCGGGCACGACCATTATCTGCAACGGTTACAAGGATGCCGCCTATATCCGCCTGGCCTTAAGCGGCATCCGGCTGGGGCTCCAACCCATCCTGGTGATCGAAAAACCGGGCGAGTGGCCGCTGATCGAGCGCGAGGCCAAGGCGCTTGGCGTGACACCAACGCTGGGCGTGCGCTTGCGCCTGGCCTCGCTGGGCGCCGGAAACTGGCAGAACACCGGCGGTGAACGGGCCAAGTTCGGCCTGGCCGCCAGCCAGCTGCTGGCGCTGATCGAGGCGATGCGCGCAGCCGGCTGCCTGGACTGGCTGGGCCTGCTGCACTTCCACATGGGCTCGCAGATTTCCAACCTGCGCGACATCCAGCGCGGCGTGCGCGAGGCCGGGCGCTACTTCACGGAGTTAAGCGCGGCCGGGGTCCAGGTGCGCTACCTCGACATCGGCGGCGGGCTCGGAGTGGATTACGAGGGCGGCGGCACGCGCAGCTTCTGCTCGATGAATTACTCGCTGGCCCAGTACGCCCATGCCATCGTCTCGGGCCTGGCCGAGTTGTGCCGCGAACGCGACCTGGCACCCCCGCACCTGCTGTCCGAATCCGGCCGCGCCCTGACCGCCCACCACGCCGTGCTGATCACCAATGTCACCGAAACCGAGCGCCTGCCGCGCGCGCCCGGGCAGCCGGGCGAGGACGATCACGCCGTCATCCGCGGCCTGTTCGAGGTGCTGGACGGCATCGACCGGCTCGAGCCCGAAGAGCTGTTCCTGGAAGCCGAGCACCTGCTCGAGGAAGGCCGCAACCTGTTCCTCTACGGCGACCTGAGCCTGGCTGACCGGGCCCGGATCGAGCCGCTGTATTACACCATTCTGGAAGCGGTCGGCGAGCGCCTGGACCCCGAGCACCGGCGCCACCGCGAACTGCGCGACCGGATCCGCTACCAGCTGTCGGACAAGTACTTCATCAACCTGTCGATCTTCCAGTCGCTGCCCGATATCTGGGCCATCGACCAGGTCTTTCCGATCGTGCCGCTGGCCCGTCTCGATGAGGCGCCAACCGCGCGCGCGGTGCTCGAGGACCTGACCTGCGACTCCGACGGGCGAATCGACCAGTATGTCGACCGCGGCCTGCTGGAGCCGACCCTGCCGGTCCACGAAATCGCGCCCGGCGAGACCTACCTGCTGGGGATTTTCATGGCCGGCGCCTACCAGGAGACGCTGGGCGATATCCACAACCTGTTCGGCGATACCGACAGCGTCGATGTCACCCTGGATGCATCCGGACTGCGCCTGGACAACAACCGCTCGGGCGATTCGGCCGACATGCTCTTGAGCCTGTGCGGCTACGATCCGCGCGCCCTGATGACCGCCTGCCGGGCCAAGGTCTCGGCCGCCGGACTGGCACGCGATCAGGCCGAGATGCTCGAGCGGCTGCTGGCCGAGGGGCTGTCGGCCTACACCTATCTGGAGACCCAACCATGAGTGAAGCCAACACCGGCTGGATTGGCCTGGGCGCGATGGGCTGGCCGATGGCCGGCCATCTGCATGCCGCCGGCCACCTGAAGGCCGTCTGGAACCGGACCACGAGCAAGGCCGGTGCGTTTGCCGAACAGCATCCCGACACGCTCGCCGCGACCAGCCTGCAGACCCTGGCCGAACGCTGCCAGGTCATCATGCTGTGCGTGTCGGCCGATGAAGACCTGGAGGCCGTGGTCGAGGAAATGCTGCCCACCCTCAAGCCGGGCCAGATCCTGGTCGACCACTCCACGGTCAGTCCGGCCACGGCGCGCAAACTGGCAGAACGGCTGGCCGGACACGAGGTCGGCTTCATCGACGCACCGGTCACCGGTGGGGTCGAGGGCGCGGTCAAGGGCCAGCTGGCAATCATGGCCGGCGGCGACTGGGACACCTTCCAGAAAATCCAGCCGCAGCTGTCGGCCTACGCCCGGGTCACCCACCACCTGGGTCACGCCGGCAGCGGGCAGTCGGCCAAGGCGGTCAATCAGCTGATGGTCTCCGGGATCGCCGAGGCGGTCTGCGAAGCCCTGGCCCTGATGGACAAGCTCGACCTGCCGCGCGAACACATGCTCGAACTGCTCTCCGGCGGGGCAGCCAACAGCTGGTTTCTGGAAAAGCGCGGCCGGACCATGCTGGCCGACGAGTTCGAGGTCGGCTTCGCCCCGGCGCTGCTGCTGAAGGATCTGAAGATCTGCCGCAGCCTGTGCGAGGAGACCGGCTTTGAATCCAGCGTCATCAAACAGGCCATCGCCGACTACACCACCCTGCTCGACCAGGGCGAGACCGGCAAGGACATCTCGGCGCTGATTCGGCTGAAGCGCCAATAGCGCAAACGTCGAGCTACATCCGCCCCCCGCGCACCAGGCGCAGCGCCTGTTCGGTGTCGTTGGCCTGGGGCTGGAGTGCGCCCTGGTCGAAGTCCAGCACCCAGGCCTGCTCGGCCTGACCGCTGACCGGCGAGTTGGTCCAGAAGCCCGTGGCCGGGTTGTCGGGGAAGATCGCCCCGTTGATCGCCGGGCCATGGCAGCGGCTCTCGACGATAGCGCCCAGCTCGTTGCGGTTGGGCACCCGCCAGTCGGTCTGGCCGGCGTCCGTGGCCTGGTCGGCGGCGTTGAGTGCAGCAGCCCAGTCGAGCAGGTCGGCCGTGCCGCTGCACTCCTCCCCGGTCCAGATCTGGCCCACCGCACAGCGCAGCCAGACCAGCCGGGTCGGACGATGCAGCATCGTGCCATCGCCGAAGTCGAAGAAGTCTGCCGTGGGAGTGACCTCGGGGATGGCGATGTTCTCGCCACCGGGGCAGGCTGCCAAGGCCTGAGTACTGATCCCCAAGGCCAGCGCCCCGATCAGCAGCCGGTTCAAGTGTCGGTTCTTGAGCTTCCTGTTCATCACTTGACCTCCCGCACCAGCCGGATGCGGCCGGCCGTGGTTTTCAGTTCGGTTGTGATCGAGCCGTCGTCGAAGTCCACCACCCAGGCCGAGGCCGGATCGGCTGATGCCGGGGTAGCGGTCCAGTAGAGCCCGGCACCAAGCGGGAAGAAGTCCGGGTCCAGCGCCGGGCTGGTTGTGCCGGCATGCACGATGCTGGCCAGTTCCTGGCGGGTCGGCAGGCGCCAGTCGGTGACCCCGCACATTCTGAGCTCGTTGAACGCGGCGGCGTAGGCCTGGATATCACAATCACTGCCCTGGCAGGTGCCGCCGTCAGCCAGGCCAGCCTGGCCGCCGTTGCTGGTGCTGTCGGGGTTGAACCAGCTGTAGGTATGGCCGAAGTGGCCCGGATCGGTCGGATCGTCGACCTTGGCCTCCCAGACCAGGCCGGTGTAGTTGTCTCTGACACAGGCCCAGGCCGGGGCCGAGGGCGGCAGGGGCTCGCCATCCGGGTCGAGCTTGGTCCAGTCGAAGCCGGCAGCCCCGGTGCCGAGCTTGTTGAGCTGGCCGAGCCGGTTGATCGCATCGCGCCCGGCCTCGGCGTCCTGGCCGGGCAGGCCGGGCACCGGACACGCACCGCCGGCGCAGGCGGTGATGCCGGTATCGTTGATCTGGCCCTGGACGCAGCGGGCAATGCCGGCCACGCCGTGGCTGACCTGGAAGCGGTCGCGGAAAATGCCGCAGCCGTCGAGGCGGTCGGGGATCTCCGGTTCGGTCTCGCGCTCGACTTCCAGCACCACGTCATCAATCGCCACCGTGCCCAGGGTATCGGCCGAGGCGCCGACCAGCGAGGCCGAGAATGTCAACCACTCGCCCTCGGTCGCCCCGCGGATCGGGATGCGAAGGATCTGGCCGTCCAGGGTGACGCCAGGTCCGAGATTGAAGCCGGGCGGAACCGCGGTCGAATTGGCCACCGCGCTCGCGCCAGCCCGGAAAGTAGCCGCCCGGCTGAACCCGTTGGTCCCGATCACGTGGACGTCGAAGGCTTCGGGAATGAAGCTGCCGGTCGAGCCGAACTGGGGCATCTCGGCCATCCTCAGACGCAGCGCCACAAGTCCTTCCGGGGCTTCGAAGCCCTGGCTTAAGCCGGCGTAGAAGGCTGTACCCTTGGTGATGCGCGCCGCACCCCCGACCACGCTCACCGAGCCGGCGGGTACAGACGTCTCCGGCGAGACCTCCACCGTCCACTCCGCCAGGCCCTGGCTGAAATCGCTGTTGGGCAGGGGCTGATCGACCACCTCGAAATCATCCGTTGCCTGGACGGAACAAACCGAGCAGATCTGAAGCACGATGACGGTGTGCAGCGTTCGCACCCACCGCCTGATCAAAACGCGCCAAGCTGGCCCTTGAAGGCTTTCGCAACGACGATCACAAATTGCCTGATTCATGCGTCCGTCCCCTACGTCAGATCAAGCTTGAAGCCGCATGGCAGCGCGGCTTTCGGCGCAAACAGCTTCTTGATGGAGTCCAGTATTTCCTGGACATCCACGGGCTTGCCGTTCAAGCCATCGTTGGCTGCAAGCAAGACCTTTTCGATGAATTCGCCTGCACCTGCACTGCCAGCACCACTGAATATCTTGTTGAGCCTTGCAAGCGATTTGCAGGCTTGCAATGCATAAGAGATCGCAGCGACCTTGCCGCTGGGGTCGGTGTAGCGAAGCGGATTGTTCTCGGCGTAGCGGTAATGCCAGGGCTCAACCGGATCCTCGGACAGGAAGCGAGCGATATCCGGCGCGTAGATGCGCGCCCGGTAGTAGCCCAGTCCACCCGGGATATCGAATTCGCGACCGGTGAAACGGATGGAATCGTCCAGAGTGGGGGGCGGACCCAGCACCTGTTCACCAAACGGCGTGTAGGCGAATTCAGCCAGAATGTCGCCGCTGGTGCTGACCACATTCCGGATGCTACCGAGATGATCGGCGAGCAACCAGCGGATTTCATTGCCGTCGTCAACAGCAAGCGGTCGGTCCACAGCGCGAATCTGAAGCCGGCGCGAAAGAACCTGGCCACTGTCATCGAGGACCAGAATGACATTTTCACCGTCGTAGACAAAGTGGCGACGCACTCCATCCACTTCAGCATAGGTGCGCGCGCCCGACGGCGTATAGCCGAAGCTGGCCTCGGAGTCCACCACACCGCCACTGTCGAGTAACGTGGCGCCGGTCAATCGCCCGAACGTGTCGTAATCAAGGTTGAGCGTCTCGCCCGTGGCCGAATCCACGCGGGAAATCACCGCGCCCTTCTGGTCGTACAGGTAGGTCATTTCTCCGTCAGAAAGCAGGCGGTGTCCCCCGTTGTCATCGGCATAAGACAGCGATGCCGGGCCCGGCTTGCCGGGCAGGCTCAGCCAGTTCCCGTGGGCGTCCCAAGTGATGCTTCCATCGTTGAAACCGGCAATCGGCGGATGGCTGGCGCTGACCAGCCAGCCGCGACCGTTGTAGATGAAATCGTGCGTGCCCTGCGCATCGATCATCTGCGTGACCAGGCCGATGGCGTTGCGAGCAAACGTCATTTCATGGATCGGACTGCCGTCTGGCCGGCGATGCTCGATTCGATTGACTTCGAATGGGCAGCTGTCGCAGGCATACTCCACCGCCGTCGTCGGGCCCGGTACGTTGCCGTCCAGATCACCATAACGCCGTATCGCCGTGATCAACCCGAACGGGTTCAGTTCAAACTCGACGCGCTTGTCGTTGATCCCGGGCCCGCTCTGGGATACCGCAATCAACTGATCGAAGGCGTCGTATTCGTACCAGGTCGTGCCCCCTGCAAAGTCGGTTACCCGGGTCACGTTTCCATTTCCGTCGTAGAGATACTCCACCCACCAGTCAGGGCCCGAGGCGCTGCTGTGTTCCAGACGCTGAACACGACCGGTCGGGAAGTAATCGATGGACAAGGTCTGGTCCGAGTTCCCCTCGCTGGTGACCAGACCGACTTCGTTGTAGTCGAAGTTCAGTTGTTCGTTGGCCCCGACCCAAATCTCGGCCTGCAGCAGCCCGGCTTCATCGGTCACAAAGCTGCGCTGCTGGCCTTCTCGATCCGTGACCGAGACCTCGATGCCTCGATTGTCATACACGATCGTTCTGGAGGCCCCGGTCGGATCCGAACGCCCGCTTTCCAGTCCAAAATCGTTGTAATTGATATCCCAGGTCTGTGCGAGGGGGTCGATCACGGCGCTGCGCAATCCCGGCGCCGCATATTGGTACTCGGTCACTTCTCCCAGTGGATCGGTCGAAAACCGCAGCTGGCAATTTTCGTCGTAATCGTTCTGCCAGGTGTTCCCCAGTGGATCGGTGGCGGTTTCCCAGAAGCGCGAACACTCGCCATAGGTCCAGGTAAAAAGCTGCCCGCCCGGTTCTCTGCGCGAAAGCTGATTACCACGCTCGTCGTAAGTGCTGATGGTCGAGCCGCCAGCGCGGTCGATGTATTCGATGACATAGCCGTCCTCGTTGTAGATCCAGCGTTGCTCGAGTGAGCTCTCCGCGTCGACCCAGTCGCGCTGCAGGATCAGCAACCCGTTTTCGTCATACACAAAGTCGGTCTGGAAGCCGCGGGTATCGAAGACAGTCTGGACGCCACCGGCTACATCGTAGTCGTAGGTGGAGCACCCTTCCAGGGTCGCCGAGTTGCCATCTGCAGGGCACTGAGCGATCAGTCGACCTTGGTCGTCGTAGATCTGCTGGGTAAGGATTTCGCCGCGCGGATCGATGACGGCCGTGACGTGATGCGGGTAATCGGCGTTGGCGTACTCGAAGGTCGTCAGGCCGCCGCCGAGATCGGTCACGGTGTGCAGATTTCCTATCGCATCGTAGCCGTAGAGTATGCGGCCCGGTGGCTCGCCCGCCTCGGCGGGCGGGACCTGTACTTCGGCCACGCGGCCCTGGCTGTCGCGGACATAGTCGATCGACACACCGGTGGAACTCTGGATGCCATCATCATTGATGGTCAGCGTGTCGCCCAGTGCATTTCGAATCTCCACCAGGCCCTCGGTCTCGCTGATGACATAGACCACCTTATCCGGTGTTTCCAGTTCGTACACCGAGGGGTTGTAGGGGATGATGAAGTCGGCGAAACCGGCCCCCAGCGCAAAAACGATCTGCGGTCCATCGACGGCCCGCAGGACGTCGTCGACACCCGGGTCCGGCTTGAAATCCACATCGAACTGAAACAGCGACGGAAAGGTCTTGGGCTTGGGCGCGAACGTGAAGCCGACCCGTTCACCATCCGGCTTGATCACCGTCACCCGGGTCTGTGCGCTGAACGGCTCGGACAGCAGCTGGGCGAGCGGGTCGTCCGGATCGGCCGGCTCGCGCGCCGAATCACTGACGCTGCCGGACAGGGCCAGCCGCCAACCAGGGCCCAGATCACCGGGCGAGCTCCCATGCCGGCCGGCATCAAGACTGTCGTAGGAGCGGCCGATGGTCAGCGGGCTGCCGGCCAGTCGCATGATGACATCGGCGGTTGCGCTTCGCACGCGGCCAGGCTTGAACCCACCGCCGACATTCACCCGGAATTCAATGCCGCCGGCTTGAACACCGTCACTGGCGAGAATTCCGATCCAGTATTCGCCCTCGGGAAGCAAGCTTGGATCGATCATGGCAACCTCGCTTTCGTCGACCGGTCCACTGCCTTCGGCAAGTGGCTGGGGCGCGCCCTGAAGGCCAGCTCTGATCGACACCTCCCAGGTCAATGCAGCCGGGGTGTCGTCATCGATACTGACCACCAGCGGGGTCGGCTTGAGCAACAGCTCATCGAACTGGGGCGAGACCAGGGTCACCACCGGCTTTTCCCCGTCGGTGCAGTCGGCGACCTGGAGCGAGCGCGAGTCGCTCGCGCTCAGTCCGCTGACATCGGTGGCCGTTGCCAGGGCCGGCACGTTGCCCGGCGCCGGCGGTGTCCAGTCGAAGCAGCCGGCACTCAGGGTCTGCGGCTGGCCGTCAATCAGCAACTCGCGGCTGGCAAGTCCCACATTGTCGCTGGCCTGGACGCAGACCGCGACCGACTCGGCAGCACAGGCCGGCTGGCGGGCCACGGCAATTTCAATAATCGGTGCCTCGGTATCCTCGACCACATTGACGGTGAAGCGCCGGGACACGCTGCCGCCCCAGTCGTCGGCCAGTCCGATCTCGAACTCGTAGGCTCCGGGGGTCACGCCGAGGGTGGACCAGGACAGCCAGCCGGCCTCGGCATCCAGGGTCATGCCGGTCGGGCTATCGAGCAGGGTGAAGGTGAGCGTATCGCCGTCGGCGTCGTTGCCGATGAACAGGTGGTTGTAGGTGTCACCGACGAACACCTCAGCCGGCGGCGGGCGGCTCAGGACCGGGTCGGCGTTGCCACTCCGAACCGCGATATCGAAGGCCTGTTCGGCCGCCAGGCCCTGGGGATCGGTAACCACCAGTTGCACCGAAACGCTCGCCGGGGTGCCCGGCGGCGGTGTCCAGTTGAGCTCGCCCGTGCTCGGGTCGATCTGCATGTCATCCGGCGCATCGGCCAGGGAGAAAGCCAGGCTTTCGAACTCCGGATCGACCGCGTCGGCAGAATACGTCCAGAGCTGACCGACCACCGCGGCCAGCGGCGGCGTACTGGTGACATATGGCGCCTGGTTAGGCAGATTGTCGAGCACGTTCAGCTCGAAGCGCTGGGTGGCCTGCTGGCCGGCCGCGTCGGTTGCGACCAGTTCGATGATGTGCGATCCGAGATCACTGGTTTCGGGGAGCCACTCGATCGTGCGCTGGGCGGAATCCAGGCTCATCGTGGCCGGCCCCTGGCTCAGGGCAACGGTCGCGGCCGGAGTCTGCGGCGGGCTGAGCTGATAGCGATAGCGATACTGCGTACCAACCGCTGCAACACTGACCGGCGTACTGACAAAACCGGGACCGGCCGGGGTGTCTGCCGGCTCGCCGACGAACAGCGTATAACTCTGGGTGGCCTGGCCCCCCTGCCCGTCGTCGGCCTCGATGATGACGCTGTGCCGGCCCGGCTGAGCGTTGGTCCAGGTCACCAGGCCGGAGCCGGAATCGATGTCCAGGCCGGTCGGTGCGCTCGGCAATGCGAAGCCTACGCTGTCACCGTCGGGATCGACCACCACGGCCTGGTAGCGGTAATCCGCCCCGATCGGGGCCTGGATGACCGGGGCACTGGTAAAGATGGGTGGTGCGTTGAAACCGGGCTCGACCACGTTGACCGAGAAGGACTGGCGGCTGACCCCGCCGCGGCCGTCCGAGACCCGCAGCACCACATCGAAGCTGCCCGCAGTCGTCGGCGTCCAGCTGAGCTGCCCACCGGTCTGGCTCATCCCAGCCGGGGCGACCAAAAGGGCCCAGCTCAGGCTGTCGCCGTCACCGTCTTCGGCCGTAGCCGGGTAAACCCAGGGCCGCCCCACGGTGGCCCGGGTCGTCGGCACCGAGGTGAAGTGCGGCGCCTGGTTGGCCGGCAGCAACCAGCGCGGCTCGAAATCGATGGGCTCAAGGCCTGGATTGGAAAATGCCAGTTCCCGCACCGCAGAACGACCGCCGCCAGGCAGGATTTCGCCCTCCGCCACCAGGACCACATACGGCTCGCCATTCGGCGTCACGCCGTCGGCGTTCAACAGTTCAACGCCGGGATGAAGATCCAGCCCCACGGCCATCAGGATCGGCCCCTTCAGAGCCGCACCCGGGTTGTTGGCCGCTACATCAACCAGCAGGCGCTGCTTGTTCGGATCAAAACTGGTGGCGGAGAACCCGGCCTGGAGAAGACCTGACAATTCCGCGAATTCCGCCCATGGATTGGCCTCGTCGCCGGCGCCGATCAGCTCGATCTCGAGCACCGTCGGGCCACAGGCTTCAACGGCCGAGATCGTGACCTGATTCGGCCCGGGCTGGAGTTCGATGGTGGCAAAAAAGCTGCCGCTGCCGTCCAGTATCGAGGCCGACTCGCCATTGACCTCGACTTCAAGCACCGGCCGGAGCTGATTGACCGGCAACACCCGTCCGCTGAGCGTTATCGGCACACCGGAAGGCAGCAGGGTGCCGGGTCGCGGCGACAGATCCGTGAATTCCGGCGCCGCAATGGTCGTGGCGGTACCGCAGGCCGCAATCGCAATCGAGCGGGCCACCGGCAGGATGTCTGCAAGATCGAAATCGGCCACCGTCGAGATGCCACCGGTCCCCACCGTGATCAGGCCGGCCATCGCCCGCACCGGGTCAGGCGCGATATCCGGCAGCAGGGGCGAGACCACCACGTCGTTCTGGGCGGCAATCTCGCGGGCGAAGTAGACCGAGTCGATATCGAACTCGTCGACCGGATCGCCGCAGTAGGGGCCCTCGTCGGCGACCGGCACCAGCAGCCGGACCGCATCGGCCTGCCATGGGTAGCGCTCGGCCACGATGGCTGCGGCCGGGCCCCAGTTTTCGGTCGGCAGTTCGGGGAAGCCGGCGCAGTTTTCGAGATCGTCCATCCACGAAGGCGGCGAGCCCGGCACGGTCGAACCCAACTGCTCGCCTACGTTGTTGTTCAGGCAGGTGGCTGAGCCATTCTCGGTGATACCCCAGTAATTGGCGTTGACCGGAATGCCGTCGTCGGCCAGGGCCTCGACCAGGTCACCGGCCAGATCGCACATGGCCTGGTTGACCGGGTCCATCGAGACCGAGGTATCGAAGGTAAACAACAGGTCCAGCGCGCTGCAGGCCGCACAGCCTTCCGGGACCTCGACGATCCCGCTGGCCGAGCCGACCCGGAACAACCAGTCGCGGACCTGGTTGGCCGTATTCGAAAAGGTCAAGGTATAGGGACCGGCCGCCAGCGCGACCGGACCCTGGTCATTGGCGGTGAAATCGGCTGCGCTGGCCGGACCGAATACCGGCGTCCCGACCGGATCGACCAGTTCCCATTGATTGCCCGCCGCCGCTGACATCAAGTCAAAAATCAGCGGCTGTCCATCCTGATCCGGGGTGAAGGTGTAGCTCAGGCGTGCCCCCGGCATCGGGAACTCGGCCACGACCACCTCGTTGACGCCGATTGAACCGACCGGCTCGTCGACCACGCTGCTCAACTGCCAGGATGGCGCGCCGGCCGAGGGCAGGGCGCGCAGGGTGAGCTCGTAGTCTCCAGCTGGCAGAGCAAACGGCCCGCGCACCGCCGTCGACAGAAACTGCAGATGAACATCGGCAAACGGCGTCCAGCCCGAAGGCAGATGGGTCAGGGTGGCGAAGACGTTCAGGGCGCTGCTGCGCGGGTCGAAAAAGGCTCGGGTGTCGGCCGTACTCAGATTGAAGGCGAAGCGCTGCTCATCCCCGGGGCCGGCCAGCGTCCAGCTTTCGAGCTGGTCGAGCGCCGTGGCCTGCGCTGGCGATACTTCGGGCGCGTGCAGGGTAAGCGCATAGTCGCTGGTGGTCGGAGAGACCATTTCGACCAATAGCCGGTAATCGCCCGGCTCGACGACCAGCGGGCCGGTGTCGTCGCTGATGGCGAACGCCAGGCGCCGCCGATCAACCAGCCGCCGGCCAGCCGAATCCAGCAGCGAGTAGCGCAGCGCGTTGTTGCCGGACTGGACCTGGACATACAGGCGCTCGACGCCGGGCTCCAGGGTCAGGGCGTATTCATGGCGCTGACCCGGCATGGCCATGCTGCCACTGACGGGCAACGGTGCCGAGCCCAGCGACAGGCTGCCATCAAGGTCGGTCACGGTGTGAATCTGGAACTGGTAGGCCGGGGCCGCGGCCGAGGTTGCCTCGAAAATCAGGCGGTACTCGCCCGCACCCAGCGCCAGCGGGCCGATGCTGTCGCTGGCGACCCTCGCCGGGCTAGATCGAAATACCGTCCGCCCGGCCGCGTCAAGCAGCTGCCAGCGCAGCTGGGACACGCCCTGGCGAAGCTCGAAGTAAAAACGCCCTTCTGCTGCAACGTCGAACACGTAGTCGTTGCGAAAACCCGGAACGGTCGGAGCGCCGTCGATGATTTGGTCCAGGTTGATCGCGGTCTCGAGCACGCCCGCATCGACGGCGCGGAACGCGTAAGCTGCCGGGTCGCCGCTGGTCAACTCGAACTCCAGCGTGTAGTCGCCGGCCGCCAGCATGAAGGGACCGCGATCATCCGTGTCAGGGAACGTGGCCCGGGCACTGCCAAACACCGGCTGGCCGCCGGCATCAAACAGGGTCCAGCGCAGATTGGTCGCACCCTCGACCAGCTCGAAATAGACCCGCTGGGTATCCGCCAGGCTGAGCTGCCACTGCTGCGGCGCGCCGATGCTGATGGTGCCGTTAGTCAATCCGTCCAGCGCTAACGGCGTGCCAGTCGGGACGAAGCCGCTGCTGCCCAGATCGTCGAGCGCCAGACGGAAACTGCCGGTTTCACCGCCCTCGCCCAGCACCGTCAACTGGTAGTCGCCACCGGCCAGATTGAGCTCGCTGAGCTCGAGAAGCGCGGCGGTCCTGGCGATCAGCTCGCGTCCCACGGTATCGTGCAGGATGTAGTTCAAACCAAAGGTGTTGGAGCTGGCCTCGCGCCTGATCGCCAGCTGCGTGCCCGCGGTTGCGGAAAACGCGTAGCGGCGAATCTCACCGGGGCTCACGATGGCATCATCGATGACCGACCCTAACGTCGTGGCCACGTCCACCAACATGATCGTGGTCAGGGCAAAATCCACGAAACCGGTTGCCGCGTCATTGCCGCTGACGGTGAGCGTGTAGTCACCACCGGCCAGATCGATGCGCTCCACATCGTCCACCGTGCCGGTTCGCGCCACGATGGTCCGGCCCAGGGCGTCCTCTAAGCGCCAGCTCAGCCCGCTGCCATTGTCGGTGTCCAGCCGGTCGAGCAGATAAGCGCCGGCGGCCAGGGCGGTGAACTGGAAACGCTGTTCCTGCCCCG
>JBKHEF010000039.1:0-18912 GCA_046540955.1 Wenzhouxiangella sp.
CTTTGGTCTGGCGGGAGGTCCCGGCGCTCCGCTTCGCTGCGGCCGGGACGACAGGGGGATGGTTGGCCGGGACTACAGGGAATTGGTTGGCCGGGATGACAGGTAGCTTGGTCGGTCGGGACTACAGGGAGCTTGGCCCGCCGGGACGATGAGGACAAAATGGCGGGTGCGCCCGTGTCGCGCCGGAATTCTGTATAACAACAGGCAGAGACATTCGGCCGTGAGGAGGGCAGCAGCATGATTGACTACGAAGACCGTCTGGTGGTGGCCTGGGAGGCGGACGAGGCGGCCGATGAACGGGACATGGAGCGGCTGGAATCGTCCAACCTGGCGGTTTTGCAGGGGGTGAGCGCGGTGGAGGAGGGGGTTTCGCACCGCCTGCGCGAGGAACAGCCCGAGCTCTACCAGGAAATCGAGCGGCTGAATGCCCGGCTGGATCTGCTGGTCGACATGGTCGGCCGCTTGCTGGCCGAGCACCGCGAACAGGCCCCGGCCCGGCGCGTGCGCCTGGCGGTCGAGAAAATGACGTTTGTCGCCCAGCCTGGTGAGGCCGCCCCGGGTCAGCGCGGGCGGCTGTGCCTGCATCTGCACGCCTCGGTACCCGAGCCGCTGCGCCTGCCCGGGCAGCTGGTCTCCGAGCGCCTCGACGAGGCCGGTCGACGCTGGGTGGACTTCCAGCCGTTCGCGATGAGTGGCCGGCTGCGCGATGCGCTCGGCCAGCTGGTCTTTCGTCACCACCGTCGCATGATTGCCGAGCAGCGCAGCCGGCGCGACCACGACGCGCAGGGTTAGCCGGATCAAGCAGGCGCGGCGATGCGCGATCGCCCGCGCCGGCGTCTGGCGCCTGCCTTCAGGCCCTATCAGTCATGCCCCGTTCGCTGCTGGCCTTTCGTTGCCCGATGTCCGGGCACGGATTTTGCAAACACGGTTTCTAGCCAGGCATACTGATGGAGTGCCAACCGTTCATCCCATCGGGATGCGATCCGGCAGGCAGCCCGGCGAGAGAATTTGATCAACATCAAAAAATGAAGAATATCGGCTGGTTGTGTTTACTTTCTGGAAAAAGTCTATTATCGTGACCGCAACGTCGAGCCGACGAAACTCTGGCGCCAGGCCGGGACGGCGTCGATAAACTGACGGGAGGGTCAAGAGCATGATGCACGCAGGCTTGCAGCTTCGCCAGGGACAGCAGCTGACGGTAACCCCGCAGTTGCAGCAGGCCATCCGGCTGTTGCAGCTCTCTTCGATGGAACTGGAAGGCGAGTTGCGCGAGGCCCTGGAGTCCAACGTTTTTCTCGAGCAGGATGAGCCCGCCGACTTCGCACCGGTCAGTGCCGAGCTGCCGGTCTCCGGCGCTACACCCGCGCTGTCGCGGCCGGAAGAACCCGAGGACCGCGAGCAGGCCGCCCCCGGCGCCAGCCTGGCCGAGCATCTCAACTGGCAGCTGGACATGAGCGCGATCAGCGACCGTGATCGCATGATTGCCGCAGTCATCATCGATGCGCTCAACCCCAACGGTTACCTGGGCGAAAGCCGTGCCGACCTGCTCGAGGTGCTGGCCGACGAACGCGTCAGCCACGACGAGCTGGAGGCCGTGCGCGCCCGGGTGATGCACCTGGACCCGGTCGGTTGCGGCGCGGTGGGCCTGCAGGAATGCCTGCTGACCCAGCTGCGGGTGCTCGACCCGGGCCTGAGCCCCGGCTGCCGTGGCCTGGCCGAGCGCCTGATCGGGCAGGACCTGGCCCTGCTGGCCGAGGCCGACCTGGAAAGCCTGGCCGAGCGGCTGGGTTGCGAGCCTTCCGGGGTTGCCGCCGCACTCGACCTGCTGCGCTCGCTGCACCCCAATCCCGGCGCATTGCTGGCGCCGGCCGAGACCGCCTACATCGTGCCCGAGGTGCTGGTCAGCCGGCGCGAGGGCCGCTGGGTGGTCGAACTCAATCCCGAACTGCTGCCCAAGGTGCGGGTCAACCGGACCTATGAATCGATGATGGGCCAGGGCGGGGCGGCGGCCGGACACGCCGCCATGCAGACCCAGCTGCAGGAGGCGCGCTGGCTGGTCAAGAGCCTGCAGATGCGCAACGAGACCCTGCTGAAAGTCGCCGGCGCGATCGTGCGCCACCAGCGCGGTTTTCTCGACCACGGCGAGATCGCCATGCGGCCGATGGTGTTGAGCGACATCGCCGAGGCGGTCGAGATGCACGAATCCACCGTCTCGCGCGTGACCACCCAGAAATACATCCACACTCCGCGCGGCAATTTCGAACTCAAGTACTTCTTTTCCAGCCGCCTGGCCACCAGCGGCGGCGGGCGCTGCTCGTCGACCGCGGTACGCGCCCTGACCCGCACGATTGTCGACAGCGAGAACCCGGCCAGCCCCTTGAGCGACGGCGAGATCGCCCGCCTGCTGGCCGAGAAGGGGGTCCGGATCGCCCGCCGCACGGTGGCCAAGTACCGCGATTCGCTCGGGATTCCGCCGCTGGCCGAGCGCCAGGCCGCAGCCGCCCGCGCGCCGCATCGCCAGGTGGCATGAGCGGATCGATCGAGATCCCGATGGACGACGAGCCCGGCCAGCCGGGCTTTGCCGTCGACCCGCCGAATGCCCCGGCCACCGCCGGGCTGGTCGGTGATTCGCGCGGCATGCGCCAGGTCAAGACCCTGATCGAGCAGGTTGCCAATTTCGATACCAGCGTGCTGATCCTGGGCGAGTCGGGCACCGGCAAGGAACTGGTCGCCCAGGCCGTCCACCAGGTCTCCTCGCGCGCGTCCCGGCCCTTCGTGCCGGTCAACTGCGGCGCCATTCCGGGTGAGTTGCTCGAAAGCGAGCTGTTCGGCCACGAAAAGGGCGCGTTCACCGGTGCCCTGACCCGCCGGCGCGGCCGTTTCGAGCTGGCCGAGGGCGGCACCCTGTTTCTCGACGAGATCGGTGACATGCCGGTCGGCATGCAGGTCAAGCTGCTGCGGGTGCTGCAGGAACGCTCGTTCGAGCGGGTCGGCGGCAACGAGACCCTCCGGTGCAATGTCCGGGTGATCGCCGCCACCCATCGCGACATCGAGCGCCGCATCGACGACGGCGCGTTCCGCGAAGACCTGTACTACCGCCTCAACGTCTTCCCCATCCAGATCCCGCCGCTGGCTGAGCGGATCGACGACCTGCCGCTGCTGGTCGAGCATTTCTGCGCCGACATGGCCCGGCGCGGGGTGGGGCAGGTGCGTTTTTCGGCCGGCGCCATGGCTGCGCTGGCCGGTTATCCCTGGCCGGGCAACGTGCGCGAGCTGGCCAACCTGGTCGAGCGCATGACCATCGTCAGCAACGGGCGCGAGGTCAAGGTCGACGATCTGCCCGGCCGCTACCGCCCCGACCGCGAGCGCGTCATCGAGCCGGACAACGACCGCGCCGAACTGACCGGGCGCGAGGCCCCGGTGATCCCGTTCGAGGAACGCAGCCTGCCCGGCCTGCCGGCCGACGGGGTGGACCTGAAGGCCTACCTGGCCAACATCGAATCCAGCCTGATCCGCCAGGCCCTGGAGCGCACCGATGGCACGGTGGCGCATGCGGCCGAGATGCTGGGACTGCGCCGGACGACGTTGGTGGAGAAGATTCGGAAGTATAGGCTGGATTGATGGGGTTCAGGGTTAAGGGTTCAGGGTTCGGGAAAACCTGAACCCCGAACCCCGAACCCCGAACCCTATCCGTACCCTGGCACAAATTTTGCCCCTTCTTCCCCCGGATCCATCGGGCATCAACCCATGACGAAACACCCCGAAACCGACCAGGCCCGGCTGGAAGCGGCGTTTGCCGCGTTCAACCAGCTCTCAGAGCAGCTCTCGGGCGCGTATCGCGACCTCGAGCAGCGTGCCGCCGGCCTGGCCGAGGAACTGGCCCGTTCGCGGCGTGAAAAAGAGCGTCAGCGGGCCGAGAAAGAGAAACTCGCCGAACGCCTGGGCGCGCTGCTCGACTCGCTGCCCGGCGGGGTGCTGGTGGTCGACCGCAGCGGTTGCATCCGTCAGTCCAACGCGCCGGCCCGGGCCTGGCTGGGGCGGGCGCTGGATGGCAGTCGCTGGAACGAGGTCCTGGCCGAGGCCGACCTGAGCCTGAGCGAGGATGGCAGCGAGCTGACCGTGGCCGGCCGGACCCAGTTGACCGTGGCCCGCAGCCGGGTGGCCGATCGCGGCGAAACCATCATTCTGCTGACCGATGTCACCGAGCAGCGCCGGCTGGCCGCCGAGCTGGACCACAACCGCCGCCTTGCCGCCATGGGCGAGATGGCCGCGCGCCTGGCCCACCAGGTCCGCACGCCGCTGTCGGCCGCGCTGCTTTACGCCGACCATCTGGCCACCCGCGAACTGGATTCCGAGCAGCGCGAGCGCTTCGGCGAACGCCTGCTCGATCGCCTGCGCGACCTGGAGCGCATGACCCGCGACATGCTGGGTTTCGTGCGCGGCGGCTGCCTGCACACCGCGCCGGTGGTCCTCGATGACTTGCTGGACCGGCTGGAAGATACCCTGGCCGGCAGTGTGCCCCAGGGCTCAAGTTTCAAGATTGAACGCAACGGGGTACGGGGCGTGGTCCAGGGCGAGGCCCAGGGCCTGCTCGGCGCCCTGTGCAACCTGGTCGAGAACGCCTGGAACGCCGGTGATGACGGGGTCGAGGTCACCGTGCAGTTGCGCCTCAACGGCGCCTCGGCGGTCGAGATCTGGGTGATCGACAACGGCCCGGGTGTGGCGCAGGACCTGGCCGGGCGGCTGTTCGAGCCATTCGTCTCGGGCCGGCCGGGCGGCACCGGACTGGGCCTGGCGGTGGCCCGTTCGGTGGCCGAGGCGCATGGCGGCAGCCTGCACCTGGCCGAGGGTGCCGACCGCGGGGCACGCTTTGTATTGCGCCTGCCGCTGGTCGGCCGGCGTGTAGCACAAGCACGGGAGATGACGGCATGAGTAGCGCACGAGAGGACTTTTCCATCCTGCTGGTCGAAGACGATGCCGACCTGCGCGAGGCGCTGGCCGATACCCTGGCGCTGGAGGGCTTCGGCGTCACCGCGGTGGCCGACGGGCCGGCGGCCATGGACGCCCTGGCCCAAGCACCGGCCGGGCTGGTGATTTCGGATATCCAGATGCGGCCGTGGACCGGGCTGGAATTGCTGGCGCGGTTGCGTCGCGACCATGCGCAGGTCCCGGTGGTCCTGATGACCGCGTTCGGCTCGGTGCCGCAGGCGGTCCAGGCGATCCGCGAGGGGGCGATGAATTACCTGGTCAAGCCGGTCGAGGCGGCCGACCTGATCGGTCTGGCGCGGCGCTTTGCCGAACGCCCGGCCGCGACCACCGAACTGGTCGCCGAGGACCCGCGCTCGCGCACCCTGGCCGCGCTGGCCCGGCGGGTGGCCGAAAGCGAGGTGACCGTGCTGTTGACCGGACCATCGGGCAGCGGCAAGGAGGCCTACGCGCGCTACATTCACCGCCATTCGCCGCGGGCGAAGAAGCCGTTCGTGGCGCTGAATTGCGCCGCCATCCCGGAGTCCATGCTCGAGGCCGAGTTGTTCGGCCACGAGAAGGGTGCGTTTACCGGCGCGGCCCGGGCCCGGGTCGGCAAGTTCGAGGCCGCCCAGGGCGGCACCCTGCTGCTCGACGAGATCTCGGAAATGGAGCCGGGACTGCAGGCCAAGCTGTTGCGGGTGCTGCAGGAGCGCGAGCTGCAGCGTCTGGGCAGCAACGATACCGTCGCCTTGGATGTGCGGGTGATTGCCACCACCAACGTGGATCTGAAGGCCGCAGTGGCTGCGGGTCGTTTCCGCGAAGATCTGTACTACCGGCTGAACGTGTTTCCACTCGACCTGCCCAGCCTTGCCCGGCGGCCCGGCGACATCCGGCCGCTGGCCGAGCGCGCCGTGGCCTGCCACTGGCGCGGGCGCGGGCAGCCGCCGGTTCTGGCCGCGGCCGCGATCCAGGCGCTGGAAGCCCATACCTGGCCGGGTAACGTGCGCGAGCTGGACAACGTCATCCAGCGCGCCCTGGTGCTGCTGGGCGAGGGCCATGAGATCGGCCCCGGCGAGCTGTTCTTCGAGCCGGCCTCGGGAGCCGATCCGGCCCCGAGCCCGCCGTCGTCCGGGTCGGATCCGGCTGCGGTCCCGGCCCGGACCCTGGAAGAAACCGTCGCCGAGCGCGAGTCCAGCGCCATCGTCGCCGCCCTGCAGGCCGAGCGTGGCCACCGCGGCAATGCCGCCCGGCGCCTGGGGATCAGCCCGCGCACGCTGCGCTACAAGCTCTCGCGCCTGCGCGAGGCCGGGGTGGAGATTCCCGGCGAGGCTGGCCCGAAGTTTGCACAAGCCCGGTAGACCTTGACGGTTGAACTTGTTCATCGAGGAGCGATCTTGCAATGAGTGACATGGCGATCCAGCAGGTACTGGCCCAGATGCGGGCGCTGCAGGCCCAGGCCGGGGCGATGCCCGAGCAGGCGCCGCCGGCGGTCGAACCGGGCCGGTTTGCCGAACTGCTCAGCCAGTCGGTCAACAAGGTGGCCGAAAACCAGGCCGCTGCCGGCGAACTGCAGACTTCGTTCTCGCGCGGCGACCCGGATACCGACCTGACCAGCGTGATGATCGCGATGCAGAAGTCGCGGGTGTCGTTCGAAGCGATGGTCGAGGTGCGCAACAAACTGGTCGAGGCGTACAATGAAATCCGTCGCATGCCGATCTGATCGGCGCTGACCATTCGTTCGGAGAATCAGCAACATGGCAGCCCAAAACCCGGTTCAGTCCAACTCGCCGCTGGCCCTGCTCGACACCGTGCCGGGCCTGCGCCAGCTGGTGCTGCTGATTGGCCTGGCCGCCGCCGTCGCCGCCGGCGTCGGGATTGTGCTGTGGTCGCACGAGGGCAGCGAACGGGTGCTGTTCAGCAACCTGACCGAGCGCGACGCCGCCGAGGTGGTCGGCGCGCTCGATACCTCCCAGATCCCGTATACCTACGAGTCGGGCAGCGGCGTGGTCACGGTGCCGTCCGACCAGGTTCACTCGGCCCGCCTGATGCTGGCCGCCGAGGGCCTGCCGCGCGGGGCCGGGGTGGGCCTGGAGATGCTGCACGAAAGCGAGAGCATGACCAACAGCCAGTTCATGGAAAGCGCGCGCTACCAGCGCTCGCTGGAAATCGAGCTGCAGCGCACCATCGCCAGCATCAGCAGCATCAGCGGCGCGCGCGTCCACCTGGCCATTCCGCGCCAGACCGTGTTCGTGCGCGAGCGCACCCCGGCCAGTGCCTCGGTGCTGCTGGAGATGCATCAGGGCCGGCGCCTGGAGCCGGGCCAGGTCGAGGCCATCATCAACCTGGTGGCCTCGTCGGTGCCGGACATGGAGCGCTCGCAGATTTCGGTGATCGACCAGCAGGGCACGCTGCTGTCGGCCGATCGCGCACGCGGTGAGGATGCCGCCGCCAATGGGGCCGACCGCCTGGTCCACCGGCTTGAAGAGCGCCTGGCCAGTCGGGTCGAGGATCTGCTCTCGCCCATGGTCGGGATGGGCCGGGTGCGCGCCCAGGTTGCGGTGGACATGGATTTCACCAGCACCCAGGAGACCCAGGAAGTCTACGACCCGGCCAACCCGGTGCTCAGAAGCGAGCAGAGCACCGAGGAAATCCGCTCGATCGTCGATCCGGCCCGCGGCGTGCCCGGCGCGCTGGCCAACCAGCCCTTGCTGGAAGACCTGGCCGGGGTGCTCGATGAGGAAGATGAGCAGGCCTCGGTGCCGCTGTCGCGCCAGAACCTGCGCAATTTCGAGATCAGTCGCACTATCCGCAACATCCAGTCCGGGCCCGGCGCGGTCGAGCGGCTGTCGGTGGCGGTGGTGCTCGATGAGCCGACTACGGAAGCCGACGGCGAAACCCAGCCCGACCCCTACAGCGACGAAGAGATCGAGCGCCTGACCTCGCTGGTTCAGGAGGTGGTCGGTTTTGATGCCGAGCGCGGCGACTCGGTCAGCGTGGTCCAGGCGCCGTTCCGGGCCCTGGAGCTGGCTGATACGGGCGATTTCGAAAGCCCGGGGTTGCTGGACGGGGTCGATTTCATGGGTATTTTCCGGATCATGGCCAGCGTGGTGATGGTGCTGCTGCTGATCCTTTTGGTGGTCCGGCCGTTGATGAAGTCGCTGTCCGCCCCGCCGCCGCTGCGGACCCTCAGCCTGCCCGGCGCCGGGCAGGGGCCGGCCCAGGCCAGCCTGCCGCCGGCCCAACAGGGTTATGGTGGTGACACGGGTGCCGGCGGTCGGTCGCGAGCCAATTACGAGGAACGTCTGAGTACGGCACGCTCGGTGGCCAGCCAGGATCCCAAGCGGGTGGCCAGCGTGGTCAAGCAGTGGGTGAACGAAGGTGGCTGATCGACAAGCCGAACTGAGCGGTCCGGATCGGGCCGCGATCCTGCTGATGTCGCTGGGCGAGGAGCAGGCCTCTGAAGTGCTCAGGCACATGGGGGCCAAGGATGTCCAGCGCATCGGTGCGGCGATGGCCTCGCTGCAGGCGGTCGGCCGCGACCAGGCCGAGGCCGTGCTGGATGATTTCGTCACCACGGTCGAGGATCAGACCGCGCTCGGCGTGGGTTCGCACGACTACGTCCGCCGGGTCCTGAACCAGGCCCTGGGCGAAAAGGGCGCCAACCTGATCGACCGCATCCTGATCGGCCGTGACAGCAAGGGCCTGGAAAACCTCAAGTGGATGGACCCGCGCAGCGTGGCCGAGCTGATCCGCATGGAGCATCCCCAGATCATCGCCATCGTGCTGGCCTACCTGGAAGCCGACAATGCCGCAGAAGTGCTCTCGGCGCTGCCCGAGCGCATCCGAGCGGATGTGATCATGCGCCTGGCCACCCTGGACGGCATTCCGCCCTCGGCCTTCCAGGAACTCGACGAGGTGCTGGAGCGCCAGTTTGCCGGCAGCGAGAACGTCAAGTCCTCAATGGTCGGCGGCATCCGCTCGGCGGCCGAGATTCTCAACTTTGTCGATGGCGCCACCGAGCAGCTGGTCCTGAAGACCGTCGCCGAGGCCGACGAGAGCCTGGGCCAGCAGATCCAGGACCAGATGTTCGTGTTCGAAAACCTGATGGAGGTCGACGACCGCAGCATCCAGACCCTGCTGCGCGAGATCACCACGGATACCCTGGTCATTGCCCTCAAGGGTGCCGACGACGATCTGCTCGACAAGTTCGTCAACAACATGTCCAAGCGCGCCGCCGAAATGCTGACCGAGGATCTCGAGGCCAAGGGGCCGGTGCGGCTGTCCGAGGTCGAGGCCGCGCAGAAGGAAATCCTGGCCGCCGCCCGTCGCCTGGAAGAGCAGGGCGAGATCAACCTGAGCGGCTCGGGCGAAGAATATGTCTGAAATCCTCTCGCGCGAGTGGCTGGAGGACGTTCGCAGCTGGCAACCGCCTGATGTGCGCCGTCCGGGGCCGGCGGTGGCCGGCGCCAGGCCCGGTGGCCGGCCGCGCACCATCCACAGCGCGGCCGAACTGGAACGGCTGCAGAAGCAGGCCTGGCAGGAAGCCCACGCCGCCGGCCGCCGCGAGGGGCTGGCAAAAGGCCTGGCCGAAGGCCGCGACGAGGTCCGCCACCAGGTCCGCATCCTCAAATCCATGATCCAGACCCTGCAGCAGCCGCTGGCATCGATCGATGCCGAGGTCGAGCAGGAGCTGACCGGGCTGGCCATCGCCATTGCCCGCCATGTCATCGATGATGAATTGCGCACCGGGCCTGAACGCATTGCCCGGCTGGTCCCGAAAGCGGTCGCCGAGCTGCCGGCCGGCAGTCGCGAGGTGCGCGTGCGGGTCCATCCCGAAGACGCCCGGCTGCTGCACGAGCACTTGCCCGATGCGGATGGTGAGTCCGCCTGGTCGCTGGTCGAGGATGGCACCATCCAGCGCGGCGGCTGCCGCATCGACAGCCCCAATTCCAGCATCGATGCAAGCCTGGAAACCCGCCTGCAGGCGGTCGTCGCCCGGGTTCTTGGTGACGATGAGGACGGCAACGGCAACGGAGCGCCGGCATGAGTGGCGAGCAGCTGGCGCGCGGCTGGTCGCGCAGCCTGGCCGGGCGCCGGGCCAAGCTGGCCGGGCTCGACACCTATGCCGCCTGCGGCAAGCTCAAGCGGGTGGTCGGCCTGACCCTCGAGGCGGTCGGCTGCGAGGCCTCGCTGGGTGATCGTTGCTGGCTGCTCGACGAGCATGACCGCAAGCGCGAGGCCGAGGTGGTCGGCTTTGCCCACGACAGTCTCTATCTGATGCCGATCGAGGACCTGCGCGGGCTTTCACCCAACGCCCGGGTGCTGCCCGGCGGCAAGGCGCTGGACGCGCCGGCCGGCGATGCCCTGCTGGGCCGGGTGATCGACGGGGTCGGGCGGCCGCTGGACGGTCGCGGGCCGCTGCGCGCCACGGCGACCACACCACTGGCCGGGCGCGAGATCAACCCGCTGGAGCGCGCGCCGATCCGCCAGCCGCTGGATGTCGGCGTGCGTGCGATCAACACCCTGTTTACCGTCGGCCGCGGCCAGCGCCTGGGGCTGTTCGCCGGCTCCGGCGTGGGCAAGTCGACCCTGCTGGGCATGATGACCCGCTACACCGAAGCCGACGTGGTCGTGGTCGGCCTGATCGGCGAGCGTGGTCGCGAGGTGCGCGAGTTCGTCGAGACCACGCTGGGCAAGGAAGGCATGCGCCGCGCCGTGGTCGTCGCCACCCCGGCCGACCGGCCGCCGCTGATGCGCATGCGCGGCGCCTGGTTGGCCACCGCCGTGGCCGAGCATTTCCGCGATCAGGGCAAGAACGTGTTGCTGTTGATGGACTCACTGACCCGGTTCGCCCAGGCCCGGCGTGAGATCGCCCTGGCCGTGGGCGAGCCGCCGGCGACCAAGGGCTACCCGCCGTCGGTGTTCACCACGCTGCCGACCCTGGTCGAGCGGGCCGGCAACGGGGGCGATGGCGGCGGCTCGATTACCGCCTTCTACACCGTGCTGGTCGAGGGCGACGATGCCAACGACCCGATCGCCGATGCCGCGCGCGCCATCCTCGACGGCCACATCGCGCTGTCGCGCCGGCTGGCCGAGGCCGGGGTCTACCCGGCGATCGATGTCGAGGCCTCGATCAGCCGGGCGATGGCCGAAATCACCGGTCCGGACCACCAGGAACAGGTTCGCCGCTTCCGGCAAATCTTTGCCACCTACCGGCAGAACGAGGATCTGATCGCGGTCGGTGCCTACCGCCGCGGGGCCGATCCCAGAATCGACGAGGCGGTCGCCAAGTACCCGGCATTGCTGGATTTTGTTCGCCAGGGGGTGTCGGACAAGGTGGCGTTCGGCCAGGGCCTGATCGATCTGGACAAGACCCTGGCTGCCGGAGGAGAGGGTGCGAGAGGCGCTGGCACGGGCGTTGCATCATCCAGGGCGGCTGAGACGAGCTCGTGACCCGCTCCAGGCGCCTGTACCGGATTGCCGGCCATGTCGGTCAGGACCAGCAAGCCGCTGCCCGCGAGCTGGCCCGCCTTCGGGGTCAATTGCAGGAGCACGAAGAGCAACTCGAACGCCTGCGCGAGTACTGCCTGGCTTACCACCAGCAGCTGGCCGAGGCCCAGGCCCGAGGCGGCAGTGCCGCCCGACTGGCGAATTATTCGCAGTTCCTGGCCCGGCTCAACGATGCGATCCGCCAGGGCGAGCAGAACGTGGTCGCGGCCGAGCGGGCCTTCGAGCAACAGCGCCAGGTCTGGATCCAGGCGCGCGCCCGGGTCAAGGCGGTCGAGAAGGCCGCCGAACGCTGCGCCGATGAAGAATTGCGCCGTGAGGAAAAGCGCGAACAGCGCCACAACGATGATCTGAATCTGTCTCGACGAATGCGAGGACAACAGCCATGATGCCGCAGAATCTCGATGCCCTGTTTTCGGCCTTCTCGGCCACCCCGGCGGCCGGAAACGACCGGGCCGGCATGTTCGGCGGTGAGGATGCTGTGGCCGCCTGGGCCGAGGCGCTGGCGATGTTTGAATCCGGCGGTGAGATGCCCGAGTCGCTGCAGACTTCGCTGGCCGACGACCGCAGCGCGGCGCTGGACTGGCTGGGTCAGCTCGGTGAGCTCAATACGCTGGTTGACCAGGCCCTGGAGAGCGACGCCCCGATCGGCGAGGAACTGCTGAACGAATTGCAGGCCCTGCTCGGCGTGCTTGAGGGTTCTATGCCCGGGATGCCCCATCCGGCGCTGCTGGGTGATCTGCCCGAGCAGATCGGGGACGGGCTGGCCCGGTTGCGGGTCGGCATGGCCCAGCTGCTGGAATCGAACATGGCCGGAGCATCGAATCCGGATGATCTACAGGCCACAGAGATCGCGCAGCGTCTGCGCGACTCGATGGCCACGCTGGCCGACTTGAGCGAGCAGGTCGCCGACCTGGTCGCCTCCCAGGGCGCGCCTGCCGGACCGGCGCTGCAGGCTCTGAGCGCGGTCCAGCAGTCGCTGCAGCGCGCTGCCGGCGCCGATGACCGCGGGCAGGCCAGTGTTCAGCAGCGACCGGATGGCGCAGCGCTCGCCGGCCGCGAGGCCGCCATGGCCCGCCTGGCCGAGTTGGCGGCCGCTGCACGCGAGAGCGGGGAGGCCAATCCGGCCAGCCGTGCCTTGCCGGAAATCACCCGGGCGGTGTTGCTCGCTCAGCAGTTCCAGAACCTCGCTCCGGCCCAGTCGCTGCCGGGGGAAAGTCCGCTGCAGAATCTTCGGGCCGACAGCGCTTCGCCACTGCTGGCCGCCCAGTCTGCGGCCCCGCCGCGGGAACCGGCGCTGCCGCCGACCGCCCAGCTGCTGGGTCAGCCGGGGGCGACCGCCGGCGAGATGCGGGCGGCCGCTGAGCAGGCCATGCAGCGGGTGATCTGGATGGCGGCACGCGAGCAGGGCATCAGCCAGGCCCGGCTGCAGCTGCATCCGGCCCACCTGGGCAAGGTCGATGTCCAGCTGGAGGTCAACGGACGCGAGGCCAACGTGGTCCTCAATGTCCAGAACGGCCCGGTGCGCGAGGCCATGGAAGCCATGCTGCCGCGCCTGCGTGAGCAGCTCGAGCAGCAGGGCATCAATCTGGGCGATGCCTCGGTGTTTGATGCTGACAGCCAGGATGCCGCCCCCGAAGAGCGCAAAGCCGGCTTTGCCGGTGCCGTGGCCGAGGCGGGTGACGGCGAGGGCGATGAACTGCCGGTCCAGAACGAGCTCAACCTGCGCGGGCGCGGCCTGCTTGATGCCTACGCCTGAACGCGGCGTTTCTTTCAACTTGCTGATCTGATTGGGTATTGGCCGGCGACGGGGTTTCGTGGCCGGCTGTCAATTTTCTGGCGCTGGTGGCAACTGGCGTGTGGCACGCCTTTTGCTCTTCCTCCTGTGGTAAAAACGGGTCAGTTGTATTCCTAAGGAGCATGCAAGGGCATGGCAAGAGCCGATAACCGGCAAGCGGGCAGGCGCCCGGTCGACGAAGAGCCTGAAGAGGAAATCGTCGAGGAACAGCCGAAATCCCGCAAGAAGATGTGGATCATCATCCTGTCTCTCACCACCCTGCTGTTGCTGGGCGGCGGGGGCGCCGGTGCCTATTTCTTCGTTTTTTCCGAGGACGACCCGCTCGGTCTGTTCGGCGGCGAAGCCAGCGCCAACGAGCCGGCACCGCGCCAGCCGCCGATCTATTACGGCATGGACCCGGCCTTCGTCAACAACCTGTCGGGTACCGGCGGGCGTCGGTTCATGCAGGTCAATGTCCAGCTCATGGCCAGGGACCCGGAGGTGATCGCCGCGGTCGAACGCCACGAGCCGGTCATCCGTAACGACCTGATCATGCTGTTTTCCGATCAGACCCTGGAGTCGGTCGATACCACCGCGGGCAAGGAAGCACTGCGCAAGCAAAGCCTCGCCGCCGTGCGCGAGATCCTGCGCAGCAACGAGGAGCCGGACGAGGTCGAAGAATTGTTCTTCACTTCGTTCATCGTCCAGTAGGCCGGCGAGCAGCGATGGCAGAAGACATCCTCAGCCAGGAAGAGATCGACGCCCTGCTGCACGGCGTCGACGGCGGTGATGTCGAGACCGAGACCGGGGTCGAGGTCGAAGGCGAATTCAAGCCATTCGATCTGGCCAGCCAGGACCGGATCGTGCGCGGCCGCATGCCCACCCTGGAGATGATCAACGAACGCTTTGCCAGGGCTTTCCGGATCGGGCTTTTCAACATGCTCAGGCGCTCGGCCGAGATGTCGGTCGAAAGCGTGCAGATGATGAAGTTCCAGGAGTACATGCACACCCTGCATGTACCGTCCAGCCTGAGCCTGATGCGGGTCCGTCCACTGCGCGGCACCAGCCTGCTGGTGATGGACGCCAAGCTGGTCTTTTCGGTGGTCGATACCTTTTTTGGCGGCAGCGGACGCTTCTATACCCGGATCGAGGGGCGCGAGTTCACCCCGGTCGAGATCCGCATCATCGAGCGCATGCGCCAGCAGGTGTTCGAGGATCTCAAGGAAGCCTGGAAGATGGCCATCGACGTGGACTTCGAGTTCATGAACATGGAGGTCAACCCGCAGTTTGCCAACATCGTCAGCCCGTCGGAGATCGTGGTCGTGACCCGCTTCGGCATCGAGCTGGAAAGCGGCGGCGGCGAGATGCACGTGACCATGCCGTATTCGGCCATCGAACCGATCCGCGAAATCCTGGATTCGGGCATGGCCTCGGACCGGATGGAAAAGGACGAGCGCTGGGCCAAGGCACTGAGCGAGGAAATCCGCGATGCCATGGTCGAGGTCAAGGTTGAGCTGTGCCGCAAGACCATGACCCTGCGCGATCTGATGATGATGCGCCCGGGCGACGTGATCCCGATCGATCTGCCCGACACCATGCCGCTGATGGCTGCCGGGGTGCCGTGCTTCCGCGGCGTGGTCGGCCGGTCAGATGAGCATTACGCGATCAAGATCACCGACCGGATCGATGCTGAACCGGTGCCGGTGCGCAAACGCAAGGCCTAAGGAGGCGTAAGATCAGTCATGAGCGAACAAAACGATCCGATCGATGAACTGATGGACGACGATGACGGCGTGCCCGAGGCGATGAGCGCCGAGGAGGCCGCCCAGATGGCGGCCTTCGAGAATCTTGAAGACGAGGGCGAGCCGCAGCACGGCGATGTCAACCTGGAGCTCATCCAGGATGTGCCGGTGACGCTGGCCATGGAAGTCGGGCGCACCCAGATCAGCATCCGCAACCTGCTCCAGCTCAACCAGGGCTCGGTGGTCGAGCTGGACCGCACCGCCGGTGAGCCGCTGGATGTCTACGTCAACGGCACCCTGGTTGCCCATGGCGAGGTGGTGGTGGTCAACGAGAAGTTCGGGATTCGTCTGACCGACGTCATCAGCCCGACCGAGCGGATCAAGAAACTGCAATGAACCGCCGCCTGCCGGCCCGGATCCAGGCGTTGGTCGGCTGGCTGGCCCTGTCGCCGGCCACCCTGGTGCTGGCCCAGGAAGGCCGGGCGGAGGCGGCCCAGAGCCTGACCCGCCTGGCCCTGGGCATGCTCGCCGTGGTCGTGCTGATCTTCGGCCTGGCCTGGGCGGTGCGGCGTTTTTCCCTGTTCCAGGGCCTGCAGCGCGACGGCAACAGCGCCATCACGATCCATGCCCAGCTGTCGGTCGGGCCCAAGGAGCGGGTCGTTCTGCTCGAGGTCGAGGGCCGCAAAATGCTCATCGGTGTGGCCCCCGGACAGATCACCCGTCTTGACGGCCCGGCCATTCCGGAAGGGGCTGGCAAGGACTTTGCAACGTATCTCGCAGGTAAGTCGCGAGGCGCGTAAAACATGACACGGTTTGGCCTGTTTGTTGGCCTGACCCTCCTCATCATTCCGAACCTGTTGATGGCCACCCCGGCCAATCTGCCGGGCATGGAAGTCCTGACCATCACCCAGGCCGATGACGGCGGGCAGACCTGGAGCTTGACGCTGCAGGTTCTGGTTCTGATGACGGTGCTCACGCTGCTGCCGTCGATTCTTCTGATGATGACCTCGTTTACCCGCATCATCGTCGTGTTGGCGATCATGCGGCAGGCCATGGGCACGGCAACCACGCCGCCCAACGCGGTTTTGATCGGGCTGGCCCTGTTTCTGACTTTTTTCATCATGTCGCCGGTGCTCTACGAGATGAACGAGGTCGCCGTGCAGCCGTACCTGGCCGAAGAAATGACCATGCAGGAGGCCTGGGAGGAGGGGCGCGAGCCGCTGCACCGTTTCATGCGCAACCACGTACGCGAGCGTGACCTGGAGATGTTCGCAGCGATGGCCGGCTATACCGAGGACTTCGCCGAGCCGGCCGATATTCCGTTTGCCATCCTGGTGCCGTCGTTTCTGACCAGTGAATTGAAGACCGCCTTCCAGATCGGCTTTCTGATCTACATCCCGTTCGTGATCATTGACCTGGTGGTCGCCAGCGTGTTGATGTCGATGGGCATGATGATGCTCTCGCCGATGCTGGTGTCACTGCCGTTCAAGCTGATGCTGTTTGTGCTCGTTGATGGCTGGGGGCTGATTACCGGCACCCTGGCCTCGAGCTTTTTCCCAGGAGTGATCTGACCATGTCGCCAGACCTTGTCATGGATATCGGGCGCGAAGCGCTCTGGACCATCGCCCTGCTGCTTGCCCCGATGCTGCTGTCGGCCCTGGCTGCCGGCCTGATCATCGGCATGTTCCAGGCCGCCACCCAGATCAACGAGATGACCCTGAGTTTCATCCCCAAGCTGGCCGTTCTGATCCTGGCCATGGCAATTGCCGGGCCGTTCATGCTTGAACTGATCGTCAGCTACATGCGTGAACTGGTTACCGGGATTCCGGCCATTCTCGAACTGAACTGAGCCGGCCGTGATCGAGTTCAGCGAAGCGCAACTGCTGTCCTGGCTCGGTCAGTTCCTGTGGCCGTTTTTTCGCATTGGCGGGATGCTGATGGTCGCACCGCTGTTTGCCTCCAGTTTCATTCCGGTGCCGATCCGGCTGCTGCTGGCCTTGAGCCTGTCGGCGGCGATCGTGCCGATGTTGCCACCGCCGCCGGTGGATGTAATCCCGTTTTCGGGGATCGGGCTGTTCATCGGCGTGCAGCAGTTGATCATCGGCATGGCTGCGGGCTTCGTTTTGCAGCTGGTTTTCGATGCCATCGTGGTCGGTTTCCAGACCGTGGCCATGAGCATGGGCCTGGGTTTTGCCGTGATGGTCGACAGCCAGCGCGGCCAGCAGGTGCCGATGCTCAGCCAGTTCCACTTCATCATTGCCATCCTGCTGTTTCTGGCCATGGACGGGCACCTGATGATGATCGGGCTGATGATCGACAGTTTCGAGCAGCTGCCGGTCGGTGTCGGTGGCCTGGACGCCGAGGCCTTCCGCCAGATTGCCGCCTGGGGCACCCACATGTTCGCCGGCGCGCTGCGCGTGGCCCTGCCGGCGGCAACCGCCATTCTCCTGGTCAATCTATCGATCGGGGTGATCAGCCGGGCGGCACCGACGCTGAACCTGTTTGCGGTCGGTTTTCCAATCACCATGCTGACCGGCTACCTGGTCATGATGGTCAGCCTGCCGATGCTGGATTTCTCGCTGCGCATCCTGCTGGAGAAGGCCTGGTCATCGATCTTCGCGCTGTGGGGGGGATAGGCCATGGCCGAGAACGACACCAGCCAGGAACGCACGGAACAACCAACACCCAAACGACTCGACGATGCCCGCAAGAAAGGGCAGGTGCCGCGCTCGCGCGAGTTGAGCATGACCCTGGTGATGCTGGTTGGATCGATGACCTTGCTGTTCATGGGCGAGCGCTTCGCCCGCGGGGTGGCCGATGTGATGCGGGCCGGCTTCGGGTTCGATCAGTCCTTGCTCGCCAGCCACGAGGCGATGATGCAGTTTTTCGCCGAGCAGTCGATGAATGCCATCATCACGCTGCTGCCTTTGTTGATCATCTTGCTGGTGACCGCGGTCTTGGCCCCGGCCACCATCGGCGGCTGGAACTTCAGCTTCCAGGCCCTGCAGCCGAAGCTCGAGCGGCTCGATCCGATCAAGGGCATCAAGCGGGTGTTCGGGCCGAAGGGCCTGATGGAACTGCTCAAGACGCTGGGCAAGTTCCTGGTCGTCGGCATTGCTGCCGCCATCCTGATCTGGCACCTGGCCGAGCGCTTTACCGGGCTGGCTGCGCTGGACTCGATCCCGGCCATGGTCGAGGCCACCTCGATGGTGGCTTTTGCCCTGATCGTGCTGAGTGCTACCCTGATCATCATCGCCGCCATTGATGTGCCGTTTCAGCTCTACCAGCACACCAAGCAGCTCAAGATGACCCGCCAGGAAGTGCGCGACGAGATGAAGCAGACCGAGGGCAAGCCCGAGGTCAAGGCCAAGATCCGCCAGCTGCAGCAGGAAATCGCCAGCCGCCGGATGATGGAAGATGTCCCCAGGGCCGATGTGGTGATCACCAACCCGACCCATTTTGCCGTGGCCCTGCGCTACGAGGCGGGCAAGATGGACGCGCCGATCGTGGTCGCCAAGGGGGCCGACCTGGTGGCTGCCGCCATCCGCCGGGTGGCCGAGGAAAACGAGGTGCCGCTGCTCGAGGCTCCGCCGCTGGCCCGGGCGCTGTTTCATGCGGTAGATATCGGTCAGGCCATCCCGGCCGGTCTGTATGTGGCCGTGGCCGAGGTGTTGAGCTGGGTCTACCAGGTCCGTCGCCTGTCCGGCAGCGGTCGCGAACCGACACCGCCGGATATCGAGCTTGATGAAGCTGAATGGGTGCCGAAGCGGTTCCGCGGAGGCGGCGGTGGCCGTCCGGCGGGCACTTGATCCTGGGCCGACGGGTAGGGTGGCCGGGCGGTAAGCGCGTGATCCTGTCCCGACCCTCCGGGCAGATCGGCTGAGGTGGCTCGGCGGGGCTTGGTGGCGCTTGGGTGCC
>JBKHEF010000040.1:0-16140 GCA_046540955.1 Wenzhouxiangella sp.
GAACCTGCGACCTACTGCTCCCAAAGCAGTTGCGCTACCAGGCTGCGCTACACCCCGAACGTATAGCCGGTCAATTGTAGAGACTGGCTGGGTGCAGGTCAATCGCTTTGGCGGCTAGCGTCTCCCCATTTTTTCATCCTCCTGGCGGGACCAGGTTCGATGAGCCGCCAAATGTCAGCGGATGACAGGTCTGCAAGTCCCAGCGCCTATGAAACCAGGTGGCTCATGTCACTCCGGCGAGATGCCCTGAAGCATGCACGCGAAAACCATCACAGCCGGGCCGTCAAGGCCCGGCCGTGTTGGTCTGAAAGCGGTTCTGGAAGATCACGTCCTCGCGGGCCAGGATGATGTCGACATCGGATTCCGGCTCGCCGTTGGTGATGCTGAATACGGTGCCGGTGGACGGATCGCAGTCGTCGGCACAGAAGCCGGCACCGACCACGGCATCGGCCAGGGCGCGGACCAGGTCGTTGCGCACCACCACGGTGTAGCCGCCATCCGGCAGGCCGTCGACGCGCCAGTTGCCGCTGGTACCCACCGTGGCGGTGCCGGACAGGCGGCCCTGGCTGTCGTAGACCTCGATCTCGGCACCGGCCAGGCCGCTGTCGCTTTCATCCACCGCCCGGCCGGACAAGGTGCCGCCGTCGAGCACGCGCACGGTAATGATCTCGCTGTCGAACTGGCCGCCCAGCTCGACCGCCGTACCTTGGGTGACATCGCAGGCCAGCGGACAGGCAATGGGATCGGTTTCGCCGTAGACCACGTTGACATAGCCGCCGGTGGTCACACCCCGGGTTTCGCCGTCGGTAGTAGCCACGTAGTAGTCGCCTTCGGTAAAGGCGGCCTGCGAGATAAACTCGCCCAGCCCATCGGTCTGGCTGGATCCGATGACCTCGCCTTCAGCGTTGAAGAAGAAGACAGTGGCACCGGTCAGCCGGTTGCCTTCAGGCGTCTCGAGGATGCCGCGGATGCGCGAGCCGTTCTGCAGCTCGAAGGCCAGCGGGCCGTCGCCGGCAGCGCGGGTGGTGCGACCGGATTCGGTCCCCCCGGCCAGCCGTTCTGGTGCCGCATCATCCGGCAGCACGATCGGCGTGCCTTCGGTCACATCGCAGCGACCACCGGGGCATGGCCGACGTTCGAACAGCTCGTCGACCAGCCCCGAACCGTTGAGCACGACGGCGTAGTAAGTCCCATCGGCAATACCGGTCAGGCGCCATTCGCCGTCGCTGATAGCACCGCGCTTGACCTCGCGACCGGTCTCGTCATAGAGCACCACCTCGCCGCTGGGCAGCGGGTTGCCGAACTGGTCGGTGACGGTGCCGAGCAGTTCGTTGCCCGTTGCCAGGGTGAAGTCCACGCCCTCAATCAGGCCGCCACCCAGCTCCAACGGGGTACCCAACCCGGTCACGCATGGGAACGGCGTGCAGGTAAAACCGTCGAAGACCTGGTCGATCAGGCCGCGGTTGTTGCGGGTGCGGGCGAAGTAGCGCCCGCCGGCCAGGCCGCGCAGGATGAAGTCTCCATTGGCATCGGTGCGCGGGGTGCCGACCAGGCTGCCCACGGCGTTGTAGATCTCCACGCTCAATGAGCTGACCGGTGCCGCATCACCGGTGGTGACGGTGCCGGCCAGGCCGCCGCCGAAGGTCAGGCTGAAATCGATGGCGTCGACGCGTTCCCCGGCAGCAACGGTGACCGGATCGGAGCCGGTGACGTCGCAGACCGGGATGCAGTCGCGGTCGTCGTAGGTCTGGTCGGTGTAGTTGCCGTCGGCGCGGGTGCGCAGGAAGACATCACCCGGGGCCAGGCCACGGATCTCGTAGCTGCCGTCGGTGCCGGTCCGGCCTTCCCGCACCAGCCGTCCGTCGGCCAGGAAGGCCTGCACGGCCACGTCAGCAATCGGTGCGCTGTCGGCATCCACCACGGTGCCGGCGATGGTGGCGGCGGAGTCGAGCTCGAAATCAATGGTCTTGGGCTCGCCCAGCCCCAGTGTCACCAGTGTGCCGGCCGCGATATCGCAGCCGGCCACGCAGTCCACGCCGGCATGGACCTGGTTGACCAGGCCCAGCGAGCTGCGGGTGGCAATGCGGTAGTCGCCCGCGCCCAGCCCTTCGACCTGCCAGCTGCCGTCGCTGCCGGTCTGGGTCGAGGTCAGCAAGGTGCCAGCGGCATTGTAGACATCAATATTTACGCCAGCGACCGTAGAGCCACCGTCCTTGCGGGTGACGGTACCGGCCAGGCCGGCGCCGGTATCGAGAACCAGGTCGATCCCGGCACGGGCCTCGCCGCGGTCCAGATTGATGACCGTGGTCCGGGTCACATCGCAGCCGGTGCATTCCAGTCCGTTCCAGGCCACGTTGACCAGGCCGAGCGCGTTTTGAGTGCGAACATAGAACTGTCCGGCAGGCAGGCCATCGACCTGCCAGACGCCGGTTTCATCGGAAATTGCCGAACCCACGACCACACCCAGGGCGTTGTAGACCTGGACCGTGATTCCACCCAGCGGCGAGCTGTCGCTACCGGCGGCGGTCCCGCTGATCGAGCCGGCACCGCTCAGGACAAAGTCGATGTCTTTGGCACTGCCGCCACTGGTGACCGTGATGGGGGCACCCGTCTGGGGGGTACACGACGGCGCGCACAGGATGGGCGTTGCAGGGTTACCGTTCCACAGTTGGTCCTCCAGGCCGGCGAAGTTACGCGTGCGCAGGTAGTAGTCGCCCGGGATCAGGCCGCCGACGGTAAAAGTGCCGTCATCCGGCGAGACCGAGGTGCCGGACACGGCACGTCCGCTGGCATTGAATACCTCGATCTGCGCAATGACCGGCGATCTGTCGTCCGCGTCCAGGACCGAACCACTGATCGAGGCACCGCGGAACAGTTCGATGTTGATCGGCGGCGGCAAAGTCTCGGCCTGAAGGTCGACTTCGATCGGCGTACCAGTGGTGACCTCGCAGTTGCTGACGCAGGCGAAGTCGTTGTAGAGCTCATCGACGAACTCAGCGGCCACGCCGCTGCTGGAGAAGCCCTGCGGGCTGATGAATCGGGTCGATGCGTAGTAGATACCGTCAGGAAATCCATTTCCGGTTTGGAAAAAGCCCTGCTGATTGGCGCTGGCGCCGCCGACGTAAGTACCCTGTTCATTGTAGAAGAACACGGTACCTCGCTCCAGGTTCAGGCCGCTATCGCCATCTACCAGGCTGCCAGTGAGCGGCACGCCATCACTCATGGTCACAGCCAGTTGCGGCGCATCGTCAGTCGTCAGGGTTTGTCCCTGGGCCACCTCGACGGCAACCGTCGTTTCCATCCCGCAGCTGCCTTCCGGGCATGGCCGGTCGCCCAGCGCGGTGGCGACCAGCGAGCGCTCGAAACCGAATGCGCTGAACAGCAGGTGCCAGCGGCCGGGCGGCACCTCGACGGCAAACGTGCCGGGTGCATCGTTGCCGAACCAGGGCATGATCCGCGTCTGCAGGCCTTGGACCTGCAGCCCGTTCTCATCGAAAACACGGAGACTGACGTTCTGGCGGCTACTGACCGGGTCGCCTTCCGGCAGTGCCACGGTACCGGTGATCACTGCACCGGGATCCATCGGCAACTCGCCCAGGTCGACGGATTGGTCGGCAACGGTGAAGCGCTGACCGGGGTAGTCGGCACAGCGTCGTGCCGTGCACCACCCTGAAGCCGGGGCGATGAAACTGCCGAAGCTGCGCGTGATGTAGCCGGGTTGCTCGATCAACAGCCCGAAGTCGCCGGCCGGGAGCTCCACGCTGAACTCGCCATTGGCATCGGTCTGCAGCGAGCGAAACGGGACACGGAAGTCGTTCCAGATCACATCAACCAGGGCGCCGGCCAGCGGCAGGTCGCTGTTGCGTTCCAGTACCGTGCCGGTCACCGTCTGGGTCGGCGCGATTTCCAGGGCAAAGTCGATCTGCAGATCATCTCCAGCGTTGAGCGTGAGCACATCCCCGGTGGCCTCGAAATCACAGCCCAGGGAAGGACAGGCCTTGGCCTCGTAGAGCTGGTCGACCAGCACCGGATCGGTCTCGAAAGAACGCACACCCAGCCAGTACTCGCCCGGGGGAATGCTTGAATAGGAATAGCTGCCGCCATTGACGAATCCACTCCATGTGCCCTCCCGGTCCCGGGTGGCCAAAAGCGCATTGGCCGATGAAACAGCCTCACCGTCTGGCCGGGCAATGCTGCCGGTCACGCGCGCACCCAGCTGGAGTTCGGGATTGACCTCTATGTCGTTGCCAGCAACGCTGAAAATCTGCGCCGTAGCTAAATCACAGCCCAGGGGCGTACAGGATATATCAGGAAAAACCTGCGGGACGTAGCGATCACTCGTCCCGAAAGGTGAGAACTCAATATAGAACTCACCGTCCGGAATGCGCAGGCTGTAACTGCCATCTTCGGCAAAAGCGGTACCCAGACTCACTACTTCGTCGAGGTTCGCGACCGGCCGGGCCAGAACGCTCACATCGCGCAACGGATTTGCCTCGGTGTCGGTGATCACGCCGCTGATCAGGTTGACCTTTTCCACCGGCAGCGCCAACTCGAGGTTGGCTTCGCCCAAGCTCACGATCGTGCCCTGCTCAGAAAGATCACAGTTCGGCAGACAGGTGAACCCGTCATAAAGCGTGGTCGCATAGCGGGTCGAATCGCCGTAGGGATCCAGCTCCAGCTTGTAGTCCCCCGGCAGCAATCCCGGCAGCTCAAACACACCACTGGCGTTGTCGTAACAACGGCCGTTCACGAATTGCCCATCGGGCGTGTAGGCAGTGATGCATGCCGTTTCAACCGGCACTTCTGGCTCGTCGCGATCAAAGGCATTGAGCGTGATGCTGTAGGAACGCTGCAGGGTCATGTCGATCACCAGCGTCTGCCCGGCATCCAGTTCGACAGGATCGCCACCGTCTGGTGGACAGAAGGGGGCGCAATCCTGGCCGTCGAAGACTTGTGGCAGGTAATCGGTGACCGGATCGACCTGGAGGCGGTAGCCTCCGGTCGGGGAGGCCGGCAAGTTGTCAATCCGATAGAACCCGTTGTCATCAGACTGACGCGAAGTAACAAAATTGCCGACCGAATCGAATAGAAATACGCGCGCGCCCGCTACCTGCCCACCGTCAGAGCCAGTCAGGGTGCCTTCGATGATTGCGCCGGGCGCCATGCGAACTTCTCCGAGATCGGTGGTCTGCCCCGCCACGATTTCGAAGGTCGTGCCCAGTGCCGAGCTGTCGCAGTTGAAGTCCGGGCAGACAAACCCGTCGTAGAGTTGACTGACATAACCATCGGCACTCAAGACGGCCTTGTAGGTACCCGGCAGCAGTCCTTCCGCTGCAACAACGCCATCATTGATATTGAAAGCGCCTGGTCCGAAATCGCCATTGCTGGTCAGCAACTCGAGCGCGCCATCCAGTTCCATATCGGTGGTCGCATCAACCAACGAGCCAGTCAATGCGCCTCCTTCAGGGACCGCGATATCCAGGTTCACGTCCTGGTCGATCACCTCGATCACCGTACCCTGATCAGTCACTGGACAGCCGCCAGACCCACAAACAATGCCGTCGTAGAGCGTTCGCAAATATCCGCTGGAGTCGGCATAGGGGTCGATCACCAGTTTGTAGCTTCCCGGTGCAAGCCCATCGATCGTGAACTCGCCATTCTCGTCACTGCCACAAAAGCCGCCCAGGAAGTCGCCATCATCCGTGAGAAGCTCCCGGCAGGTCGTTGTTATCGCAACCGCCTCGTCGGCCTGATCGAACACCCGGCCAGTGATGGAAAAGCCCTGTTGCAGCTCGATATCGGCAGTGAAGTCAGACGAGCCATCCAGTGTGATCTCGCTGCCATTCACGGCAGGATCGCAACTGATGGCACAAGGCTGGTCATCGCCGAAAAACTGATTCAGGTAGCTGGACGAGGCGAACAGTACCTTGTAGGTTCCGGCTGGCAGAGCCGGACTGACATAGCGTCCACCAACATCGGCGTCGAAGATATTCACTGAGGCCACTTGCTGACCATCGGCGGAAAAAAATCGGACGAAGACGGTGTTGTCGGGCACTGCGGCACCACTCCCCGATTCAACGACCGTCCCCTGGATGACGGCGCCTTCGGACATGGTCACGGTACCAAGATCAACATCATCATTGGTCAGTTCAACCGTCGCGCCCTGCGTGTCGAGATCGCAGAGGCCCTGGATACACACGACATCGGGATAGAGTTGGTCGATGATGCGAGAAGGCTGATCAAGGTTTCCAGCGCCGCTCACCAAGACCTTGTAATCGCCCGGAGCTAGACGATCAGAAGAAAACTCGTTGGGGGGCGTACCCCTGCCACCGGTAAACAATGTCCGGTCATCAAATTGACGAATGAACGATGCCGCCACTGAAACCGGATCGCCGTTGGCATCCACGGCTACCCCACTGATGACGTAACCGCGCACCAGGTCGAAATCGATTCCGGTCACACTGCCGCCGCTTAGATCGAGTTCTTGTTGCTCACCGAATTCACCGGCGTTGATGCCCGGAAATCCCTGGGCCGCGTAAATATCCGTCTCAAGCGTTCTTACCGTCACCATGGTCGATGAGCCTGGTGGGGCCAACTCGTAGGTCCCATCTGTGCCCGTGACGCCAGATGTTGTAGCGCCGTCCGAGGCGATGACCAGGACTTCGACACCCTCTATCGGCTCCGATGTCGCCGCATCCCGCACAACACCCGACACCGTTGGATCCTGCGCCCAGGCCGAGCCGAACACGCAGAACAGCAGCCCGCCGGCAAGGAGCAGCCGACTCAGGCCAAAGTGTTGAAAAAGATGAGAAAAAAATGAAAAAACCGGCCCGTCGGCCACGCGGTGCCCTGCAAACGAATCTGCCATCACTACTGCCCCAGAGAGGGTTGTCCCAAATCAAGGTTAGCAAGCGACTCGCGCCAAAGTCAAATATCGGCAGCCACCTGGCAGCTTCCCATTCTTCTGCTTTCATGCCGGCAGCAGGCTGTTTGTGACAGCCGAGCGGGAAAGATGAGGAACGCTAGCTTTGGCGCGCGGTGCGCACGCGGATGGCTTCTTCCTGGTCGACCGCTTCGAGCTGCTCGTTGATGAATTCCAGCGACTCGGTGATTTCGGGCAGGACCACGTTTTCCAGGGCGCGGGCCCGCCGTTCGGTGCGGGTGTATTCTGCGATCAGGCGTTCCAGGCAGGCCCGCTGGACGGCCAGGTCAAGCCCCAGCCGGGCCAGTTCGGCAAAGCGCTCGGCGCACTCGCCGGCCTCCGGCGAGGGGTTGACCGGCGCCGTGCCGGGCGCGGTGGCCAGATCAACCGTCGCGTCGATCAGGGTCACCCCCAGAAACGGCTGTTGCCCGAGCTTGAGATCAAAGCGGGTCAGGCGCCTTGGCGGATAGACCTCCAGCCCGTCGAGGCCATGTCGTCCCAGCGCCCGTGACATCGCGACCACGGCCTGGCTGTGCACCGCGTGGTAACGGTCCCGGGCCAGCTGAAAATCCTGCAGCCGGCGCAGCATTTCCTGGGCCAGGATGACGCGTTTCTCATCAAGAAACTCGAAGCCCTCGCGCACCACCTGGCGCTCATCCTGCAGTTCCAGGAAGGCGCTGCGGGTCGGGCTGGTTTCGGTCCCGGCCATGACGGCTTCAACCCACCTCGACCGGTGCGTCGATGTAGCGGGCCAGCTGCTCGCCCGACAGTCGGGTCAGCTCGGCGCTCGGCAGACCGCGCAGCAGTTCCCAGCCTAGCTCCATGCTTTCTTCGAGCGTGCGCGGATACTCCTGGTTGACCAGGCGCTCTTCGAAGGCGTCGCCGAATTCCAGGAATCTCCGGTCGGTCTCCGGCAGGCCCTCCACCCCCATGACCGAGGCCAGCACCCGCGCCCGGCTGGCCCGGGCATAACAGGCAAACAGCTGGTTTGACAGGGCCGGATGGTCGGGATGGGTATAACCCTTGCCGGTGCCGGCATCCATGAGCCGTGACAGGCTGGGCAGGACTTCGACCGGCGGGTAAATACCCTTGCGGTCCAGTTCCCGGCCCAGCACGATCTGGCCCTCGGTGATGTAGCCGGTCAGGTCGGGAATCGGGTGGCCGATGTCGTCGCCGGGCATGGTCAGGATCGACAGCTGGGTCAGGGTGCCCGGCAGGCCCTTGATGCAGCCGGCGCGCTCGAAAATCGTCGCCAGGTCGGAATACATGTAGCCCGGATAGCCCTTGCGGCTGGGGATCTCGCCGTGGCTGGCCGAGACCTCGCGCAGGGCCTCGCAGTAGTTGGTCATGTCGGTCATGACCACCAGCACGTGGCGGCCTTCGACGAAGGCCAGGTACTCGGCCGCCGTGAGCGCAAACCGCGGCGTCAGCAGGCGCTGGGTGGACGGCTCGTCGGCGTGGTTGAGAAACATCGCCGTGTGCGCCAGGGCGCCGGATTTCTCCATCGCATGGCGGAAGTTCTCGGCGGTGTCGTAGGGCACGCCGATGCCGACGAAGACCACGCAGAATTCGCCGGCTTGTGTATCGCGCAGGCGGGCGCGCTGGGCAATCTGGGTGGCCAGCCGGTCGTGCGGCAGGCCACCGCAGGAAAACAGCGGCAGTTTCTGGCCCCGGACCAGGCTGTTCATCAGGTCGATGGTCGAGACCGTGGTCTCGATGAAATCACGCGGCAGGTCGCGCGCGGCCGGGTTGATCGCCATGCCGTCGACCCGGTGGCGCCGCTCGGCCGGCAATGGCGGTCCGCCGTCGATCGGGACCCCGACGCTGTTGAACACCCGCCCCAGCAAGCCCGGCCCCAGCGCCATCTCCAGCGGGCGCTGGCGAATCCGGATCCGGGTGCCGTCCAGGTCCAGCCCGGTGGTCGACTCGAGCACCTCGATGACCATGGCCTCCTCGTCGAGGGCCGACACCCGCCCGACCCGTGCGCTGCCGTCGCGACCGATCACCTCGACGGCTTCGTTGAGTGCGACGTTGGCTTCGCGGCGGGCAAACAGCAGCGGTCCTTCCAGCCCGGTCAGGGCGTGGTCGAGAATGACATCAGCCGACATCGGCGACCTCCTTGTGCGCATCGATGGCGTTGAAGGCTTCGACGATCTGCGCGGCGACCTCGGACTGGCGCTCAAGATCCTCCTCGCCGAACTCTTCGCCCAGGCGCTGCAGGGTGCGCAGGATGGGCATGGCCGCGATGGTCGCTGGCGCCACACCGCGCGCGACCGCCTCGCCGGCGGCGTCAATGAACTGCATCATCAGCTGCAACATGGCGGTCTGGCGCTTCGGCGAGCAGAAGCGATCGACCGCGGAAAACGCGCTCTGGCGCAGAAAACCCTCGTTCATCAGATCGGCCGCCAGCAGGGTCAGCTGCTGTTCCGGCGGCAGCGAGTCCTTGCCGACGATCCGGGCCATGCGCTCCAGCCGGGCCTGGGCTTCCAGCAGGCCAAGCAGGCGGCGCCGGTACGCGCGCCAGTCACTGTTGCCCTGTAACTGCCACCAGCGGGCCAGGGTGTCGACGTCCTCGGCATAGCTTTTGAGCGGGTGGATGGCCGGATAGGAACGCGCCTGCGCCCGGCCCCGGTCCAGCGCCCAGAAACTTCTGACGTAACGCTTGGTGTGGCTGGTGACCGGTTCGGAGAAATCCCCGGCCGGCGGGCTGACCGCGCCGATCACGGTGACCGAGCCTTCCTCGCCGTTGAGCGCCTTGACCCGCGAGGCGCGCTCGTAGAAATCAGCCAGGCGCGATGCCAGGTAGGCCGGATAGCCCGACTCGCCCGGCAACTCGCCGAGGCGACCGGAGACCTCGCGCAGGGCCTCGGCCCAGCGGCTGGTCGAGTCGGCCATCAGGGCCACATGCAGGCCCTGGTCGCGGAAGTACTCGGCCACGGTGATGGCGGTGTAGATCGAGGCCTCGCGCGCGGCCACCGGCATGTTGGAAGTGTTGGCAATGATGACCGTGCGCTCCATCAGCGGCCGGCCGGTGCGCGGGTCTTCCAGGTGCGGAAATTCGTCGAGCACGTCGGCCATCTCGTTGCCGCGCTCGCCGCAGCCGACGTAGACGATGACATCGGCGTCGCACCACTTGGCCAGGCTTTCCTGGAGCACGGTCTTGCCGGTGCCGAAACCGCCCGGCAGGGCCGCGCGACCGCCGCGTGCGACCGGAAAGAGCGTGTCGAGTATGCGCTGACCGGTCACCATGGGCGCATCGGCGCTCAGGCGCTCGGCCGCCGGGCGCGGCCGCCGCACCGGCCAGTCGTGCTGCATGGCGATAGTGTGGGTCTGGCCGTCAGCAGCTTCGATTTCAAGCACGGGCTCGTCTTCGGCATAATCGCCCGCCGGGCGGATCTTACCCACCCGCCCCGACAACAGCGGCGGCACCAGGCAGCCGCGGCCCGGCCCGTCGCCGGCGACTTTGCCGAACACCTGCCCACCGGAAACCTGGTCGCCGCTGCCCACCAGCGGCTCGAACTCGAACCGGCCACTGCGGGCCGCCGCCAGACCGGGTTTGAACCAGTGCCCGGCCTCCTCGCTCAGCGGCCGCAGCAGGCCGTCGAAGATATTGCCCAGAATTCCGGGTCCAAGTGAGACCGACAGCGGCAGGCCGTTGCCGATGACCGGATCACCCGGTTTCAGGCCGGTGGTGTCTTCGTAGACCTGGGCGGTGAGCAGGTCGCCCGACAGCTGAATGACCTCGCCGAGCAGGCGCTGCTCGCCGACCGCCAGGGCCTCATGGATCTGGAAGGGTTCGCTGGCCCGGGCCTTGAGCACCGGACCGCCGATCCACTGGATGCGTGCTCGGGTCATGGCCTGGCTCCTTCCCGTAGCCGGCCATACAGGGCCAGCAGGCTGCTGTCGATCCGGTCGCGATCAGCCAGCAGGCCGTCGATGCGCATGTCGACCGCCAGCCCGCCGCTGACCAGCTTCAGGCCGGCGGTGATTGAGTCACGAGCTTGGATTTCGACCTGGGCCCCGCAGACCTCACTGGCCCGGCGGATGATCTCGTCGCGCTCTTCCTGCGGCCAGTCCGGCGGGCATTCGATACGCCAATCGCGGGCGATTGCCACGGCCGCGGCGGCATCAAGCAGGGCCGCGCCCCAGGCCTTGCGCGCGGCCGGTTGCCGCCAGCATTCAACCAAGGCCTGCTCAAGCAGACTGCGGCCCTCGGCGACCAGGCGCGCATCATGGACAAGCTGGCGCCGGCGCAGGGTGGTTTCGAGCTCGGCTTCGACCCGCCCGATCGCCTGCTCCATGCGCTTGCGTTCATCGGCCACCGCAGCCCGCACCCGCTCGCGGGCGCGGGCGAAGGCCTTGCGGCGCACCTCGGCAACCTTGTCGTTTCCTGCCCGCAGGATTTCCCGGCACTGCTGTTCACCGGACTCCTGCAGCAGGCGCAACAGGCCGCTGGCCGCAGCCGGTGCAGTTTCGATATCGACTACAGGGTTCATGTCTCCACTCCCAGGGCCCGCCGAACCCGACCAGCCAGATCCGGACTGTCGCCATGGCCGCTGACATCGGGCACCACCGCCAGCGGCGGCCGGGCCTGCCGGATGATCGCGGCCAGGGCGGCTTGCGGCAGAGCGGCTGCCAGGTCGGCCGTCAGCAGGATGGGCCGACCGCGCTGCAGCACCGCCTGGACCTGCCCGCCGACATCGTCGGGGGTGGCGACCACGGTCTCCAGCCCGGCCAGGCGGAAACCGGCGGCGGTCAGGCGATCGCTGATCACGACCGGAACAGCCTCAGGCACCGTCGGCATGATCTAGATCTGGTTGAGGATCAGGATGGCGATGATCAGGCCGTAGATGGCCACCCCTTCGGCCAGCCCAACCATGACCAGGACCCGGCCCATCAGATCGGGTTTCTCGGCCAGGGCGCCCACCGCGGCACTGCCGACGTGGCCGACCGCGTAACCGGCCCCGGCGGCGGCCAGCCCGGCCGCCAGGGCAGCCGAGAGGAAGCCCCACCGCATCACCGAGGGGTCGACCACCTCGACCAGCACTTCGCCTTCCTGGGCGCTGGCCATGCCCGAGGTAAACACCAGGTAGGTAGCGGTCAGCGCCAGGCAGGCAATCACGGCGCCAAGCGTGAGCACAACGATCATTCCCAGTTTCATGTCGAACTTCTCCCGGTCGGTCGGAAAACGGTGCCGGGGCCGGTCAGCGGTTGGAACCGGCGGCCCTCGGCGGTCAAAAAGCGGATAAAGAATTCAAACAGCATCAGGCGGGTGGTCTGGATACTGACGATCAGCCCTTCGAGGGCAATCACCAGCGCGTTGCCGAGGATGATGACGACGATACCGGCCAGGCCACCGCCGGCCGCATCGGCCATGCCGAAAACCGCCGCCGACAGCCCGGCATGGGCCAGGGCAAAGGCACCGACGCGAACAAACGAAATCGTGTTGACCAGCAGCTGGAGCATGCTCTCGAGCAGCTCGGCCAGCGCCTTGGGAAACTCGAGCAGGCGGTTGTGCTCGGTGAGCGCGACCGAACCCAGCACGAACCAGGCAAAGCCGGCCCAGGCCAGGTTGATCAGTTCCGGGCGCAGCAGCGCACCAAGGATGCCGAAATAGGCCAGCACCAGGCCGGCCCGGGTCGCCAGCCAGTGCCGGCCCCCACCCCGCCAGTAGCAGCGCAGCGCATCGAACAACAGCCCGGTGGTGATGACGCACACGCCAAAGCCCACCGCGATCGCCATGATCGTGGTCGGATGGTCGATGGGATGCATCCACAGCGCCGGGATCAGCTGCTCGTTGGCAAAGATGCTGCCAAACAGAAAGCCGAACACGATCGACATGGCGCCGAACGGCACCAGCAAACCGAACACCTCGATCCGCTTGCGCAGCCACAGCCCCAGTGCGAGCAGGACCGCACCCTGGCCGACATCGCCGAACATGAAACCGAACATCAGCGGCGTGATGATGGCCAGCAGGCGGCTGGGATCGACCTCGGTGGCGCCGGGCGTGCCAAGCAGGCGGGGAAAAATCTCGAAACTCCGCGCCCAGCGCGGGTTGCGCATCACCACCGGCACATCCAGACCGGCCGGCGGATCGGCCCGGCGGATGACATGCTCGACATTCGATTCGCGCAGGACGCGGTCCAGCTCGGTGCCGTTCGGATCGCTGCACCAGCCGGTCACCATCACGAAATGCTCGGTCACCGGCAGGGCCGGCGCATGACTGGCAAACCATTGCATCAGCGCCATCACGCCCAGCGCCGGGGCCAACTGGTGGCGCTGGTGCAGCCCCTCAATCTGCGCCCCGACCGCCTGGCGGGCCTGTTCGGCCTCGGCCCGGCGCACGGCCAGCGCCTTGTGCGCGGCAGCCGGATCATCGGGCAGCCAGGCCGGCAGCATCAGGCGACGGGCCTTGAGCGCGACCATCCGCTCATCGAGCCGGTCTACCGCCTCGACCGGACCGACCGCCAGGACATAGCCCTGGCCGTCGGCATCGGCCAGGTCCTGGCGCAGTACCGAGACCGGCCAGTCCTCCAGGGCGGCTTCGCCGGGCAGCCGATACAGGCGCGCGGCGAGCAGCGGCCCAACCTCGGCCAGCTGGGCAAACGCCGGCAGCGCCGGGTTATCGCCGGCCACCAGACGATCCAGCTCGCCGATCCGCGCCAGCTCGGTTTCCAGGGCCTCGGCCCGGTCGATCAGCGGCTCGGCCTCCGCGGCCCAGGCGCGCAGCCGGGCAAGGGCTTCTTCCATGGCCGTCACCGGATCCATGGATTGATCCGGCGACGGCAGCCGAGCCTCCGGCCACCAGCCCGACAGCCGGCGCTCGAGGTCTTCAAACTCGGCCACCGAGGCGCTCAGGCCCGGCAACTCGAAGGGATGATCCGGCCGTTGTTCGGTTTCCAGCTCGACCGTCCGGGTTTCGGCCAGGCGGGCCAGTGTCCTGGCCAGATCAGCCCGCGGGACCAGCAGTTCAAACCAGCAGGCCGTATCCGGTCTCATGCCCATGTCAGCCCCTCCGGCACGCGTCTGAGCAGGCGTCGGGTGATCAGTCCGGCCCGGACGCGCTCAGCCTCCAGGGCTTCGATGCCGAGGAAGGCAAACAGCGCGGCCGCCGTCCCGGCCGCGCGCCGGAACAGGCGCAGCAAACTGGCCCGCAATTCCATGCGCAGCGCCTGGCCATCAGCATCGGACGTCGCCTCAATCATGGCCGTTCGGTGGTCTGCGATGACCGCCTCCATCTGCCCGAGGGCTTCGCCCGCACGCTCCGAGACCTCCCCCGGCAGCCGGTCGTGCAGAACGGCCAACCAGCCCGAGCGGACCCCGTGGCCGGCCTGCAGCAGCGGCTGCATGGGGGCCAGCTCGGTGTCGGCCAGGGCATTCAGGCAGGCGGCGGTTTGGTCAAAAGCAAAGGCGCTGATGATCGGATCGCGCCGCATCCACGGACGCACCTCGCCCCCCTGGAGCAGGTGCGCCAGGACCGGCAACTCCGGCACCCAGCGGCACCACAACAGTGCCTCGCGCCAGGCTTGCGGTGCCCAGGCCGAGGCCTGAACCACACCGTCACGCCAGTTGGCGCGCAGCAGCATCTCGATCTCGGCGGCCGATGAATCCGGTGAAATGCCGCGCACCCAGCGCTTGAGCGCGGTGGTCCGCACGGCATCCAGGTAGTGCAGGAGATCGACACTGGACTCGACCAGGCGCCAGTCATCATCGCTCGGGCGTTGGCCATGGCGGGCCTGGAGACGCGCTTGCAGGTAACCCAGGCGTGCCGACTCAGCCATCACCGGCTCCGATCAGGCGGGCGGCCAGCTGTTCGACCGCGGCATTCAAGCACTCGCGGTCCGCATCATCGGGTTGTTCGGGCGGCGCATCGGCACCGGCCCGAGCGCGCAGCTCGGCCGTCTTTTGCTCGATCCGTTTCTCGCAATGGGTATGCAATCGCGCCAGGCGCTGGTCGGTGCGCTGCTCGATCCTCCGCGCACGCTGCTGCTCGTCAGCCAGTGCCTGCGCGAGATCAGCGCGGCAGGCTTCCACCTTGTCGCGCACGGCCGCCTCGGCAGCAAGCACCTCGCGTATGGCGCCGGCCGCCTCGGCCTGGCGTTGGCGGTCTTCAGTCGCCATCCAATGCCACTCCCCTGGTCGTTGCAAACCGCCGGGAAGCTTCGGTAGTCGGTCCTGACCACTGCCGAGCCTTCCGGTCCCGACCAACGATCAACCGCCGGAATGCTGCGAACTCAATCCGCCTCCGACAGGCCTGGTAGTTGTCTTGCCCCCTCCTCTTCCTAGGGGTCATTCGGAGGCTAACCCAGGTGGCCGCAACAGCACTTGACCCAGGTCAATTGAAAGCCGTAAAGACCCGGTAAAAATCAGGCAAACAGGCTGATGCGCGATGTCGGCGCCAGCGATTCGGTAGTTGCCAGCGGCAACGGGGTCGGACCGGCGGCAGGACCGGCGCGGACATCCGATCCGGCATCGGCATCACGCTCGGATTGAATCGGTTCGTCTTCAGCGCGGGCCTGTTCCAGGCGCTCTGCGGCCAGTTCGCGGCGCGCATCAGCGGCCATCTGCCGGGCCTTGGCCGCCACCTGGTAGTCCTGCTGTGAGGGATTGACCGGCGCCAGTGCCGCCCGCTCAATGATCTGTGCCTTGGCCAGTGCCTCTTGGGGGTCCGACGGCACGCTGGTGTCGATCGAGACCTCACCCCCGACCGCGTACCGGCGCCCATCCGGGCCCACCTGGTACTGGTAGGAAGCCGGCTTGGTGACATAACGACCGCCGGCGGCCACATGGGCCATCTCATGCGCCCGGACCTCGCGGTCGCGCTGCTGCAGCTGGCGGACCAGGGCCTGCTCGGCTTCGCTCAGTTCGAGTGGGCCGCGCTCGGCCGCTGATGCCTCGGATTGCCTGTCCGATGGGGTGGCATCACTGGTCTGGCCGGACTGCGGTGCGGTCGGCGCACCATCATCGGGGCGTGCGCGAACCGCGCCACCTGCTGGCACCGGCGGCAACGGGCTGGTCGCGGCGATCTGCATGGGGATTGAATAGCATGGGGCAGGATGTTGGCGCAAGCGCCGCAATCCAGAAAAACCCCGCTCGAGGCGGGGCTTTTTCATGTCTGGCGCGCCCGGAAGGATTGACTGCGCGCCTGGCGGCGCTTGCCCTACGGGTGCGGCTTCGCCGCATCGTCCTCGCTTCGCTCGGGTCGAACCTGGAGGAGA
>JBKHEF010000041.1:0-15732 GCA_046540955.1 Wenzhouxiangella sp.
CCGGACGCGCGCCAGGCCAGCGGGCCACTAGAGCAGGACGATCAGGCTGACCCCGGCAAAGGCCAGACTCACGCCGGCCACCTTGCGGCGGGTCAGCGGCTCGCCCAGGATCAGCCAGGCAAACACGACGATGAACGCTGAGGCGGTCTCGTTGAGCACCGAGGCAATCGAGGCCTGGGTCAGCCGGTAACCGGCCAGCCACAGCATCATCGACACGTAACTGCCCATCAGACTGGCAAAGATGACCGTCGGCCAGGGCTGCGGGGCCCGGTAGTGGATGAGCATCCGCTGCCAGCCACGACTGGCCGAGACAAAAACCAGCATGGCGAACGCGCCGGCTGCCAGTCGCACGCCCACCGTCCACAGGAACGCATGGGTCTCGAGGATGGGCTTGACCATGACGATCCCGATCGCCATCAGCAACACGCTGCCGGCACCGAAGGCAACCCCCAGGCGCAGGGCGCGCAAACTGACCTCCTGGCGATGGCGATGCCAGGTCACCAGCAGCACCCCGGCCAGGACGACGACAAAACCGAGATACTGGAGCGGGCGCAGGGATTCGCCCAGAAACAGTAGCGACAACAACACCACGAACGGTGAGAACAGCATGCCGACCACGCCGGTACGGCTGGCACCCATCAGGTTCAGCGCGCGCAGGTACCAGGTATCGGCAATCGCGATGCCGATCACCCCGGAAACCAGCACCACGCCCCATTCCATCGCGCTGTAGCCGGGCAGCGCCGGGCCATGAAAGATCAGGATGGTCGGCACCATCAACGCGGTGGCCAGCAGGTTCTTGAACAGGTTGAGCTCGAAGGCCGGCAGGGTTTCACCCGAGCGCCGGAACAACACCACCGCCAGCGCCCAGCAGGCCGCGCAGGCGACCGAGAAGAATTCACCCACGCGCCGCGATCATCCGATAAGGCCCCAGCATCACCAGCGCGATGGCCACCTTGACCCCGTAATCGCCGGTCGCCAGCGTCACCCAGGGCACGTCGGTGGCATAAAAGGCCAGGCCAAAGAACAGCGCGGTATCGACCAGCGAACCCAGCACGCTCGAGACCAGCGGCGCGCGCCACCAGCGATGTCCCTGCAGGCGATTGAAGATCGCCACATCCATCAGTTGCGAGACCAGGAAGGCCGTGCCCGAAGCCAGGGCGATGCGCGGGCTGGCCAGCCAGGCCGACAGGATCACCGCCAGCACGAAGCCCACGTAGACCACGCGCCGGGCGCGCGCCGGTCCGTACCAGCGGTTGGTCAGATCAGTCACGAAATACGACACCGGATAGGTCAAGGCACCCCAGGTCAGCCAGTCATTGACCGGAAACTGGACCAGGTAATTGGCGCTGGCCACGATCGCGACCATGGCCGCCACCATCGCCTTCAATCCAAGCTGCGGGTTCATGAATACCGAATCGATCCACTGGCGGGAAACGCGACAGTGTACGCCGTCCGAATCGCCTGCGGTTCGGGTATGCTTCGGGTGTGATGAACGTGTTTTTCGGACTGAGCGTACTGGTTCTGGTCGGTCTGGCCATCGCCCTGTGGCGCTGGTGGCCAACGCCGCTGGGGCGTTTTTTTCAGTGGGCCGAGCGAAGCCGCTGCGGTCTGGCCAGCCGGACCCTGAACAGCGGCGGGATCGGCTGGCACTACCTCGAAGGCGGGCACGGCGAGCCACTGGTCCTGCTGCACGGATTCAATGCCGATGCCGATCACTTCTGTCGCGTCGCGCGCCGGCTGCGGGCGCATTTCCGCATCCTCGCACCGGACCTGCCCGGGTTTGGCGATACCCGGATCGACGAGTTGCCCAGCTTCCGGATCGAGGATATCGCCGAGCGGGTGCTCGACTGGCTGGATGCAGTCGGCGTGCAGCACTTCTACCTGGGCGGCAACTCCATGGGTGGCTATCTCGCCGTGGCCATGGCCCGGCGCGCGCCCGAGCGGGTACGGGCCCTGTGGCTGCTGGCCCCCGGCGGCCTCCATACCGCCCCGCTGTCGCCAGTACTCGAGGAGGTGGCCGAGGAGCGCCACAATCCGCTGGTAGTGCGCGATCCCTCGGACTTCCGGCGCCTGATGGATTACTGTTTCGTGCGCCCGCCGTGGATCCCGGCGCCACTGTTGCGCTTTCTGGCGTTCCGCGCCATGCGTCATGCGGTCCGTGCCCAGCGGATTTTCGATGCCATGCGTTACGACTCACGCCCGCTGGAAGAACTGGCGCGCGACCTGCCCATGCCCGCCCTGATCGTCTGGGGTCAGGCCGACCAGGTTCTGCATCCCTGCGGGGCAACCGTGATGAAGCAACTGATGCCGGCAACCCGTGTGCTGGTGCTGGAGCGGGTCGGCCATCTGCCCATGCTGGAAGCCCCGCGGACCAGCGCCGAGGCCTGGCTGAGCTTTGCCGAGGCGATTGCCCGCGACCAACTCGACGGTGAGACATCATTCACTGGCGACCCCCAGACAGGTTGAGTCGGTCGTCAGATATCTTTCCCCAGCGTTTTCGTGAAACCGGTGCGCCAGCCGGAGTCGGGGAGTTTGCCAAGCGAACGGGCCAGACGCTGGCGCATGGCTTTGCTGTCCACCCGGCGCCCGACCAGGCGCGCCCGGTCCAGGTCGAGCAAATGCCAGCGGCCGTGCCTGTCGAGCAGCAGGTTGCGCGCATTGAGATCGGGATGGCACAGGCCAGCGGCAAAAAACGCATCCAGGGTCATCGCCAGATCGCGCCATTGCTCGAACGACAGCCCGGCGGCCACCTCGGCCAGCTCGCAGGCATCCGGAATCAGCCGGGTCAGCAGGCCGGCCCGGTAGAACAAGCCATCGCGCTCGTAGCTGGCCGCCACCGGATCTGGCACGGGAAGCCCTTGGGAGGCCAGTACCTGCAGCAGACGAAACTCCCGAAAGCCGCGGCTGCGCTCACGACCCGGCGCCCAGTAACGATCTGCCGAAAACCGGGCCGCCAACCCGCCGCGCCGAAACCGCCTGAGCACCAGCGCACCGATCGGCGAGGCGACCAGCACCGCCTGGCCGCGCCCGCCCAGCTCCTTACGGACCGCGTCACGGCGCTGCCACCAGGCCGGGTCCAGCCAGCCGGCCTCGACCTGCCTGGCCACCTCGCCTTCGGCTAAGATGGCCATATTCGTCCTGATCTCAAGCACTTCGCTCAAAAACCCCAACTCCCGTCATGGCAACGTCTGCTCCCGCCTCCATCTGCCTGCTCCGGCTGTCTGCCCTCGGCGATGTCTGCAACACGGTGCCGCTGGTTCGGGCGCTGCAGGCCGCATGGCCGAATACCGCGCTGAGCTGGATCATCGGCCGGACCGAACATCGCCTGGTCCAGTCACTGCCCGATGTTGAGTTCATTGTATTCAACAAGAAGGCCGGGGGTTCGGCCTGGAGAGACGTCCGGCGTCAACTGCGGGGCCGGCAATTCGACGTGCTTCTGCACGCCCAGGTCTCGGCCCGGGCCAACCTGCTTTCATTGCTGGTCCGGGCCCGGCGACGGATTGGCTTTGACCGGCAGCGGGCGCGCGAAGGCCACGGCCTGGTGATCAACGAACGGATCAGCGCGAGGCCCTTCGAACATCAGGCACTCGCCTTGCGCTCGTTCGCCGAACACCTGGGGTTGCCAGTCAATGAGGTGGAGCGCACATTGCCGGTCAGCGCAGACGGCCTGGCCTTTGCCCGCCGGCATCAACCCGAGCCGGGCCGGGCCGTGCTGATCAGCCCCGCATCCAGCCATGCCGGCCGCAACTGGCATGCGACCGGTTACGCCGAGGTGGCTGACTGGGTGGTGAAACAGACCGGTCGGCCGGTCATCCTGGTCGGCGGGCCCAGCGCCATCGAACGCGAGCTTGGCAGCCAAATACAGCAGCGCATGACCCAACCGGTCCAGAACCTGATCGGTCAAGACACCCTGGACCAGGCCCTGGCGATGATGGCGCGGGCAGCCTGCGTGATCTCGCCGGATGCCGGCCCGGCCCACTTCGCCGCCGCCATGGGCACCCCGGTGGTCGGCCTTTACGCGGCCACCTGGTCGCGTCGCTCCGGACCGCTGGGGAGCCTGGAGCATTGCGTCGATCGCTACCCCGACGCGGCCCGCAAAATCACCGGCAAGCCGCCGGAGGCCCTGCGCTGGGGCCGCCGACTGGAACACCCCGGCGTCATGGACCTCATCGCTGCCGAGGACGTGATCGCAAAACTCAAGCCGCTGCTCGGCGCCTGACGGCCCCGTTTCACAGGAAGCATTCGGTTGCCGACTCGGTGCCAGACGCCTCGGCGTCGCGGCGTACCACCACGTTGGCGGTGGCCGTGGCCCCGAACGGATCCCGCACGGTGTAGCGGAACAGGTTGAAACCGCTGCAGTTGGCGCTGATGACGAAGGAAATGGTGCCATCGGCGTTGATTGTCGTCTGGGCACCGGCGGCCGTGACCCTGGCCACATCAATCACTTCCAGCGGATCCCCGTCGGGATCAAAATCATTGGCCAGCACATCAACCGTGATGGCGACGTCGGGTGGGCCCGAGGCTTCATCCGGGCGTGCAACCGGTCCCTGGTTGGCAAAGACGACATTGACCACGACCTGGCCCGTGGCCTGTCCGCCGCGACCGTCCGCGACGGTGTAGGTAAAAGTGTCCTCGCCGGAAAATAGCGGGTCAGGCTGATAGCGCAGTACATCCCCCGCGTCGACAACCGAGCCATTGGCCGGTTGACTGAACTCGACAAGCTCCAGGGCATCGCCGTCCGGGTCACTGCTGCTGGCAAGCACATCGACATCGACCGGCTGGGTCCGCAGGGTACTGGCATTGACCTCACCGGCCTGCGGCGGCCGGTTGGCCCGATTGACCGTAACCGTGACCGTGGCCATGGCCTGGCCACCAAAACCATCATCGATGGTGTAGGTGAACTGGTCGGTGCCGAAGAAGTCGGCTGCCGGCGTATAGAGCACGGCATCACCGCTGATCACCGCCTCGCCGTTGGCCGGACTGGAAACTTCGACCAGGGCCAGCGCATCGCCGTCCGGGTCGCTGTCATTGGCCAGCACGTCCAGCCGGTTGTCGGCCGAGTCCTGTTCGACGCTGAATTCGCCCGGATTGGCCTGCGGCGGCTGGTTGTCAAATACGACCTCGCCTTCGGTCACCGTGTCGGTCACGTTTTCGAACCGGTAGGTATCGACTTCCCGCTTGTGCTGGACCGGGTTGCGCAATGCACGCCGGATCCAGGGCGCTTCCGATGGCACTTCAACCTGGCGCAGCTCGGTAATCGGCCCTTCCGGACTCACCCGGACGCGTTCGGTCCGCGACTGCTCGGTGACGAAGGCGATCTCGACCCGGCGGTTGCGGCTGCGGTTCTGCTCGCCGTCGTTGGGATAGCGTGGATTGTTCTGCCCCCGCCCTTCCCAGGTCACTTCATCGGCATCGATTCCAGCTGAACGCAGGTAATCGACCACGGCCTGGGCGCGGCGCTCGCTCAGATCCTGGTTGTAGCTTGCCGGACCCAGATCGCAGGTATGACCGACCACCTGGATGCGCCCGATCAGACGTCCTTCCTGAATCGCGTCGACCAGTTCCGCCAAAGTCTCACGCGCGGCCGGCTGCAGCGCGGCGCTGTCGAGCCCGAAGGTGGCCTGGTCCGATAGTGTGACCTCGGTGGCCACGACCCGCTCCTCGAAACGGGGTTCAGGCATGACCTCCACCGCCTGCTCTCTAAACACGCGCACCGGCCGGTGATGACCGCCGAAACTGTAACTGTAGACCAGTGCGGCGCGCAGATCGTTGCGATCGTCGGCCAGATCACCGCGCCGGACAGCCCAGCCGGTGCGCAGCGACAGGCCATGCGGCGTGCCGGCAAAGAATCGATCCGCGGTAAACGAGGCGGTCAGCTGGGTGTTGCCGAAATCGCCCCTCTCGTAGTCCAGCCCCCCGCGCAGCCGCAGCAGGCGATCATCGTAGTAGCGGCCGGCGCGCAATCCCAGGCCCCAGTCAAACGGCTTTTCAAACAACTCGGTGACGCGCTGCAGCTGATCGATCCGGGTAAAGCCGCGTCCATCAAGCTCGCCGCGCACGATCACGTCACTCAGGTCAACCGCCCGGTTGACCAGACGCTCGTCGGTCAGGGCACGCATGCCGTACAGGCTCATGAACCAGTCCTCACGCTCATAGCCGGCCCCCAGGGTCAGCTTGCGGTCATCGTGCTGGTTCTGATCGGCGGCGACGAATAATTTGGCGATCCGGCCATCGGTATGGACGGGGCCATCCGGGCCCGCCTCGGACTGTCCGGAAAACAACCAGTGGTAGTTGAGCTTGAGTCCGCCGGCGCTCTGCCGGCCCAGCCAGCCCTCGCCGATCAGGGCAGAGGTCGGGGACTCGTTGAGCGTCGCCAGAAATTCACCGATCAGGTCAAATTCAGTATCGATCCCCACGCCGACCCGATACCGATCACCGGCAAAGGTCATGGTGGGAGACTGGCTCAGCGAGCGCGCCTGGTCTTCCGGTGACGGATCGACCTGGGCACTCAGGGTGCCAGTAGCAGCAAGCAAAACTGCCAACGCTAATCTCTTCATGGATTCAACGCCCCCTGTCCAATAGAACCTGATCAGAAACCACAGCGCCGAGTATAGCAACGGGACAGGTCTGAAGCCCCGGCGGCAAGGTGATTGGGGTGAGCCAGGCCTTCACCGATAATCGCTGTACGACTTTTCCTCAACGATCTTCGAGCCCAGGGCCTCATTGATCGCCTTCTTGACCGCGGCCCGCTCATCGTTGGTGACATAAACGGCCCGGGCCAGTTCGATGAAGCGCTCGCCGAAGCGCCGGGCGCGTTCTTCATCGCGAATGGCATCCTCGATCTCCCACAGCTTTTCGTTGATTTTCTTCAACTCCGCGCGCAGGCGTACCGTCTCTGGCGTCTCCAGCTTCGACTCGCGCCAGACCGACTCAAGCAGTTGTTTTTCATGGGCCACGTTGGCCAGCTTGTCGCTATCGACGATGCGTTCGGACTTGATATCAAGGATGGTGAGCTTGTCGAGCAATTCACCGGGGGATACGGGGGTCATCAACTGCACGGGATTGTCTCCGTTTTCAAAATGTTGTTCTTTACACGCAAAGAGCCGCCCGAATCCCGGGCGGCTCTCTGATCAGGCAGGCTGCCGTGGCAGCATTTACCGACAGGTCAGCCCTGGTTTTCCTTGAGCGCTTTCATGCTCAGGCGAATCCGGCCCTGCTTGTCGACTTCCAGGACCTTGACCTTGACCTTGTCACCTTCGGCCAGCGCGTCGGTCACGTTCTCGACCCGTTCATCGGAAATCTGCGAGATGTGGACCAGTCCGTCCTTGCCGGGCAGAATGGTCACGAAGGCACCGAAGTTCATGATCTTGGTGACCGTACCCTCGTAGACCGCACCGACTTCGACATCGGCCGTAATCTGCTCGATGCGCTTGCGGGCATCATCGGCGGCGGCCTGGTTGACCGAGGCAATGGTTACCGTGCCGTCGTCCTGGATGTCGATGGTGGTGCCGGTCTCCTCGGTGATCGCGCGAATGGTCGAGCCGCCCTTGCCGATCACGTCGCGGATCTTGTCCGGGTGGACCTTCATGGTGAACAGGCGCGGCGCATACTGGCTCATTTCCGAACGGGCCGAACTGATCACTTCATTCATCTGGCCAAGAATGTGGGTCCGGCCGTCACGCGCCTGACTCAGGGCCACACGCATGATCTCCTCGGTGATGCCATCGATCTTGATGTCCATCTGCAGCGCAGTCACACCGGTCTCGGTGCCGGCCACCTTGAAGTCCATGTCGCCAAGATGGTCCTCATCGCCAAGGATATCAGTCAGTACGGCGAAGCGATCACCGTCCTTGATCAGGCCCATGGCGATCCCGGCCACCGGCGCCTTGATTGGCACCCCGGCATCCATCAGCGCCAGCGATCCACCGCAGACCGAGGCCATGGAGCTCGAACCATTCGACTCGGTGATTTCCGAGACCAGGCGGATGACATAAGGGAAATCTTCTGCCTTGGGCACCACCGCCAGGAGAGCCCGCTTGGCCAGGCGGCCATGGCCGATTTCGCGGCGCTTGGGCCCGAGCATGAAGCTGGTCTCGCCGACGCAGAACGGCGGGAAGTTGTAGTGGAGCATGAAGTGCTCCTTGTACTCACCTTCGATCGCGTCGATGATCTGGGCATCACGACCGGTCCCGAGGGTCGTCACGACCATGGCCTGGGTTTCACCGCGGGTAAACAGGGCCGAGCCATGGGTGCGCGGGAAGACGCCGACGTGCATGTCCAGCGGACGCACCGTGGTCAGGTCGCGGCCATCGATGCGCGGATTGCCTTCCAGCACGCGATCGCGCACCAGTTTCTTTTCCAGCTTGCCAAATGCGTCCTTGACCTCATCCAGATCGGGAGCGCCTTCGGCACCCTCGGGACACAAGGCCTCGATGACTTTCTGGCGGGCCGCACCGATGGCCTCCCGGCGCTCCATCTTGTCGGTGATTGCATAGGCTGCGGTCAAGTCCGCCGTGGCCAGCTCGGCCACCTTGTCGGCCAGACCTTCCGGCTTGGCCGGCGGCTGCCAGTCCCACTTCGGCTTGCCGGCCTCGGCGGCCAGTTCTTCGATCGCCCGGATGGCGACCTGCATCTGCTCATGACCGAAGGTCACCGCACCCAGCATCTCGTCTTCGGTCAGCAAGTCCGCTTCAGACTCGACCATCAGGACGGCCTTGGAGGTACCGGCAACCACCAGATCCAGACGCGAGTCGGTCAGCTGTGACTGGGTTGGATTCAACACGTACTCGCCGTTGATGAAGCCCACCCGCGCCGCACCAATGGGCCCGTCGAACGGCAGGCCGGCCAGCGCCACGGCAGCCGAGGCGCCGATCAGCGAGGGAATATCACCATCAACCTCGGGGTTCGACGACATGACCGTAGCGATCACCTGGGTCTCGTTCATGAAGCCGTCGGCAAACAGCGGACGCAACGGCCGGTCCATCAGGCGCGAGGTCAGGGTTTCCTTCTCGGTCGGGCGCCCTTCGCGCTTGAAGAAACCGCCGGGAATACGGCCGGCGGAATAGAATTTTTCCTGGTAGTTGCAGGTCAGGGGGAAGAAATTCTGTCCCGGCTTGACATCCTTGCGGGCCACGGCGGTAACCAGCACCACCGTATCGGCCATGGTCACCAGCACGGCACCGTCGGCCTGGCGGGCGACGTGACCGGTCTCCAGGGTGACGTCATGCTCGCCGAACTTGAAGGTCTTGGTAAACTTTTTCACTCACTTATCTCCACTTTTCGCAATACAAAACACCCCGGATCAGCCTGCTCAGCCGCCGGGGTGTTCCATTCAAAATCAGAAGGCCTGAAGGTCTTAACGACGCAGGCCCAGTCGCTCGATCAGGTCACGGTAACGCTGGACGTCTTTTTTCTTGACGTAGTCAAGCAAGGACCGACGCTGGTTGACCAGTTTGAGCAGGCCTCTGCGAGAGTGGTGATCTTTCTTGTGCTCTGCAAAGTGACTTTGCAGGTCCTGGATGCGCGCGGTCAGCAATGCGACCTGCACTTCCGGAGACCCGGTATCGCCCTCGGACAACTGGTGTTGCTGCACAACCTGCTGCTTTTGTTCTGCCGTCAATGACATCTGTTCTCGTTCTCCAAAAAGTCGGTGGGCGACCAGGCTTTTTCAGAAAACCCCCTTGGACGCGCAATACAGACACCAGGTGCCGAATCGCTGTCAAGCCGGGCTTTGGGCAAAAGCCTGTCGGTCGCCACATTCAAGTCAAGCAGGACATTGTAACCGCTCCACCAGGTCAGTGACAACAAGGTTGAAGCGACAAACAAGCATCTGGCCGGGAGGCTCTGGTGGACGGCTCCGGGATCACCATCGGCAAAATCTTCACGCAGGTCTGTTGTGCTGGGACGTTAAGGTCCCGTGCAAATCCGATGTGCGGGTTAACCTAGATGCCCTCAACACCGAGCCCACAACACCGCGTGAAACCCGATTCCCAGCCAGATCACGAGCAACCCGGCAACTGGGGCCGTACCGCCCTGCTCTGCCTGGCCCTGCTTGCCGCCGGCGCCGGAGTGCTGTTTGCCATTTTCAATACCGAGCCGACCGCCGAGCGCGACGGTGCTGTTCGCCGCTCCGCCTCGCTGGTCGATGTCACCCAGCCTCGGGCCGGCAGCTTCCGGCCGGTGATCGTGGCGATGGGAACGGTGCGCCCGGCCCGCGAAATCAGCCTGAGCGCGCGCGTCCAGGGAGAGATCGTCGAGCTGGCCGAGCGTTTCGTGCCCGGCGGATTCGTCTCGGCCGGCGAGACACTGGTGCGCATTGACGATGCCGACTATCAAATCGCCCTGCAGCGGAGTCGAACCAACCTGGAGCAGGCCCTGGCCGGCCTTGAGATCGAACAGGCCGAGCAAGCGGCTGCCGAGGCCGACTACCGTCGTTTTGACCGCGAACTGCCGCCGGAACGACGGGCGCTGGTGTTAAGAGAACCCCAGGGGCGCGCCGCCAGGGCAGCCGTCGATGCCGCCCGCGCCGATGTCGAGCAGGCCGAGCTTGACCTGGCACGAACCCGCGTGACCGCCCCATTCGATGCCCATGTGCTGAGCCGTCAGACCAATCTTGGCTCGCAGGTCGGCCCGGGAACGGTACTCGGGCAATTGGTTGGGCTGGAGACCTTCTGGGTCGAGGCCACGCTGCCAGTTTCGCAGCTGCCCTGGCTGACCGTTGCTGAAACGGATCGTCCGGGCGCTCGGGTGCAGATCCGGAATCGCAACGCCTGGCCCGAAGGCGCTTCTCGCGACGCTGAAGTCATTCAGTTGATTGGCGAACTGGAACAGAACACCCGCCTGGCCCGGGTTCTGATCGCCGTCGATGACCCACTGTCGCGCAGCGGTCGGGACGATCGCCCTCGCCTGATGTTGGGGGAGTATGTGGAGGCGCGTATCGAGGGCCGTGAACTCACCGACGTCGTGCGCCTGGAACGCGAATACATCCGGGCCGAAGACCGGGTCTGGCTGATGGTCGATGGCCAGCTGGTCATTCGCCCGGTCTCCATCGTCTTCCAGGATGAACGCTACGCCTATATTGATGAAGGTCTGAGCGCAGACGATCAGGTGGTGACCACCCGCCTGGCGACCGTACGCGAGGGGCTTCGCCTGAGAGTCGAAGACAACATGGCCGCCGCTGAGACCAAGCCGGAATGAATCCGCCCGGATCGCGCCTGACCGGCTCCGGCCCCATTGCCTGGATGGCCCGCAACCCGATTGCGGCCAACCTGGCGATGGTCATCCTGCTGGCCGGCGGCGTGTGGACGGCGATCACGATGCAAAAGGAAGTCCAGCCGCGCTACGAACTGGACTTCGTTGATGTCAGCGTCTCGTATCCCGGCGCCGCACCGGAAGAGGTCGAGCAGGGCATTCTGCTGCCGGTCGAAGAAGCCGTGCGCGGGGTCCAGGGCATCAAGGAACTGACCTCGACGGCCCGCGAAGGCTCAGGCTCGATCAATCTGGAGCTGGTCGCCGGCGTCAACCGCATGCGGGTCTACCAGGATGTGGACCAGGCGGTTTCCCAGATCCGCACCTTCCCGGTCGATGCCGAAGAACCGCGGGTGCGGCTGCGCTCCTGGCAGCGCGACGTCATGGAGATCGGCCTGTACGGCGACATCGACATCTGGTCGCTGCGCCAGCTCGGCGAGCGGGTTCGCGACCAGTTGCTCAACCAGCCCAACATCACCCAGGTCGAACTCCGGCGGGTACCGTCCTATGTGACCCATGTCGAAATCCCCCAGGACGTGCTGCGCGAGTATGGCATGACGCTGGCCCAGGTCGCCGATCTGATCCGCCAGTCCAGCCTCGATGTGCCGGCCGGCGCCATGGACACCGCCACCGGCGAGATCCTGCTGCGCATGAAAGAACGCCGCGAGTGGGCTCGCGAGATGGAGCAGATCATCATCGCCAGCTCCGCCACCGGCGCGCCGCTGCGCCTGGGCGATATCGCCGAGCTGCGCGACGGCTTCGATGACGTCGGCTTCCACGCCCAGTTCAACCGCCAGCCCTCGATCGAGCTGGAGATTTTTAGGGTCGGCACCCAGTCGCCGCTGCAGGTGGCGGCCGCCGTTCAGGCGGTGCTCGACGATCTGGAGTCCAGCCTGCCGGAGGGCGTGAGCTGGCGGATTGACTCCAATCGGGCCGAAGAATTCGCCGATCGGCTCGAACTGTTACTCAAGAACGGCGCCCTGGCCATCGTCATCATCGTGCTGATCCTGGCCCTGTTCCTGGAGGCGCGCCTGGCCTTCTGGATCATGATGGGCATGACCATCTCGTTCATCGGAGCGATCAACCTGCTACCGGCGCTGGGCGTGACCATCAACATGATCTCGATGTTCGGCTTCCTGGTCGCTCTGGGCATCGTCGTCGACGACGCCATCGTGGTCGGCGAGAACGTCTACGAGCACCGGGAACGGGGTCTGAGCATGATGGATGCGGCCATTGTCGGCACCCGCGAGATGGCCTGGCCGGTCATCTTCAGCATCCTGACCAACATCGTCGCTTTCCTGCCACTGCTGTTCATCCCCGGCGTCATGGGCCAGTACTGGTCACCGATGCCGGTGGTGGTCATCACCGTGCTCGCCCTGTCGCTGCTGGAGGCCTTGTTCATCCTGCCCTCGCACCTGGCCCATATCCGCGAGCGCTCCCACGGCGCCGTCGGCGAAACGCTGCACACCGTCCAGCGGCGCTTCGCGCTGGGCTTTACCTACTGGGTCGATACCCGCTACAAGCCATTTCTGGAGCGCTGCGTGCGCCAGCGCTATGTCACCCTGACCGGCGCCGTCGTTCTGCTGGCGGTCACCGGCGGCTACGCCATGAGCGACCACATTGGCATGATCATGATGCCCGAGCAGCCGGCCGACGAGATCGAGGCCGGCGTCCGGCTGCCGGTGGGTACGACCCGGGCCGTCAGCGCCGAAATGGCCGAACGGATCACCGAAGCGACCTACCAGATGTTTGAAGACAACAACCTCCATGAAGCCGCCGAGGGCATCAAGACCAATGTCTGGGGCCGGCGTTTCATTGATGTCGAAATCGTCCTGTTGCCGCCGGCCGAGCGTGACATCACCACCCAGGAGGTGATCGAGTTGTGGCGCGACCAGATCGGTGACATCAAGGGCGTCGACCAGATCACCTTCGAGGCCGAGCGCGGCCCGGGCAGCTGGCGCGATGACATCAGCATCGACTTGAGCCACTCCGATATCGAGGTCCTCGAGCGCGCGGCCACCGCACTGGTCGAGCGGCTCGAGGAGTTTGCCGACACCCGCGACGTCAACGACAACTACGACCGCGGCAAGGCCCAGCTGGATTTCACCCTGCTGCCCGAAGGCCAGGCCCTGGGGCTGACTCCGGTGGAGGTCGGCCGGCAGTTGCGTGGTGCATTCTTCGGCGACATCGCCCTGCGCTACCTGCGCGGGACCAACGAGATCGAAGTCCGCGTCCGCCTGCCGGAGGACGAGCGCGAAGACATCCAGACGCTGGAGAACTTCATGCTTCGCACCCCAAGCGGGGTCGAAGTACCGCTGGCCGACGTGGCCCGCATCGAGACCGGTCAGGCATTCAGCTCCATCAACCGGCGCGATGGGCGGCGGGTGATCAATGTCGGCACCGACGTCGAGCCCGCCACCGCGGTCACCCGGGTACTGGCCGCGGTCAACAATGAGGTCCTGCCCCAGCTACGGGCCGACTTCCCCGGCATCACCTGGACATTTGAAGGCAGCCAGGCCGAGCTGCGCGAATCCACGGCCGCGCTGTGGGGCGGGTTCGGCTTGGCCTTGTTCGCCGTCTATGCGCTGCTGGCCATTGCATTCAGCAGCTATATCCAGCCGCTGATCGTGATGCTGGCCATCCCCTTCGGCATCGTCGGCGGCATTCTGGGCCACATCCTGCTCGGCTACGACCTGTCGCTGGTCAGCATGCTCGGGGTCGTGGCCGTATCCGGGGTGGTCATCAACGGTGCGCTGATCATGGTCCACTACGCCAACCGCCAGCGCGCCGACATGTCGGCCGAAGACGCCATCATCAAGGCCGGGGCGCGGCGCTTCCGGCCCATCATGCTGACCACCATCACCACCTTCGGCGGACTGGCGCCGATCATCCTGGAGACCTCGATCCAGGCCGCCGCCCTGATCCCCATGGCGATCTCGCTGGGCTTCGGCATCCTGTTTGCCACCACCATCATGCTGGTGGTGGTGCCGTGCTTCTACATGATGATCGAGGACATCCAGGGGTTGCTGGCGCGGCGGCGGGCGGCGCTCGCATGAGGATCAGCAGAGCTCCAAGCATTGTCAGAACCTTGCTCGGCCCTTGGCTCTGACGATCAGCACCCTTCTCGCCGAGCCAGCGCCGGCATTACCGCCGATGGTCTGATCAGTGCACAGCAGGCCATCGAGCGCACGCCGAATCATTACCGGCCGCATCTGACCTGCGCCCGCCCCCGCCGGGCTGGGGATGCGCCAGCGCGCCTGGCCGGAAAGCTTTTCGCGTCCGCAAGGCTGCAGATCTTCCTGCAAGCCCTTGGCGCGGCTTCAAACCAGCCGGATCGTGTCCGAATACTGGGCGACCAGAGGATCGTTGGTCCAGAGCGACAGCGGCTCTGCCAGGCTCTGCGCCACGATCAGGCGGTCGAAAGGGTCACGATGGATGTCCGGAAGGTCGAGCAGGGATTCGATGTGATCGCCCTGGACTGGGAGTTCGTCGATGGCAAGGCTTCGCAAGGCCATCCGAAGGCCCGCCACATCAACCTCGAAATCAGGGCGGCGCAACATGGTCTTGATGGCGATTTCCCACAGACTGGCCGTGCTGCAGAACAGCGCATTGCCCGGATCTTCCAGAGCTTTCCGGACCGAAGGCGACAAGCGCTTGCTGTCGCCGACCGCCCATAGCGCCAGGTGGGTATCGAGCAGAATTCGCATCAACGCGCGCCGTAGAAGGATTCGATGACCTCATCCGGCAGCGGGGCATTGAAATCCTCGGGAATGACCATCTGGCCGTCCAGAATCCCCAGGCGACGCTTGCAGGCCGGCTTTTCAAGCGCGCTGAGGCGCGCCACCGGTTTCCCGGCACGCGCGATGATGACTTCCTCACCGGCAATGGCCGCCTCGACCAGCTTTGAAAGTTGCGTCTTGGCTTCGTAGAGATTGACCTGCTTCATGCTGGTTAGTCTAGTTGGTCAACCAACGCGGGTCAATGCCGTTGTTCGCCGTCGAGGCGCGCATTATCCTGAACGAAGCTGCGGGCTACAATGGGGCCTCCACCCCGCCCGGAAGCCCGCATGGCCAGGCTCGTCAGCCAGATTGACCGCAAGGATCCCGAGTTTCAGCAGCGCCTGGCGCATCATCGCGCGCTGGCCGATGATCTGCGCGCGCACTTAGCCGACAAAGGCCTGGGCGGGCCGGAGCGATCGCGGGCCAAGCATGTCGAGCGCGGCAAGCTGCTGCCGCGCGAACGGGTGCGGGTACTGCTCGACCCGGGCAGTCCGTTTCTGGAGATTTCGCCGCTGGCGGCCAACGGTCTGTACGACGATGCGGCGCCGGGGGCCGGAGTCATTGCCGGGATCGGGCGGGTGTCGGGCACCGAGTGCCTGGTGGTGGCCAACGATGCCACGGTCAAGGGCGGCACCTACTATCCGATCACGGTCAAGAAACACCTGCGCGCCCAGGAAATCGCGCTGGAAAATCACCTGCCCTGTCT
>JBKHEF010000042.1:0-14776 GCA_046540955.1 Wenzhouxiangella sp.
TGGTGTCGCGATGCTATGAGGCCGGGGACCAGCGGGCGTGTCCACTGAAGGCCTCGCCACCGCGTCGAACTGAAGTGGACACGCCCGCTGGTCCCCGGCCTCAGGGCCACCGGCAGCCGTTTTCTACAGCCACTCAGCCAAGGTAAACTCGCGCAAACTCTCCAGCACCTGATCGGCCTGCCGGAATGCCGGCTCGGCCGGGTCGAAGACCGAGGGCACCGCGATCACCCGCATGCCGGCCCGTCGGGCGGCGGTCACCCCGGCCGGGGCATCTTCGAACACCAGGCAGGTTTCGGGTGCCACGCCGAGTCTTTTCGCCGTGGTCAGGAACACCGCCGGGTCCGGCTTGCCGCGTTCCTCGTGGATGCCGGAGTGGGTGAGCTCCAGGTAGGGTGCCAGCTTGAGCTTTGCGACCACCGCCTCGATCAGCGCCGGCGGCGAGGACGAGGCGATGGCCATGGGAATACGGTGTTCCCGGAGCGCGTCCATGGTGGCATATACCCCGGGGAGGGCCTCGGAGCGTTCCAGGATCAGTCGGGTGACCTCGGCCAGTACGCGCTCGACCATCTCGTCGATGCCCGGTCCGTCCCAGCCGAAGCGGGCATGCCACAGGCGCACGACCTCGTCGATTCTTCGCCCGGCGCTTTCCCGGCAAATCGCACGCGTGATCGGCACCCCCAGCGCTTGGAAACAGGCCATCTCCGCGTCCTGCCACAGCGGCTCGGAGTCGATCAGCAGGCCGTCCATATCGAAGATGGCCGCAGCAATCGGGTTCACAGCGGCCAGACCAGCAGGATCATCGGCACGCCGACCGCTACCACGACGATTTCCAGTGGCAGCCCCAGGCGCCAGTAGTCGCCGAAGCGAAACCCGCCCGGGCCGAGGATCAGGGTGTTGTTCTGGTGGGCGATCGGGGTCAGGAACGCGCACGAGGCGCCCACGGCCACGGCCATCAGCAGGCTGTCGGGATTGACCTCCAGCAGCCGTGCCGAACTGAGTGCGATCGGGCACATCACCGCGGCGGTGGCGGCATTGTTCATCACGCTGGACAACAGGATGGTGACGACCATGACAACGACCAGGGCAAGGATCGGCTCGCCGCCGGCGAGCTGGTCGAGCAGGGTCCGGGTCATCAGATCGGCCGCGCCGGTGCTCTCCATGGCGCCGGCCACCGGGAGCAGGGCGCCCAGCAGCACGATCACCGGCCAGTCGATGGCCTCGTAGACCTTTCGTGCGGGGACCAGGCGGGTCAGAACAGTGACCAGGACACCGAGCATAAACGCCACCGCGGTTGGCAGCAGCCCGAGGGCGGCAATGGCGACGGCGCTGAGCATGATGCCGGTGGCCGCCAGCGCGTGGTCCTGGCGGGGAATCCTCAGCGAGCGCTCGGCCAGCGGAATACAGCCATTGTTGACGGCGAATTCATGCACAACATCGACCGGACCCTGCAACAGCAGGACGTCGCTGGGTCGGAAGCGCAGGGTCCTGAGCCGGGCGATGGTGCGCTGGCCCTGGCGCGAGACGGCGAGCAGGTTGATATCGTACTGGGTGCGCAGCTTCAGGGCGCTGGCCGAGCGGCCGATGATGCTCGAGGTCGGCATTACCACCACTTCCATCAGGACGATTTCCTCGGCGTCGCGGCTGTTTTTCTGCTCGTTGTCGTTTTCGCCGTTTTGGTTGTTGTCCGGGTCTGCTGGGTGGGTGTTGTTCGTCGAGGAGGGCTTGGCCGGCTGCCTGGTACTGGTGCGGCTGTCGGCCTGGTCGCTGCGTGTCTGAAGCTGCGGTTCGCGTTTGTCCTCCTCCAGGCGGATATTGAGCTTGCTAAGCGCGCTCACCAGGGCCTTGGGCTCGGCTTCGATCACCAGGATATCGCCAGCCTTGAGCTTGTAGTTGCCGTGCGGCGAGCGAATGCGCTGCTCATCGCGGATCAGGCCGACAATCTGCGAGCCGGTCTCTTCGATTTCATCTTCAGCTTCGCTCAGACGCAGGCCGACGGCATCCGATTTTTGCGCGATTCGAGCCTCGGTCAGGTAACCGCCGGTGTCGAAATCCTTCAGATCCGAGCGCTCCCGAGCCGGGATCAGGAACCGGCCCAGGCCAAGAATGACAATCAGCCCTGAAGCGACGACAACCGCGCCGACCGGGGTGAAGTCGAACATCGTGAATGCATCCAGCCCTGCATCGGCGCGAAAGCCGGAAACAATCAGGTTGGGCGGTGTGCCGACCAGGGTCATCATGCCGCCGAGAATCGAGCCGAAGGCCAGCGGCATCAGCATCTGGCCCGGCGCCAGACCATGTTTCTGGGCCAGCTGGATGGCGACCGGCATCAGCAGGGCCAGTGCGCCGACATTGTTCATGAAGGCTGACAGGAACGCAGCCAGGCAGACCAGTATCGCCGTGGCGAAGAAGGCATGATCGGTTTTCGGCAGCATCCGCTCGGTGAGCAGATCGACCGCGCCCGAGGTTTGCAGGGCGCGGCTGAGAATCAGCACGCAGGCCACCGTGATCACCGCCGGATGACCAAAGCCTGCGAACGCCTCGCTGCCCGGGACCAGTCCGGCGACCACACAGGCCAGCAGGGCGGCGGCGGCGACCAGGTCATGGCGCCAGCGACCCCAGACGAACAGGATCACGGTCAGCAACAGGATGGCGAGGATGGTGATCTGGTCGGGCGTCATTGCGGCCGGAAGATGGCAGGCTCGCTCGGCATGATAACGGACAATCCCGACCGCTTAGATGGTCAGGAGAACAAGCGTCAGGAGAACAGGCCGTGCAGAAACCAGCCCGAACGCGGTTCGTGCTCGTGGAAGATCCAGACCCGGCGCTCGTGGCGGTCGCGCGCGATCCAGTAATCGCGCTTGCAGTCCTGGCCGTCCCACCAGCCCGCTTCGATCCGCTCGGGGCCGTCTTCCAGGCTGAAATCGGCGCGCCGGCAGGGGCGCGGCTCGGGCAGCAGCCAGGTCGGGCGCGGCCGGGTCTCGGTGCACGGACGGGTGGTGCCGGGCGGCACCCAGCGCCAGGCATGTTCGGGACGGTGGTCGGCGTGCGGGGCGATGCCGCTGACGCCCTCGTCGCCGAGACGGGCGCGCAGGCGGTCGAGCAGGGCCGGCCAGGCATCACCGCGGTTGTGGCCGTCCCACAGATCGGCCTGGGGCGGACGGTGCTCGAGCGTGGTTTCGGCCTTGAGCGCCAGCGCGGCAATGGCTGCCGGCAGCCGGATGCGCTCGAGTTTCAGGGCCAGCATTTCCAGCAGTCGGGGGCGGTCGAAGCCGGGCCGGGCCAGGCTCAGGGCCAGCGCGACCGGATTGCCGGCATCCTCGCGCTCCAGGGTGATCTGCAGGCCGGTCAGGGCGCGGTCGCGCACCCGCAGCCAGGCGCCGAGATGATCCAGCGCGCGATTGCCGGCAAACAACAGCGCCTCGCTGCGGTCGCTGGGTACCGGTAACTCCAGGCGCTGGCGGTAGCGTTCCGGGGGTTGCCAGCCGGCCAGCGGGGTAGGGCGGCGACCGTAAAGCTGGTCGAGTTCGATATTCAGGGCGCGGCCGAAGCGGCGCGCCCGTTCCGGGGCACCCATTTTCGCCAGTTCGCCCAGCCGGCGCAGGCCGCAGCCGGTGATGGCCTGCGCCTGGGCCGGCGCCAGGCCAAGGGCTTCGATCGGCAGGGCATCCAGGGTGCGCCGGAGGCGTTCCGGGCTGTCGGACTGGTGACCCGCGCGCGCCAGCAGACGAGCCGCGGCCGGTATCGTGGCGGTTCCGTAGCGCACCCGGAAGCCCTGCTGGCCCAGCGTGGTCTTGAGTTCGTCGAGCAGTGCTTGCAGACCGCCGCGCAGGCGCCGGCTGCCGGCGATTTCCAGCAGCACGGTATCGGGCGGGGCCAGGACCACCTGGTGGCTGTGGCCGTAGGCGGCCAGCGCGATCTGCTCGAGTGCATGCTGCTCCATGGCCGGATGGCGCGGCCGGCTCTGCAGCTGCGGCAGTACCGCCAGTGCCTGGCTCAGGCTCATCCCGGCCCGCACGCCGTGCTGCCGGGCGATGCGCCCGGCCTGGAAGATCCGGGCCTGGCCGCGCTGGTGTTCATGGACGGCGACCGGTCCGCAACCGGGCTGGATGTCCCAGACCGCGCTCAGCGGCAGGCCGGGGCAGTACAGACCGGCCCACAGCGATGCCTGGCCGGTGTGGCTCATGATGTCGATGCGGCTGACCTGCGGCTGGCCAGCTCGATCACGTTGGCCCGGCCCAGGTGCAGGGTCCGCACCGGACCGTCGCCGCGCAGCAGGCGCAGGGCCGGTCCCGGGGCAAGACCCAGGCGCAGGGCCGCCAGCGAGGGTGGTGGTTGCTGGCCCGGCCGATAGCAGATGAACGTCGGTGCATCGCTGTCGCGGGCGGCCAGTTGCAGGCGGCGAATCGAGCGGGCAGCGACCCGGCCGCGCGGATGCCAGACCAGCACGCTGCCGCAGACGCCGCTTTTGAGGCTCTGCTCGGCCGCCCACAGCGCCTGGTCGGATGAATGAATCACGACCAGGCGGTCCAGCGCGATCCCGGCCCGATGCAGCTGCTGCGGGCAGGGCACCAGCGGCGGGGCGATCAGCAGCACCGGTTGTCCCCGGCGGGTCTGCCCGGCCAGCAGCGGCAGCAGCAATTCCAGCTCAGCGCAGGCCAGGCTTTCCGGCAGCAGCTCGACCAGGCGCCCGCTCGGCCAGCCGCCGTCCGGCAGCCAGGCGTCCAGTTCGGCCCGGCCGCTGGCAACCGCCGGTGTTCGCGGCCGGCGCCGACCGCGCCACAGGTCGCTGCGCTGTTTGAGCAGGTGCTGCAGGGCTGGTGCTTCGGCCATGGGCGGACACTCCATCGGGTAAATCGGTATAACTATACTAACGTACAGTTTCTCAGAACCCGAGAACGAGGCGGATGAAAAATCCTGACCGGCCGTGATCATCGGTCGGGGTATGCTTGGCCACTTCCATTCTGAACCCTGATATTGCGAGGTTGTTTGATGCGCTGTGCTGTTCTGCTTGCCGCCTTGTTGTCTTTTCTCGCCACTGCCGATTCCCCGGCGGCGGTCTCCGGCTATTACCACCAGCCGGCTGCCGGCAGCGACCGGATCGTGTTCGTCTCCGAAAGCGATCTGTGGACGGTGTCTGCCGATGGTGGTATCGCCACCCGCCTGACCACCCACGCCGAGCCCAAGCTCGATCCGGCGATCTCGCCGGACGGGCGCTGGCTGGCCTTCAGCGGCAGCTATGGCGGCGGCCGGGCGGTCTACGTGATGCCGGTCAGCGGCGGCGAACCGAAGCGCCTGACGTTCGAAAGCGGGCAGATTCGTGTCCAGGGCTGGACGCCGGATGGTGAAGTGCTCTACGCCACCAACACCGTGCCCGGCCCGGCCTGGTTCACCGTCTTGCGGGCGGTCGATCCCGAGACCCTGGCGGTCCGCGAACTGCCGCTGATGGACGCGCGCGAGGCCACTTTCGCCGGTGATGGCACGATCTACTTCACCCGCTTCGGCCTGGCCCTGACCGCCGACAACGCACGCGAGTACCGCGGCGGGGCCATGGCCCAGCTGTGGCGCTTCAACCCCGAGCGCGATGACGAGGCCGAGCGCCTGTTGCCCGCCTTCGATGGCAATCTCGAGCGACCGATGTGGTGGGACGGACGGCTGTACGTGCTCAGCGACGCCAACGGCGGGGCCGGCAACCTGTGGCGGCTGGATGCCGATGGCGCCAACCCGACCCAGCTGACCTTCCACGAGGACTTCGAGGTCCGCTCGCCCAGCCTGGCCGACGGGCGCATCGTCTACCAGCACGGTGCTGATCTGCGCGTGTTCGACATCGCCACCGGCCAGGATCGTGCCCTGGCGATTGAACTGGCCAGCGATCGCTCGCGCGGTTTGACCCGCTGGCTGGCCGAGCCCTGGTCGTTTCTTGACAGCGCCCGCCTGGCACCGGATGCCGGGCGGGTTGCGCTGACCGCCCGCGGACAGGTCACTCTGGCCGGCACCGGCGCCCTGCGCCGCATCGACCTGGCCCTGCCTGAGCGCAGTCGGGCGCGCGCCGCTGTCGCCGGGCCGAACGGCGACTGGATCTATGCCATCGTCGATGCCGGCGGCGAGCAGGAGATCTGGCGCTTTCCGGCCGACGGGCGTGGCCCGGGTGAAGCACTCACCGATGACGGCCAGACCCAGCGCGAACGGCTGGTCGTTTCACCCGATGGCCGCTACATCGCCCATGACGACCGGCCCGGTCGGCTCTGGCTGCTGGATCTGGAGACCGGCCGCAACCGGTTGCTGGAGGAGTCCGGTGGCAGTGGCTACAGCGACATCGTCTGGGCCGAAGACAGCCGCAGCCTGGCGGTGACCCGACCCGACACCGCCCTCCAGCGTCGCCAGCTGGTGGTCATCGAAGTCGCCGACGGCACCGCCCATGTCCTGACCAGCGATCGCTACGAGAGCTTCGCGCCGGCTTTCAGCCCCGACGGGCGCTGGCTGTATTTCCTCTCCAACCGGCACTTCCAGGCCACCCCCGGCAGCCCCTGGGGCGACCGCAACCTGGGGCCGATGTTTGACCAGCGCACCCGGATCTATGCCTATGCCCTGCAACCGGGCAATGCCTTTCCGCTCGCTCCGCGTACCGAGTTGAGCGAACAGCCGGACGAGGCCGAAGAAACCCGACCGGCAATCGAATTTACCGGCCTGGCCGAGCGTCTGTACGAGGTTGACGTGGCGGCTGGCAATTACAGCAGCCTGGCCGTGGCTGCTGACCGGCTGTACCTGCTCGATCGCGATGCGGGCGGCAGTACCCTCAAGACCATCGACTTCGGGCCCGATCAACCCGCGCTGGAGACATTCGCCAGCGGGGTGCGGTTCTACGAGCTATCGGCCGATCGCAGCCAGATGCTCTATGCCATCGGTGAGAACGCCATGTACATCGTCGATGCCAAGGCCAGGCCGCCGGGTGATCTGGGCCCGCACCAGGTACGCCTGAGCGACTGGCGCCTGGCCGTGCGCCCGGCCGAGGAGTGGCAGCAGATGTTTGCTGACGCCTGGCGCATGCAGCGTGATTTCCTGTTTGACCCCGATCTGCGCGGGCAGGACTGGGCTGCCATCCGCGAGCGCTACGCGCCGCTGGCTGAGCGCATCGGTGATCGGCGTGAACTTGATGACCTGCTCGGCCAGATGGTGGCCGAACTGGGTGTGCTGCACTCGCAGGTCCGTGGCGGCGAATATCCCGAGGAGCCGGAAGCCGGTTCACCGGCGTTTCTGGGCGGTGAGTTCGAGCCGGTCGACGAGGGCTTGCGCATCACGCGTATCTATCGCAGCGACCCCGAACTGCCCTCGGAGCGCTCGCCGTTGGCACGGCCCGGCGCCGGGCTTGCCGTTGGCGACGTGATCACTGCCGTCAACGGCCGTCCGGTCCGTTCGCTGGCCGAGCTGGCAGCGCAACTTGATCATCAGGCCGATCAGCAGGTGCGACTGGACTACCGCCGCGATCGCGACCAGGCCAGCGCCATCGTCAGGCCGGTCAGCGGCTGGGGGGACTGGGGCCTGCGCTACCAGGACTGGATCCAGGGCCGGCGCGAGGCGGTCGACGAGCTGGCCGATGGCCGGATCGGCTATTTGCACCTGAATGCCATGGGCAGCAACGATATCGCCAGCTTCGCGCGCGAGTTCTACGCCAACATTGACCGCGAGGGCCTGATCATCGATGTGCGCCGCAACCGCGGCGGCAATATCGACAGCTGGATCATCGAGAAGCTGCTGCGCCGGGCCTGGATGTTCTGGCAGACGCCAGCTGGCGAGCAGTTCTGGAACCAGCAGCAGACCTTCCGCGGCCACCTGGCGGTGCTGGTTGATCCGCTGACCTATTCCGATGGCGAGACCTTCTCGGCCGGGGTCAAGACCCTGGGCCTGGGTCCGGTCATTGGCCAGCGCACCGCCGGTGCCGGCGTGTGGCTGAGCAACAACAACCGCCTGGTTGACCGCGGCCTGATGCGGGCCGCCCAGACTCCGCAGTTTGATGCCGAAGGCCGCTGGCTGGTGGAAGGCTTTGGCGTGGTCCCGGATATCACGGTTGAAAACCCGCCGCACGCGACCTGGCAAGGTCAAGATGCCCAGCTGGAACGGGCTGTTGAGGTACTGCTCGAGCGCCTGGAAGCCGAACCCGTTGTCCAGCCCCGGGCCGAGCCGATTCCACCGCGCGGCCAAAACGGTGTCAGCCCATGAAAGCCTGAACTCGGGATTGGGTGACGTCGCGCTCTGCGCTACAATAGCGAGCTACCCGACGGCGTTTTCCGCGCTGGCGGGTCCAGGTCTTACGGAGAGGTGCCGGAGTGGTCGAACGGGCTCGCCTGGAAAGTGAGTGTACGGTTTATCCCGTACCGAGGGTTCGAATCCCTCCCTCTCCGCCATCATAAAAAAAGCCCGCCTGGCGCGGGCTTTTTTCGTTTCTGGCGAAGCGGGCGGCGCGATTTGAACCCCGGGGATCGAACTGAGCCTACGGCGAGCCCCTCACTCTTATAATCTGAAAATGGAGTCGCAAGGGGCAACATCGTTTTTTGCAGTCGTGCTGTGGCTGGCGCTGGCCTTGCCGGCCGGCGCGCAGACGCTGGTGTTTGCGCCCCTGCCAATGCAAAGCCTGGCCCAGACCCAGGCTGCCAACCAGCCGCTGGCTGATCTGCTCGGCGATCTGCTCGGCCGCCGGGTGGACATGCGGCTGTATCCGGACCATGCTGAGCTGCTGGAAGGCCTGGCGCGGGGCGAGGTCGATTTTGCCGAGCTCGGTCCGTTGCCGCTGTTGATGGCCAAAGAACGGATGACAACGCTGACCGAGGTGGTCAGTTTTCGCGAGCCCGACGGGCGTGCTGTTTACCGGTGCGTGCTGGTTGCTGCGGTCGATGGTATCCGCGCTCTGACCGAGCTGGGTCCAAGGCTGGGCCAGACCACCGTCGCATTGACCCGGGCTGAATCCACCTGTGGCCCGACTGTCACCTTTTCGTTGCTGGCTGACCAGGGCGTCGATCCGGCCTTGCTGGCCGGGCAATACCACGGCACCCATGACGACGTGGCCCTGGCAGTGTTGCGTCAGCTGCATCCGATCGGCGGGATGAAGGAAAGCGCGGCCCGCCGGTTCCACGACCTGGGCTTGCGCATCCTGGCGGCTTCGGAGCCGGTGCCGGGGTTTGTGCTGGTCAGCCGGACCGATGGACAGCTTGCCGCACACGACCTGGAAAACCTGCAAAAGGCGCTTCTCGCGCTGGATCCCGACCAACGCGCCGGCTTGCAGAACGGTCGCCATGGTTTCGAGCCTTTCGACGATCGGCTGCAAGAGCATCTTCAGGCCATGCGTGTCTTCGCTGCTCCTTATCTGCGGCATGTCGAGCCGTGACCAAGGCTCGACAGGCCCAAACCGCCGCCCGACGTTACTGGCTGATGCTGGCCTTGAGTCTGGCCGCATTGGCCAGTTTCGTGCTGGCCTGGCTGTTTTTGGTCACCGAGCGTGATCGATCGGTTGATGCCCTGATGGAGCGCAACCAGCTGACCCTGGAGGTGAGCTGGGCGGCCACCCAGGCTTTGCAGCGCAACAGCGTGGCGACCTATTTTGAAGAATATGTGCTCGATCCGCGCACCATCGAGATCCTGCAGGCGGCGATGGAGCCTGAACGCAGGGACCAGGCTCGGCTGAATCTTCTGCGCCATCTTAGTCCGGCCTACGAGCGCATGGTCGAGCATGGGGTGCGGCAGTTTCATTTCCATCGGCCCAACGGCGACAGTTTTCTGCGTTTTCATCATCCCTCCCGGTTCGGCGACAATCTGTTCGAGATGCGTGAATCGATCCGGCGGGCCAACACCGAGCTTGAGCCGGTGTACGGCTTCGAGGTTGGCCGGGTCGTGTCCGGCTACCGCAGTGTTTTCCCGATCATCGACGCCAACGGGGTTCATCTGGGCAGCGTCGAGTTGAGCATGCCGTTCTCGATTCTCCTCGAGGAATTACAGGCACTGATGCCAGAGCACGAGTTCCAGTTGTTGCTTGAGGCTGCCCCGCAGCGTGACATTCTGTTCGACGAGCAGCAAAACCTCTATGAACCGTGGCCGGCCTCGGACCGCTTTCTGGTTGAAGATCCCAACCGGCTGCGGCCGGACTCGCCGCCGCCGCTGCCGGCCGCGATTGACCAGGTCATCGAGGTGCTTGGCCAGGGTCCGGCGCCCGCTGCAACCCTGCTCGATGAGGATCTGCCGGGGATCCGGGTCAGCACGGCCAAAGACCAGTTTGCGGTGTTGAGAACCCCGGTCATCGACCCGCGTGGGGACCAGGTCGGTCTGCTGGTGTCCTACATCGCCGAGCCGGAACTGGCGGTGATTGATCGTGCGTTCCGCGTCCGTCTGGTGGGGGCCCTAGCCTCACTGGCCGCGCTGTTTGTCATGCTCTACCTGATCCTCCGGTTGCTTGACGGGCGCCTGGGGGAACGCAACCGTCTGAAGACCATCACCGATGCCCTGGGCCAGGGCCTGTACCTGAGCGATGCCGAGGGGCACATCGTCAGCATGAATCCGCAGGGCTGTGCGATGCTCGGCTACGCAGAAGACTTCGTGGTGGGCCGCTCTGCCCATGATTTGTTCCATACCCACGAGGACAACGAGTTTCTCACCGAGCAGGACTGTCCCATCCAGCGCACCGTGCGGGCCGGTCAGGAGTATCGCGGTGAAGCAGTATTCGAGTGTGCCGATGGCCGCATGATCGACGTGGCGGTGGTCAGTCGGCCGCTGCAGGATGAACGTGAAGGCCGCCGCCGGCATGCCGGCGCGGTGACCGTATTCGAGGACATCGGCGAGCGCAAGCAGGCCGAGCGTGCGCTGAGTGAAAGCCGGCGACGCCTGGCCAATATCGTCTGGGGTGCCGGGGTTGGAACCTGGGAATGGAACGTCCAGACCGGAGAGCTTCGGATCAATCCACGCTGGGCCGAGATCGTCGGCTACCAGCTCGAGGAGCTGGAGCCGACCAGCATTGCGACCTGGGAGCGTTTTGCCCATCCGGATGATCTGACCGCTTCCGAGGAGGCCCTGCAACGCCACTTCACTGACCAGACCGATCACTACGAAGCCGAGCTTCGGATGCGCCACCGCGATGGCCACTGGGTCTGGGTATTCGATCGTGGCCGGGTCGTCAGTCGGACCGACCACGGCGAGCCCGAATGGGTGGTCGGCACGCATCTGGATATCAGCGCCCGCAAGCAGGCCGAGCAGCAATCGGTCGAACTGCTTGAGCGCTTCCGCAAGCTCACCGCCGAGATGCCCGGGTTTGTCTACCAGTTCCGCCTGACGCCGAACGGCGCCGCAGCGCTGATCTATGCCAGCGCCGGGATTAGGGATATCAGCGGGCTCGATCCCAGCGAAGTCGAGAACAACGCGGATGCCTTCCTCGCCACGGTCCACACCGCCGATGCCGGTCGTGTGCGTCGTTCGATCATGGTGTCAGCCGAACGACTGGCGCCCTGGTACCAGGTGTTTCGCGTTTTTCATCCAGAGCGCGGCACGATCTGGGTCGAGGGCAACTCCACACCCCAGCGGCAGCCCGATGGCAGCACGGTCTGGCATGGGTACATCCACGACGTGACCCAGCGGCGGGCGGCCGAGCTTCGGCTGGAAGAAAGTGAGGCCAAGTACCGCAATCTGGTTGAAAATGCCCCGGTGATCCTGTTTCGCTGCGAGCCGCGGCCGCCGTGGCGGATGCATCACATCAGCCGCAGCGTAGAACGGGTGACTGGGTACCCGGCCGGCCGCTTTCTCAATGGTGATCTGGGCTGGAGCGACCTGGTGATGGCCGAGGATCTGCCAACCCTGGAGCGGGTGATCGCCGAGGCCCTGGCCGAGGATCATCGCTATGAGACCGAATACCGGATTCGCGCGGCCGACGGTGCAATCCGCTGGGTCAGCGAAATTGGTTCGGTCAGGGTGGTCGAGGAGGTCGGTGCTGATGGTGCCGAAAGGACCATCGAGGGGGTGATCAGTGACATCACCGACCGTCGCCAGGCCGAGCAGGATGCCCGCGAAGCGCGGAAACTGCTGCAGGCAGCGCTGGAAAGTTCGCCTTCGGGCATCATCATCGCCAATGCCCCGGATGGATCAACCCGCTTCTCCAACGAAGCGGCCAGACGCTGGCTGGGCGCTACACCTGAGCGGATCGGTCGAGCCGGTGGTGGCGAGGATGGCGCATCGTCCTGGGAGGTGTTGCGACCGGACGGCACGCCAATGCCGGAAAGTGAGCTGCCGCTGTACCAGGCCCTGACGGCGGGCGCGGTCATTTCCGGGGCAGAGGCCATCATCAAGCAGGCCGATGGCCAGCGGCGCTGGCTGAGCGTGTCGGCCGCGCCGATCGAGGACGAGTCCGGCCAGATCGGCGCCGGGATCGTGGTCTTTTCCGATATCACCGATCAGAAGGCTGCCCAGGCCGAGCTTCGCCACCGTGCCCACTACGATGCTTTGACCGGCTTGCCCAACCGGGTGTTACTGGCCGACCGACTTGAGCAGGCCATGCAGCGCGCCCGCCGCACCGGACAGTTGCTGGCCGTGGCGTTCATCGATCTGGACGAATTCAAGCCGATCAACGATACCCATGGTCACGCCGTGGGTGACCAGCTGCTGATTCGCCTGAGCCGGCGGATGCGCCGGGCCCTGCGCGAGATGGACACGCTGGCCCGGCTGGGAGGCGACGAGTTTGTCGCCGTTCTGTCAGACCTGCAGGCCGCCGGGGACGGCCAGGTGCTGCTGGAGCGGTTGATAGAGGCGCTGTCGCAGCCGGTGGAATTGAATGGCCTGAGTCTGCGGGTGACCGGCAGTATCGGCATGACCTTCTATCCCCAGGGTGAGGAGCTGGATGCCGACCAGTTGATGCGCCAGGCCGACCAGGCCATGTACCGGGCCAAGGTCGCCGGGCGCAATCGCTGGCATTTCTTCCAGGCCGAGGCCAGTCCGGCTACCGACAGTGGCGGCGACGCCGATTGAACGCCGCCGCCACGACCCGCCTAGTGCTGCTCTTCTTCGTAGGCGTCGGCTTCATCCTTGTCGTCGTGGTGGGTGCCGGCCGGATGCTCGGGCGGTGCGTAGACCGTATAGAGCCGTAATGGCTTGCTGCCGGTGTTGATGAAATTGTGCTCCACGCCGGCATGGACGAACACCAGATCGTTGGTGCCGACTTCGCGGGCCTGACCGGACAGCACGGCCTGGCCATTGCCCTCGACCAGGATCAGGATCTGGTCATGGTCACCATGGACCTCCGCGCCGATCTCCTCGCCGGGCTGGAGGGTCATCAGGACGACCTGCGCCTCCTGGCCGGTGATGACGGTGTCGCGGAAGGCGTCGTTGTTGAGCGCCATCTTCACGATCGGCACAATCGAATGATCAACATCTTTATTCATTGCTTCTGCTCTCCTTGGCGATTGAGTGTTCAAACCCTGTCCACCACTTTAGCAAACTCACATGTTGGCTGCCGTTCAAAACCGCTAATGGGCAGCCAGCTCCCCGCGTTGGACCGCCAGCAGTGTACGTCCGGCGACGATGGCAATGACCAGGGTGGCAAGCGCGGCCAGGGCCACCAGGATCCAGTCTTCAATGGCTCCGGTGGCGTCGGCAAAGCGGAACGTGGCCACGGTAAAAGCGGCCAGCGGGAAGGTGTAGGCCCACCAACTGGGGAAAAACGGCAGTTTGAGAAAACCGGGCACCTGCGGGATCAGCAGCAGGAAGTTCAGCAGGGCGATGAAGTACAACACCAGGCCGATGCCGCCCAGCCCGTCACCCAGTTGCAGCCAGGCCAGAAATGCCACCGCCGGTGGCGCCATCAGGATCGCCAGGGTGGGGCGCATCGCTGGTTCAAGCGCATCGCCGATAACCAGCCGGTAAAACACCAGGGTGCCCAGAATGGTCCAGTAGAACAGACCGATGCTGAAAAAGAACCAGCCGGTCAGCTCAAAGCCGGCCGGCACCGATGCAACCGGAACCAGCACGTTACCGACGGCGGGAATGAACCAGGCCGGGTTGAGGCTGTTGGGTGGGCGTTCGGAGTTCAGCCACACGGTCACGATGACCACGGTCAGGACCAGCTGCAACCCGGCACCGACCATCCACAGCACATTCGACACTGCCTCCAGCCACGGTCGCGACAGAATGCCCAGCAAGATCAGGTTGATCGCGATCGCCGGCAGAAAATTGATCCGGACCGGATGGCGCAGCTCCGCCATCACCCGTTCGCGGTATCGAAGGGCCTTGAAGCCGTAGGCGGCCAGCAAAATGACCAGAAGAGCAGCGGCCGCGGCGGTGAGCGCGCCGGAAACCACCGGCGGCAGCTGCCAGCGGGCTTCCACCACATGCCACACCAGCCCCAGCCCGCAAGTGCCCATCACCGAGGCAAACAGCGGCAACGGCATGGTCGCGGCAAACCCGGTCCCGGCGGCGGCATTGGTCGGATCAGTAGCAGACATGAGACTCCGTTGGACAGCTTGGTCGACAATTCCGGTGCCAAGTATAAGGGCTGGCTAATCTATGCGAATGAACAATGCAAATCGCGGTTGACCAGCGTCGCCACCTGCGCCATAATTACCGGCTTGCACGCGCCCGTAGCTCAGCTGGATAGAGTACCTGGCTACGAACCAGGCGGTCGGAGGTTCGAATCCTTCCGGGCGCGCCAGTTATAAAAAGCCCCGCCTCGAGCGGGGCTTTTTATAACTGATGTGTCCGGAGGCCGAGGCGAATCTCCTCCAGGTTCGACCCGAGCGAAGCGAGGACGATGCGGCGA
>JBKHEF010000043.1:0-14279 GCA_046540955.1 Wenzhouxiangella sp.
ACATGCGCCTGATGTTCGATTTCCTCGACGACAACGTCCGGCCGCGCATGGAGCGCGTCGAGGGCGTCTCCCAGGCCAATATCCGCGGCGGCGCCGAACGCCAGATCCGCATCCTGATTGACCCGTCGGCGCTGGCCGAGCGCGGCGTCACCCTGACCCAGGTGCGCGACGCGCTGCGGGTTCGCAATCGCGACGTCTCGGCCGGCGACCTCGACCTGGGCAAGCGCCGCTACCTGCTGCGCACCATCGGCCGCTTCGAAAGCCTCGACGCGATGGCAAACCTGATCGTCGCCCGGCGCGGCGACAGCCTGGTCCGGCTCAAGGACGTGGCCGCGGTCGAGGAGGCCCACTACGAGCAGCGCGGGCTGTCGTTTTCCAATGGCCGGCCGTCGCTGAGTATCGCCATTGACCGCACGCCGGGCTCCAACGTCATCGACATCAAGCGTGCCCTGCTGCCCGTGGTCGAGGAGATCAACGCGCGCGTGCTCAACCCCGCCGGGATGGAAATGGCGCTGATCAGTGACGACGTGCGCTACGTTCAGGCCTCGGTCGCCAACGTCTGGCAGAACCTGATCCTCGGTGCGCTGCTGGCCACGCTGGTGATGTTTGTGTTCCTGCGCTCCTTCGGCGCCACCCTGGTCGGCGTGGTCGGCATCCCGATCTGCACCATTGCCGCCTTTCTCGGCCTGCTGGCGGCCGGCCGGACGATCAACGTGATCTCGCTGGCCGGCGTGGCCTTTGCCGTCGGCATGACCCTGGACAACAGCATCGTCGTGCTCGAGGCGATCGAGCGCCGGCGCCGCGACGGCGTGGCCCGGGCGCAGGCCGCGCTGGAGGGCGTGCGCCAGGTCTGGCCGGCGGTGCTTGCCTCGACCCTGACCACGGTGCTGGTGTTTGCGCCCATTCTTTTCATCCGGCAGGAGGCCGGCCAACTTTACTCCGACATCGCGATCGCGATCTCGGCCTCGATTCTGGCGAGCATGCTGGTCGCGATCACCGTGGTGCCGACGCTCAGTGCGCGGCTGCGCTTCGACCACGGCAATCAGCCGGGCCGAGCCACCCCGGGCAGCGGTCTGCGCGACCGGCTGCTGGGCATGGTCGGCTGGCTGATCGACAGCGCCCCGCGGCGCTGGGCCACCCTGGGCGCGGTGATCGTGCTGGTGCTGGGCATCATCTTCACCCTGACCCCGCCGGCCGAATACCTGCCCGAGGGCGAGGAGCCCAAGACCTTCGCGCGGATGTTTGCGCCGCCTGGCTACAACCTGGCCGAAATGCGCGCCATCGGCGAGCAGGTCGAGGCCTATCTGCTGCCCTACGTCGGCGATGATCCTGAGCGCTTCGAGCGCGGCGAGACCGCGGTGCCGGCGCTGGCCTACATGAGCCTGTCGATCAGCCCCGATAACCTCTGGTTGCTGGCCGAAACCGTCGATCCGCGCCAGATCGATGCGCTGATGGCAGTCCTGACCGACTACTACCGGACATTCCCCGGCATGCGTGCCTTTGCCAGCCGCGGCTCGATCATCTCCAGCAATAACGGCGGTACGCGCAGCGTCAACCTCGACATCACCGGGCGTGACCTGGCCGACATCTATCGCGTCGCCCAGCTGGCCTACGACCGCGCCGAGTCGCTGTTCGACAATCCGCGGCTGGGCTCGTCACCGTCCTCGCTGTCGCTGGACCAGCCCCTGGTCGAGATCCGGCCGGACTGGTTCCGGGCCGCCGAAATGGGCTTGAGTGCGGCCGAGATCGGCTTCACCGTGGCCGCGCTGACTGACGGCGCCTTTGTGGATGAATATTTCCGGGGCGATGACAAGATCGACATCTTCCTGTTCAGCCAGGCCGGCAGCGAGCAGCGCCTGGACCGGATCGAGGACCTGCCGGTCTACGTGCCCGATACCGGCGTGGTGCCGCTGGGCAGCCTGGCCGAGATCGTCGAGACCGTCGACACCGATGCCATCCGGCGCCTCAACGGCCGCCGCACCGTGACCCTGAACATCATTCCGCCGCGCTCGGTCCCGCTGGAATCGGCCCTTGGCATCGTCGAGCGCGAGGTGGTCGACTGGCTGAGCCGCGAGGACCACCTGGGCGAGGACATCAGCCTGGACATCTCCGGGGCCAGCGACCAGCTGATGGAAACCCGCGCCGCCCTGAGCGGCAACTACGTGGTCGCCATCGTGCTGTGCCTGCTGGTCATGGTCGCCATCTTCCGCCACTGGGGCTGGCCGTTCGTGATTCTGACTGCCGTGCCGCTGGGGATTGCCGGCGGCATCGGTGGCCTGGCCCTGCTCAACTGGATCGGGGGGCTGCTGCCACTGCTGGGCCTGCCGGCGCTCAGCCAGCCGTTCGACATGATCACCATGCTGGGTTTTCTGATCCTGCTCGGCGTGGTCGTCAACAACCCCATCCTGCTGGTCGACCGCACCCTGGCCAATCTCAGGGGCGGCATGACCGACGAGGTCGAGGCGGTCAGCGAAGCCGTCGCCACCCGCATCCGCCCGATCATGATGTCGATGATCACCACCCTGTTCGGCCTGGCCCCGCTGGTGTTCCTGCCCGGCGAGGGCACCGAACTCTACCGCGGCGTCGGCGTGATCGTGCTGACCGGGCTGCTGTTTGCCACCGTGGTCACGCTGACCTTTCTGCCGGCGCTGCTGGTGACCGTGCTCAAGCTGGTGGCCTGGCGCGGCGTTGCGACGCCGCACCAGCGCTAGCTCCCGATCGAATGGGGCTGTATTCTGCCGCGCGGCCGCGGGCCGGAGCTTGCGGGCGCCTGGCGGCGGTTAGCGGCATGGTCCACCAGGCCCCAAAGCCTGCCGACCCACTCAAGCGTCTGTCCTGCGATGGTTCAGGCGGCGCACGCGGTGGAGTGAATCGACCGCCACCAGGATGCCGGCCAGGACATTGGCCACGGCAATCGCCGCGTAGACCGTGGCCGAGCCGTCCAGGCGCGAGGCGATCCAGACCAGCGGCACATAGAACACGGCCGTGCGGGTGAGCGAATAGCCCAGGGCGATCAGCGGCTTGCCCAGGGCGTTGAAGGCGCCGGCGGCGATGATGGCGATGCCGTAGCCCCACAGGCTGATGGGTACGATCCAGAGGTAGCGCGTGGCCTGTTCGGTGACGCTGGCTTCGGCGCTGAACAGCGCGGCGATGGGTTGTCCGAACGCCCAGAAGAACAACGCCAGCACCAGCGCCCAGCCGGCGCAGAAGCCGAACGCCGTCTTCATGGCCAGGGCAACCCGGTCGGCCCGGTCGCTGCCCCAGTTCTGTCCCGCCACCGGCCCGATGGAGGCCGAAATCGCCAGCATGGGCAGGATCGCGAACGCCTCCAGGCGGGTTGCGACGCCGAATCCGGCCACCGTTTCCGACCCCAGCACGGCGATGACGGCAGTGGCAATCGCCATGCCCAGCGGGTTGGAGGCGTTGCCGAGGGCGGCCGGAATGCCGATGCCCAGCACGCGCCTGGCCGAGGGCGAAAAGCGCCGCAGATCGCGCCAGGCCAGCACCACCAGGCGGTCCCGGCCGATCACCAGATACAGCGCCATGAGCGACGAGGTCACCCGAGCCAGCAGCGTGGCCAGCGCCGCGCCCTCGATGCCCAGGTCCGGAAAAGGACCGATGCCGAAGACCAGGATCGGCGTGACGATGACGTTGAGCAGCGCCGAGCTGACCATGATGGTGCTCGGCCAGAAGGCATCGCCGCCGGCGCGGGTCATGGCATTGCAGACCATGGTGACGATCAGGAACGGCAGCGACAGGTACCAGATCCGGCTGTATCGCATCGCCAGGTCGAGGATCTCGCCGCTTGCCCCGAGCATCCCCAGCACCGCCTCCAGCGTGAGCAGCCCGGCGGCCGTCAGCACCAGCACGACAACCAGGGTCAGCAGCAGCGAGTCGCTGGCCAGCTGGCGGGTGCGATGCCGATCGCCGCGCCCGATCGCGCGCGAGACCAGCGAGGCGGCGCCGGCCGACAGTCCGATCGACACGCTGGCCAGCGTCAGCGCGATCGGGAACGAGAACGACAGCGCCGCCAGCGGGTCGGTGCCGAGCTGGCCGACAAAAAAGGTGTCGACCACCTGCACCGACATCACCGCGCCAATGCCGAAAATCATCGGCCCGGCCAGTCGCAGCAGCTTGCGCCAGATCGGGCCCGAGGTCAGGTCTCGCGGATCGTCGGCGGTTTGCCGAGGATTGCCGTGGTCATTGGTCATTGCCTGGAGTGGGCGCGCCGTGCGCGACCCGTTCGATTCTTGCGACATTGTCGACGATGGCCGTGACCACGTCCGGCGCAAGCGCGATTTTCGAGCGAACAGGCTGCGGCGGCAGGCGCCCAGGGGACGGGTCAGCCGGACTCGATCAGCTGGCGCCAGCCCGCGATTCCAAGCGCCCTCATCGTCTGGATGTTGCGCTGGTAGATCGCGTCGGGGTCGGCCAGCCCGGCGGTGGCGGCCTCGATGCTGGCCTCGCGCAGCAGATGGAGCATGGGGTAGGGCGAGCGGTTGGTGCAGTGGGCCGGGTCGTCGGGCGGGGCGTCGGCAAAGCGGTAGTCGGGGTGGAAGCTGGCGATCTGGAGCGTGCCGTCAAGATCGAGTGCCTGCAGCAGCTGTTCGGCCGGGTCGAGAAAGTCGTTGTAGTCGAGAAAGTCGGTCAGCACGCGGGGGTGGATCAGCAGCGTGGTCTCGCACTCGGCCGGGCTGGCCTGGTCCAGCACCAGCAGTTCGTCGGCCAGGTCCTGCAGCAGCGGCTGCACGCCGGTTGCCTCGCTGACCCGCAGCCGCACCCGGCCCTGACGCCAGGGCAGGCCGGCAAACGGACACAGCTTGAGCCCGATCACCGCGGCTTCCAGCCAGCGGTGGGTGGCCTCGATGACGGCCTCTTGATCGGGCGGATTCGACATCCAGTCATTCTAGCGGGCAGGGGACCGCAAGCGTCTGTGCGATGCTTCAATAACATCCACCCGATGCCAGCTTCGACCACATTGCCCGGCCGGCAGCGACCGGAGCCGGTTACCATTGCACCATTCTTTTACTCCGGAGATTGCTTCGATGACCATGGTCTGGCGCGTTTCGATATCGTTTTTGATCTTCTTGCTGGCGGCCGCGCCGCTGGCAGCCCAGGAGGGCGAGCTGCGCCCGGTCACCCACGAGGACGTCTGGCTGATGAAGCGGCTGGGCTCGCCGGTGGTCAGTCCGGACGGGCAGCAGGCGGTGATCTCGGTCACCGAGCCGTCCTACGAGGACGACGGCACGGTCTCGGACCTGTGGCTGATCACCATCGACGGCAGCTCACCGCCGCGCCGGCTGACTGCCACCCCGGGCGGCGAGAGCGGCGTGCAATGGCGGCCGGACGGCGCCAGGATCGCGTTCAGCGCCAGCCGCGGCGGCGACGAGGAGCCGGCGCAGATCTTTGTCATGGACATGACCGGGCCGGGCGAGGCGGTGCAGATCACCGACCTCTCAACCGGCGCCTCGAACCCGCGCTGGAGCCCGGACGGCGAGCGCATCGCGTTCGAAAGCCGGGTCTGGCCTGACGCGGCCGACGACGAGGCCAACGCCGAGCGTGACCAGCAGGCCAAAGAGGACGGCATCAACGTCTCGAGCTACGAGATCTTCCCGATCCGCCAGTGGAACCGCTGGCGCGACGAAAAACACACCCGGCTATTCGTCCAGGACGCCGAGCCAGGCGCCGAGCCGGTCGATCTGCTGTTCGATACCGAGCTGGTCAGCACGCCGGGCTACGCCGGCTCGCCGTCCCTGGGCGGCGACAGCCTGCAGGCAGTCTGGACGCCGGACGGGCAGGCGCTGGTGTTCACGGCGACCCAGAACCTGCACGAGGCGGCCCACTCGGTGGTCCGCTATCACCTCTACCGGGTGCCGGTCGACGGGGGTGAACCCGCGGCGGTGACCGAGGGCGAGGACTTCAGCTGCACAAGCGCCCGCTTCAGCCCCGACGGGCGCGTTTTGTACTGCAGCTACGGGCCGATCACCGAGTTTGTCTACAACCACAGCGAGATCGCGCGGGCCGGCTGGGACGGCGAGGCGCTGGCCGGCGAGCTCGAGGTGCTGACCGGCGAGTTCGACCGCTCGGTGGGAGGCTTCGATATCAGCGCCGATGGCCGCACGATTTATCTCAGCGCGGCCGACCAGGGCCACGTGCGCCTGTTTGCCATGCCGGCCGATGGCGGCGAGGTCAGCCCGCTGGATGCCGACAGCGCCGGCGTGTTCGGCGGCGTGAAGGCGGCCGACGGCGCGCTGGTGGCAAGCTGGGAGAGCTCGACGACGCCGGTGGAGCTGGTGCGCGTCAACCCGGCCAGCGGCGAGCGCACCGCCCTGACCGAATTCAACGCCGAGCGCGCCGAAGGCCTGGACCGGCCGGCGTTTCGCTCGTTCTGGTTCACCTCCAGCCAGGGCCGCCGCATCCACAGCTGGCTGGCGCTGCCGCCGGACTTTGATGAAAGCAAGCAGTACCCGCTGGTGCTGTTCATCCACGGCGGGCCGTTCGCCTCGTCGATGGATTCCGACCACGTGCGCTGGAGCCCGCACCTGCTGGCCTCGCCCGGCTACGTGGTGCTGTTGACCGACTACACCGGCTCGGTCGGCTACGGTGCCGAGTTTTCGCGCAATATCGAGGGCGATCCGCTGGCCACCCCGGGCGAAGAGCTGATCGAGGCGGCGGATGTGGCCATCGAGCGCTTCGCCTTCATCGACCCTGATCGACAGGCGGCGACCGGTGCGAGCTACGGCGGCCACCTGGTCAACTGGCTGCTGGCCACCACCGACCGCTTTGACGCGCTGGTCGGTCACGCCGGGCTGATCGACCTGGAAGGGCAGTGGGCGACCAGCGATGCGATCTACCACCGCGAGCGCATGAACGGCGGCCCGCCGTGGGGCGACAGCCCGGTGTGGGAAGAGCAAAGCCCGGCAACTTACGCGGAAAACTTCGCCACCCCGACCATGCTGACCATCGGCGAGAAAGACTACCGGGTGCCGCCGAACCAGACCATCGCCGCCTGGACCTACCTGCAGCGCATGCAGGTGCCCTCGAAGCTGCTGGTCTTCCACGACGCCGACCACTGGATCATGAACGGCAAGGAAGCCCGCCATTTCTGGGAAGAAGTCCACGCCTGGCTGGCGAAGTACCTGCAGCCTGACCAGGACTAGCCCGGGTTGCGCTGAAGCGGATTCGGTCTTTGGCCATCGTCCCGCGAGGCGGCCGGCGGTGAGGTCCCAGGGGTCTGTGCTGGTTGTCGAAGACAGCCTCGCTGTGGCCGAACTGCTGGTGGAAAAAGTGTCGGCTCTGACCGGTGCGCGATGCCTGACGGCTTCGACCCTGGCCGAGACCCTCGCCCTGCTGGCCCGGTTCCTCAAGGGCGGGGCCTCGGATTTCCTGCACAAGTCGTTCAGCACAGAAGAGCTGTTCTGCCGGGTGGACCAGAATATCGACATGCTCCTGAGTCTGGCTGAGGCCCGCCACGCGTCGAACCACGACTATCTGACCGGCTTGCCGAACCGGCGGGATTTCATGCGCCGCGCGAGCCCGGTTCATGAAGCCGCGGTCAGCGACTCTAGCGGTCTGGCCGTGGCCATCCTGGATGCCGACCACTTCAAGCAGATCAATGATCAATTCGGCCACCACTTTGGTGACTTGGCACTGGTTGCCATGGCCGATGCCCTGCGCGAGGCGGCTGGCCCGGACGGCCTGTGCGCCCGCATGGGCGGCGAGGAATTCGCCATCCTGCTGCCCCGTTATAGCCAGGCGCAGGCCGAAGCGGTTCTGGAAGCGCTGCGCGCGGCGGTCGCCGCCATTGTTTTACCAATCGGCGACCAGTCGGTCAGCTTTACCGTCAGCATCGGCGCTACCAGCCGTCCCGGTAAGAGCTTGGAGGAGATGCTGGACCGGACCGACGCGGCGCTTTATCAAGCCAAGTCCAATGGGCGAGATCGCGTGGTGTTCGAGGGCTAGTGGGCCGTTCGGTTGATTAGGCAACGCTTTGGCGTCTCACAAGCGGCGCCGTTTTTTTTTTGCGAATCCTTTCCACTGGGTGGCATGATGATGCCTGATTCCCACAGGATGGATTGATGACACGGCTTGTGTTTTTGCTATGCCTGGTCTTTCTGGGCAGCGTTGTGTCAGCGGGCGAGATCGCGCCGATTCGTGACTGGGATCATTTTCGGGATCACTTGCTGGCCGATGGTTATTCAACATCCGAGGCCGACGAGCGGATTGCCTCGCTGCTCGGCTCGCTCAAGGACATGGATCGAGATGCCGGTGCTGATCGAATCGGGCTCGCCGCGCCGCCGTTCGACTTCGACGCCTGGCTTAATTCCGAACCCATGGAACTGGCCGACCTGCGCGGGCAGGTGGTGCTGGTGCGCTGGTGGACCGACACCTGCCCGTTCTGCGCCAGCAGCGCGCCGGCGCTGCGGACCCTGCATGAGGAGTATTCGACTCACGGCCTGACCCTGGTCGGCGTCTTCCATCCCAAGGCCGGCCGTGATGATCCGCTCGATCTGCCGCGAGTGCAGCGCGTGGTCGAGGAGCGCGAATTCAAGTTTCCCATCGCCGTGGACTGGGATTGGCGCAACAGGACCCTGAAGGAATGGTGGCTGACCGGCCCCGATCGGCCGGCGACCTCGGTGACCTTCCTCCTCGACAAGCAGGGCGTGATCCGCTTCATCCATCCGGGCATGGAGTATCACGACGAAAACGGACAGGACGGCCATGCGATGTGCGTCGATGACATGCTCGCCATCCGCACCGAAATCGAGCGACTGCTGGTCGAGTAGGTCTGTAAATCTGGTGTGCCGATTTTCCCGAGTCCGGTGCCGATTTTTCCGAGGACGCCGCCGTGCGCCCCAACAATGAACTACTCTCTTACCGCAGTTGAAATGCTGCCGCCATGGCGGCCCGACTCCACAAAAGACCGGAATTCGACGATGACACGGACGCTCTGCCTTTCCCTGCTCGCGCTGCTGGCGCTATCTTCCCATGCACAGACTTCGAGCGAACGCTGGCTTCGCGAGCCGGCGCTGTCTCCTGACGGGGCTGTGCTGGTCTTCACCCATGCAGGCGATATCTATCGCGTCGACACGGCCGGTGGGATTGCGGTCCCGCTGACCCTCACCGATGCCGTGGAGTCCAATCCCCGCTGGTCGCCTGACGGCAGCCATATCGCTTACAGCAGCGATCGCAATGGCACCCTCGATGTGTATCTGTTGGACCTGGCCGGCGGACCCGCCCGGCGTCTGACCTATCACCAGGCCGACGACGTGGTCACCGGCTTTTCCGCCGACGGCAGTGCGGTGCTGTTTGAAAGTGTGCGCTACGATCCGCCCGATCATGCCGCCGACCCGCATCAGCGCCGCCCGGAACTCTACGAAGTGCCGGTGACCGGCGGCACGCCTCGCCAGGTCACGCCGATCGAGGCGCGCCAGGCGGTGTGGGACTTCAGCGGTGAGCGCCTGCTCTATGCCGACTACAAGGGCGATGATTTCTACCGCAAGCACGACGATTCTCCCTTTGCCCGCGACATCTGGCTGCTGGATGAGGCGAGCGGAAGCCATGAGCGGCTGACGACCAGCCGATGGAACGACCACACGCCAGTCTGGGACGCCAGCGGCGAGGGCTTTTACTTCATTTCGGAGCGTTCGGGCAGCCTCAACGTCTGGCACCAGACGCTCGCCGGGGGTGAGGCGAGCGCAAGGCAGGTCACTTTTCATACCCGGCACCCGGTGCGCGGACTCAGCGTTGCAGCCAACGGGATGCTGAGCTACGGATTTGACGGTGAGGTCTACCTGCTTCCTGCCGATGCTGAACGGGCCGGGGCTGCGAAAGGGTCTGTACCGGTCGCCATTAACTTGCTTGGAGCGGATACTGGCGACGGCACGATCAAGACCGAGGTCGAAGGCAATATCAGTGAGTTCGTGGTCTCGCCCAACGACAAGGAAATCGCCTTCGTTCTTCGCGGTGACGTGTTCGTTACCGCTATGGATTTCTCGACGACCCGGCGAATCACGCGCACGCCCGGCCTGGAGCGCAATCTGGCGTTTACGCCCGACGGGCGGGGCTTGCTCTACGCCGCCGAGCGTGAAGCCCAGTGGGCGATCTTCGAGAGCCGGCTGAGCGATCCCGATGAGTCTTATTTCTTCACCGCTACGCTGGTCGAGGAAGGTCGATTGATCGACGGCTCCGAGCACGCCGGTGGCCTGAGAGCGGCGGCCACCCATCCGAACGTGGCGCCGGACGGACGGCATGTCGCCTATCTGGATGACTGGGCCGAAGTGCGCGTGTTCGACCGCCAGACGGAAAAATCGATTTCGGTAGTGCCCGGTGAGGTGAACTTCTCGATCGGCAACAACGACATCCATTTCGACTGGTCCCCGGACAGCCGCTTCCTGGCCGTGGACATCCAGCCCAGCGGCCGATTGTTTTTCCGCAACGTCGCGCTGGTGCCGGCCGACGGCTCTGCCGCACCGCTGGACCTGACCCGATCCGGCTACATGGACGCCCGCCCGCGCTGGCATGACGAGGGCCAACTGATCGCCTGGACCACGGCCCGTTACGGGCCGCGCCAGCACGGTGGCCACGGTGCCCAGCTCGACGTACACGCACAGTTTCTGAACCAGGAGGCTTTCGATCGTTTCCGGCGCAGCAAGGAGCAGATAGCGCTGGATGAAGAAGCGGCACCGGAGACCGACGATGAGGAACCGGCCGATGAAAAGCCGGCGCCGGTAGAGTTCGACGCGGCCGGTGCATCCGAGCGACAGACCAGGCTGACCATCCATTCCTCCGATCTGGCCGACTTTGCGCTCAACGGTGATGCATCGAAGCTGTACTACATCAGCGCGTTCGAAAGCGGCTACGACCTCTGGGCGCATGATTTCCGCGAGGAAAAGACGGCCAAACTGGTGGCGCTGGGTGCGCGGCGCGCCGCGCTTGCGATCACCAGTGACGACAAGACGGCCGTGGTCCTGGCCGACGGCGGGCTTTCGAAGATCTCGCTGGAGGGAGACAGCGCGGCCGCTGAACCGGTCAAGATCGACCTCAGCGTGACCCTGGACGCCGATGCCGAGCGACGTGCCATGCTGCACCATGTCTGGCTGACGACCCGGGATCGCATCTACGATCCGGCCGTGCTGGCCGAGGCCGATTGGGACGGCATGTACGAGCACTACCAGGGCAAGCTCGCCGGTATCCACAACAACGTCGATTTCGTCGAGCTGCTCAATGAGTTCATCGGCGAGCTCAACGTCTCGCATGCCTATGCAAGGTATCGCCGGACACCGAAGGAGCCGACCGGTGCGCTCGGCGCCATCCTCGACCACCGCACCGGCGACGAAGGCATCCGGATCGCGACTGTTCTGGTGCCTGGGCCGCTGGCCCAGGCCAGCGATCGGGTCCGGGACGGTCACCGCATCGTCGCGGTTGACGGCCAGGCGGTCGGCAGCCAGAGCAATCTGTACGCCCATTTGCGTAACCGCGTCGGCCAGCGCCTGCGCCTGACCCTGCGCGATGATGCCGGCCGCTATGACGTCGTGCTCAAACCGGTGTCCATGGGCCAGGAAACCGAGTGGCGGCACGAACACTGGGTCGAGTCACGGCACCAGCTGGTCGAAACCCTCTCCGACGGTCGTCTGGGTTACGTGTACATCCCGCAGATGTCTGACACCGCCTACCGCCGGGTCTACAGCGACCTGTTCGGCCGCCACTTCACCAAGGAAGGCGTCGTCATTGACGTGCGCGACAACGGCGGCGGCGACCTGGTCGACTGGCTGGTCCAGCTGTTCACCGGACGACAGTACATGTGGAACGTGCCCGACGGCCGGATTGCCCAGGGTGAACCGCTGACCGAGTGGGTCAAACCATCGGTAGCGCTGACCAACCAGGGCGCCTATTCCGACGGCCATTGTTTTGTCGCTGCCTGGCAGAACCTGGGCATCAGTACCCTGGTCGGCACGCCCGTAGGCGGGACCTGCACCTACGCCGGTTGGGAAACGCTGGCTTCCGGCGACATCCGCGCCGGCACCCCGCGCCTTGGCATAAAGGATGCCGAGGGCGACTGGCTGGAGCGCAAGACCACCTATCCTGATATCACCGTCTATCCTGACCCGAACCGCATCGCCGCAGGCGAAGACGGCATGCTGGCCAGGGCAGTGGAGGTGCTACTGTCGGAGATCGACGGCGAGGAGTGATCTCGGACCAGGCGGGTCCACCTCACCCCATCCACCGGGCTCACATCAAGGACCAGCCGGCCACCAGCGTGACGGTGAAGTTATAGTTGGCATGGACGATCGCTGCCGGCACCCAGGTCCGGGTTCTGAGTGTCAGAAAACCCAGTCCAAGACCGGCCGAAGCAATAACGAGCATATAGGCGATATTGCCGCTGTTGAAGGAGAAGAAGGGTGCATGCGCTACCGTGAACCAGAACGCGCAAACCACAATGCCCAGAACAGGCAGGCCGTTTTGCACGAAGCGACGCAGAAGAATACCGCGGAAGAAGACCTCTTCAGCGGCTCCGCAGAGACCTAGCAGCAGCGCGCCGATCCAGAGATGATCCAGCGAAATCCCCAGCGATTCGAGTGATGGCATCGCTTCAGAGAATTGCAGCAGGTTGAGAGATTCCAATGAAATGAAAGAAACAGGAATGAGCATGCCTAGAAGCAGGCCGGCTCCAACGCAGCTGGCCAGAATATTTTTTTTCTGGGCGATTGGGCGGATCAGCGGCTTGGCAGGGATGGCCACCTTCGGCATAAACCAAAGCCGAATAATCAACCAGGGAATAATCAATAGATGCGTCGCAACGACGGCCAAGATTGGATAAGGAACGTGTATACCGTTGAAATCGGATTTGAACGCACCGCGGTTGCCGCCAAGTTCATCAAAAAGTGTCCAGGGTAAATCCATCCAGTCGTAAAAAGCGGTCAGATTTCGATAGGTGACATTAAGGACCAGACGCTGATCGAAATCCGGCCCCAGCGATTCCTGAGTCTCTTCTAACGTATACGTGCTTCGGTGCGGCAGGAGCCGTTCCAGCGTTGCTTCAGCACGATTTGCCCGATCATCTTCGTATTCCCAGAAATCCATGACCACCCGGCCTTCCAGTACAAGCAGAGGAAGGCCTGCGCCGAATCGGTCCGCTGCAATCAGCAGGAACAAGGAAAAGATCAGGAAGCAAAAGGCCAAGGCAAATTCCAGACCGGCCTGGGCAAAGGCGCGCACCGCGCGCCCCGCCTTGAAGGTTTGGAATGGAAGGCCGATATCGGAAACAGATTTGATCACTTTTCCACCATGACTATGAACGGTTATGGTCGGCTATTGCTCAAGGTAGCCTTATGGTATCTTCGCGTGGCGGAGAGACCGGGCAGGTGTAGCATGAACCGTTGGAAGCTTTCCCACACAAGCCACATTCACAACTGCCACCGCATGGACAGGACCGAATCCTCTCCCAGCAGTCGTCCATGCACATTTGGGCAGCGGCCCAGCATGAGACTGCCGAACCAACGCCTACCGCGGGCGGAATCAGGAACCACCATCCCTCAGTCTGTCCATCGCCAGGAGCCGAGGCTTGTTGTGAAAACACCCTGTTCTTTTTTTCGGCAAGTGAGGGCAGGTCAAAGGTCGAAACTACCCCATCCTGCATTTCGATCGCAATCGAATGAGTGTCCGGTCGAATACGCAGGCCGGAGTCGGTAACGAGTTCATCTTCGGTTTCCGGTCCGAATTCGTGGTAGGGAATGGCCTCGCCGTCGACGAGAACCGTGAACAGGGGATCGGTGGCTGTGGCCCATTCGAGCGTGTTCCGGTCGATTCCGGTCAGGTCTGAAATTTCCTGGATCGTGGCACTGACCAGTCTGGATTCGACATTTTGTAAATCCGAAGCGGCGCATTCCGTCGATTCTGCGAGCGCGCCCGAGTTGAATCCCAGCATAAACACAAGCGTGGTCAGAGCCCATTTTGATTGCTTGATGATGTCCATCTTCGACTCCTTTGCAATTGGATATTGACCTGTTGGGGTTCTGCGCTGCGTCAAACAACGCAGTGGTTGGAGTGTGTCGCAGGAACCGGTTGCGGCCAATTGGAAGATGGCTTGACTTCATGTGGGAAATTGCGGGGAAATGACTAGGAATTTTGCTCGCCCCAGCCGCCGCCGCCCGGGGTGCGTATCACCAGCGCATCGCCGTCCTCGACTTCAGCCCGGTCGCAGCCGGCCAGCGGCTGGATGTGGCCGTCGGCGCGTTCGATCCACGCTTCGCCCGTCCTGCCGGGGCCGCCGCCGTGCA
>JBKHEF010000044.1:0-14070 GCA_046540955.1 Wenzhouxiangella sp.
GTGTAGCCGACGTTCTCCAGGTCGTTGTGCTTGCCGCCGGCGCGCACGCAGCGCTGGGACGAGGTCGCGCGGGTGTAGGCGCGCTTTTCCGAGCCCAGGAACACGTCCTTGAACTGGTTCATGCCGGCGTTGGTGAACAGCAGGGTCGGGTCGTTGGCCGGCACCAGCGAGCTGGAGGCGACGACGCGGTGGTCACGCTCGGCGAAAAAATCGAGAAAGGCCTGGCGGATGTCGGCGGTGGAGTTCATCGGATTACTGTCGCGAAAGCGAAGGTCAGGTTCAACCCTTGATTGTAGCCTTTCGCCCGACTTTCAATCCGTCAGTTCGCGAATGACCGACTCTTCAAACCCGCGCCGGGCCAGCGCCTGCCGTCGCCGGCTCTTTTCCTTCATGTCCTCTGACCGGATCTCGCCGTAGCGGCGCAGGAACCACTTGGCGGCCTGAGCCAGCCAGTCGACGTCGAGTTCATCCAGCGCCCGCCGGGCCAGCGAGCGATCGATGCCGCGCTCGGCCAGCTCGGCGCGGATACGGACCGGCCCATAGGCTTTTTCGGCGCGCGACCGGGCAAAGCTTTCGGCAAAGCGCTGGTCGGACTGCAGGCCCTGCTCGGCCAACTCGGCGATACCCTGCTCCACCAGCGACTCCGGCCAGCCCTTGCGCTTGAGTTTCCGGCTCAGTTCCACGGCCGAATGCTCGCGCCGCGCCAGCAGGCGCAGCGCAGCCTCGCGCACATCCGCCGGGCTGGCGTCGGCCCGGGATTCGTGCATCAGCCGGCTTCGGCCGCCTCGGCGGCAGCGGCGGCCGCCACCGCTTCAGGCTTGGGCAACAGCTTTTCGCGCACCAGGCGGTCGATTTCATCGGCCATTTCCGGGTTGTCCTTGAGGAACTGGCGGACATTGTCCTTGCCCTGGCCGATGCGGTCGTCACCATAGCTGTACCAGGCCCCGGACTTCTTGATCAGGCCGTGCTCGACGCCCAGTTCGATCAGCTCGCCCTCGCGCGAGATGCCCTCACCATAGAGGATCTCGAACACGGCCTGGCGGAACGGCGGGGCCATCTTGTTCTTGACCACCTTGACCCGGGTCTCGTTGCCGATCACCTCGTCGCCGCGCTTGAGCGCGCCAATGCGGCGGATGTCCAGGCGCACCGAGGAGTAGAACTTCAGCGCGTTGCCGCCGGTGGTGGTTTCGGGCGAGCCGAACATCACCCCGATCTTCATGCGGATCTGGTTGATGAAGATGACCATGCAGTTGGTGCGCTTGATGTTGCCGGTCAGTTTCCTCAGCGCCTGGCTCATCAGGCGGGCCTGCAGGCCGACGTGGGAGTCGCCCATCTCGCCTTCGATCTCGGCCTTGGGGGTGAGTGCTGCGACCGAATCGACCACCACGATGTCGACCGCACCCGAGCGGACCAGCATGTCGGTGATTTCCAGGGCCTGCTCGCCGGTGTCGGGCTGGGAGACCAGCAGGTCATCGACATTGACCCCGAGCTTTTCGGCATAGCTGGGGTCGAGCGCGTGCTCGGCGTCGACGAAAGCGGCCGTGCCGCCGGCTTTCTGCGCTTCGGCCACGGCGTGCAGGGTCAGGGTGGTCTTGCCGGAGGATTCCGGACCATAGATCTCGATCACCCGGCCGCGCGGCAGGCCGCCGATGCCCAGGGCCACGTCCAGCGCCAGCGACCCGGTCGAGACCACCGGCACGTCCTTGTTTCGGGCGTCATCGCCCATGCGCATGATCGCGCCCTTGCCATACTGTTTTTCGATCTGGCCGAGGGCGGCGGCCAGGGCCCGTTTGCGATTGTCGTCCACTTTGTGCATTCCTCTTGTCCTGGATTCAGTTCGGTTGCGCTGCGATGGGTGGATTATCACACAGCGCCTGCCGATGACCGGGCCGTCGCGGTCGGTTGCGCCGTTTTCCTACCGCAATCAACACCGTCTTCCTGTGCGCATCATGCAGACACCCGGATCAGCCTGGAGACAGGCTAAGCGGCCAGGTTCTCAAAACCTGATAAGGCCGGGAGGGTATTGACTCGATCAAGACAAATTCCCTGATCGGCCAGTCCAGCGGCGGCGGCCTGGGAAAATCCGGCTGGCGGCCGACCTTGCGGTACAGGGTGATGTGGGGATGAAACCGGCGCGGCTCGAACGCCAGTCCAAGCCCGGCCATCGCATCGCCGAGCCGTTCGACCAGCGCCTGGGCAGGCTGCGGCGCCGGTCCACCCAGCCAGGCCACCCTGGCCCCGGCAAACCAGCCGAAACAATCGAGCTTGAGTATGAAACCGGGCGCATCCATGCGATCGACCGCCGCCAGCATCTCGGGCAGCTGTGCAGCCGGCTGGTTGCCCAGAAACAGCAAGGTCAGGTGAAGATTGTGATCGGGCACCCGGCGCGGCGACACACCATCGATCAGACGCCGCCGCTCGATGATGGCCTGGCGCACCGCCGCATCCGGCCAGCAGGCAAAAAACAGGCGGCGCTGCGAGGGCTGCTGCGGCACGCTGCGAACTCCTCGACGACTAACCCCGCCCCGGCCTGGCCAGGCGTTCCAGCAGGCCGTTCAGGGCCCGCACGATGGTGGCCCGGCGGACACCATCGCGATCGCCGTCGAAGCAGTAGCGTTCGGTCTCGACCACGCCACCCGGCATCGCCCAGCCGAAACAGACCGTCCCGACCGGCTTGTCCGGACTGCCGCCATCCGGCCCGGCGATCCCGGTGACGGACAGCGCGCAATCGGCCCGACTGAAGCGCAGGGCGCCGGCGGCCATGGCGGCGGCCACTTCCTCGCTGACCGCACCGAAGCGATACAGGTCCGAGGCGCCCACACCCAGCATGTCCTGCTTGGCCTCGTTGCTGTAGGTCACCATACCGCGCTCGAACCAGGCCGAAGAGCCGGCCAGGTCGGTGCACAGCTTGGCGATCCAGCCGCCGGTGCAGGATTCGGCCGTGGCCAGCATGCGGCCCTGCAGCTTCAGCTCAGCCGCCATAGCCGCCGTCAGGGTAGCCAGAGCGTCATCGTCGAGTCGGAATTCCATGAACCCCATAATGCCGGTTTCGCCAGCCGCGTGCTCGCCATCATGAGTGCGAGCATGTCTGGCGCCCCAAGGAATGCTCTATAATTTTGCATAAATCCATAAATATGGAAATATGGCCATGAAGACCACGCTTGAACTGCCCGACGAACTACTGCGCCGGATAAAGATTCGGGCAGCGGCCAGCGATCGCAAACTCAAGGATACCGTCGAGGAGTTGATCCGGCGAGGCCTGCAGGTCGCCGAGGCCGAATCCAGCCAGGACCCGATCGAAGCGCTCAAGCAGCGGCTTGAATTCCGCTCCGACGGCAGCGTGATGAACCCCGACGGCATCGATGATCCGGCGTTTTTCGAGGCACTGGAGGAGATTCGCGTGCAAAGCCGCCGCGAACAGCTGCGCGACCCTTTTGCCTGATGCGGCTCTCATGCGCCTGCTCGACACCAACATCCTGAGCGAAATCCTGCGGAAACGACCCGACGCCGGGGTGATCAGACACCTGCTGGCCCAGCCGGCCGCGGGCCTTTATGCCTCCGAACTGACCCGCTTCGAACTGCGCCGCGGCACGTGCTTGCGCGACGACCCCGAACCGCTTTGGGACAAAATCGTCAAGACCATCCTGCCGCTGGTACAGTGGCTGCCGGCCGACGAGGCCGTCAGCCTGCGGGCGGCCGAGATCTCCGCTGATCTGCGCCGCAGCGGGCGTGAAATCGGCTTGATCGACACCTTTCTTGCCGCCACTGCCACCACCCATGGACTCATCATGGTCACCCGCAACACACGGCACTTCGACCGGATCAACGGGCTGAAAGTGGAAAACTGGTTTCAAAAAGGGACACCGTGAGCGGCATGGCCGACAAGTCCACCCAGCACACGCCCCTGATGCAGCAGTACCTCAGGATCAAGTCCGACTATCCGGACATCCTGCTGTTTTTCCGCATGGGGGACTTCTATGAGCTGTTCTATGACGATGCCCGGAAAGCGGCCAAGCTGCTCGACATCACCCTGACCACGCGCGGACAATCGGCCGGCCAGCCCATTCCCATGGCCGGGGTGCCCTACCACGCGGTCGACGGCTACCTGGCCCGGCTGATCAAGAAAGGCGAGTCAATCGCCATCTGCGAGCAGATCGGTGATCCGAACGAGGCCAAGGGGCCGGTCGAGCGCAAGGTGGTGCGCATCGTCACCCCCGGCACGGTCACCGAGGAAGCGCTGCTGGACGATCGCCAGGACCGCCTGCTGGCCGCGATCGCGCCGGCCAAGAAGGGCTTCGGCCTGGCCTGGCTGGACGTGGCCGGCGGGCGGCTGCGCTTTGCCGAGCCGGCCAACCCGGCCGAACTCGGTGCCGAGCTGGAGCGCCTGCGACCGGCCGAGGTGCTGTTTCCCGAGGACTTTGCCCTGCCCGTCTCCGGCCTGATCGCTGCCCTGCGCCCGACCCCGCCCTGGCATTTCGACAGCGCAAACGGCGAGCGCGAGCTGTGCCGGCAATTGCAGGTCCAGGATTTGTCCGGCTTCGGCATCGAGCAGCGCGGCCCGGGCCTGGCCGCCGCCGGCGCCCTGCTCAACTACGCCCGCGAGATGCTGGCTGGGGAACTCGCTCACCTGAGCAGCGTGCGGGCGGTCGAGGCCAGCGAGCACCTGGTGCTGGACGCCTCGACGCGCCGACATCTGGAAATCGACATCCATCCCGACGGGCGCTCCGAGCACACCCTGGTCGGCCTGATGGACACCGCCGCCACGCCCATGGGCAGCCGCAAGCTCAAGCGCTGGATCACCCATCCGCTGCGCGACCAGGAGCGCCTGCAAGCCCGCCACGATGCCGTCGAGACCTTGCTGCAACAACATGCCCACCCCGGGGTGGCCGAACAACTGTCCGGCATCGGCGACCTGGAGCGCGTCCTGACCCGCATCGCGCTTAAAACAGCGCGGCCGCGCGACCTCGCTACCCTGCGCGAGGGCCTGGCTCGTCTTCCGGCCCTGAACGCGACCCTGGATGCTTTGCCCTCCGCCCTGCTGCGTCAGCTGGCCGAGACCCTCATTCCAAAGCCCGAACTGGCGCATCTGCTCACCAGCGCCATCGTCGATCAGCCACCGATGGTCATTCGCGACGGCGGCGTCATCGCCGAAGGCTTTGATGCCGAACTCGATGAACTGAGATCCCTGAGCCGCAACGCCGGCGACTTCCTGCTGCGCTACGAGGAACAGGAAAAGGCCCGTACCGGCATTGCCACGCTGAAAGTGGGCTACAACCGCGTCCACGGCTACTACATCGAAATCTCCAGGGCCCAGGCCGACAAGGTGCCGACCGAGTACAGTCGCCGCCAGACGCTGAAAAACGCCGAACGCTACATCACCGAGGAACTCAAGGCCTTCGAGGACAAGGTGCTCTCGGCCCGCGAACGCGCCCTGGCCCGGGAAAAGGCGCTGTACGAAAATCTGGTTGAGGACCTGGCCGGCCGCCACCGGAACCTGAGCGCGCTGGCTTCCGGTCTGGCCACCCTGGATGTCCTGGTCGCCTTCGCCGAGCGCGCCGAGACCCTGAACTTCTCGCGTCCGCGCCTGGATGACCAGCCGGGACTGGAGATCGGCGACGGCCGCCATCCGGTGGTCGAGCGCGTGCAGGACGAGGCTTTCGTGCCCAATGACTGCCGCCTGGACCCCGAGCGGCGCATGCTGGTCATCACCGGGCCCAACATGGGCGGCAAGTCGACCTATATGCGCCAGGCCGCGCTGATCGTGATCCTCGCCCATGCCGGCAGCTTCGTGCCGGCTCGAGCCGCGCGCATCGGCCCGATCGATAGGATCTTCTCGCGCATCGGGGCAGGCGACGACCTGACCCGGGGCCGCTCGACCTTCATGGTCGAGATGGTCGAGACCGCCAACATCCTGCACAACGCGACCGATCAGTCGCTGGTGCTGATGGACGAGATCGGCCGCGGCACCTCCACCTTCGACGGCCTGGCCCTGGCCTGGGCGGTGGCCACCGAACTGGCCCTGAACATCCGCGCCCTGACCCTGTTCGCCACCCACTACTTCGAACTCACCCGTCTGGCCGAAGACCACGAAGGCATCAGCAACGTGCACCTTGAAGCACGCGAGCACGGCGATCGCATCGTCTTTTTGCACTCGGTCCGCGAGGGACCCGCCAGCCAGTCTTACGGGATCCAGGTCGCGAAACTGGCCGGAGTTCCCAAACCGGTCATCACCCAGGCCCGCAAGCATCTCAACCGGCTCGAAAACGACGCCGCGCGCGCGGCCTCGCCGCAGTTGGGACTGTTCGACCATCCGGCAGTCGCGCAGGAAAGCGCACCCGATGCGCTACGCGACATGCTGGCCGAGATCGACCCGGATGAACTGAGTCCGCGCGAGGCGCTGGACATTCTGTACCGGATCAAGACCGTCAGCCGCCAGGCCTGAGCGTTTCAGTTCATCGCCTCGCCATCGGTCATCCGCAGGCCCTGCTCATGGATCAGGCGGTAGGCGACGTAGTACTTGTAGATGTTGGCAACATAGCGCACGGTCTCGCGACCAATCTTTTCAGCCGCGATGCGCTCGACGTTGTTGAACCAGCGGTCGCGGTCCAGACCGCGCTCGGCCGCGGTCTGGCGCATCTGGCGAATCCTGCCGGGACCGGCGTTGTAGGCGGCCAGGGCAAACAGCAGCTGCTCCTCGGGCGGCAGCGTCGGCTGATCAAAAAAGTTGTCGATCAGGTAGCGCACGTAGCGTACCCCGGCCAGCACGTTCTCCTCCAGCACGGTCAGATCCTCGACCCCCATGTCAGCGCCCGTGGCCGGCAGCAACTGCATGATGCCGATCGCCCCGGCCGGGCTGATGACGCTGTGATCCAGGCGCGATTCCTGGTAGCTCTGGGCCATGACCATCAGCCAGTCGAGGCCGTATTGCTCGGCCTTGTGCTCGAACAGTTCGGCGAGTGCCTCGAAACGGGCGCGCTCGGCTTCGGCAGTTGCGTTGGTTACAAAGTTGAGGCTCTTGTAGTAGCGATCGAACAGAATGTTGCCATGCAGCGTGCCCTTGCGCCGCGTGGTCAGGAACTCATCGAGCGCAGCTTTCAGCTCCGGGCTTTCACGACGAACCGCGAAGGCAATCGAATTGCCTTCACTGAGCGCCAGCTCGGGATGGACGGCAATCTGGTCAAACACCTGCCCCCACAACGAGGCCAGGTAGCTGTCGGCAATGGTGTAATCGGCCAGACCGGCATTGACCATTTCAAGGATGTCCTCGGTTTCGAAATGACCGGGGGCTTCCTGGATGCCAATGGCCGGCTTGCCCTGCATGACCAGCTCGCGATTGATCTGGAGCAGGTGCTCAAAGTAACTGCTGTCGGGATGAACCATCACGTCCTGCCCGCCCAGATCGGCCCAGCTGGCGGGTACTCTGGCCTCGGCATGGCGAATCAGGAACTCACTGACCTGACGGCCCAGCGGCGTAGTGAAGGCAACCCGTTCACTACGCTCGGGCGTGATCGTCAGATTGGCCGCGATCACATCGCCCAAACCCTCCTCCAGGGCCTGAACAAGCCGGTCCCGGGTCGTCGGAATGAAGGCGACTTCCACCCGCAAGTGTCCCTCGACCACGCGCTGGTTGAGCGCGGTTTCGAAGTCGCGCATGATTTCATAGGCCACACCGCGCTGATCAGCGCCGTCGAGGAAATACAGCGTTCGGCTGTAGGGCACCAGCACCCGAATGACGCGGCGCTCGACCATGCCATCCAGGTCGCCGCTCCAGGGCGCGGCCAGGCTGACCGACAGCGGCTCGGGGGACGCCGGCTGAGCCGACACTGAACCCAGCGTGGCCAGGCAGATCACGAAAACAACAGAGGCCGCAATGGTTCGCACGACCAGTCTCCGACTACCGCGGGAAGTCCTGGAACATCCGCGCAACCGTCTGGTCGATCAGCTCTGAGGCATTGCGCCGAGTGTGCTCGGTGACGCTATTGCGCGCAGTCCCCTCCCACACCATCTGGTTGCGTTCAGCGTCGATCAGGTCCACCACCAGCGTGCCTTCGGTCACCTGGTCAATCTCGGTGCGCGTGCTCGGGTAAGCCGGCCAGGGCGTGTACAGGCCGTAACGGTAATCCCAGAATGTGGGCCCCATGTACGGCTCGGGCACCTCGCGGGTGCGAATGCGCTCGTCAAGGTGGGCGTGAAAATTGACCAGCAGGTCTGCCTGGGCCGCATCATCGACGTAGTTCAACCCCAGCAATTCAAGCTCGCGCCGGGTGGAGAATTTCAGCTGTTGCGAGATCAGGCTGGCGTAGCCGGCGCGGTCGGTCCCGAGCGGTTCGACAAATGCAAAGCGCTGGTAAGCGGACAAGTCCGCACCCGGTGCGGCCATCGTCTGGATACGGGCACTGGCCGCGCAACCGGCCAGCACCATGGCCGCGACAATCGCAAGAACAACATTTCTGATCATGAGGGGCTCTTTGCTTGTTTCGGAAAATGAAATGTCACCATGCCGATAATGACCCAGCCTCTAAGGAACCGCAAACCTTGGAACCGGCTTTTTCTCGTTCGAGCTGAGCACCCTGTCCGGGCCGGTTCCGGCCATTGGCATCGTGGTCGACGACGCCATGGTCGTCATCGAGCATTCGGCCACAACAGCCAGACCAGTTCCAAACAATCGGCAGAACCTCGAAGCCGGGGTTTGCCCAAATTCTAGAAACTTGCGCTGTAGAAGACCATCGGCCCGCTGTAGGTCCAGTCCAGCTTGCCGGTAAACGCGGTCCGGTCAATATCAACGTTCAATGAAGAATAATCATAGCCAAGGCCGATACCGAGCCAGGCGCGCGGCTGCCAGGTCATGGCCAAGCGGTAATTCTGGATCTGTCCCTCGTAGTCGTCGAAAGCCAGGTAGAAATATTCTGCCCGCGCCTTGAGCCAGAGATTGCCGGGCAGAGACCACAGCCCGGCCAGGCCCAGCACCGGCAGCGGAGCGGTCACCTCGCCACCATCGGTCCTGAAATTCCCCAGCTCGGAGCCATCCACTTCTGCGCCGGCTGCAAGCGCTGCGCGTACGTCCATGACGTGCAAGCCGGCCGCGACCGTCAACTCCCGGTTCTGGCTTCGATGAAAGGCATACTCGTAGCCCAGCTGGTACATTTCGAAATCGAGACTGCCCCGAACCTGCGCACCGACCGCGAAAGTTTCATCACCCCAGACCACTTCACGATCGAAGGTGGTCTTGCGGTCACGCGAGTCTTTGAACCAGCTCGCCCTGAGCTTGTGCGCCTGACCGAAACGCCAGGTAGCATCCATGCGAAAGCGCGCAACATCGCCAAGACCGAAAGCGCGCTTCCAGTCGATTTCCGTGCCGGCCTGCGTCTGGCCATCCAGGCGCACCCCGGGGTCGACATCCAGGACGAAGGTACCCAGCGAGAACTGGAATGGTTCGGTCAGCAGGTCCGGCCCGGTTTCCGCCCGGCCAGGCGAGGCGAGCATGCCAGCCAGACAAAAGACCATGGCGCAAGCCTTGCCAAAAGCACCGGGCCTCGAAGCGTCGTTCTGCATCTCGAATCCCCCGAAGCAAGCGATCCGGTGAGCGTCAGCGGCCGAACAGCTTCCCGGCCATGGCCATGACACCGCTGACGCCACCCAGCGAATCCAGCGCATTCAGCGTGCCGCCCGTGGATGCCTTGTCGACCATTTCCGGAACAGCGCCCTGCAGACCTTTCAGGGCGGATTCAGGGTCAAGCCCCAGCCGGGCTGCAAAACGCTGGATATCCCCGCTGTCAAACATGGATCCCAGCTGGCCCGGGTCAATGCCGGCATTCGCGCCATCGCCCAACCAGGACTGGGCCAGGGAAGCCAGCCCGCCGTTTTGCATCTTTGCAATCAAGGCGCCGAGATCAACGGTTTCTCCCTTGCCTGGCAGCAAGCCGGCGAGCGCGCCCGAGATCTGGTCAGGCGGGACCGACCCGGCCTGAGTTTCCTCGATCCGCGCCTGAAAAGCCCTGGCGCCAATGGCCAGAAGTTGCTGAATATCCATTGTCGATCCCTCGGTCAGAGGCCAGAGTGTATGGACGAATCACGGCGCAAAATGTCTGTTTCCGTCAATCCGGCTGGACAAGGGATGGAATTTCCCTCAGCTGGTGCGGTCGTCCAGCCGGGCCAGGAACGCACGGATGCGCGCGGCATTGGCGCCGACGTCGCTCAAGCCCACCCGTGACTTGGAGCGCACGTCGACCCGGCTGCCGTCGCCTTCGGCTAAGATGCGCACCACCACGTCGTCCTTGAAGCCGAACCAGAAGGTGGTGTCGGTGGCCTCGATGATGCCGCGCCCGGGCTCGGCGGCGACGATCTCCCAGCCCATGCCGCGCGCCGTTTCCAGGGCATGATCGAAAACAATGGCCGGATAGGCCTCGAGCATCAGCGGCTGGATATCGGGATAGGCCGCGCGCTGCTGTTCGGCAATATCGGCGCCCTGGTACTCGGGCGGATTGGGCGCATCGGCGCGCAGCGGCGCGATCGCGCGGAAGGCCGGCGGGTCGACGACATCAGTGGTGATGTCATGGATCCGGGGCAGAGTGCGGGCCTGCTGGAGTTGCAGAAGCGGCACGCAGGCCACGACCGCGCCGAGCACCAGGCTGAACAACAGTGAGCCGGTCCGGCCGCTGCGCACCTTCGGGATGAGGACCAGCACCAGTGCAAGGACCGCGCTGCCGGCACCCAGATACACTGCCCAGCGCATCAGGGCAAAGCCGAAGCGGAAGTCCCAGACCTCCAGCCGGGTGCCGGGACCGGCCAGCAGCAACAACAGCAGAGCCGCCAGGGCAGCAAGCAGAACCAGTCGGGCGAGTATTTTGATCATGGCAAATCCGGCGATGGAGGAGCCAACGCAAGTCGGCAAGCGTTGACTGTCCAGTGTAGCGAATCGATCGGTTCGCGGTTCATCCTGCAGTGCCTTGATCCGCCCCGGCCAGAGTCAGGCGCCGGCTCTGGTCCGGCAGGTCCTCGATATGGATGCGCAAGCCGGCTGCCGGCAGGAAGCCCCTGCCTTTTTCCGCCCATTCGACCAGCAGCAGGCTGCGCTCGTCGAGCAGGTCAGCGATCCCCAGGTATTCGATTTCCTCTGGATCTCCGAGCCGGTAGAGGTCGAGATGGTGCACGGTCAGCCCTGCGAGTTCATAGCTCTCCACCAGCCCGTAGCTGGGACTTTTGACCCGCCCTTCATGGCCCATGGCGCGCAGCAGCCCGCGCACCAGGGTGGTCTTGCCCACGCCCAGATCGCCGGACAGGTAGACCACGCCGCCGTCGGCCAGGCGCGCGGCCAGGACAACGCCGAAGTCGAGCATGTCCTGCTCGGTCGGCAGGATGAAGGTTTCGCTCATGCCGGCAGGATATCGGCCAGATGGTCGATCAAATCGCTGGCCAGAATCTGGCGGCGCCCGGCGGCCGCCCGATCGCCGGCCAGCGCATGCACCAGCACGCCGCAGCAGGCCGCGTCGAACGGCTGGCAGCCCTGGCCGAGCAGGCTGGCGATGATCCCGGTCAGGGCGTCACCCATGCCGGCCGAGGCCATGGCCGGATTACCATAAGGGCACACGGCAACCTGGCCGGAAGATTCGGCGATCAGCGTGCCGTGGCCCTTGAGCACCACCACGGCGGAAAAGCGCTTAGCCAGCGCGCGGGCGGCGGCGAAGCGATCTGACTGCACCGCAGCCGCGCTCACCCCCAGCAGCCGCGCCGCTTCGCCCGGGTGCGGGGTAAGAACGGCGCCGCGGCATGCGATCGGACCATCGCCAGCGGCCAGCAGGTTGAGCGCGTCGGCATCCACCACGCGCGGTTGTTCGGCCGCCATTGCACGCTGCCAGAGGGCCCTGGACCAGTCCCCCTGCCCCAGGCCGGGACCCAGGGCCAGCACATCGGCGCACTTGATCAGCGCATCAAGCGCGTCCAGGGTTTCCACCCCGTGCGCCATCAGCTCCGGCTGCACGCTCGGCGCCAGGCCGGCATGCGCGGCGCGCGTGGCAATCGAGACCAGGCCCGAGCCGGTGCGCAGCGCGGCCTGGCCGGCCAGCACCGGCGCGCCGGCCATGCCGGCATCGCCGCCGATGACCAGCACGTGGCCGAGATCGCCCTTGTGGGTGTCCGGCCGGCGCGGCGGCAGCCAGGCGCGCAGGTCGGCGACCGCGAGCAGCCGGGCGTCGGCGTCGATCTCGGCGTGGATGGCCGCTGGCGTTGCCAGGTCGAAATACAGCCGCTGACCGCACCAGTGCCCGGCCTGGCCGGTGTAGAGGCCGCGCTTGTTGCCGATGAAGGTCACGGTGAGATCGGCGCGCACGGCCGGCTTGAGCGGCATGCCGGTATCGGCATCAAGACCCGAGGGTACGTCCACGGCCAGTACCTTGTTGCCGCTGTTGTTGATGCGCTCGATCAGGCGTGCATAGGCGCCGGCCGGCGGCCGGTCGAGGCCGGTGCCGAGCAGGGCATCGACGATGACCGCGCCGGACAGCGAGTGCTCGGGATCGGCAAGATCCCCGCCGGCATGGCGCCAGTCGGCTGCGGCCGTGGCCGCGTCACCGGCCAGTTCGCCCGGGTCTTTCAGCGCGATCAGCTGCACCGCCAGGCCGGCCTCGGCCGCCAGGCGGGCGATCACGTAGCCGTCGCCGCCGTTGTTGCCGCCGCCGCAGCACACCGTCAGCGCGCCGGCCTCGGGCCAGCGCGCGCGAAGCGCCTGGAAGGCGGCGCGGCCGGCGCGCTGCATCAGCTCGTAGCCGGCGATGCCGTGGCCCTCGATCGCCAGGCGATCAAGGGCCTGGACCTGCCCGGCGCGATAGAGACGATTGCCAATATCCATTGGCCCTGATTATAGGGGCCAGTTTCCGGGGCCGGTGGCATCAGTCTGCCCGCAGGGCCCGATATACTGAGCGCATGCCACAAGATCGGGCCATTCCCGTCACCGACTACCAATCCAAGGCGCTGGTGGCGGATATCCGGCGCTGGGGTCTCGAGCTTGGGTTTCAGCAGATCGGGTTCGCCGACCTGGACCTGGCCGCCTACGAGGAGCGCCTGGATCAATGGCTGGACGACGGCCACCACGGCGAGATGGCCTGGATGGCCGCCCACGGCCGCAAGCGCTCCCGGCCCGAATTGCTGCATCCGGGCACCCGCTCGGTGATTGTTGCGCGCATGGACTACCTGCCACCCGATGCCACCCCGGTCGAGACCCTTCTCGAGCAGCCCGAGCGGGCCTGCATCTCGCGCTACGCGGTCGGGCGCGACTACCACAAGGTGCTGCGCTCGCGGCTGAAGCGACTGGCTCAGCGCATCGAGAAGGCGCTTGGCCCCATCGGCTACCGCGTGTTCACCGACTCAGCCCCGGTGCTGGAAAAGCCGCTGGCCGAAAAAGCCGGCCTGGGCTGGATCGGCAAGCACACCAACCTGCTCAACCGGCATGCCGGATCGTGGTTCTTCCTCGGCGAGATCTACACCGACCTGGCGCTGCCGGCTGATCAGCCGGTGCGCGATCACTGCGGCTCGTGCCGGCGCTGCATCGACGTCTGCCCGACCCGGGCCATCGTGGCGCCCTACCAGCTCGATGCCCGACGCTGCATTTCGTATCTCACCATCGAACTGAAGGGCTCGATTCCAGTCGAGTTTCGCCAGGCCATGGGCAACCGCATCTACGGCTGCGATGACTGCCAGATGGTCTGTCCCTGGAACCGCTACGCCCAGTTCAGCGGCGAGGATGACTTCCAGCCGCGCCAGGACCTGGACGCCGGCGATCTGGTCGAGCTGTTCGGCTGGGACGAGGCCACGTTCCTGGCGCGCACCGAGGGCACGGCCATCCGCCGCATCGGCCACGAGCGCTGGCTGCGCAATATCGCCGTGGCCCTTGGCAACGCGCCGACCCAGCCCGCCGTCGTGGCCGCGCTGCGGGCGCGCGCGGACCATCCCTCGGCCCTGGTCCGCGAACACGTGGCCTGGGCCCTGGAGCAACACCCTCACTGAGCCGCGTGGAGCGGTTAGGTAGCCCGTGGCCCCGAACCCGGAACCCGGAACCCGGAACCCGGAACCCGGAACCCG
>JBKHEF010000045.1:0-13560 GCA_046540955.1 Wenzhouxiangella sp.
AGCATGCGCAGGATATTGCGCTTGACGCCGAAGTCATAGCACACCACGTGCAGCCGGCCCCGGCTTGGACCGAAAGCGCCGGTCGCCAGGTCCAGCGTGCCCTCGGTCCAGGCATACGGGGCCGGGCAACTGACCCCGGCAGCCAGGTCCTTGCCGGCCATCGGCTCGCAGGCGCGCGCCAGGGCCAGGGCCTGTTCGGTATCAACCTGCTCGCCGACCATCAGGCAGCCATTCCGGGCGCCATGCTCGCGCAGGTGCATGGTCAGGCTGCGCGTATCCAGGCCGGCAATGGCCGGCACGTCCTGTTCGGCCAGCGCATCGGACAGCGAGCTTTCGGCCCGCCACGAACTGAACCGGCGCGGGTAGTCGCGCACGATCAGGCCATTGCAGTGGATCCGATCGGATTCCGGGTCGAGCCGGTTGACCCCGGTGTTGCCGACGTGGGCGGCGGTCAGGGTCACCAGCTGGCCGGCGTAGCTCGGATCGGTGAGAATTTCCTGGTAGCCGGTCATGGCGGTGTTGAACACGACCTCGCCGACGCGATGACCGGGCGCGCCAAAACCATGGCCGGAAAACGTGGAACCGTCTTCCAGCGCCAGAACTGCCTGCAGTCGAGACAAGATGAACGACCTCCGAATGTGCAAAGCGGGCCGGGCCTGGCGGACAGCCAGTTCAGCCGACCCGCTCGGGCGCTAGCTGTTGCAGGATTGTAACCAAAAGCGCGGCACCCGGGGGCAGAGCCCTGGTCGCGGCGGCAGCGCCTTCAGCCGGCGGCTTCGCGGTCGGCGGGGAGGTCGAGGAAGGGCGGTGTCTCTTCGACCGGCTTGAGGGTATCGGCCCCGTGGCCCTCGGCCAGCAGGTAGTCCAGCCACTTGAGCAGCGCCTGGTTCAGGCGCCAGTTGCGGATCACCAGCCCATGCATGGGAATCTCCGGTCCGGCAAACCGTTCGATGCCCTGCTCCGGGCTGAACGCGGTGGCCTCGGCCATCCGCGCGTCATGGTAGATGCGGATATGGGCGTTGGGGTTGTGCTGCTGCTCATCGCCGATGACGTAGGTCAGGCGGATGTAGCTGGTGTAGTTGTGCCGCTCGATGACCTGCAGGAACAAATCCGGCCCGGAACCGACCCGCGAGACCAGGCAGTCACTGCGGCTCAGGCCTTCGGGCAACAGGGCGCCCAGGGCACGGAAGACCGCCGTGTGCAGGTCCGGCAGACGACGGGCCAGAACACGGGTGGGCGGATGCAGATTTCGGACTCGGGTCAGCATGGCCGCGGAAGGGTATCACAGCGAACGCGTTTCGCCTAGGGGGCCAGACGCCGTTCACGCGGTCTCTTTCTGCAGCCCCAGATGCAGGATGATGCGACTGGCCAGTTCCTCGACCGAAGACCCGGTCGAAGAGAGCATCGGCACCGCTTCGGCACGCAGCAGGCTTTCGGCCGCATCGACCTCGTAACGGCACTGCCTGGCCGAGGCATAGCGGCTGCCCGGACGGCGGGTCTCGCGGATCTTGCACAAGCGATCCGGGTCGATGGTCAGACCGAACAGCTTGCTTTTGTGCTCGCGCAGAAAGGCCGGCAGCCGCGGCTGCTCCAGGTCCTCTTCGGTCAACGGATAATTGGCCGCCTTGATGCCGTAATGCAGCGCCAGGTACAGACAGGTCGGGGTCTTGCCCGAACGCGAAACGCCGACCAGGATCACCTCGGCCTGGTCGAGCCGCTTGGAGATGCCGTCATCGTGGGTCAGGGCGTAGTTGGTCGCCTCCATGCGGTGCTCGTAGGTATCGGAGTCACCCATGCCATGGGCGCGTCCGATGCGCGGCGAGCTCTCCACCCCCAGCACCCGCTCCAGCGGCTCCATGAACGTGGCAAACATGTCGAAGATGTGGGCGTTGGCGTTGGTCAGCACCCGCCCGACCTTGTGGTTGACGATGGTGCTGAAGACCAGCGGCTTGTCCTCGCCGGCCTCGGCGGCCTTGTCGATCAGGCCGACCGCGTCCCGGGCCTTGGCCTCGGTGTCGACGAATGGCAGCCGGATCTCGCGGAAATCGACCCGCTGAAACTGGGTCAGCAGACTATGACCAAAGGTCTCGGCGGTAATCGCCGTGCCATCGGAAACAAAGAACACGGTGCGTCTCATGGGGCTCGCCGGGCGTTTACAATGAGGGATTGAATCACAACAAGCGTTTAGTGGGAGAAACCGTGAGCGAGTATATCCTTTGGCTGGACAGGCTGGGCATGGGGGACCTTGAAAAGGTCGGAGGCAAGAACGCCTCACTGGGCGAGATGATCAGCCATCTCAGCGAAGCCGGGGTGGCAGTCCCCGGAGGCTTCGCCACCACCGCCGATGCATTCCGCGATTTTCTCGACCAGTCCGGCCTGGCCGGGCGCATCCGCGCCGAGCTTGAAGATCTGGATACCGAAGACACCCGCGCCCTGGCCGCCGCCGGCCAGAAGATCCGCGCCATGATCATGGACACCCGGCTGCCAGAGCGGCTCGAGACCGAGATCCGCACCGCCTTCGGCAAGATGTGCGAGCGCTACGGCGATGATGTGGCCGTGGCGGTGCGCTCTTCGGCCACCGCCGAGGACCTGCCCGACGCCAGCTTTGCCGGCCAGCAGGAGAGCTTCCTGAACGTCCGCGGCATCGACGATGTGCTCGAAAAACTGCATGCGGTGTTCGCCAGCCTGTACAACGACCGGGCCATCGCCTACCGCGTCCACCACGGCTTCGATCACCATGATGTCGCCCTGTCGGCCGGGGTCCAGTTGATGGTCCGCGCCGGCGAAGGGGCTGCCGGGGTGATGTTCTCGCTCGACACCGAATCGGGCTACCGCAAGGTGGTGTTCATCACTTCCAGCTACGGCCTGGGCGAAAGCGTGGTCCAGGGCGCGGTCAACCCCGACGAGTTCTACCTGTTCAAGCCCAACCTCGAGGCCGGCAAGCCGGCCCTGCTGCGCAAGACCATCGGCTCCAAGGCCACCCGCATGCGCTTTCATTCCGAACGCGGCGTGGTCACTGAGGAAACGCCCGAAGATCTGCGCCGGGTCTTCTCGATCAGCGACCAAGACGCCGAGGCCCTGGGCCGCATGGCCATGACGATCGAAAAGCACTACGGCCGGCCGATGGACATCGAGTGGGGCAAGGATGGCGAGACCGGCGAGCTCTACATCCTCCAGGCCCGGCCCGAGACGGTCAAGAGCCGCGGCGGCCAGACCATGGAGCGCTTCCGCCTGGAGCAATCCGGCGAAGTGCTGTCCGAAGGCCGCGCGATCGGCCAGCGCATCGGCACCGGCAAGGCCAAGGTGATCGAGAGCCTGGAGCAGATTCACGATGTGGTCGCCGGCGATGTGCTGATCACCGACATGACCGACCCGGACTGGGAACCGATCATGAAACGGGCCTCGGCGATCGTCACCAATCGTGGCGGGCGGACCTGCCATGCCGCCATCATCGCCCGTGAACTGGGCATTCCGGCCGTGGTCGGCTGCGGCGATGCCACCGCCACCATCCCGCACGGCGCAGAAGTCACCGTCTCCTGCTCGGAGGGCGATACCGGGCGGATCTACAAGGGCGCCCTGAAGTTCAGCGTCGCCGAAGACAGCCTCGACGACATGCCCGAAGCGCCGCTGAAGATCATGATGAACGTAGCCAACCCGGACCGGGCGTTCGATTTCGCCCAGATCCCCAACCACGGCATCGGCCTGGCCCGGCTGGAATTCATCATCAACCGCATGATCGGTATCCACCCGCGCGCGCTGCTGGAATACGACCGCCAGTCCGATGACCTCAAGGCCGAAATCGACAAGCGCATCGCCGGCTATCCTGATCCGGTCACTTTCTACATCGACAAGCTGGCCGAGGGCATCGCGACCATCGCCGCCCCCTTCGGCCCCAACCCGGTGATCGTGCGCCTGTCGGACTTCAAGACCAACGAGTACGCCAACCTGATCGGCGGCGAGGCCTTTGAGCCGCACGAAGAAAACCCCATGATCGGCTGGCGCGGCGCCTCGCGCTACGTCGACGACAGCTTCAAGCCGGCTTTCGAACTCGAATGCAAGGCGTTGAAAAAAGTGCGCGAGCAGATGGGCCTGGACCACGTCTGGGCCATGGTCCCGTTCGTGCGCACCCTGGGCGAGGCCCGCGAAGTGGTCGAGGTGATGGAACAGTTCGGCCTCAAGCGCGGCGAAAAGGACTTAAAGATCATCATGATGTGCGAGTTGCCCTCCAACGCGCTCCTGGCCGAAGAATTCCTGGAGTACTTCGACGGCTTCTCGATCGGCTCGAACGACATGACCCAGCTGACCCTGGGGCTCGACCGCGACTCCGGCCTGGTCGCCCATCGTTTTGATGAAAGAGACGGCGCGGTCAAGGCTCTGCTGGCCATGGCGATCAGGACTTGCAAGAAAAAGGGCAAGTACATCGGCATCTGCGGCCAGGGCCCGTCCGACTATCCCGACCTGGCCCAGTGGCTGCTCGACCAGGGCATCGAGAGCATGTCGCTCAATCCGGATACGGTGGTCGATACCTGGCGGAAGTTGGCGGGGTAATGACGCTGGGCTGGCCATGGTCAGCCCAGCCCAAGAAACAAAGCCATCAAGCGGTTGACCGCTACCATGCGGTCGTCCTCCAGTTGCCCGAAAGGCTCGCCGCAGCGCTCGCGACTGACGGTATGGATCTTGTCGATCATGACCTGCGAGGGCTTGCGCAAGCCGTTTCGATCCGAGGGCTCTACAGACAATCGAAACAAAGGCGTGTCACGCAACTCGCCGGTCACCGGCATGATCGTAACCGACGGGTGGGCGTCGAACAGGTTCGACTGAATGACCAGCGCGGGCCGGGGCTTGCCATAGTCTCCCTTGAGCGTGACCGTGACCAGATCGCCGCGCTTCATTGCCAGTCGTCTTGATCAGCCACCTCTTCCAGCCACGCCATGGTTTTTTCTTCATGCCGGTCACCCTGCAGCAACCCGGACTGGCGCCGGCACTCTTGAGCAAAACCGGGGCGGCGTGCGTCGGGCACCCAGAGCTGGATCGGCCGCAGGCCAGCCCGGCGCAGGTTGATGCGGTAGGCAGCCACACGCTCTCGTATCGACCGGGCCATTCCCGTGATCCTTGACAAAGCCAGGTTACATGTAACCATGGATGTGATGCCGACGCAAGCCTCGGTAGTGATCAGCAGGAAGCCTGATCCCGGCCGCCCGGCTCGGTGCCACCGGCCAGCGGACCCATGTAGCTGCGGTAGTAGCGTAGTTCGGCGATGGAATCCCTGATATCCTCCAGCGCCAGATGGACCGACTCCTTCGTAAAGCCTTCGGCAATCTCTGGCGCCCAGCGTTTGGCCAGCTCCTTGAGCGTGCTGACATCCAGGTTGCGGTAGTGAAAAAACGCTTCCAGCTTCGGCATGTAGCGGGCCAGAAAGCGGCGGTCCTGGCAGATCGAGTTGCCACACATCGGCGAGGCCCCGGCCGGCACGTAGCGGGCCAGAAACTCCAGGGTTTCCTGCTCGGCGCTCTCCAGCCCCACGCCTTGGGCCAGGCAACGCGAAACCAGCCCGGATTCGGTATGGGTTCGGGTACACCACTCGTCCATCTCGGCCAGGCGCGCCTGGGTCACGGCAATCGCGCGCACCGGGCCCTCTGCCAGGATTTCGAGCTGGCTATCGGTGACGATGGTGGCGATCTCGATGATGGTGTCGGTTTCCGGATCCAGCCCGGTCATCTCCAGGTCGATCCAGATCAGGTTGTTTTCGTCCACGAGGCTAGTCCGCAGGGGTCCTGCCGGCGACTATACCAGTGCGGGGCCGGGCGTTGAGCCAGCCCGGGCTGGTGGTCCGGGCCTGGGCCAATCGCGGCATTGCCCAACTGGACCAAGGACCGCTGGTCCCGTTTCATTTTCCCCGCCGGCTGATCCGGCCGCTGCCGGGCGACCGGATCGTGCTGGACGCACAGGATTCGCTGATCGAAGTGCTGTCGCGCAAAAACGAGTTCGGCCGCGGCGATGCCCGCGGGCGCTTTCGCGCCGTGGCGGCCAACCTTGATCGCGCAGTCATCGTCATTGCCCCGGAACCGGCACCCAGCCCCGACCTGGTCCACCGTTACCTCGCCGGCGCGGCGATCCACGGCATCGAGGCGCTGGTGGTGGTCAACAAGGCCGACCTGGCCCTGCCCGAGACCGGCCCGTTTGCCGACCTGAAAGACCTGGCCGCGCTGGGCTATCGCATCGTCCATACCCGCTGCAAGCCGGCCCCGGATCTGGCCGAACTGCCCGACCTGCTGGGCGCGGGCACCAGCCTGCTGACCGGCCAGTCCGGGGTCGGCAAGACCTCGCTGCTCAATGCCCTGGTGCCGGACCTGGACGAGCGCACCGGCACCCTGTCGCAGGTCACCGGCAAGGGTACCCACACCACCACCACCGCCACCGTCTACCCGGTCTCGGACACAGCGACCATCATCGACACCCCGGGGGTGTGGGAATACAGCCTGTGGGCCATGCCGCCGGCCGAGTTGCAGCGCGGCTTCCCCGAATTCGCACCGCTTGCCGGCAAATGCCGCTTCCGCGACTGCTGCCACAACTCCGAGCCCGGCTGCGCCGTGCGCAAGGCAGCCGAGAACGGCGCCATCCCCGCCTCCCGCCACGCTGCCTGGCTGCGCCTGCTGGCCGAGCAGCGCCGCCTGCAGCGCTGAAGACCATCACCGACCGTAGATGGAGCCAGCTTGCCATCTTATGCCGGCAAGATGGCTTATACTGCGAGTCTGTTGCCCAAAATCTATTAAAACCGCCATGACCGAACCGCAGTTATCCGTCCGCAGCGCCAAGGCGCGTGAACTGGCCTATCGCCTGGCCAGTCGCGAACGCCGAACCATCGCCGCCATCGTCGAGCGGGCGCTGGAAGAATACGAGCACCGCCACAGCGAGCAATGCCCGCCGGATGAGTTCTATCGCGACCTTCAGGCCAACTGCGCCAGCGAGATCAATCTGGACGCCGTGCTCGCCGAACATCGAACGCCCCACTACGGCATCAAGCTGTGATTTTCCTCGACACCAACGTCATCTCCGAAACCCTCAAGCCCAGGCCTTCAGCGCGCGTGATCGAGTGGTTGACCGACCACGATGCCCTAATCAGCCTGCCCAGCATCACCCTTGCTGAACTGGCCTTCGGGATCGAACGAATCCGGCCCGATGAGCGCGCCGCGCGGCTTGAAAAAGGACTCTCGGCGTGGCGCGCTCGTTTTCGCGACCAGATTCAATCATTCACCGAAGCCGATGCGCTGACCTATGGCCGGTTAATGGGAAGCACCGCGCGCAGCGGACAGTTGATGTCCATCCCCGACGGCATGATTGCCGCCATGACCCTCAACCGCGGCTGGCGCCTGGCCACGCGCAACATCAGGGATTTCGAATCCACAGGGATCGCACTGGTTGACCCCTGGCAATAAGCCAGGCCGCAGCCGCTACCAGGGCAGATCCTCGCCGTTGGCGTGGCGGAAACTGCCGGTGTTGTCGAGGTTCAGTTCCTCGATGCGCTGGATCAGGTTGGCAGCGGCCTCGTCGGGGTCGATATGGCCGGTGTGGCGGGTCATGCCGGTGCGCACGTAGCCTGGATGGAGCAGGCCGACGGCAATGCCGCGATCCTTGAGCTCATGGGCCAGCGAAACCCCGGCCGTATTGACCGCCGCCTTGGACATCCGGTAGCCGTAGCTGCCGCCGGAGGTGTTGTCGGCAATCGAACCCATGCGCGAGGTGATGATGACCACCTTGCCGCCATCCTTGATGTGCCCGAGCAGCGCGTTCGTGACCCGCAGTGGGGCGAGCGAATTGACCTCGAACTGCAGCCGGAAATCGTCGAGCTGGCCCTCGATGTCGGTCAGGCTGGTCGAGCGCAGCACCCCGGCGTTGTTGATCAGCAGGTCAAGCTTCGTGCCACTCAGGCGACCGGCCAGTTCGATCAGGCTTTGGCCGTCGGTGATATCGATGCCGGCCTCGACCCGCACGCTGAGTCCATCGAGCTCGTCCGAGGACTGACGGCAAACAGCGATGATGTCATGCCCGGCCTTCTTGAGCTGGCGGGCCAGTTCGAAACCAATACCGCGGTTGGCGCCGGTGATCAGTGTGGTGGTCATGGGAATCTCCTTAGGCTTTCGTTCATCAATAAGGCCCAAAGGCTATCACCCCTCTGGTCGGCGTTGGGCCAGGCTTGTGCTACCATCTTGGGGCAGCAGCCAGGGATGCTGCGCCGGCGTTTGATTTCCGAGGGTTTGCCATGAAAAAGCATCGACTTCTGCACATGATCACGGCCGTACTGGTGCTGATCCTGACTGCCGCGCCAGCGCTGGCCCAGCAGGCCGACCGCCAGGCCACCGGCGATATCCTGCTGATCGAAAAGGTCATGGCGGCCATGAACCGCGATCTGCCCGGCAACGGCCTGACCATGGCCGAGGTCGAACAGCGCTTCGGTGCTCCGGACGAACGCGCCCCGGCGGTGGGCGAGCCGCCGATCACGCGCTGGACCTACGCCGACTACAGCGTCTACTTCGAGCACGAACTGGTCATCGAGAGCGTGCTCCACCACGAAGCGGTCATTCGCGAAGTCGCCGAGCGTCGCGACTAGTCCGGCCCGGCAGCCGATCGCGCATGCCCAGCAACATCGACTACCGCCTGCCGGCCGAATGGGAGCGCCAGAGCGCCACCCTGCTGGCCTGGCCATCTCCTTCATCGGACTGGGCGGAACTGCTGCCCGGCATCCAGACCGAATATGTCGCGCTCATCCGGGCCATCACCCGGCGCCAACCTGTGGTCCTGCTGGTCCCGCCGGGCGGCGCGGCCGCGCAGCAACGGCTCGGCACCCTGCCCGGCCTGCACCTGGCCGAAATGCCCTACGACGACACCTGGTGTCGTGATTATGGGCCTATCACGCTGGTCAGCACCGGCGAGCGCCTGGCGCTGGATTTCCAGTTCAACGGCTGGGGCGGCAAGTATCCGGCCGCGCGCGACAACCGGGTCAACACCCTGCTGGCGCGCCATCCGCTGTTCGCGCGCCTGCGCTTTCGCCAGTACCTGTTCGAGCTCGAAGGCGGCGCCATCGAATGCGACGGCCAGGGCACCCTGCTGGTCAACTGGCACTGCCTGCACGAGCGCCATCCGCACCTGACCCGGGCCGAGATCGAGTACGAACTGCTTGCCCTGCTCAACCTCAAGCGGGTCCTGGGCATTGATATCGAACCATTGCCCGGCGACGATACCGACGGCCACATCGACACCCTGGCCCGCTTCATCGATACCGATACCATCGCCTGGCAGCGCCAGCCCGACGACCGGCGCAACACCAGCCTGCAAGGCCAGCTCCAGGCCCTGGAGCGCGCCGACGGCCAGCCCTATCGGCTGATCGAGTTGCCCGTGCCCGAGGGCGTGGACCCGACCCTGCCGGCCAACTATGCCAACTTCCTGCTGATCAACGATGCCTGCCTGGTGCCAGCCTACGGGGTCGGGGCCGATGCGACCGCGCGCGAGACCCTGCAGGCCGCCCTGCCCGGGCGCGAGGTCGAAAGCGTCCCGGCCGCGGTCATGATCGAGCAGTACGGCGGCCCGCACTGCGCCAGCATGCACATCCCGGCAGCACTGGCATGAGCCAGGGCCCGCGCCAGCTGCGCGTCGCCCTGGTCCAGCACGCCATGGGCCCGGACCGTGCGGCCAACCACGCTGCCAGCCTCGACGGCATCGCGCGTGCGGCCGAGGCCGGGGCTGAGTTGATCGTCCTGCCCGAACTGCACGCCAGCGAGTACTTCTGCAAGTACCAGGACCCGGCCCTGTTCGACCTGGCCGAGCCGCTGGACGGCCCCAGCCACCAGGCCCTGGCCGGCGCGGCCGAACACCACGGCGTGGTCGTGGTCGGCTCGATCTTCGAGCAGCGCGCGCCCGGCCTGGCCCACAACACCGCCCTGGTCTTCGAGCGCGACGGCAGCCTGGCCGGGGTCTATCGCAAGATGCACATCCCCGACGATCCCGGCTACAACGAGAAGTTCTACTTCACCCCCGGCGATCTGGGCTTTGAGCCCATCGATACCTCGGTTGGCCGGCTGGGCGTGCTGGTGTGCTGGGACCAGTGGTACCCGGAAGCGGCCCGCCTGATGGCCCTGGCCGGCGCCGAGGTCCTGATCTACCCGACCGCGATCGGTCGCGACCCCAACGACGATGCCGACGAGCAGTACCGCCAGCTCGATGCCTGGCGCACCATCCAGCGCAGCCACGGCGTGGCCAACGGCCTGCCGGTGCTGTCGGTCAACCGGGTCGGTTTCGAGCCCGACCGCTCCGGCGCCGGCCGCGATGCCGAATTCTGGGGCCACAGCCTGATTGCCGGCCCGCAGGGCGAGATCATCGACGAAGCCGGCTCGGAAGCCGAAGTGCTGGTTGCCGACATCGATCTGGCCCGCTCAGAAACCGTGCGCCGCATCTGGCCGTTTTTGCGTGACCGCCGGATCGACGCCTACGCCGACCTGCTCAAGCGCTACCGGGGCAGATGAACATCGTTCATGCCAGCTTGTCTTATGCTTGGTGCCCCGTTCATGCGACAGGACTATCGCCATGTCATCCACGTTACGTATTGCTTTGCTGACCGCTGCCGCCCTGATGCTGGCCGGCTGTGCAACCGCGCCGCAGTCGGACTACTCCCACGACGGGCTGGAACTGCGCGAGGTGCGCGGCCTTGACGAGGTCTGGGTGCGGCCCGGCACCGACTTCGCCAGCTATGAAAACCTGCTGATCGAGCCGGTCGAAGTGGCCTTCGACCCGCACTGGGACCCGCGCCGGGCCGGCAGCCGCCTGCGCCTGGGCGATGACGAGCGCGAAGAAATCCGCACCGATGCCGCCGAATTGTTCGACACCACGTTTCGGCGCGAACTGGAGCGTTCCGGACGCTTTGAGCTGGTCGACGAAGCCCGCGCCAGCACCCTGATCTTCGAGCCCCAGGTCATCGACCTGGTCATCAACGCCCCCGAAGACCGCATGGCCATCGGCCAGGTCCGCACCTACGTGTCGGAATTCGGCCGGGTCACCCTGGTCGGTGAACTGAAGGATGCCGAAAGCGGTGCCATCGTTGCGCGCATCAGCGACAAGGAAATCGCCCGCGCGATCAGCCCGCTGGAGTTCACCGACCGTTTCGCCAACGAACGCGAAGGCGAGCGCGTCGTGCGGCAGTGGGCCCGCGCCCTGGTCGAACAACTCGACGGGCTGTAGCGCGCCGAGACGCGGCTGGACGCCTGCCCTGTTTTTCTATGATCTAATACAGAAACTCCAGCAACCACTATCCTCATGGCCACTCCGAGCACAAAACCGATGAAAGGCTTGAATAAGGATGGTTTGATTCGTCGCCTCAAGCAGGAAAAGCCTTTTTTGGCGCGAGAGTTTGGTGTGGTCAGCCTGGCATTATTCGGTTCTGCCGCCCGAAACGCCGCGGGACCTGCCAGCGATATAGACCTATTGGTCCAGTTTGATGGCCCGGCAACCTCCAGACGCTACTTCGGCGTGCAGTTCCACCTTGAGGATGTGCTCAATCAGCCCATAGATCTGGTCACGGATAAGGCATTGCGCCCGGAACTCAGGCCATTCATCGAACAAGAGTGCGTGAATGTCTGAGCCCAATGCGCCGAAGTCGCAATGGCGGTTTTATATTGACGACATGCTCGGCTTTGCATCAAAGGTGCAAAACTACACCCATGGGCTTACTCAAGAAGAATTTGTCGCCGACACGCGCACTGTTGACGCAACGCTGCGAAATCTCGAACTCATTGGCGAGGCGGCCAATCGAATCCCCAAGACCATTCAAGCGGCAAATCCTGAAGTACCTTGGCGGCTGATCATTGCAACTCGAAATCGCCTGATTCACGCCTATCTCGGAATTGATCAGGATACGGTCTGGAGCATCATCCAGGATGACATCCCCGAGCTGATCAAATCGCTGGAGAAGATTCACAAACCGTGAGCGATAGATGGCGTCTGGAGATGACAAGGACTCGCTGAAGCAGAGCCGGTTCCCGTCGGAGCTATCGATAAAAATGGATAGCAGAGGCCGCTGTAGCGCGCCGAGCGCGCGGCTGAATGCCGGGGCTCGGGAAACCCTGCGGCAAGCACTGAAGCAATCGCGCTAGCTCACCAACCAGAACCGCCCGGTCCGTGCCCGCCAGGCGGCATGTTCCTGGCCGAAGGCCTCGGCCATCTCCGCGTCTTCGCGCCCGGCCTGGCGCCACAAGGCCCACAGCGCCACCCCCAGCATGACCAGGCTGACCCCGGTGGCCGGATAAACGGCCAGACCGGCATACAGCACCATATCGCCCAAATAGATCGGATGGCGGATGCGGCCAAAAGCCCCACCGGAATCGACCAGCACCGGCTCACCCGCGGCCCGCCGGCGCGCACGCTTCATGATCCAGTGGTGCCAGATGGCAAAGCCGCCGCCGGACAACACCAGGCCCAGGAACAGCGGATACGGCACGGCGAAAAGCGTCGGCACCAGACCCGGCCGGAATGACAGGACCACAAAATGCCCGATCAGAGCAAAGCCGATCAGGACTTTCAGACACCAGGGAAAAGATAGCGGTCCCGGCATGGTTGTGACCTCACCAACATATTCCGGGTAAGCGTACCGCCTTGTGACCGAACCTGTCCTGAGTTTTTGTTCACCCGATTTACGTATATCGTTGTAATATACGCAAATGATCGACTGGCAGCGAATCACCGGCTTTCAGTGGGACGCGGGCAATGCCCGCAAGAGCAGTGACAAGCACGGCGTTGGCCAGGCCGAAGCCGAATCTGTGTTCTTCAACCAGCCACTTCTGGTCCTGCAAGACACCGGCCACAGCCAGCAAGAAGTAAGGCTGCATGCACTGGGCCAGACATACAACCAGCGCCTGCTCCACCTGACTTTTACGCTGCGCCAGGACCAGACGCTGATCAGGGTGATCTCCGCAAGACCGATGCATCGCAAGGAACGAGACGTTTATGCCAAAGCCCAGCAAGGCTCGACCGAAATTCAAGACCGAAGCTGAAGAACGCGAATTCTGGGAATCGCAAGACTCCAGCGATCGGGTGGACTGGAGCCACGCCAGTCAAGTTCGCTTGCCGGCTCTAAAGCCTTCGACCAAAACGATTTCGCTCCGTCTGCCCGAAACCCTACTCGAACGCATCCGCATCGAGGCCAACAAGCGCGACATGCCCTACCAGTCGCTGATCAAGGCCTGGCTTGCCGAAGACGTCGATCGCCATTAACGATGATGCCTGCACAATTGACGTACGACCGCGGTTCCGCACAATATGGTGCTCAGTTCGCCCCAAAACCTCCGATGACCGCCATCACAGCCAGCGAAGCCCGCACCAGGCTTTACCGCCTGATCGACGAAGCTGCGGAATCGCATCAGCCGCTGCTCATTACCGGCAAGCGCAACAAGGCAGTGCTGGTGTCAGAAGAAGACTGGCAGGCTATCCAGGAAACGCTGTTTCCAGAAATCCAGGACAGGCATCAATCCACTGAACGATGACAAGCGGGCGGTGCCGGCCGATGTCTGTCAGATC
>JBKHEF010000046.1:0-13551 GCA_046540955.1 Wenzhouxiangella sp.
TGGGTCTGCCGGACAGCCCGTCCTACACCCGCTATGCCGATCTCGAGCGGGAGGCGGCGGTGTGGAACGTGGTCGCCACGCCGCGCTTCGACCTCACACCCAAAACCTGGTGCTACCCGCTGGTCGGCTGCCTGGCCTACCGCGGCTTTTTCGACCGCGACCGGGCCGACGCAGTGGCCGCCGCACTTTCCGCGCAGGGGCTGGATGCAGCCGTCTTCCCGGTTCCGGCCTATTCCACCCTGGGCTGGTTCGCCGACCCGGTGCTCAACACCATGCTCAGTCGCGGCGAGGCATGGCTGGCCGGGCTGATCTTCCACGAACTGGCCCACGAAAAGCTGTTCGTGCGCGGCGAGACGGCCTTCAGCGAAGGCTATGCGGTGGCCGTGGAGCGGATCGGGGTCGAGCGCTGGCTTAGCGCGCGCGACGATTCTGCAGCGCTGGCGCGCTGGCACAAAGAGCAGGCCCTGCAGGCCGACTTCACCGCCGAGCTGATGGCCGCGCGCGAGCGTTTGGGCTCGGTCTATGGCTCGGGTCTGGCCGAGGAGGATCTGGAAGTAGCCCGAGCAGCGGTCTTTGCTGACTTGCGTGCCCGGGTGAGCGCACTCGATGAGCGCGCCGGCGACGACCGCTTCAGCCGCTGGGCGGCGCGCGAAATCAACAATGCCCACCTGGCTCTTGTGGCGACCTACGAATCCACGGTGGCCGGGTTCATGCGCTTGCTGAGGGCCTGCAAAGATGATCTGACGTGTTTTCATGAGCGCGTCGCCGCGCTGGCCCGGGCTGATGCGGCCACCCGGCAGCGGGTTTTGAGCGATACTGGGGAGTCTTGATCCGGGCGACCCGGATTGCAGCCTTGACGGACTGACTGAACCCGCTGGACGACCCGCCCTTGTCGCGACTTCACCTTTTTCCGCTGATTTTGACCATTGCCCTGCTGCCTATCGCGGCCGCCTGGGGTCAGGGCATGGTCATCGATAGCGACCGGCCGGCGCTGAGCTGCCTGCCGCCCGAGGCGCGCCTGGAGCGCATCGAGCCGGAGCGGGGCGAGGATATTCCGGTCCAGATCGATGCCGAGTTCTTCAGCGCTGAGCGTGGTGAACCCATCATTGCCCGCGACCAGGTTCGGGTCGCCCAGGGCGATCGCCGGCTGCAGACCGAGGAAATCATCTTCGACCGCGACAGCGGCCGGCTGGATCTGCCGGTGTTGCTGAACTATCGAGATGCCTATATCGCCATCCGCGCCGAGCGCGCCTGGGTGGAGTCGCAGGATTCGCGCGGCCGGTTCGAGCAGGTCGGCTACCGGATTGCCGAGTCCGACGGGGCCGGCCAGGCGCTGGTGATCGATCTGCTCAGCCCCAGTCGGGCCGAGCTGGAAGAGTTCGATTTCACCACCTGCGATCCGGCCGACCCGGACTGGCAGCTCAAGGCCGGTCGGGTCAGGCTGGATCTGGACAAGGGTCAGGGCATCGCCCGCCATGCCCGACTGGAGTTCAAGGGGGTACCGATCCTGTACTCGCCGTGGCTGAGTTTTCCGCTCAACGACGAGCGCCAGAGTGGTTTTCTGTACCCGCAGATCGGTTTTTCCAGCGATGACGGTTTCGATCTGCGCGCGCCCTGGTACTGGAACATCGCGCCGAACCAGGATGCGACCTTCACCCCGCGCTGGATCCAGGATCGCGGCACCATGCTGGCCGCCGAGTACCGCTTTTTGACCCCAACCCAGCGCGGTGAACTGGAGCTTGAGTTTCTGCCCTCGGATCGGCGGGCCGATCGCAACCGCTATTACGGGCAGTTCGACTACCGTGCCACCCTGGCCCCGGGCTGGTGGGCGAGTGTGAACGCCCGCCGGGCCTCCGACAACGACTACTTCGTCGACCTGGGTGGCGAGCTTGAGGATTCGGCGGTGCAGTTCCTGCGCTCCAGCGCCCAGGTCCGCGGTCGTGGGCGTCTGTGGTCGATCTCGGTCCTGGCCGATACCTTCCAGGTGCTCGATGAAGCGGTCAGCGACGGTGCCGAGCCGTATCGGCGTCTGCCACGTATTCGCGCTGCCTACGACCGCCCCCTGCCTGGCAACCTTGATTTTGGCCTCGACAGCGAACTGGTCTACTTCGACCGCGATGCCGGGGTGACCGGCGCACGCTTTGACCTCTACCCCAGGCTGCGCTGGAATTTCCTGCGTTCCGGCGGTTTCCTGCGCCCCGAGCTGGGCCTGCGCACGACCGCCTACCATCTTGAAGATGCGGCCAGCGACAGCGTGACCCGGACCACGCCGATCGCCAGCATCGATGGCGGTCTGGTGTTTGAGCGTCCGCTGGCCGCCGGCGATCGTATCCAGACCCTGGAGCCGCGCCTGTTCTACCTGTATGTGCCGACGCGCGACCAGGACGAGATTCCGCGCTTTGATACCGCCGAGTTGACCTTCGGGTTCAGCCAGTTGTTTCATTACAACCGCTTCAGCGGCCCGGATCGCCAGGCCGATGCCAACCAGTTGACGCTGGCGCTGACCTCGCGCCTGATCGACACCAGCGACGGCCGCTCGCCGCTGGATTTCAGCCTTGGCCAGATCGTGTACTTCAGCGATCTGGAGGTTCAGCTACCGGGCCGTCCGATCGATCGACGCTCGCGCTCGGCCACGGTCGCTGAAATCAACTGGCGCCCCCGTGAACGCCTGGCGCTCAGCGCCGGTCTGCAGTGGGACAGCGTGGAGAATGAAACCGAAGTGGCCCAGCTCGGTCTGAACTACCGCGGCAGAAATGCACGCCAGTACGCGCTGGGGTATCGTTTCCGGCGTGATCGTCTCGACCAGGTCGATTTGCGGGTCCGCTATCCGGTTCGGCCCAACATGAATCTGATCGGTCGGGTCAACTATTCGTTTGAAGAAAGCCAGGCGCTGGAGGTGCTCGGCGGGATCGAATTCGAAAGCTGCTGCTGGGCGGTCCGGGTCACCGCGCGCGAGTTCATTCGCGACCGCGATGCCGCGACCCGACGGGCGGTGTTTCTTGAGCTCCACCTCAAGGGCCTGGGCAGCCTCGGCAGGCGACCGTATCCGCTGTTTTCCGATCAGCGCTAGAGTTTCAGGACCACAAATTTTTCCAGGACATCGTGATGACAACCAACATGACCGTAAGAATTGCCGCTACCGGACTGCTGCTGATGCTGCTTCTGCCGGCGCTGACCTTTGCCCAGCAGTTGCGCCAGAACCTCGACGAGATCGTCGCCCTGGTCGAAGAAGACGTCATCTTGCGCAGCGAACTTGAAGCGGCGATCGACACGATCGAAATGCAGGTGCGCGGGCGCGGTGAGAACCTGCCGCCACGCCAGATTCTCGAAGAGCAGGTGCTCGAGCGCCTGATCATGACCCGGCTGGAGGTCATCCGCGCCGAGGAGACGGGGATTCGGGCTTCTGATTCCAATGTTGACCAGGCCCTGCAGCAGGTGGCCCAGCAGAACGGCATTACGGTGACTCAGCTGCGCCAGGCCATTGAGGCCGATGGCTATGATTTCGAGGAGTTCAGGCGCCAGATCCGGGAAGAAATCCTGTCTTCGGAGTTGCGCCAGCGGGTGGCGGCCAGCATGGACGACATTACCGAGACCGAGGTCGACATCATGCTGGCTTCAGGCGGGGTGGGTGGTCCTGAATACAACATTTCCCAGATTCTGATCCAGTTGCCGGAAGGTGCCAGCGGGGCCGAGGCCCGTGCCGCCGAGCAGCGTGCCCGTGAAGTCCGCCAGGAGGTGCTCGACGGCATGGATTTCGCCGAGGCGGCGATCAGCTTCTCGCAGGCGCCCGATGCGCTTGAAGGCGGCAATGTCGGTTGGCGTCAGGTCAATGCCCTGCCGTCGGTGTTTGCCGAGGCTTTGGGTGCACTGCAGCCGGGTGAAATCACCGAGCCGATCCGTTCGCCCGGTGGTTTTCTGTTGCTGAGAGTCAACGATGTGCGCGAGCGCTCGGAAGTGATCGTGCGCGAGTATCGCGCCCATCACCTGATGATCGAGCCCACCGAGATCCTTTCCATGGCCGATGCCGAAAACCGGATCCGCGACCTGCATCAGCGCATTGCTGAGGGGGAAGATTTCTCCGAGCTGGCACGGCGCTATTCCACCGATGATTCCTCGGCCAACCTGGGCGGCCTGCTCAACTGGTTCCCGGCTGGCCAGTACGGTCCGGACCTCCAGTCCGCGCTGGATGCACTCGAGCCCGGCGAGGTGAGCGAGCCCTTCCGAACCGCTTCGGGCTGGCATATCGTCCGTCTGGACGAAACCCGCGAGGCCGACCGCACCGAAGAAGCGCTGCGCGCCCAGGCGCGCGAGATGATCTTTCAGCAAAAGGCCGAGGAAGAAGTCGAGAGATTCCTGCGCCAGCTGCGCTCGGAGTCGTTCGTCGAAATCCGGCTCTGATGCCGAAGCGGCTGCTTCTGACCGCCGGCGAACCGGCCGGCATCGGGCCGGAACTGGTCTGCCGACTGGCGGCCGGCCAGCCCGATCTGGCCGTGGTGGCCGACCCCGGGTTGCTGGCCGTCACCCTGCGGCAACTCGGTGACGATACACCCGTCCAGCGACTTGAAAGCCCCGACCAGCCCGGGCTCCCGGGCACCCTGGCCTGCCTGCCGGTGACGCTGGCGGCGCCGGTGGTTGCCGGGCGACTGGATCCGGCCAACGCGGGCTACGTAATTGAAACCCTGCGCCTGGCCGCCCGGCACTGTCTGGCCGGCACAGCGGCGGGCATGGTCACCGCGCCGGTGCACAAGGGCGTGATCAACGATGCCGGGATCGCTTTTTCCGGCCACACCGAGTTTCTGGCCGAATGCGCCGGGGTCGAGCGGGTAGTGATGCTGCTCACCGCCGGCGACCTGCGCGTGGCCCTGGCGACGACCCACCTGCCGCTGGCTCGGGTACCGGCCGCAATTACCCGGGTTGATCTGACCGCGACCCTGCGCATCCTGCATGCCGACCTGCAACGACGCTTTGGTGTCGCTGACCCGCAGATCCTGGTGCTGGGTCTCAACCCGCATGCCGGTGAAGGCGGCCACCTGGGGCGCGAGGAAATCGAGGTGATCGAACCGGTCATCGAGCAGTTGCTGCGCGAGGGTCTGCGGCTGCAAGGGCCGCTGCCGGCCGATACCGCCTTTCTGCCCGAGCGGCTGGCAATGGCCGATGCGGTGCTGGCCATGTATCACGACCAGGGCCTGCCGGTGCTCAAGTACGCCGGTTTCGGTCGCGCCGTCAACATCACCCTGGGCTTGCCGTTCGTGCGTACCTCGGTTGATCACGGCACCGCGCTGGACCTGGCCGGTAGTGGCCGGGCCGAGACCGGCAGCCTGGCTGCGGCGATTGCCACGGCCCGCGCCATGTCCGGCCCTTCCGGCTGAGTCGGTTTGTGCAGCCGCACCGTCCGCGCAAGCGCTTCGGCCAGCACTTCCTGATTGATGCCCGGGTGATCGACCGCCTGGTGGCTGCGATCCGGCCGCAACCGGGTGAGCGCCTGCTCGAGATCGGACCCGGCGAGGGCGTGCTGACCCGACCGTTGCTGGCCTCGGGTGCACGGCTCATCGCCGTCGAACTGGACCGCGACCTGGCCGCCGTGCTGGCTGACCGCCTGGGCCAACCAGCCGGGTTGACCGTTGTCCAGGGCGATATTCTGCAGACCGACATCGCTGCCCTGGCCGGGCCGGGGTCGCTGCGCGTGGTCGGCAACCTGCCCTACAACATTTCCACGCCGATCCTGTTTCACCTGTTCGATCAGATTGAGCAGATCGAAGACATGCACTTCATGCTGCAAAAGGAAGTGGTCGACCGCCTGGTTGCCACCCCCGGCAGCAAGGACTATGGACGGCTGTCGGTGATGGCGGGCTTTTTCTGCCGGATGGACTGGCTGTTCGACGTGCCGCCCGAGGCGTTCCGGCCGCCACCGAAAGTGGTTTCCGCCATCGTCCGGCTGCGCCCGAAAACGTTGACCGGGTTGGACCTGCAGCGATTGCCGGGGCTCGATGCCATCGTCCGCCAGGCGTTCGGTCAGCGCCGCAAGACCCTGCGCAATAGTCTCCGGAGCCTGCTTGACGAGGCGGCCATCAAGGCGGCCGGGATCGATCCGGGCACGCGTCCGGAGCGTTTGTCGCTCGATCAGTTCCTGGCCCTGGCCGCGGCTACCAGTCGATGATTTTCCAGTGCGCCGGCCGGACCGGTTCCATGTGCTCGTGGCGCGAGTCGAAGTTGCCGTCGCCGGTGGTATCGATCAGGTAATACGGCGGGCCAACGGCCGGGACAACCCGGATCATGTAGACCACGCCACCGACCGAATACTCCTCGACCGTGCGGCCTTCCTCGCGCCGGATCACCACCTGCGGCTGGATCTGCTCGTCCGGGTCCTGCACCTTGGGCGGCAGGGGCTCGGGGATGGGTGGCGGCGGGGGTGCCGGTTCGGAGGGTGGCTCCTGGGCCGCCAGCGGGGCGGCGAGCAGCACCAAAAGGCTGATCAGGATGAGGCGGAACATGGCGGCGAACCTCCAGCGTCGAGCGCTAATGACTTCAGTCTAGCAGAGTGCATCTTCGGTCCTTATGATGGAAGGCCGGATTTCGCCGCAGATGTGCCCCAGACCGCCATGCCCGAACGTGTAGATCTTTGCCTGATCGATGGCTCCTCTTACCTGTACCGGGCATTCCATGCCCTGCCGAGCCTGACCAATGCTGACGGGCTGCCGACCGGGGCGATCTTTGGCGTGGCCAACATGATCCGCCGCCTGGTCGAAGAGCATGCGCCGGAGCGGGTTGCCGTGGTATTCGACGCCCCGGGGCGCAATTTCCGCCACGAGTTGCTGGAGGACTACAAGGCCAATCGACCGCCCATGCCCGACGAGCTCAGGGTCCAGATCGAGCCGCTCCACGAGCTGATCGACGCCATGGGTATCCCGCGCGTGGTCGTGGCCGGAGTCGAGGCCGACGATGTCATCGCCAGCCTGGTCCGCGAGGCCCGCAGCCAGGGCATGCAGGTGTTGATTTCTTCCGGCGACAAGGATCTGGCCCAACTGGTCGATGATGGCGTGGTGCTGGAAGACAGCATGCAGGGCAAGCGCTACGACACTGCCGGCGTGGTCGAGAAATTCGGCGTCGGGCCGGCCCTGCTGGGCGACCTGCTGGCCCTGACCGGGGATGCCTCCGACAACATCCCCGGCGTGGCCAAGGTCGGGCCGAAGACCGCGGCCAAGTGGCTGGTCCAGTACGGCGATCTGGACGGCCTGATCGCCCAGGCCGACGCGGTCGGCGGCAAGGTCGGCGATAACCTGCGCGCCGCGCTCGACCAGCTGCCGCTGTCGCGCCGGCTGGTCGAGTTGAAATCCGATGTCGCCACGGAACTGGCGCTCGATGAACTGACTGACGCCCGCCCGGACCGGGCCCGCCTGATCGAGCTGCTGCGCCGGTTCGGGTTCAGCACCTGGCTGCGCCAGTACCAGGAGACCGGTAGCGATCCCCGGGCGGCCGAACTGGTGGTCGAGACGGTGACGACTCAGGCCGGACTCCAGGCCCTGCTCGAGGCCATCAGCAAGGCTGAACTGGTGGCCTTCGATACCGAAACCACCAGCCTCGAGCCGCTGGATGCCGATCTGGTCGGCTTTGCGTTTGCCAGCGAGCCGGGCCGGGCCTGGTACCTGCCACTGGCTCACTTGGACCAGGCCTGTGAGTTCAGCGCCGAACAGGCCATCGCTGCCTGCAAGCCCTGGCTTGAAGACGACACGCAGCGCAAGGTCGGGCAGCACCTGAAATACGATCTCAACGTGCTCAAGCGGGCCGGCATCGATCTGGCCGGCATCGCCCATGACACCATGCTTGAATCCTACGTCTACCATTCCACTGCAACCCGCCACGACATGGACTCGCTGGCCGGGCGCTACCTGGGTCGCCAGACCACGACCTACGAGCAGGTGGCCGGCAAGGGCAGCAAGCAGGTCAGCTTCGACAGGGTCCCGGTCACGCTTGCCTCGGCCTACGCCGGCGAGGATGCCGAAGTGACCTTGGCCCTGCACCAGCATCTGTGGCCGAAGCTTGCCGTCGAAGAGCGGCTGAAAATGGTCTACGAGACCCTGGAACTGCCGTTGATTGACGTTCTCGCGCGCATGGAGCGTATCGGTGTGGCCCTGGACTGCGAGCAGCTGGCCGCCCAAAGCCGCGAAATCGAGGCCCAGCTGGCCGAGCTCGAGACCCGTGCCTACCTGGAGGCCGGTCGCCCCTTCAACCTGGGTTCGCCCAAGCAACTCCAGGCCATTCTGTTCGAGGAACTTCAGCTGCCGGTGCTGCGCAAGACCCCGAAAGGCCAGCCCTCGACCGCCGAGGACGTGCTGCAGGAACTGGCCGCCGACTATGAACTGCCGCGCACCATCCTGCGCCATCGCAGTCTGGCCAAGCTCAAAAGCACCTACACCGACCGTCTGCCGGAGAAAGTCCATCCGGCCACCGGCCGGGTGCATACCCATTACCACCAGGCGGTCACCGCCACCGGACGCTTGTCGTCAACCGATCCCAACCTGCAGAACATCCCGATTCGTACCCCGGAAGGCCGCCGCATCCGCAAGGCCTTCATCGCCCCGCCGGGCAGCGTGCTGCTGGCTGCCGACTACTCGCAGATTGAACTGCGGATCATGGCCCACCTGTCCGACGATGCCCGCCTGCTCGAGGCTTTCGCCGCCGGCGAGGATATCCATCGCGCCACCGCCGCCGAGGTCTTCGATTGCGCCATCGAGGAAGTCTCCGGCGAGCAGCGGCGGGCGGCCAAGGCGATCAACTTCGGCCTGATGTACGGCATGAGCGGCTGGGGCCTGGCCCGGCAGCTGGAAATCGAGCGCAAGGCGGCCGATGCCTATATCGAGCGCTACTTCGAGCGCTACCCCGGGGTGCGCGCTTACATGGACCGGATTCGCAGCGAGGCGCGCGACCGCGGTTATGTCGAGACCCTGTTCGGCCGGCGCCTGTGGGCCGACGAGATCCGGTCGCGCAATCCCCAGCGCCGCCAGGCCGCCGAGCGGGCTGCGATCAACGCGCCCATGCAGGGCTCGGCGGCCGACATCATCAAGCGCGCCATGATTGACGTCGATGCCTGGATCCAGGCCAAGCAGGCCCCGGCCAGACTGGTCATGCAGGTCCATGACGAGCTCGTGCTGGAGGTCGAGTCGTCGGCCCTTGAGACCGTGCGCACTGCGGTTGTCGACAAGATGAGCCGGGCTGCGGAACTCAAGGTGCCGTTGCTGGTCGAGACTGGTAGCGGCCCTGATTGGGACAACGCTCATTGAGCCTGACTATGGTGCCGATCTAAAAAAGTCATGCAATTTACACCGGCCGGCCGGAACTTTCGACGCGAACGGTCAGTCTGAGTTATCACCATGCGCATGGTGGGGTTCGCCTCCCTCCCTAGGCGAACCCAGCTGGATTCGGTTTCAGTCCCCAAACCGGATCCGACTCAAGGCCCCGGGTCCTCCCTCACCCGGGGCCTTTCTTTTAGTTCCATATACCTGCTATTGGCGTGCCGAGCTGATTTCGACGCTGGCTATACTGGGGCCAAACGTTCAGCTGCAGGGGAATTTACCGACATGACCGACTTCATCATTCTCGCCGCCGGTGAGGGCAAGCGCATGCACTCGCGCCTGCCCAAGGTCCTGCAGCCGGTCGGTGGACGACCCATGCTGCGCCATCTCGTCGACAGTGTCCAGTTGCTCGAGCCCGGTGCCGTGCACGTTGTGGTGGGCGCGGGAGGGGATCAGGTCGAGGCGGCGCTGGCCGGGCAGGGCTGCCGGTTTGTTGTCCAGGCCGAGCGGCTGGGTACGGGCCATGCCGCGCTGCAGGCCCTGCCGCAGATTGATCCCGACGCGCGGGTGCTTATTCTGCCCGGCGACATGCCGCTGATCCGCCCGGACACGCTCAGGCGCCTGCTCGACAGCCCGGCCGACCTGGCCCTGCTGAGCTTTATCGCCGCTGATCCGACCGGCTATGGACGGGTGTTGCGCGATCGCAGCGGCCAGGTACTTGCGATTCGCGAGCACAAGGACGCCAGCGAAGCCGAGCGGGCGGTGGCCGAGGTCAACAGCGGCGTGATGTGCGCCCGGGCCGGCGCCTGGCTCGACTGGCTGGCCCGGGTCGGGGCCGACAATGCCCAGGGTGAGTACTACCTGACCGACTGCATTGCCCTGGCGGCGGCTGACGGCTGCTCGGTTGAGGCGGTGGTCGCCGAAGATGCCTCCGAACTGCTCGGTGCCAACGACCGGGCCCAGCTGGCCGGATTGGAGGTGGTCTTTCAGCAGCGCGCCCGCCAGTCCCTGATGGCGGCAGGCGTGACCCTGCTGGCCCCGGAGACCGTGCACCTGCGAGGCCGGATTGACTGCGGCCGTGATGTCGTCCTGGATGCCCAGGTGACCCTGGAAGGCCAGGTGCGCCTGGGTGAGGGTGTCAGCATCGGCCAGGGCTGCGTGGTACGTGACAGTGAACTGGCCGCCGGCACCCGGCTGGAGCCTTACTGCGTAGTCGAAGGTGTTCGCACCACCGGTGCCTGCACCATCGGCCCATTCGCCCGCCTGCGTCCGGGCACTGAATTGGCCGAAGGGGTCAGGATCGGCAATTTCGTGGAGGTCAAGAAAGCCCGCTTCGAGTCCGGCGCCAAGGCCAGCCACCTGAGCTATGTCGGCGATGCCCGGGTCGGCGAACGGGCCAATCTCGGCGCCGGCACCATTACCTGCAACTACGACGGGGTCAACAAGCACTTCACCGAGATTGGCGCCGATGCCTTCATCGGCTCCAACAGCGCGCTGGTCGCGCCGGTCACGATCGGTGCGGCGGCCACCATTGGTGCCGGCAGCGTGATCGGCAAGAATGCGCCGGCCGGCCAGCTGACCCTTACCCGGGCAGCCCAGCGCAGCATCAAGGGCTGGCAGCGGCCAGAAAAGAAGACCTGATTGCCACCATCGGTCGGGACGGTATTGGCCAAACCGCCCGATTGTGCGTTATTCTGCCCCTGGAATATGTTTTTAATGAGTTGTGCGCGATGATGGAGGTCTTGAAGTGATCGAAGAACTGGAAACCCAGGTGTCCGACAAGGAAACTCGCAACTGGGCGCTGATCCTGCATCTGTCGGTGTTGTCCGGGCTGGTCGTGCCCATGGCCGGTCTGATCGTCCCGGTGGTGATCTATATCCTCAAGAAAGACCAGCTGCCCGGGCTGACCCCGCATGCCCACGTGGTCTTCAACTGGCTGATCAGTGTCATCATCTATGCCGTGGTCAGCATGGTCCTGCTGCTGGTCGGCATCGGCGCCTTGCTGCTGGCGATATTGGCCATCCTGAGCCTGGTCTTTCCCATCATTGGTGCCATCAAGGCCTCTGAGGACAAGCTCTGGGCGTATCCCCTGTCCATCAAATTCTTCAAATAAGTCAGTCATTATGCAGATGTCGAACACCAAGCCACCTCTGGTGGTATCGAACGTGATCTTTTTCGTGGCGGTCAACCTGCTGGGTTTTGTTGCCGCGCCCATCTATGGATGGATGGTCGGCTTCAGCGGCTGGGCGTGGCTGGCTGCCGCGATCATCTGGATCGCCAGCGGCCTGTCGATTACCGTCGGTTACCACCGGTTGTGGTCGCACCGCGCCTTCCGCGCCGCCTGGCCGCTGCGCCTGGCGCTGGCCTTCTTCGGCACCTTTTCACTGCAGAACTCGATCCTGATCTGGGCCGCCAGGCATCGGGTCCACCATCGCCACGTCGATGACGTCGAGCGCGATCCGCACTCGATCCTGTCCGGCTTCTGGCATGCCCACATGGGCTGGATGACGCGCCACTGGAAGACCAGTGAGGTCAATCTCGACGAGGTGCCGGACCTGCAGAAAGACCCCATCGTGATGTGGCAGCACAAGCTCTACTGGCCGGCGGTCTGGGTGCTCAACCTGGGCGTTCCGGCCGCGCTGGGCTGGCTGACCGGAGACGTGCTGGGCATGGTCCTTCTGGCCGGCGCCTTCCGCCTGGCGGCCAGCCAGCACTTTACCTTCTTCATCAACTCGCTGGCCCATACCTGGGGCCGGCGCAACTACAGCCTGGACAACACCGCCCGCGACAATGGCTGGATCGCGCTGATGACCTGGGGTGAGGGTTACCATAATTTCCACCACGCCTTCCAGGCCGACTACCGCAACGGCACACGCTGGTGGCAGTTCGATCCATCCAAGTGGATGATCGCCGTGTGTGCATGGCTGGGCATGGCGCGTGATCTCAAGCGCACCCCGGCGTTCAAGATTCATCGAGCGCGGCTGCAGATTCGCTTTCGTGAGCTGGAACAGCGTCTGGCCCACCCGGCCGCCGCACCGAGCTGGCGGGAGATCTTCGAGCGCGAATTGCAGCAGTTCCGCGATACCGTCAGTCAGTGGCAGGCGGTCCAGGCCGAACGCGTCCAGGCCGGTGCCGATGCCATGCGCGATCGCTGGCGCCGGACCGAGTTCCGGACCCGTTACAAGGAGCTCGAATATCGCCTGAAGATGCAGGCCCGCCGGCTGGCCGAGCTGCAGCGCAGTCTGCAGCCAAGTCCGGCCTGAGCGAAGAGCGTTTCGCTGTCGATCAGTCAGCCGCAGTCGGCGGCGCCGGCAGCGAGAAGAATGCCCGCGCGCAGGCTGATGTTTGCTCGGCCAGGCGGGGCGGGGTGACACCGCGGCAGGCCGCGACCGTCCCGGCGATCCAGCCCAGCCACTGCGGCTCGTTGCGGTGCGTGCGCACCTTGGGCCTGAGGTTGCGCGGCTTGAGGTAGGGGGCATCGGTTTCGATCATCAGCCGGTCTGCGGGAATCTCGGCGACGAACTCTTTCAGATGATGCCCCCGCCGTTCGTCGCAGATCCAGCCGGTAATGCCGATATGGCAATCCAGGGCCAGATAGTCGCGCATGGCCTCGGCAGTATCGGTAAAGCAATGAACCACGGCGCCTGAGAGCTGGGGCCTGAATTCGCGAAGAATGGCAAGAAAGTCCTCATGGGCATCGCGCTGGTGCAGGAAGACCGGTTTGCCGCAAGCCACCGCCAGCGCCAGTTGACGTTCGAAAGCGCGCCGCTGGGCAGGTCGCGGCGAGAAATCGCGGAAATAGTCCAGCCCGCATTCACCGACGGCCACGACCTGGTCAAGCCGGTGCAGTTCGGTCAGGACCGATTCGGTCTCGGCACTGTACTCGCCGGCCAGGTGCGGATGCACCCCGGCGGTGGCGAACAGCTCGCCGGGCCGGGTCCGGGCCAGTTCGGCCGCCTTGATGCTGCCGTTCTCCGAGGCCCCGGTGACCACGATCTGGACCACGCCGGCCGAGCGCGCATCGGCCAGCACGCGCTCGCGATCTGCATCGAAGGAGTCATGAGCCAGGTTGCAGCCGATGTCGATCAGTTCCATGGGCGCGGATTGTAAGGGCAGACGGCCCATGACGCACGATTGCCGGGTTGCCGGGCTGGGCTATAATCTGCGTCCAAAAGGCCGGCTTAGCTCAGTTGGTAGAGCATCTGATTTGTAATCAGAGGGTCGGGAGTTCGAATCTCTCAGCCGGCACCATCTAAAACCT
>JBKHEF010000047.1:0-13469 GCA_046540955.1 Wenzhouxiangella sp.
GTTCGGGTTCGGGTTCGGGTTCGGGTTCGGGTTCGGGTTCGGGTTCGGGTTCGGGTTCGGGCCAGTAGCCGAGTGCGCGAAGGCTGTTCCGGGCTGCCGCAAACTGGCCCTCGGTTCGTCCGGGATCCGAGCTGGCAATGGCCTCAAGATGGAACTCGATCACCGTCAGAGCTTCAGCCAGTGCTGCCAGGGCTTCCGGCGCCGGTTCGGCGACATTCGATCCGAACTGATCGCGCACCAGTCGCTCGGCTGCCTCCAGCATGTGCCCGGAGTCATCCAAGCCGGCCATGTGCACCGCACCGGCAATTCGTTGCAGAATGGCGCTGGTCTCTGAAGCTGCATCGCCTTCGTCCTTGCCGCGCGCAAGTCCATCAAGCAGATGACGCGCATGGGCCAGATCCTCGATGCTTTCCCGGATCAGGTGGCGAACGATACGCTGCAGTTCAGAAGCAGGCAGCAAGGTGAGCGATGAGTCATCATCGTCCTCTTCGCTCGGCGTTCGGGTGGCTGCAGAGAAACCTTCGGCCAGGCTGGATTCGACCACCAGCAATTCGCGGGCAACCTCCAGCAGGGTCGGGTCATCGACATTGCTGCCGACCGAGGACAGCCGCCGGGCCTGGCGGACGATGCGCTGACCCAGCGCATCCAGGCCGATCATGGCCAGGCTTGCGCCGACCGACTCAAGCAGTTCGGTCTGCTGCTCAAGAACGGCGGGATCACGATCGCTTTCGAGCTGCGAGCCCAGGGTGTCCTTGATCCGGGCCAGATCCGACTGAGCAGCCTCGGTCACGGCGCGGGTCAGATCTCGGCTATGCCCGGCCAGAAACACGCTGGCTTGAAGTTCAGGTTCGCTGGCGACTTTGTCGAAGGAAAATGCAAACGCCAGTTCCTCGGTCAGTGGCGTTGCGGCAGCCGCGGACGCGACCTGGAACAGGACCGCGCGCACGGCACTGTCAGCGCGGTTGCCGATGGTCAGTTCATCAGCCTCTCCGCAGACCTCCTTGAGCAACCCGTCGAGTCGGGAAAAATGCCGTGAGACATCGGCCGAGAAGGTTAACTGGCCCTCTGCGATCAGCTCGGCCAGACCGGCCAGAGCCCAGGCCAGCCGACGCAGGCCGTTGGGCAGCAACGGATGGTTGCGGATTCGCATCAGGGATGCGCCCACGGGAGCGAACTGTTCAGCGCTCCGGCCACCGGTCAGGTAATTGCGCAGCGCGAGCTGGAATTCGCGCCGCAGTTCGGGAAAACTGGCCGACCCGTCAGTCTCGGCAGCAGGCGGGCGAACACCGCGCAGCTGCACCGGGAAAAAGTCGGCCTTGTCCAGCGCTTCCTGTCCCGCGGCGACGCGCAGGTCGTTGATGACGGGCAGGATCAGACCGATCTGGTCGCTCCCGCTGGCTTCGACATAGTCCAGAAAGTCCGGCAGAATGGCGGTCGCTTCGAGGACCGTCTGGACGGTCTGCTCGATGTCCGTGCCTTCCGTCTCCAGGGCGATCAGCGCATCGCGCATCGCCTGGGCCATCAGATCGCCACTTTCGAAATTGAGCACCGACAGGCTGCGATGGACTTTTCCGCAGGCCTCGGTGGCCTGCTCAAGCAACTGATCACGCTCAGCGCTGGCCTGGTCGGCCCAGGATTCCAGGCAGTTGCGCACCTCGATGCACAGTTCCTCGAGCATCGGGCGGGTCCATTGCAGGGACTCCCGACTGAGTGGACGATCGCTCACGATCGCTCTCCGCCCGCCAGACACCGTCGTGCCTTTTGCCCCGCACCCCTCACGCCTTATCGTCCTCGGGCAGCTTGAAATCGGCGACCGACTCGCGCAATTGCCGGACCAGTTCGGCCAGGCTGGCCACCGAGGCTGCGGTCTGGCTGGTGCCCTCACTGGTCTGGACCGAGATGTCGCGGATACCGTTCATCATGCCGGCGATCCGGGTCGCATTGCGGGAGTCTTCCTGGGCCTGGCCAGAGATGTTCTGGATCAGGCCGGCCAGGTCATTGGAGACGCGCTCAATGGACTCAAGCGCCTCGCCGGCGTCCTCGGCCAGGCGCGCACCAGACACTACTTGCGCGGTGGTTTCTTCCATCGAGTTGACCGCCTCGGCGGTATCGGACTGGATCGTCTGGACCAGTGCCTCGATGCGGCGGGTGGCATCGGTGGCGCGCTCGGCAAGACGCTGGACTTCGTCGGCGACCACGGCAAAACCTCGGCCCGCGCCGCCGGCCGATGCGGCCTGGATGGCCGCGTTGAGGGCCAGCACGTTGGTCTGCTCCGACAGGCCGTTGATCAGCTCGACGATGTCGCCGATTTCCTGCGAGGACTCGCCCAGCCGCTTGATCCGCTTGGACGTCTCCTGGATCTGGTTGCGGATGTTGTCCATCCCGGCGATGGTCTGGCGGACCATGTCGGCGCCGCGGTTGGCAATTTCGACCGAGCTCTGAGCGACCTCCGCTGATTCGCTGGACCGTCCGGCCATGTCGTCGAACGAGCGGGCCATGGCATTGATGTTGTCGCTGGCTTTGCCGATCTCACGCGCCTGGTGTTCGCTGGATTCGGCCAGCTGTATGGTGGTAGCGCGGGTTTCCTGGGCCTGGGCGGCGACCTGGCGGGCGGTGCTGTTGACTTCGGCGACCAGATCGCGCAAGGCCTCAACGGCATAGTTGACCGAGTCAGCAATCGCGCCGGTGACGTCTTCGGTCACCGTGGCCTGCACAGTCAGATCGCCGTCGGCCAGTGAACTCATCTCATCCAGCAGTCGCAGGATGGCATCCTGGTTGCGCTGGTTGATCTCGGCGGTCAGCCGGGCGCTGCGCTGCTGGTTGCGGTAGGCGCCGAGGCCGAGCAAGAACAACACCAGCAGGGTCGCGCCGGCCAAGACGATGCCAGCGGTCAGCGATGGCCACAGACGGACCTGGCCGAGGGCGCCATATTCTGCCGCCAGGACTGCCGCCTGGGTGGTCAGATCTTCGGCGTCAAGGCTGATTTCGTCGGCCGCCTGGCGGACCTCGTAGAGGTCGGTGGACGCGCTCAGGATGGTATCGAGATCAGCGCGCAGGCCAGCGAACAGATCGCTTGCCGTCTGCAGCGCTGCGCTCGCTTGGTCATCCTGGACTTGCGCGATATCGCCGTCGCCTTCGCCCTCAAGCAGTGCCTGGAGCACGCTCTCGAACAGCGCGGCATTGCGGCTGAAACCATCGGCAGCGGTCATCGCCCCGCTGCCGCCAATCATGATGTTGCCGGCCTCGCGCTGCATGCGCTCGGCCAAGGCGAGCTGGCGGCTGGCCACATAGACCTGTTGCGGCGCTGCGCCGGTCGCGATCAGACGCTGGACAACCTGGTCACTGACCGCCTGCAGCCTGGGTGCGGCGGCGGCAAATCCGGCGCCGGCCTCGGCCAGGGCAATCAGCAGGTCCGCCCGGGCCACCAGTTCATTGGCATCATCGTTGATCCGCCGCCAGATATCTTCGAGCGTGGCCAGCGAGGCGTTGACGGTGTCCGGTGAAGGCGGCAGCGCCCGATCGGGGGCGCCGTTGCGCAGGACCCCAACAGCCTGATCGATATTGGTCCTCAGCCCGGCGAGATCCGCCAGAGCGTCGACGTCGCCCTGCGATGCTTCGCTGGCCGTTCGCGCCAGTTGCTGCGCGCCCACCTGGATGGCGGTGGTCAGACTCAGGTACTCGGCCTCCTGACGCGCGCTCTCGTTGAGCAGATAAAAGTTGCCCGACACCGCGGCCAGCAGTGCGGCCAGCAGGACGAACAGCAGCACCTGAAAGCCTGACAGCTTTTGCGAGGCTCCCTTGTTACTGGCACGACTCATTCGGACTCCCTAGGTGAGCTTGTTGCATTGATGGTCCTGGCCTTAGTCATCGTCGCGGGCGCCATTCATGAAGTCGGCACGCTGTTCCAGCCGCTCGAGATCGAGGATGCCCCAGCTGCTGTCGCCGGCCGGGAAGGACTGGCTGACCAGTTCGGCCAAGGGGGTGTTGGCCCACTGGTCATCGTTGACCAGGTCATCGGTATGGAAATGGCGCTGGCCGAGGACTTCGTCGACCAGCAGCCCGGCCAGGCGCGACTGCAGGCGGGTCAGAATCAGCCGCGATCGTGCGGTGATCGGCGTCGGATTGCCGGACAGGTAGCCGCCGAAATCGGAGATTGGCACAAGGTTGCCGCGCACATTGGCAATCCCCAGCAGCCAGTCGCGGGTACCGGGAATGGGCGTGCACGGCGGTGGGGCAATGATTTCCTCGATCCGGTCGATCCGGCAGGCCAGCCGGTGAGTGGCGACGCGAAATCCCACCCCTGACCAGTTACTGGTCTTTTGCTGCCGTTGGGCTTCGCCAACATCATGGACCAGGCTGCGACGCTCGTAGTCGGCCAGGCGGGCAAACAGGTCCGTGGGGACCGGTTCGGGCGTTGCGTGCGTCGCTGCGGATTGTTCCATCGGCAATATCCCGGGAATGCCTGGCTGCGCTGTGGGGCCCCGTGGTTCAGGCTGCGACGGTTGCGGTCAACTGATCCCTGACCGTCTTGAGCAGTTCATCGCGCGTAAACGGCTTGGTCAGGTAGTGGTCGGAACCGACAATGCGCCCGCGCGCCTTGTCGAACAGACCGTCCTTGCTGGTCAGCATGATCACGGGGACATGGCGAAAACGCGCATTGTTCTTGATGATGGCGCAGGTCTGGTAGCCATCCAGACGCGGCATCATGATGTCGACGAAGATCAGATCCGGTTCATGCCGGTGGATCAGGGCAAGCGCTTCAAAACCATCGGTGGCGGTGATGACCTTGCAGCCTTCGCGGGTCAGCATGGTTTCCGCCGACCGCCGGATGGTTCGGCTGTCGTCGATCAGCAGGATTTTCAGGCCGGCCAAGACCGGGGTTGCCTGACTGTCGCTGGGGCTGTCGTGTTCGCTCATACGCCGTTATGGTAATCGCCGCGCCATCGGCCTTGTAAACTATCGGCAAGGGTAGACGATCTGGTCGACGTTTGCCAATCGGGTAGTAGAACGCCTGCTACTGTCCTGAAAGGAATCGGTTTTCCGCAGACCGGGTCGGTATTCACCAGCTCGGGGTCATTGCAGCAAATGGAGACGCAGCATGCACAGAAAGCATCTGATCATGGTGATGGACGATATTGCCCGAATCAATATCGTCAAGGACACCTCGTTTGCGCTCTTGCTCGAAGCCGAGCGGCGCGGCTACGAGACGTTTTATCTGGGTGAGCAGAATCTCTACCTGCAAGGTGCCCAAGCCGGTGCCCTGATGCAGCCGGTGCGGGTCGTGGATGATCCGGCCGGCTGGTTCGAACTGGGTACGCCGGTTCGCCATGTCTTCGGAGCCGACGATCTGGTGATCATGCGAGCCGACCCGCCGGTCGATTCGGATTATCTCCATGCCACCTATCTGCTCGAGCAGGCCGAAGCGGCCGGTGCCCTGGTCGTCAACCGTCCGGCCGCACTCAGGGATTTCAACGAAAAGCTGGCCATCGCGCGCTTCCCCGACCTGATCCCGGCCACCCTGGTCAGCGCCGATCATGGCCAACTGCGCCGGTTCATCGCCGAGCATCGTCAGGCCGTGCTCAAGCCGCTCGATGGCATGGGCGGCCGCGGCATTTTCCTGGCTCGCCATGATGACCCCAACCTCAACAGCATGTTCGAAGCCCTCACCGGCGGCGGCCTGCGCCCGGCCATGGTCCAGCAATTCCTGCCCCAGATCGCCGAGGGCGACAAGCGCATCCTGGTGATCGGCGGTCAGCCGGTCGACTATGTGCTGGCCCGGATTCCGGGTGGCCAGGACTTTCGCGGCAATCTGGCCCGTGGCGGCCGGGGCGAGGGCCGGCCGCTGAGCGACAGTGACCGGGCGATTGCCGAGGCGGTCGCTCCGGTTCTGGTTGACCATGGCATTTACCTGGCCGGTCTGGACGTCATCGGTGACCGCCTGACCGAGATCAACGTCACCAGCCCGACCTGCATGCGTGAACTCGATGCCCAGTTCGGGCTCAATCTGGCCGGGCAGCTGTACGACGCGATCGACCCGTGAGCACCGTCGGCCTGAGCGGGCGAAGTACCGATTCGCTGGCGATGGCACTGGCCCTGGCGGTCGGGTTGCATGTGGCCATCATCGGCCTGGTCCACTTCGATTTCGACACCTTCAGGGCCGAGCGGGATTTTCCCGACCTGGACGTGATGCTGGTTGATTGGGCGACCGAAGAGATTCCCGACGAGGCCGATTTTCTGGCCCAGGTCAGTCAACTGGGCGGTGGCGAGAGTCTGGACCCCGGTCGTCCACCCGAACCGCCAATGGCCGCCGAACCGGCCGCGGAGCTGGAAATGCCGCAACCACTGGCCGAGGCCGGCCCGGCCGACCCGCTGCCCGAAGAACTGGTGTCCGCGGCCGAATCCCCGGATCGTTTGCTGGTCGACACCGAGCCGAGCGAAGCGTCCCGGGCCGACCTGCCGGATCCGCGCGAACTGGTCGAGCAGTCGCTGGCCATGGCCCGCCTGGACCCGGAGCACAGCCAGCGCAGCGATGATTATCGTCAGCAGCCCAGGCGCAAGTTCATCTCGGCCAGTACCCGCGAGCATCTGTATGCCAGCTACATGAGCGCCTGGATTGCCAAGGTCGAACGGATCGGCAACATGAACTACCCGGAAGCGGCGCGGCGCCAGAATATCGAGGGCAGCCTGGTGCTCAGCGTCGATATTCTGGCCGACGGTGGCATCGAGCAGATCCGGGTGCTGCGCTCGTCCGGTCACGCCATCCTTGATGAGGCGGCGGTAAGGATCGTGCGGTTGTCGGCGCCGTTTGCGGCCCTGCCCGAGGAGATTGCCGAGCAGTACGACGTCCTGACCATCACCCGGACCTGGCAATTCAGCAGCTCGACGGGGCTGCGTTGAGGGCCGTGACCTTCTCCCTGCTAGAATTCGGTCAAATGAGCTATCTGGAACAGCAATTTCTGATCGCGATGCCGGGCATGGAAGATCCCAACTTCAGCCGCGGGGTGACCCTGTTATGCCAGCACAATGAGGAAGGTGCGCTGGGGATCACCATCAACCGGCCCTCGGAATTCACCCTGCAGGATCTGCTGGCTCAGGTCGGGCTGAAATGCGCCGATCCCAGCCTGGCCGATCTGCCTGTTTTCGACGGCGGCCCGGTCCATCGCGAGCGCGGTTTCGTGCTGCATGGTCCTGAGCGTCAATACCAGTCGAGCATGACGGTCGGCCCGGACATCCTTGTTACCACCTCGCGTGATGTTCTTGAAGACATCGCTGCCGGGCGCGGGCCAGACCGTTTCCTGATCGCGCTGGGTTACGCCGGCTGGGGTGCCGGGCAACTGGAGAGTGAAATGCGCGAAAACGCCTGGTTGCATGTCATGGCCGATTCTGAACTGGTGTTCGATCTGCCGGTCGAGCAGCGCTGGGCGGGAGCGGTTGCGCGCCTGGGAATCGAAGTCGGCCGCCTGCAGCCGGCCGGTGGCCATGCCTGAGTCCGGCGCACTGCTGGCGATCGACTATGGAACGCGCACGGCCGGCCTGGCCATCGGGCACCGTCTGACCGGTTCGGCCCGGCCGCTGGAACCGATCCGCTATCGTGATCCGCAGTCCCTGCTGGCCCGACTGGCCGACTTGATCGAACAGTGGCAGCCTGAACGGATCGTGGTCGGTCTGCCGCTCGACAGCGAAGGTGACGATACGCCGATGAGCCGCGATATCCGCCGCTTTGCCGAGCGCCTGATGACGATTGCCCCGCAGTGTCCGATCGAGTTGCACGACGAGCGGATGAGTTCGCAACAGGCCGCGCGCGGCTTTGCCGAGCGACGTGGCCAAGGTCGTGCCCGGCGGCGTGATGCCGCCCGCATGGACAGCATGGCTGCCGCGGTGATCCTCGAATCCTGGATGGGCCATCATGGACTCGGTTGAAGCCGGATCACGCCATCTGCTCGACATCGATACGCTCGCTGAGCACGATTTGTCCTGGCTGATCGAGCGCAGCCGGGCGCTGGCCAATGGCGCTCAACCGCAGGCCCTGGAGCGAACGGTGGTCAACCTGTTCTTCGAGGCCAGTACCCGCACCCGGGTGTCCTTCGAACTGGCCGCCCGGCGTCTGCAGATGCGGGTGGTCAACGTCGAGCTTGAGCGCTCTTCCTCGACCAAGGGCGAGTCGCTTGAGGACACTGCCGCAACCCTGGCGGCGATGGGTGTGGATGCGCTGGTCATTCGACACTCCGAGACCGGGCGCATTCATCGCCTGGCCAGTGCGCTGGCGCGCCCGCTGCGGCTGCTCAATGCCGGTGACGGCAACGGTCATCATCCCAGCCAGGCATTGCTGGATATCGCCACGCTGGAGGCGGCTGGGGTGAGGCTTGAAGGGGCGCGAATCGCGATCATTGGCGACCTTCTTCACTCGCGGGTGGCACGCTCGGACATGGCAGCTTTCCTGCGCCGCGGCGTAGCCGAGCTTCGCCTGGCCGGGCCATCCGACTGGTTGCCAGCGACCCTGCCGGACCGGGTCCATCGGGTCGCCAGCCTGGCCGAAGCGGTGCGCGCAGTCGATGTGATCGTGATGCTCCGGATCCAGCATGAGCGCATGGACCGGCAGGCCTGGCCCGATGCGGCCGGCTACCATGCCGAGTGGGGGCTGCGCACCGAACACCTGGCGCTTGCGGCGCCGGGTTGTCGGGTGCTGCACCCGGGGCCGATCAACCGTGGTGTCGAAATCAGCGATCAGGTCGCCGATGGGCCGTGGTCGTTGATTCTTGAACAGGTGCGCATGGGTGTATTTGTGCGCATGGCCATCCTGGAGTGGCTTTTTGGCGCCGACGACGCGGCCAGGCGCGGCTAGAATGCCCGTCATGCCCCGCCACTGTCTTGCTTTACTTTTCGGATGAGCGACTCGGAGTCCATCCCTTTCCCGCGCCGGGTGCGCAGTTTTGTCCGCCGGCCGGGACGCCTGACCGCAGCCCAGCGAAGAGCGCTCACTCATGACTTTCCACGCTATGCCGTCAGCCCCGACCTGAGCGACCTGCGCCAGTGCTTTACGCGGTCGGCACCGCTGGTCATGGAAATCGGTTTTGGCAATGGTGAAGCGCTGGCGTTCATGGCCGCCCACGAGCCGGACAAGAACTTTGTCGGGGTCGAAGTCCATGAACCTGGCGTGGGCGCGCTGGTACAGCGACTCGACGAGCAATCACTGGGTAACGTGCGCATCGCCATGCGCGATGCGGTCGATGTGCTTGCCGGGCAGGTTCCGCCGTCCAGCCTGGCCGGGGTTCGCATCTATTTTCCCGACCCCTGGCCGAAGAAACGCCATCACAAGCGTCGCCTGGTTCAGGGCGAATTTATCGATCACATCGCGCGGAGTCTGGCGCCGGGCGGGTTGCTGCACCTGGCGACTGACTGGGCACCTTATGCTGCCTGGATAGTGGAAACCATTGCGGGCTGTGAAAGCCTGGAGAACCTCGGCAGTCCCTGGGTGGCGCGCCCCGAATGGCGCCCCCGGACCCGCTTCGAGCGGCGCGGCCTCGGTCGCGGGCACGATATTTTCGACTTGCTTTACCGTCGTACTGGTTGAATCGGCATGGACGGCGGACTGACCTTAAGCGGTGACATGGTTCTGGTCCTGGTGGTCCTGGCGCTGACCGTCGGGCTGTTCGTGTTCGAGGTCGTCCGGGTCGATATCGCCGCGTTGTGCATGCTGGTGCTGATCGGTCTGCTTGGCCTGGTGCCGGCCGATCAGTTATTCAACGGCTTTGCCTCCAATGCCGTGATTTCGGTCATTGCCGTGATGATCATCGGGGCCGGGCTGGATCGAACCGGGGTGATGAATGTGGTGGCTGGTTTTATCGTCCGCGTCGCCGGACGCTCGGAGTCACGGGTGATGGGCATGATGTCCTCGACCGTGGGGCTGACGTCGGGTTTCATGCAGAATCCGGCCGCAACCGCCTTGTTTCTGCCGGTCGTCTCGCGCATCTCCGCCCGTCTCGACCTGCCCTTGGCCCGGCTGCTGATGCCCATGGGATTTTGTGCCGTGGCCGGCGGCACCATCACCATGGTCGGATCTTCGCCGCTCATTCTGTTGAACGATCTGATCGTGGCCTCGAACCGGTCCCTGCCCCCGGGAGCCGAGGCCATGCGCGGCTTCTCGCTGTTTGCCGTCGCACCCATCGGCATCGCCCTGCTGGCCTCGGCGGTGGTGTTTTTCATGGTGCTGGGCAGTCGCATGCTGCCGGCCGAAGAAGCCAAGCGGCCGGCCGCGCCGGGGCGCACCAAGCGTTACTTTGCCGAGGTCTACGGCATTGATGGTGACGTCTACGAGATGCTGGTCACCGTCGATTCGCCCCTGGTCGGCATGCGCATTGCCGAGGCCGAACAACTGGAAGGTGCCCCGCTGATGCTGGCGATCCAGTCGACCGACAAGCCGCGCCTGGCGCCGCCGGCCGAGGAGATGATCTGGGTCGGCACGGTGCTTGGCGTGATGGGCTCGCGCGAGCAGGTTGGCGAATTCGCCTTGCGCCATCACCTGCGCCTGCAACCGCGGTTGCGGACTTTTGGCAACCTGTTCAATCCGACCCGGGCGGGTATTTCCGAGGTTGTCATCCCGCCCGGATCGCGCCTGATCGGACAGACCATCGGCGAGGCCCGTCTACGCCAGCGTTTTGGCATCTCGGTGCTGGCGATCAACCGTCGCGACGAGATCATTACCGGCCAGTTGCGTGAGCAGCCGCTGCAGGTCGGCGACTGTCTGGTCAGTCATTCGACCTGGCGCGATCTGGCCACGGTGGCCCGCGACAAGGATTTCATCGTCGCCACCGACATTCCCAAGGAAGAGCAGCGGCCGCAGAAAGTCGGCCATGCGTTGGGGTTTTTTGCCCTGTCGTTGGGGTTGATCCTGTTTACCGCCTTTCCCCTGCCGGTGGCCCTGCTGACCGGAGCGGTCGGCATGGTACTGACCGGCGTGTTGAGCATGGACGAGGCCTATGGTGCAGTCAGCTGGTCAACCGTGTTTCTGATGGCCAGCCTGATCCCGCTGGGATTTGCCATGGAGGTGACCGGAACGGCGGCCTGGCTGGTCCAGCAGGCGCTGGTAGTGCTCGGCGAGACGCCCGAGATCGTGCTGCAGATTTCGCTGGCCCTGCTCGCCACGGTGCTCGCTCTGGTCATGTCCAATGTGGGGGCAACGGTGCTGTTGGTGCCTATCGCGGTCAACGTTGCCCTGGCGACCGGCGGCAGCCCGGCTGTTTACGCATTGATTGTGGCGCTGTCGACGTCCAATGCCTTCATGCTGCCGACAAACCCGGTCAATGCCATGATCATGGGCCCCGGCGGCTACAAGGTGCGAGACTTTCTGCGCGTCGGCGGCGTCATGAGCGTGATCTATCTGATCGTGATGCTGTCGGTGGTCAACCTGATCTACTGACCGGCCCGGCTCTTTTAAAGGTCGTCGTCAGCGTAGACCCGGCCGTCCTTCTCGACCAGGGGGCAGCGGGTCAGCAGCGCGCGTGGGCAGGGTCCGGCCACGCATTGCCCGGTGCGCGGTTCGAAGACCGCGCCATGGGCGGCGCAGATCAACCGGTTGTGCTCGTCGGTGAGAAACCGATCGGGTGCCCAGTTGAGCGGCTGGCCGGCGTGGGGGCAGCGGTTGTACCAGGCCTGAACCTGTCCGTCGACGCGAGTGGCAACGAGATAGCGGGCATGGCCGCCAACGCTGAATTGCAGTTCGTGGTATTCGCCCTCGGCAAGATGATCGGAAGGACAAAGGAACTCAGGCTGGCTCACGGGGTCTGGACTCTTATGATGAAGTATTCAAGCCGCTCTCCATTCTATCAGCCACCAACCAGTCCGCTGGCCCGCCTGGGGCTGGCTTTGGCCGGTATCGGAATCCTGGCCCTGAGTTTCATGCTCGGCCTGTTCGTTCTGGCCATTGCCATGGGGCTGGCCTTGATCGGTGGCGCTGTCATCGCCGTTCGGCGTCTGCTGGCCAGTGGCCGCGGCGACCAGGATGCGGCTCAAGGACCGATCGAGGTCGAGTACCGGGTCGTTCACCGCCGGCGCGCTGATCGTGACTGATCCGAAATCAGGGTATGTCCTGGCTTAGTGCTGATCGATCCCGAAGATCAGCAACGAGGCCAGCAGGACCGCCACCCAGAAGGCCATCGAACCGGTCGGCCAGCTGCGCGCCAGCTTGCCGTCGCGGCCGTGTCGCCTCTTGACCCGCGCAAGGCCGACGACCAGGTTGGCCATGAATTGTTCGCGCAACTGCATATTGGCTGAACGGACCCGGTCGCGGACCCCGATCATCACCTGGCGCCCGCCGCCGCGGTAGATCCAGTCCACATCCAGTGCGATCTTGTTCTTGCCGCCGACGAAGCGCAGCAGCAAAAAGAACGCCAGACCGGTAAACAGCAGCAGCTGCATCTCCTTGAGCACATGGCCGATGGTCCAGGCGTTGTAGTCGATCGTTGCCGGCAGAATGGCGTACAGCGGTCCGGGCAGGATACCGATCAGGAAACAGGCTGCGGCAGCCAGGCCCATGGCGATGAGCATGTTGGCCGGCGCCTCCTTGGGCCGCAGGCCGGCATCAGACCCCAAGAAGGTGAACCAGGCCAGTTTCAAGCCGATGCTCAGGAACGTGCCGGCCCCGGCGGTGAGCAGCATCAGGTAGATGATGCCGTGGTATTCGACCGCGGCGGCCTCGATGATGATGGTCTTGCTGACGAAGCCTGAGAACAACGGAAAGCCGGAAATCGAGACGGCCCCGACCATGAACAGCACGAAAGTCCACGGCATGCTGCGATACAGCCCGCCCAGCTCGGTCAGCTTGGACTTGCCGGTCATGTAAATCACGGCACCGGCGCCCATGAACAGCAGGGCCTTGTAGAGAATGTGGGTAAAGGCGTGCGCGGCCGCCCCGCTCAGGGCGAGGCTGGTGCCCATGCCCACCGCACAGACCATGTAGCCGACCTGGCTGATGATGTGATAGGCCAGAATCCGCCGGATGTCGTTGGCCAGCACCGCAAAGATCACGCCATACCAGGTCATGATCGCGCCCATCCACATCAGCAGCTCGACCCCGGGGTAGCCGCGCATGAGCACGTACACGGCAGTCTTGGTGGTCAGTGCGCTCATGAACACCGCGCCGGTGACCGTGGCTTCCGGATAGGCATCCGACAGCCAGGCGTGCAGCGGCGGCACGGCGGCATTGATCATGAACGCCACCAGGATCAGGGCAAAGGCCGGCGAGCCGGACTCGATCTGATCGAAGGCGATCGAACCGGTGGCCTGGTAATAGACCACGACCCCGGCCAGCAGCAGCACCCCGCCGATCGCATGGATGATCAGGTAGCGCATGCCCGCGGCATAGGACACATCCGTGCCGCGGCGCCAGATCAGCCACACCGAGGTTATCACCATCAGTTCCCAGAACACGTACAGGGTGACCAGATCGCCGGCCAGGACCGCACCCAGTGCCG
>JBKHEF010000048.1:0-13319 GCA_046540955.1 Wenzhouxiangella sp.
TTCATGCGCCAGCCCGAGCCGGGTGGGGCACTGGCCGAGTTGATCGGCTGATTCCGCGACGATTACCGGTATGGTGAACGGCAGGGCCTTAGCCAGGTCATGCCGGAATCTGTGCTGCCAGATATGACCGGAACGCTCTCTCGTTATACTGCCCGAATGACTTTGGTTCTTGGAATATCTGAATGATTCGACTGCTTTGCACTCTCGCACTGCTTGCCCCAACCAGCGTTTCCTGGGCCCAGCCAGCCGACTCCGCGGGCAGCCCGTGGCAGCGATTCGTGCAGGGCGGGGTGGTGCACCAGTCCGATGCCGATCTCGACCAGGGCGGCAGTTACTCGGTCACCCGCGCCAGCATCGAGGCCGGTCTGGCCTATGCCACCAGCCGGCGCGACAGTATCGGTCTGTCGCTGGGCTACAGCCTTGATGATTACCGCTTCGCCGGTTCAGGCGGGCTGGCAGGCCGCAATCCCTGGGGGAGGGTACATGAGTACCGTCTCAGTGGATCGTGGCGCCGGGGATTTGGTGAGCGAATCGATGCCTTCGCCATCCCGTCGCTGCGCTGGAGTGCCGAGAGCGGCGGTGATCTTGGCGAGGCCATGACGGCCGGTCTGATCGCCGGGGTCAACTACCGGGTCAGCGACCGGTTGCGGATCGGGCCGGGGATTGGCGTGTTCGACGAGATCGAAGACAGCGCCAGCGTCTTTCCCATCCTGCTGATCGACTGGCAGATCAGCGAGACGCTGTCGCTGGAAACGGGCAGCGGCCTGGCCGCCACCCGCGGGCCCGGGCTGCAACTGAATTCGACCGCGCTGGAGGGCTGGATGCTGGGTCTCGGGGCGCGCTACGAGACTTATCGCTTTCGCCTCGATGACGAAGGCGCGGTAGCCGATGGTGTTGGCGAGGAAAAGGCGGTTCTGGCTTATTTTTCGGCCAATCGGGATCTTGCGCCGGGTATTCGCCTGAGTGTGCTTGCCGGCATGGAACTGGGCGGCAAGCTCCGGCTCGAAGACATGAACGGCGGCACCATCCAGACCGATGACGCCGATCCTGCCCCGTTTGTGGGTTTGGCCTTCCAGGCCCGCTTCTGAAAAGAGTTTTGCGGGAATGCGCGGCTGGTACGACCGGGCCGGAGAGAGGCTGCCGGGTGCGCTCAAGGCGGTCCCGGTGGTTGCGCTGCGTCCGGGCCTGATCGGACGGGCACGCGGCCTGGCCTGGATCAGGCGCCGGTGATGGGGACGTCCGGGGCGAAGTCGAAGCTGTCGTAGAACAGGCGCTCTTCCGGCAGGCCGGCGGCCAGGAACGCAGCCCGCCCGGCGCTGACCATGGCCGGTGGCCCACTCATGTAGACGTCGTGGTCGGCCAGATTGGCCACGCCCCGCAAGACCGCCTCGTGGACAAAGCCGCGCTCGCCGGACCAGTTGACAGCCGGATTGGCCAGCACCGGGATGAAGACCAGGTCGGGGTGGCGAGCGGTCCAGGTCTCGATAAGCTCGCGCGCATACAGGTCGGCTTCGGTCCGCACGCCCCAGAACAGGCGCACCGGGCGGGCATCGCCAGCCTCGAGCAGTTCCTCGATCATCGACTTCAGCGGCGCAAAACCGGTGCCGCCGCCCATCAGCACCAGCGGCCGGCTCGATCCGCGCCGGATGAAAAAGGTGCCCAGTGGCCCCTCGAAGCGCAGGATTTCCTTGACCTGCATGGCCTCGAACACGTGTCCAGTGAAGCCACCGCCAGAGACATGCTTGATGTGAAGCTCGATGAAATCGGTCTCGGACGGGGCCGAGGCGATGGAAAAGGCGCGGCGCTTGCCGTCGGCCTGGATGATGTCGATGTATTGCCCGGCCAGGAACTGCAGGCGAGCCGCCTTCGGCAGCTTCAGGCGCAGGCGCATGATCTCGGGAGTGAACTTCTCCAGCGATTCGACCCGGGCCGGCAGCTTGCGCACCGGAATGTCGGCGACCTGTTCAAGCTCGCGCGCCTCGATCACCAGGTCGCCGTCGGCCACCGCCTGGCAGCTCAAGCCCCAGCCGGCGTAGAGATCGTTGAATTCCAGCGCGGCCGGCGGGTTGTACGGATACGAGACCTTGCCGTCGACCACGCGACACTTGCAACTGGCGCAGGTGCCGTTCTTGCAGCTGTAGGGCAGCACTACCCCATGGCGCAGGGCAGCGTTGAGGACGGTCTCTCCCGGTCGGGCGGAAAAACTGCGGCCCGAAGAGGCAATGGTGATCTGTCTGGCGGTCTGACTCACGATTATGAACGACTGTTGGGCCGGCTTGGTCGAGCGCATATGCTACGCTTCGCCGCCTATTGTCGCCATGCCGGGCACTGAATTTCGTGAGCAAGTGGGTCCGCGTCCACACCGCCGACAATCCACCGGAAGCCGTTTTCATCCGCGGCCTGCTGGAGGCCGAGGGTATTCCGGTGCGCCTTGAGCGCATGGAGTTGTGGACGGCTGCGGTGGAAATCTACTACGCCGAAGGGGCCCGGCCTTCGGTGTGGGTGCCGCGCCAGGCACTGGCCGAGGCCGAGCGGGTCCTGGCCCAGCGCGACCGCAGCGGCCTCGGTCAGCCATGGACCTGCACCTGCGGCGAGCGCCTGGAAGCCCAGTTCACCAGTTGCTGGCAGTGCGGGCAGGGCAGGGGGGAGGCATGACGGAAGCCATGGACAGATCACCCTGGTACGGCTGGCCGCTGCTATGGCGCCTCCCGCTGCTGCTGGCCTGGCTGCTGCTGTTGCCGATCGGCCTGCTGGCTTTCCTGCCGGGTGTTCGCGAGTTGCCGGTCGCCGGGATGAAGCTGCACATGTGGGTCCACCGGTTGTGGATGCGCGGCTTTATCGCGGTTTGCGGTGTACGCCTGAGCGTCCATGGCCAGTTGCCGCCCGCGCCATGCCTGGTGGTGGCCAATCACATCACCTGGTTCGACATCCCGGTGCTGCATGCCTTGTGGCCGATGGGCCTGGTCGCCAAGATTGAAATCCGCAGATGGTTCTTGCTGGGGCGCCTGGCCGAGATCGCCGGCAGCATCTTCATCCAGCGCGGCAGCCAGGAATCGCGCCGGCGGGTCAACCGGCGGATGGCCGCGCGGCTGCGCCGCGGTGAAATGATCGGCGTGTTCCCCGAGGGCGGTATCCACCCGGAACGCGGGGTCAAGCGTTTTCATGCCCGGCTGTTCGGCAGTGCCATCCGCGCGCGCGTGCCGGTGGTCCCGCTGGCCATTCGCTACTGGCGCGACCGCGACCAGCACGACCTGGTCGTGCTGGGCACCGGCGACAGTCTGTTCAGCAGCGGCCTGCGCATGCTCGCCCAGCCCGGGCTGGAGGTGCAGGTCTTTATCGGCGAACCGATGACCGAGCTGGACATCGGTCGCGACGCGCTGGCCTACCGGGCCCAGAACACGGTGACGCGTTTCTATGAATCCTGATCTGCGCGACCGGCCAGTGTTTGCCCCGCGCGGCTGGCTGGCCAACGCGCACGTTCAGTCGCTGATGACCTCCGGGCCGTGGCGCAGGCGGGCGGTCCGCCGTCGGGCAGTCGAATTTCTTGAGCGCAGCGAAGCCGAGGTGATCCGGGCGGCCGATGGCACCCGTCTGCTCGGCTACCGCAACCGGCCGGCACCGGCGCTGGCCGGCCGGCGTGACGCGCTGGTCATCCTGCTGCACGGCTGGGAGGGCAGCGTGGAGTCGAACTACATGCTCGATACGGCCGTGGCGCTGGATGCGGCCGGGTTCGACACCTTCCGGCTCAATTTTCGCGACCATGGCGAATCGCACCATCTCAACGAGGGCCTGTTTCACTCCTGCCTGCTGACCGAAGTGCTCGATGTCGTCGGCCAACTGCGTCAGAGCTACGGTGCCCGGCCGGTGTTCCTGGTCGGATTCTCGCTGGGGGGCAATTTCACCCTGCGCATTGCCCGCAACGCGCCAGCACACGGATTCGAGTTGACCCGGGCGATCGCGGTCAGCCCGGTCATTCGGCCGCGCCATGTGCTTGATGCCCTCGAGCAGGGCCTGGCCGTCTATCATTACTATTTCGTCTACAAGTGGCGGCGGTCGCTGAAAATCAAGCAGGCGCTCTACCCGGAACGGTACCGGCTGGAGGAATGGTTCCGAATCCGTGATCTGCGCGAACAGACCCGCTGGCTGATCGAGCACCTGACCCGCTTCCCGGACCTCGAGACTTACCTGGAAGGCTACTCGGTGGCCGGTGACTACCTGGTCGGACTTCAGACGCCGACCCTGATCATTACCGCGGCCGATGACCCGATCATCCCGATCAGCGACTTCCGGGATTTGCCGGAAGTGCCGGCGCTGGAGATCGAGATGCTTGAGCGTGGTGGCCACTGTGGCTTCATCGAGAACTGGCGCATGGACAGCTGGATCGAAAAACGACTGATTGGAGAGTTATGTCAACACCTGAAAACCTGATGACCGCGATCCGGACCATGCTCCAGGAGGGCCGCTACAACGATGCTGCCGCAGCCTGTCGCGAAGCCCTGGCCGAGGCCCCTGAAAGCCCGGATCTGAGGATGCTGATGGGGTTGTGCGACGAGGCATCCGGCCGTATCGACAGTGCCCGCGCCTGGATCGAGAAGGCCCTCGACAAGGATCCCGCCCACCCGGCCGCCCGCTACCATCTCGGCCGGCTGCTGCTGGCTGGCGGTGATGATGAGGCGGCCCGCCGGATGCTCGATGAGTGCGTGGCCCGCGACCCCAACCATGCAGCGGCCAGGACCCTGCTGGCCCGGATCGACCAGCGAGCCGGTCGCCTCGAGGCTGCCATCGAAGGCCTGCGCACGGCCCTGCGCGCCGACCCCGAGTATGCCCCGGCCCACGCCGGTCTGGCGATTCTGCTGTTGCGCCAGGGTGACCTCGACGGCGCCCACCAGCATGCCAGCCAGGCTGTACGCCTGCGCCCGGCCGATGCCTACAGCCAGATCACCATGGCCCAGGTCTTCCAGGCCCAGGGGCATATGGATTTTGCCGAGCAGTGCCTGCGCAACGCGCTCGAGCAGCAGCCCGATCATCCACAGCTGCGCGCGGCTTTCGAGCAGCTGCAGCGGGTCCGCCAGCCGGGTGGCGATGAGGCCAATACGCCCGAAGCGTTGCTGGCGAGAATGCGCGAACACTACCGTGCCGGCCGGCTGAGACTGGCGGGCGAGATTGCCCTGGCCGTGCAGCATCGCCTGGATGCTGGCGTCGCCGAGAGGCTGGAAGTCGCCGAAGTGCTGATGGACGCCGGTCATCTCCAGGCCAGTGCCGAGCTGCTCGAGCGGGCCGATCCGGCGCTGCCAAGGCGCGCCTTGACCCTGGCTCGATTGAGCGCCGTTCGCGGCCAGGTCGACCAGGCCCTGGCCCAACTGACTGAACTGTTCACCAGTGATGAAGCCCGGGTGCGCCATGATGCCCGGCGCCTGGCGGCCGACCTTCACCTGCGCAACAATCGCCTGGCCGCCGGACTGGAGGCCCTGAGCCCGCTGCTTGAGGAGCCCGATCTGCCGCCGTCGACCCAGCGCATGATTGCCCAGCTTGAACACGCCGGTGGTGAGACGGCGACCGCGCGCCGCCTGCTTGAATCCCTGCTTGAACGCGAAGGGCTGGGCGCAGCCGAACAGGCGGTGACCCACAACCTGCTCGGCCGAATCCTCGATGAGGCCGGGGCGTTCGAGGCCGCCGGCCGGCATCTGGCCGAAGGCGGCTGGCGCGAGCCGTTCATGGTCGGCGAGCTCGACCAGGTCAGCCCGGATGTCCTGCGCAAAGCCTGGGCTGGTGTGACGGATTGGCGGCACGGCAGCGATCCGGTCGATGACGGGCGCCAGGCGCCGTTGTTTATCGCCGGCTGGCCGGGCAGCGGGCGAGAGGTGGTCTTGCCCGCCCTGGCGGGTCTGGGTCGCTTCCGGGTGCTGGCGCCCGATGAGCTGATGCGGCGGCGCGAACTGCTGGGCCTGCCGGCCGGACCCGAGCGGCTGGCCGCGCTGAGCGACAGCGATCTGCGCCGGGTGCGCAAGCGCTATCTGCTGGGCGCGGCCGACGAAGGTGCCGGGCCGCTGGAAACCGGCCTGCCCGAGGCCACAGCGTTGCCGGCGATTGGCCGGTTTTTCCCCGGCGCGCGCGTGATCTGGCTCAAGGCGGCTGAATCGGCGCTGCGTCTGCACTGGCGTCTGGCCGGCTGTCGTGAGGTCGGGCGCATGGTCGAGGTCTGGCAGGCCGAGGAGGCGCTGTATGCCCGGCTCAAGACGTATCTGCCGCTGACCTTCGTCGAGCTGGACAGCGATCTGCTGGTCGCCGATCCGCAGGCTTTTGCCCGCCAGCTGGCCGCCGCTCTGGGGCTGGACGACAGCACGGCGCTGGGTGGCGCGCTTGCCCAGTCCCTGCAGCAGGCGGGCTACCGAAAGGCCGGCCACTGGCAGCACTACCGGGAGATCCTGTAGCTTTTGTCATGCACCCGTTACCCCAAGCATGGGGAAATCCGCTAGCATGCCCGCCGTGAAGCGCATTTTCTTGCCCATTGCCGCCTTGCTGTTGACGGCCTGCTGCCCCGAGGAGCAGGTCGATGAGCGTGGCTGGCCTAAGGAACTGGTGCTTGGCCTGGTCCCGGCCCTGGAGGCCGAAGCCCTGGTCGATAACCTTGAGCCGCTGACCGAGCATCTGGAACAGGCCCTGGGTGTGCCGGTCCGATCGTTCGTCCCGCAGGATTACACCGGGCTGGTCGAGGCGCTGGGTTCGGGCCGGGCCGATATCGGCATGCTGCCGCCGTTTGCCGCCATGCTGGGTCAGCGCCGCTACGACATCGAGTCCATCCTGATCTCGGTGCGCAAGGGCGAGACCGGATACCGCTCGCAGTGGTTTACCAACGATCCGTCGGTCTGCGAGACCGAAATCGAGTACGTCGAGCGGATCTGCGAGGCGCGCGTCACCGGCCGTGAGAATGTGGTGCGCAAGTTTGCCCAGTGTCAGGGCAGCCTGGAAACCATGCGTGACGAGTCGGTGGCCTTCGTCGATCCCAACTCGACCTCGGGGTTCCTGTTTCCTGCCGTGCAGTTGCGCGACATCGGCATCGACCACCAGCGCGATCTCAACAGCCTGTTCGTCGGTGGTCATGATGCGGCCGTGCTGGCGGTCTACGGCGGCGATACACGCTTTGGCGTCAGTTACGACGACGCCCGCAACATGATTTGTGGCCAGTATCCCGACATCGGCGAGAAGGTCATCGTCTTTGACTATGCGCCCATGCTGCCCAACGATGGCGTCCAGGTCCGGCCCGGGCTGCCGGCCGATCTGCGCCAGGCAATCATCGATGCCTTCATGGATCTGGCCGACTCGCAGGCCCATCTGCCGGATGACGAAAAGGTCTTGTGGGTGCTCTACGAGATCGACGGGTTCAAGGAAACGCCGGAGGGTATCTATGATCCGGTGCGCGATGCCTACGAACTGATGCGCAACTAGCACTCGACTGCTTCACGATATCTGGATACCGGATGAACAACAACAACACCCAGGGTTCGATTCGCTTTGCCGATGCCAACGTCGTCTATCCCAACGGCACGGTCGGGATGAAGAATCTGAACCTGGAGATCAAGCCCGGCGAGTTCGTGGTCATTGTCGGGTCGTCCGGGGCGGGCAAATCCACCCTGCTGCGTGCGATCAATGGTCTGAACAAGATGACCTCGGGCACCGTGGAGGTCGACGGCCAGGCGGTGCCGCAGACCGACGGGCGTGAACTGCGCTTGCTGCGCAAGCGGGTCGGCATGATTTTCCAGGATTTCCGTCTGGTCAAGCGCCTGAGCGTGATGTCCAACGTGCTGATCGGCCGCCTGGCCCACGTGCCGGGTTGGCGCGCCATGCTCAACCTGTGGCCGGCCCACGACAAGGAGGTGGCCATGAAAGCCCTGGAGCGGGTCGGGATCACCGAGAAGGCCTGGGTCAAGGCCAGCCAGTTGTCCGGCGGGCAGCAGCAGCGCGTCGGCATCGCCCGGGCGCTGGCCCAGGAGCCGGCCATCATCCTGGCCGACGAGCCGGTCGCCTCGCTCGACCCGGTCACCACCCACCAGATCATGCAGGACCTGGTCCGGATCAACCGTGAGCTGGGCATCACCACCCTGGTCAACCTGCATTTTCTCGACCTGGCGCGCAAGTATGGGCAGCGCATCATCGGCCTGCGCTTCGGTGAACTGGTCTATGACGGTTCAGCCAAGACCGTCACCGATGACGATTTCCGCGACATCTACGGGCGTGATTTCACCGAGGACGATGTGCTTGACGAGGACGTCGTCGACGGATGAGCGCGGTACCCGCCAAACCGGCGCGCAACTGGCCCTTGTGGGGCGGCACGATCGCCTTCCTGGTGGCCATGACCTGGTGGTCGGCGCACGGCATCGGCTTTTCGCTGACCGAGCTGCTGTGCAACCTGTCTGGCGGTTCGCGTCTGCTGCAGGAATCCTGGCCGCCGGATTTTGCCTTCCTGCCGCGGCTGTACGAGCCGTTCATGGAAACGATCAATATCGCCATCATCGGGACCGTGGTCGGAGGCATCCTGTCCATTCCGGTTGCCGTGCTGGCCGCCCGCAACCTGACCCTGGGCCCGATCGTCTGGTTTGCCGACCGCAACTTCATGAATATCCTGCGCACCTTGCCGGATCTGTTCTGGGCCATGCTGTTTGCCACCGCGGTCGGTTTCGGCCCGGTCGCCGGTGCCCTGGCCCTGTCGGTGTTCACCGTTGCGGTGATCTCCAAGCTGTGGTCTGAATCGCTGGAGGCGATCGACATGGGCATGCCCGAAGCGGTACGAGCGTGCGGCGGCACCTGGCTGCAGATGATCCAGTTTGGCGCCATCCCGCAGGGGCTGCAGCATTATGTCTCCTATGCCTTGTACGCCTTCGAGCTCAACGTGCGGGCCTCGATGGTGCTCGGCCTGGTCGGAGCCGGCGGCATCGGCATGATCCTGGAAGTCCAGCGGGCCAACTTCGAATACGAGCGGGTGAGCATGATCATCCTGGCGGTGCTGGTGGCGGTGCTGATCATCGAGCAGATCTCGGAGTCGATCCGGAGGCGCCTGGAATGAATACTTCGACAGGCCTGCTTCAGCCGCAGAAGAGAATCGGGTGGGCGACCTGGGCAACCTTCATCATCGCCGCGCTGTTCGCCTGGTCGCTGATCGCGATCGAGTTCTCGCCCGGCCGCATGCTCCAGGTTCCCGCTCAGGTCGCGCGCGTGCTGTCGTTCTTCTATCCCGCCGACATGGCCTACGGCTGGGAGGCGGTGCTGCCGGCGATCATGGAATCCATCCAGATTGCCTGGATCGGGACCATCATCGCGGCCATCCTGTCGCTGCCGCTGGCCCTGTTCGGCGCGCGCACGCTGTTCCCGCGCATGGCCCGCCTGGTCAAGCTGATCTCGGCCACCGCGCGCGCCTTTCCCGAGATTCTGCTGGCGATCTACTTCGTGCCGATCGTTGGCCTGGGGGCGTTTGCCGGCGCGCTGGCGATCGGCATTTCTTCGGTGGGCATGCTGACCAAGCTGGGCGCGGAGGTGGTCGAGTCGATCGACTTCGGCCCGGTCGAGGCGGTCGAGGCCTCGGGCGGGTCGCGCATCCTGGCCCTGCGCTACGCGGTCGTGCCCCAGGTGCTGCCCGAAATCGTCGCCCACTGGCTGTTCCGCTTCGAACTCAATATCCGGGCCTCGGCGGTCCTCGGCGTGGTCGGTGCCGGCGGGGTCGGGGGCGTGCTGCTCAACACCCTGCGCTACCGTCACTTCGAAAAAGCCGCAGCCGTTTTGCTGCTGACCATCATTGTGGTCCTGGTCATCGACATGGTCTCCGGCGAGATCCGGCGAAAGATTATTAGGGGCTAAAGGGTTCGGGGTTCGGGGTTCAGGGCGGGCTCCGACCCAGCGTTTCCTGAACCCTTTAACCCTTAAACCCGATAAACAATGACTTTCATGATCCCCGCCGTCACCCCCATCAGCGCCTGAATCGGCTTCGGAATCGTCCGTGCCCCGTGCTCGACCGCCATGTCGGCATGGCGGGCCTCGTCTTCGGCCATCTGGGCCACGATTGCGCGCGAGCGCTCGTCTTCGGCCGGAAGGGTGTCGAGATGGTCGTTGAGGTGGGCCTCGACCTGGCGCTCGGTGGCTTCGACAAAGCCCAGGCTCCACGGATCACCGGCCAGCCCGGCCAGCGCGCCGATCGAGAACGAACCGGCGTACCAGAAGGGGTTGAGCAGGCTCGGCCGGCTGCCCAGTTCCTCAAGGCGCTCGGCGCACCAGGCCAGGTGATCCTCTTCCTCGCGCGCGGCCTGCTGCATCTCGGTGCGTACTTTGGAGGTCCGCGCCGTGGCCGCCTGTCCGGCATACAGGGCCTGGGCGCAGACCTCACCGGTGTGGTTGATCCGCATCAGCCCGGCCGCGTGCCGCCGCTTGGCATCGTCCAGCTTGATATCGGGCAGGTGCCGGGCCGGGGAGGGGGCCATGCCAGCGGGCGGCGGGGCGGCCACCACTCGCAGGGCACGGTCGATCCGGTTGAGCAGTCCGTCATACAGCGTGGCTTGGCGCATGGGTATTCACCGGTATAATTGCGATTTATTTCGGTTTGAAGTCTAAAACAATGCAGAGCAAATTCCTGTGGGCTGGCGTGATCCTGCTGGCCTCCTCGGCGCAGGCTGAGTTTTCCGGTACCGGTGAATTCGGCCTGGTCTTCAACCGCGGCAACAGCGAATCCGAGGCCGCCAACGCTCGCCTGGAAATGCTCTGGGATCGCGGCCACTGGGAAAACGAAGCCACCGCGACCGCGGTGTATGCGCGTGACAGCGGCGCCACCAGCGCCAACCGCTTTGCCCTGGCCGACACCCTCAATTACAAGCTGAGCGAGCGCAGTTTTGTCGGCGGCTCGCTGCGCTACGATCGCGACCAGTTCTCCAGCTTCCGCTACCAGGCCTCGGTGGCGGCCGGTTACGGCTACCGCATTCTGACCGGCGAAACCCATCGCCTGACCGTCGAGGGCGGCCCCGGGTACCAGTTTGCCGAGATCCGTGATACCGGCGAGACTGACAACCAGGCGATTCTGCGCGGCCGGGTCAACTATCGCTGGCAGATCTCCGAGTCGACCCGCCTGACCAACCGGCTGCTGGTCGAGGCGGGCAGCAAGAACACCTTTGCCGAAAATGGCCTGGGCCTGACCGTGGCGGTCAATTCGCGGGTCTCGCTGGGTTCGGGGGTCACGGTGCGTCACAACACCGATGTGGAGCCGGGCCGCAAGAAGACTGATACCCTGACCACGCTGACGGTGACCTACAATTTCGGCGCCCACAAGGACTGATGAGCTACTACCGGCATCACCTGTTTTTCTGTACCAACCAGCGTCCCGAGGGTGCCGAAAGGCCTTCGTGCGCCCAGTGTGACTCGCCGCGCCTGCGCGGCTATGTCAAAAAGCGCCTCAGGGAACTGGGGCTGACCGGCGCTGGCGGCATCCGCGCCAACACCGCCGGCTGCCTGGATCGCTGTGAGCAGGGGCCGGTGCTGGTTGTCTATCCGGAGGGGATCTGGTACACCTATGTCGATGAAGACGATCTCGACGAGATCATCGAGTCCCATTTGATAGGCGGCCGGCCGGTTGAACGGCTGATGCTGCCCGAGCCTGCCTGATCACGCAATCATATTTTTTTAAAACTTCGAGGGAACAAGCCATGCGAAAAACTTCTTTGACTCTGTTGACCAGTGCCGGTGTTTTGTTTCTGGGCAGCGCGCCAGCCCACGCCGGGCCCATTGGAGGCCCGTCGGGGCAGATTACCTTCGAGGCCGTGGCCGCTCTTCCGGTGCCGGTCGGGGGACCGCTGGGGCTGGCCGTGCTGGTGCTGGCCCTGGCCGGCCTTGGGTTGATCGCACTGCGCCGCCGCGTCCGGGTGAATCAATTGCTGGCGATCGGAGTGCCGATCGTTGGGGCGTGTGCGCTTGCCGGGGCCATGGTTGCGATGCCGAAACTGACGGCGCAGATGATCCCGGATTTCTTCCAGGTCGATGGCCCCAGCACGGTAGCGTTCGATTTTCCACCCACTGCCGACCAACTGGGGGCGTTCAACGCCGTCGAGTTCAGGAACGTCGGCCGCGCCCCGCTGGAGATTACCGCCCTGGAGACCAGTTGCGGTACTTTCGAGGACTTTCGACCAGTCGTTCAGGGCGACCGGGTCGAGATGCCGGTCTGCGAGGTGGGAGACGAACTGGCGCCGGAAACCATCTGCCGGGTTGATCCGCCTGAGTGTGAAGTGATCGATGAGCCGGTGGGTTAACCGCATCCGGCATATCGGCCGCCGAGGGCTTGCGGCCCCGCGCGGAATCCTGTAACATTCTCGCTCTTTCGCGCAGCATTTTTGGACAGCGAGCTGGAATCGGAATGAAAACCTATACCGCCAAACCGCAGGACATCCGCCGGCAGTGGCACCTTGTTGATGCCGACGGCAAGACCCTTGGCCGCCTGGCCACGGAGATCGCCCGTCGCCTGCGGGGCAAGCACAAGCCTGAGTTCACGCCGCACATGGATACCGGTGACTACATCGTCGTGGTCAATGCCGAGAAAGTCCATGTGACCGGCAACAAGCTGGCCGACAAGATGTATTACCGCCACACCGGCTACATCGGCAACCTGAAGTCGACCAACCTGGAAAAGCTGCTTGCCAGCCATCCGGAGCGGGTGATTCAGCAGGCGGTCAAGGGCATGATGCCCAAGGGCCCGCTGGGCCGGGCGATGCTGACCAAGCTCAAGATTTACGCCGGCGGAGAGCATCCGCACGCAGCCCAGCAGCCGCAGCCGCTGGAACTGTAACCGACAGGAATTACCAGACCATGGCAACAGAACAGTACTACGGCACCGGCCGCCGCAAGACCTCCACCGCTCGCGTGTTCGTGCGTCGCGGTACCGGTCAGATCACCGTCAACCGCAAGCCGCTCGACGAATTCTTCGGCCGCAAGACCGCGCAGATGATCGTCCGTCAGCCCCTGCAGCTGGTCGACATGACCGAGACCTTCGACGTCAACGTCACGGTCAAGGGTGGCGGCACCACCGGCCAGGCCGGCGCCATCCGTCTGGGCCTGGCCCGCGCGCTGATGGAATACGACGAGGCCCTGCGCTCACCGCTGCGCAAGGCCGGCTTCGTCACCCGCGACGCGCGCGCCGTGGAACGCAAGAAGATCGGCCTGCACAAGGCCCGCAAGGCCACCCAGTACTCCAAGCGTTAATCGCTTGGGGTTCGGGGACGATCTCCTGGGGGATCGTCTAGTGGTAGGACTACGGACTCTGACTCCGTCAGCGGGGGTTCGAATCCCTCTCCCCC
>JBKHEF010000049.1:0-12255 GCA_046540955.1 Wenzhouxiangella sp.
TCAGCGCGGGCACCCGTGACGGGAGCTAATCGAGAATATACTCGATGGTAGTCACGACCCGGACCACTTTGACCTCAGGGGTGGATGGGTCCCGTTCATTGATCGAGAAGAATCCCTGGCGGGCCGAACGGATCGCTCCGATGCGGGCATCGGAGTCGGCGGCAAACTGGTCGGCCGCGCGGCGGGCGTCGGCGGTGGCCTCGGCGATCATTTCCGGCTTGATGTCTTCTAAGCCCGTGAACAGGAACTGGGCGGCCTGGCCCCAGCCCGGCGTCAGGACCACCCCCTGGCCGACCAGTTCGGCGGCGTCCTGCAGGGCCGATCGGGTGGCCTCGACGCGGTCGGTTTTCAGGGTCAGGCCGCGCTCGGCGGTGTAGCGGTTGGCCGGTCGCTGGTTGCCCGAAGCGTGTATCCACTGATCGTTGATGCGCGGCGGGTTGCGGGTGATCTCTTTGTCGGAAAAGCCGCGCAGCTTCAGGAAAGCGATCACCGATTCATCGGCCTGGTCCATGGCCCGTTGCAGCTCGTCTAGCGAGTTGGCGGAAAGCTGGAAGTTGATCGGCCAGATGGCCAGGTCGGCGGCGACCTCGCGTTCGGCCAGGCCCTTGACCTCGACGAAGCGGTCGCTGATCCGGAAGTCACGAATCGCGCCTCCGACGACAACGCTGGCCAGAACCAGCCCCAGGGCGATGACGGCAGCGGGAATCCATTGCTCATTGTTCATGCACGCATCATAACCGCACGGAGCAGAGAGGAGGCGCCGCATGTTGCGTGCATTGCTGTCGCCTCTTATCCTTGGTGGCCTGTTCTGGACAATCTGGAGTAAAGACCATGCGCAAGCCGCTGATTGCAGGTAATTGGAAAATGCACGGCAGCCACGCGCAGACGCGCCAGCTGGTCACCGGCGTCCAGCAGCAGTTGGCCGGTGGTGTGCCGGCCGAGGTCATGGTGATTCCTTCGTTTCCCTACCTGGGTCTCGCGGCCGGCCTGGTTGAAGGTAGCGACCTGATGCTGGGGGCCCAGGATCTCAGTCCGCACGCTGCCGGCGCGTACACCGGCGACGTGTCGGGCGCGATGCTGGTCGACTGCGGTTGCCGGGCGGTGCTGGTCGGCCACTCCGAACGGCGCAGCCTGCATGCCGAGTGCGACGCGTTGGTAGCCGAGAAATTCCTGGCCGCGATCAGGGCCGGGCTGGTGCCGATCCTGTGTGTAGGCGAGACGCTGGCCGAACGCGAGCAGGGGCGGACCGAGGTCGTCGTGTCGAGTCAGCTTGCCCGGGTCCTTGAGGCGGCCGGGATCGAGGCCTTTGCCGAGGCTGTGGTGGCCTACGAGCCGGTCTGGGCGATCGGCACGGGCCGAACCGCCACGCCCGATCAGGCTCAACAAGTGCACAGCGCCATTCGGGCGCAATTGACGGCCGAGGATGCTACAATAGGCGGTCTGGTTCGGATTTTGTACGGTGGAAGCGTCAAGCCTGACAACGCCGCCGAGATTTTCGCTCAGCAGGACATCGACGGCGGCCTGATCGGGGGCGCTTCCCTTGAGGTGGAGTCATTTGTCGCCATCTGCCGAGCGGTTCAACCCTAGTTTTCGGTGATTCGATTCTGATGCTGTATACGGTTCTGATTGTTATCCATGTCGTGCTGGCGGCCGGCCTGATTGCCTTGGTGCTGGTGCAGCGTGGGCCTGGCGCGACCATGGGCGCTGCCTTCGGCGCTGGTGCCTCGGGTACGGTCTTCGGCTCGCGCGGTTCGGCCAGCTTTCTGACCCGACTGACAACCTGGCTGGGCGTGGGCTTTTTCGCCATCAGCCTGTCGATGGCGGTCATCGCGGCCCGCACCGGCGGCATCAGTGAGGCACCGGACGATCTGGGCGTGGTCGAAGGTATTCAGACCCTCCCGAATACGGAATTGATGGAAGAGGAACAGGCCGGCGATGAGTTTCTGCCATTGCCCGATGAGACGGCTGATGAACCGACCTCCGAGCCGGAGCCGGAAGAATCGCCGGAGCCGCCGCCTGAATGAATGTGCGGCTTTTGCCGCCTGTAAGTTGTTCACCTGATCTTGTTGCCGAAGTGGTGGAATTGGTAGACACGCTGTCTTGAGGGGGCAGTGGCGAAAGCCGTGCCGGTTCGAGTCCGGCCTTCGGCACCAAATTCAACAGGAAAAGGGGGTGGTTGTTGGCGCAGGGTGTAAACGCGCCGACCGCGCCGTTTCCGTCTTGCAAGGATCGAGTGCATGCTGACCGATTACCTGCCGATTCTGGTTTTTCTCGTGGTTGGCGCAGGCATGGGCGCCGTTCTGCTGTTGGCCGGCGGCATTCTGGGTTCGCGCAACCCGTCCCGGGCCAAGGATTCGGCCTTCGAATGCGGTTTCGAAGCCTTCGACGATTCGCGCATGAAGTTCGACGTGCGCTTCTACCTGGTTGCCATCCTGTTCATCATCTTCGATCTTGAGATTGCCTTCCTGTTTCCGTGGGCCGTGGTGCTTGATGAAATCGGCCTGACTGGCCTGGTCGCGATGGGTGTATTCCTGCTCATCCTGGTCATCGGCTTTGTCTACGAATGGAAAAAAGGAGCGCTGGAATGGGAATAAGCACGCTGCTCCATAATCCCGAGCCGGACGGCGTCGTCGATGACATTCTCCGGCCGGGTACCGACAACCCGCTGATTGAACGTGGTTTTGCGACCACATCGGTCGATGCATTGATCAATTGGGCGCGCACCGGTTCGATGTGGCCGGTGACCTTTGGCCTGGCCTGCTGTGCGATCGAAATGATGCATTCGGCTGCCTCGCGCTATGACATTGACCGGTTCGGCATGGTGTTCCGGCCCAGCCCGCGCCAGTCCGATGTTATGATCGTCGCCGGCACCCTGGTCAACAAGATGGCCCCGGCACTGCGCCGGGTCTATGACCAGATGGCCGATCCGAAGTGGGTCATTTCCATGGGCTCGTGTGCCAACGGTGGTGGCTATTACCACTACTCCTACTCGGTCACCCGTGGTTGCGATCGGATCGTGCCGGTCGATGTGTATGTGCCGGGTTGTCCGCCGACCGCCGAAGCGCTGGTTTACGGCATTCTCCAGCTGCAGAAAAAGATCCGCCGGACCAACACGATTGCCCGGGCATGAACGCCATCAGCTCCCGCAACGAATCGCTGGCCCAGGACCTGCGCGATGTCTTCGGTGACAAGCTCGGCGAACTGCTCGAGCACCGCGGTCAGTTGACCGCGGTCGTCCCGGCCGAGCATTGGCTGGATGTGGCCTGGCAACTGCGTGACGATCCCCGCTTTGCCTTCGAGCAGCTGATCGATCTGTGCGGGGTTGACTACCTGGGCTACGGCGATGACGAGTGGGAAACCGCCGAGGCGACCGGCTCGGGGTTTTCGCGCGGGGTCGACGCCGCCGGCCCGGGTCGTTTCAGCTGGCAAGAGCGGCCCGAGGCGGAGGACTTTCCCAATCGCTTTGCCGCAGTCGTGCAATTGCTCAGCCTGCAGCACAACCGGCGCCTGCGCCTGCGTTGCTACGCGCCGGCCGATGATCTGCCGGTGTTGCCATCGCTGATCGAGGTCTGGAACTCGGTCAACTGGTTCGAGCGCGAGGCCTTCGATCTGTTCGGCATCATTTTCGAAGGCCATCCCGACCTGCGCCGCATCCTGACCGACTACGGCTTCATCGGTCATCCGTTCAGAAAGGATTTTCCGCTGGTCGGCAACGTTGCCGTGCGCTATGACGAGGTCAAGGAGCGGGTGGTCTACGAGCCGGTCGAAATCGAGCCCCGGGTGGGTGTGCCGCGCGTGGTCCGGCGTGACAGCCGCTACGTGGACATGCCGCGTGGCGGTCGCGAGGAGCAGCCCGGATGAGCGAGATTCGCAACTTCACCCTCAACTTCGGGCCCCAGCACCCGGCCGCCCACGGCGCCCTGCGGTTGATCCTGGAGCTCAACGGCGAGACCGTCGAGCGGGCCGATCCGCATATCGGCCTGCTGCATCGGGCCACCGAGAAGCTGGCCGAATCCAAGCCCTACAACCAGTCAATCGGCTACATGGACCGGCTCGACTACATGTCGATGATGTGCAATGAGCACGCCTACGTCCGCGCGATCGAGCATCTGCTCGATATCGAGGCACCTGAGCGGGCCCAGTACATCCGCACCATGTACGACGAGATCACGCGCATCCTCAACCACCTGATGTGGGTCGCCTCCAACGCGCTCGATCTGGGCGCGATGACGGTCTTTCTCTGGGCTTTCCGCGAGCGCGAGGGCCTGCTGGATGCCTACGAGGCGGTCTCGGGTGCGCGCATGCATCCGACCTACTATCGTCCCGGTGGCGTCTACCGCGACCTGCCCGACCGGATGCCGAAACTGGCCGAATCGCGCTGGCGCAAGGGCAAGGACCTGGCGCGCATGAATCGCTGGCGCAACGGCTCGCTGCTCGACTACCTCGAAGCTTTTACGCGGGACTTCTTCGATCGGGTCGACGACTACGAGACCATGCTGACCGACAACCGGATCTGGAAGCAGCGTACCGTCGGGATCGGCGAAGTGTCCCCGGAACGCGCCCTGCAGCTGGGCTTTACCGGCCCGATGCTGCGCGGCAGCGGGGTGGCCTGGGATCTGCGCAAAAAGCAGCCCTATGCCAAGTACGCCGAAGTCGACTTCGATATCCCGGTCGGTGCCAATGGTGATTGTTATGACCGCTACCTGGTCCGGATCGAGGAGTGCCGCCAGTCGGCCCGCATCATCCAGCAGTGCATCGCCTGGCTGCGCACCAACCCGGGTCCGGTGATACTGAAGAACTTCAAGGTCTCGCCGCCAACCCGGGCCGAGATGAAAGACGACATGGAAGCCCTGATCCATCACTTCAAGCTGTTTACCGAAGGCTACTGCGTGCCCGAGGGCGAGGCTTACGCAGCGATCGAGGCGCCCAAGGGCGAGTTTGGCTGCTACCTGATCTCCGATGGCGCCAACAAGCCGTTTCGGGTTCATTTGCGCGCCCCGGCCTTCGTCCACCTGTCGGCCATGGACGAGATGGCGCGCGGTCACATGCTGTCCGACATCCCGGCCCTGATTGCCACCCAGGACATCGTGCTCGGGGAGGTCGACCGATGAGTCTGCACGCCACCGAAAAACCCGGCGTCGGCAAGGCGGGCCTGCTCGCCGAGAAAACCCGTGCCACCATCGATCACTGGCTGACCAAGTTTCCGGAAGGACCCGAGGGTCGCCGCTCGGCCCTGATCCAGGCCCTGTATGCCGCCCAGCAGCAAAACGGCGGCTGGCTGTCGAGCGAGTTGATGGATGCCGTGGCCGACTACCTTGACCTGCCGCCGGTGTGGGCCTACGAGGTTGCCAACTTCTACTCCATGCTCGAGACCCGGCCGGTGGGTCGCCACTCGATCTCGATCTGCACCAATATCTCGTGCATGCTCTGCGGTGCCGACCGGGTCGTCGAGCAGGTCGAGAAGAAACTCGGCATCAGGATGGGCGAGACCACCCCCGATGGGCGGATCTTTCTGAAGATCGAGGAAGAATGCGTCGCTGCATGTGTCGGTGCCCCGATGATGATCGTCGATGGGCACTACCATGAAAGACTCACGCCGGAGAAGATCGACGAGATCCTCGATGGACTGGAGTGATTGCCATGACTGCGCCTAATGCCGTATTCACCCACCTGGACGCTGACCGCTGCTGGTCGCTGGATGCCTATCGCGCCATCGGTGGCTGGCAGGCCTGGGAAAAGATCCTGGAAGAAAAGACTTCCCAGGAAGAAATCATCGAGGCGATCAAGAAATCGGCCCTGCGCGGGCGTGGTGGGGCGGGGTTCCCGACCGGCTTGAAATGGTCGTTCATGCCGCGTTCGGCACCGGTGCAGAAGTATCTTTTGTGCAACTCCGATGAGTCCGAGCCGGGCACCTGCCACGACCGTGACATTCTGCGCTACAACCCGCACGCGCTGCTCGAGGGCATGGCCATTGCCTCCTATGCCATGGGGGTCACCGTGGCCTACAACTACCTCAGAGGCGAGTTCCACCACGAGCCCTTCGAGCGGGTCGAAGCCGCGCTCAAGGAAGCCTACGAAGCCGGGTATCTCGGCAAGAACGTCAAAGGCTCGGGCGTGGATATCGACATCCACAACGTGCTTGGCGCCGGCGCCTACATCTGCGGCGAGGAAACCGCGCTGATGGAGTCGCTGGAAGGCAAGAAAGGCCAGCCGCGCTTCAAGCCGCCGTTTCCGGCCAATTTCGGCCTCTACGGCAAGCCGACGACGATCAACAACACCGAAACCCTGGCCTCGGTGCCGGCCATCCTGCGCAACGGCCCGGACTGGTTCCTGGATCTGGGCAAGCCCAACAATGGCGGGGTCAAGGTGTTTTCAGTATCCGGTCACGTCAATCGGCCCGGCAACCATGAGGTCCCGCTGGGCACCCCATTTGCCGATCTGCTTGACCTGGTCGGCGGCGTGCGCAACGGCAATGCGCTCAAAGGCGTGATCCCGGGCGGGTCATCCATGCCGGTGTTGCCGGCCGAAATCATGATGAATGTGACCATGGATTACGATGCCCTGCAAAAAGCGGGCTCCGGGCTGGGTTCGGGCGCGGTGATCGTCATGGACGAGACCACCTGCATGGTCGCCGCCTGCACCCGGATCGCGCGCTTTTACTATGCCGAGTCCTGCGGCCAGTGCACCCCCTGCCGCGAGGGCACCGGCTGGATGTACCGGGTGCTCCGGCGTATCCAGGACGGCCAGGGCCGGCCCGAAGATCTTGACCTGCTGCTGTCGGCGGCCGGCCAGATTGAAGGTCATACCATCTGCGCCTTCGGTGAAGCGGCAGCCTGGCCGGTCCAGGGCTTTCTGCGCCACTTCCGCCACGAATTCGAGTATTACATCGAGCACGGCCGCTCGATCGTCGCCGACCAGCTGGGGGTGGCTGCCTGATGGCGACCGTCAATCCCATCCAGAGCGACCTGGTCACGCTGGAAATCGACGGCCAGTCGGTCCAGGCGCCCAAGGGCTCGATGATCATCGAGGCGGCCGACCGCATCGGCATTGATATTCCGCGCTTCTGTTATCACCACAAGCTCTCGATTGCGGCCAATTGCCGGATGTGCCTGGTCGATGTGGAAAAAGCGCCCAAGCCGCTGCCGGCCTGTGCCACCCCGGTCGCCGAGGGCATGAAAGTCTTCACCGAGTCGCGCCGGGCGGTCGATGCCCAGCGCGGCGTGATGGAGTTTTTGCTCATCAACCACCCGCTGGACTGCCCGATCTGTGACCAGGGCGGTGAGTGCGAGCTGCAGGATCTGGCCATGGGCTATGGCCGCTCGGTATCGCGTTTCACTGAACGCAAGCGGGTGGTCAAGGACAAGAACTTAGGCCCCCTGGTGGCCACCGACATGACCCGCTGCATCCATTGCACCCGGTGCGTGCGCTTTCTCGAAGAAATTGCCGGCACGGCCGAACTCGGCGGCATCGGGCGTGGCGAGCACACCGAGATCTCGACCTTTGTCGAGCGCAACATCCAGTCCGAGCTGTCGGGCAACATCATTGATCTGTGCCCGGTCGGGGCGCTGACCAACAAGCCGTTCCGGTTTTCGGCCCGGCCCTGGGAGATGCGGGCCCGGCCGCTGATCGGCGCTCACGACTGCCTGGGTTCGAACCTGTTCTATCACGTCCGCGGCCACAAGATCATGCGCTGCGTGCCGCGCGACAACGAGGCGATCAACGAGTGCTGGCTGGCCGATCGGGATCGTTATTCGCATTTCGGCCTGGAAGCGCAGGATCGCCTGACCAGCCCGCGGATCAAGGTCGACGGGCAATGGCAAGAGTGTGACTGGCCAACCGCGCTTGAGGCAGCGGCCAACGCCCTGCGCGCGAGCGTGGACACACACGGCCCTGCCCAGCTGGGCGTGCTGAGCACGCCGCGCGCGACCTGCGAGGAGCAGTTCCTGCTCAAACGCCTGGCCGACGGCCTCGGCAGCGCCAACATCGACCACCGCCTGCGCATGCTCGATACCGCCCACCCGGAAGCCGGCAGGGCGCGGATGGATCGGCCCAGCGCCGATCTCGCCACGGCCGATGCGATCTTCCTGATCGGCAGCAATATCCGTCAGGACCAACCCATCCTGGGCCACCGGGTCCGGACCGCCTGGCGTCGCCATGGTGCGGTCATCATGGACCTCAATCCGGTCGCCTACGATTTTCACTTCGAGCTGGCCGAGCGCCTGACGGTGGCGCCGCAGGCCATGGTAAAGGCGCTGGCACGGGTGACACGAGCTGCGCTCGAAGCGACCGGCGGGCATCTGCCCGAGGGGGCGCTGGGCGAACTGCTGGGCCAGGTCGAGCCCGATGCGGCGGCCGGACGGATGGTGGTTGCGCTCAACAACGCCGCCCAGGCCGTGGTGCTCGTGGGTGATGGCGCGCTCAATCATCCGCAGGCCTCGCTGCTGCGCGGACTGGCCGAATGTCTGGCCGAGCGTTTGAACATCGCCCTTTGCGTGCTGCCGGGTCCGGCCAACAGCCAGGGCGCCTGGCAGGCCGGGGCGGTACCCGGGCCCGAGGGTCTGGCGGCTTCAGGAATGCTCAGCGAACCACGGCGCGCCTACCTGCTGGTCGATCTCGAACCGGCGCTGGATTTTGCCGATCCGGCCCGGGCGATGGCTGCCTTGGCTGCTGCCGATACGGTCGTGGCCATGACCGCTTTTGCTGGCCCTGATCTGCTTGAGGTTGCCGATGTCCTGCTGCCGATGGCCGCAGTGCCGGAAACCGATGGTTCCTACGTCAATCTTGACGGCACCCGCCAGGCCTTCCGCGCGGTCATCAAGCCACCGGGCCAGGCTCGCGAGGGCTGGAAAATCCTGCGCCGGCTCGGGGAAGCACTGGGCCTCGACGGGTTTGACTTCGTCGCCCTGGAGGCGGTTGGCGACAGCCTGCAGGCTGTCGGCCAGCCCGATATTGTTCGCCCGGTAGATGGATTGCCGGTTCAGCCAGCGGCAGCCGGCGAGCTGTTCCGCATTGGCGATGTGCCGATGTTTGCCGGTGATGGACTGGTGCGGCGGTCGCGGCCGCTGCAGCAGACCCGTCACGCCGAGTCGCCGCGCGTGCGTCTGCATCCGGCCACCGCGCAGCGCCTGGGTCTGGACGCGGCCCGGCGCGTGCGTGTCCACCAGGGCGATGGTGCGGCCGAGTTTGAGCTGGTCATCGACGCCGACATTGCCGTCGACGCCCTCTGGCTGCCGTCGTCGCTGCCCGAAGTTGCCGCGCTCGGACCAGCCTGCGGACCGGTGACCGTAGAGGCGGTCGCGCAATGATCGAGCAGCTCACGACCCTGCTGTGGACCCTGGCCAAGGTGCTGATGGTGGTCCTGCCCATCACCATGAGCGTGGCCTACTTCACGTACTTCGAGCGCAAGGTGATCGGTTATATCCAGGTGCGGCGCGGGCCCAACCGGGTGGGGCCGCTGGGACTGCTGCAGCCGTTTGCCGACCTGTTCAAGATGCTGTTCAAGGAACTGATTGTCCCGGCCAATGCCAATCGGTTCTTGTTTCTGCTCGCACCCGTGCTGGCCCTGGCCCCGGCCCTGACCGCCTGGGCGGTGGTGCCGTTCAACGACTGGCTGGTGCTGGCCGATATTGACGCCGGCCTGCTGTTCATCCTGGCCATGACCTCGATGGGCGTTTACGGCATCCTGATCGGCGGCTGGGCGTCGAATTCCAAGTATGCCCTGCTCGGTGGTCTGCGCTCGGCAGCCCAGACCGTCAGCTACGAGATCGCCATGGGTTTTGCCCTGGTCAGCGTGGTGGTGCTGTCAGGCACCCTGAACCTGACCGGCATTGTCCAGGCCCAGTCCGGCGGAATCTTGAGCTGGTTCTGGCTGCCGCTTTTGCCGATGTTCGTGATCTATTTTATTTCCGGCGTGGCCGAAACCAACCGGGCGCCGTTTGATGTGGCCGAAGGCGAGTCGGAAATTGTGGCCGGCTTCCACGTCGAGTATTCCGGTTCGGCGTTTGCGGTCTTCTTCCTGGCCGAGTACGCCAACATGATCCTGATCTCGGCGCTGGCTGCACTGTTGTTCCTCGGTGGCTGGCTGTCGCCATTTCAGGGTCTCCCACTGCTCGGCGAGACCTGGTTGGGGCAGGGCGGGTTGCATTGGTTCCTGGCCAAGACCGTGATCTTCTGTTTCCTGTACCTGTGGTTCCGGGCCACTTTCCCGCGCTATCGCTACGACCAGATCATGCGCCTGGGCTGGAAGGTCTTCATTCCGATCACCATCGTCTGGGTGATGGTGGCCGGGGTCTTGCGCGTATCCGGGCTGTACGGAGGCTGATCGAGATGCACACGGTAACCCGATACCTCAAATCGCTGATGCTGCTGGAGTTGCTCAGCGGCCTGGCGCTGACCTTGCGCTACTGGAAGGCGCCCAAGGAAACGCTCAACTATCCGGAGGAGAAGACGCCCAAGTCGCCGCGTTTTCGCGGGCTGCATGCCTTGCGCCGCTACCCCAACGGTGAGGAACGCTGCATCGCCTGCAAGCTGTGCGAGGCGGTCTGCCCGGCGCTGGCGATCACCATCGATTCGCACCAGCGCGAGGATGGCACGCGACGCACGACCCGTTACGACATTGATCTGTTCAAGTGCATTTACTGTGGGTTCTGCGAAGAATCCTGCCCGGTTGATTCGATTGTCGAGACCGATATCAGCGAGTACCACTTCGAAAACCGGGGCGAGCACATCGTCACCAAGGAACAACTGCTGGCCATTGGTGATCGCTTCGAGGACCGGATTGCCGAGGCGCGCCGCCGGGATGCGGCGTTCCGCTAGGTTGAGCCAACAAGGATCCAGAAAGGGAAACTAGAGTCAGGGCATGCCCATCATCGAGTTGGTCTTTTATCTGTTCGGGGCGATTCTCATCGCCTCGGCGCTGAGCGTGGTCACCGTCGGCAACCCGGTGTACGCGGCGCTGTTCCTGGTGCTGTCGTTTTTTTCGGCTGCCTGCATCTGGCTTTTGCTGGAGGCCGAGTTTCTGGCCATCACGCTGGTTCTTGTCTACGTCGGCGCCGTGATGGTGCTGTTTTTGTTCGTCGTCATGATGCTCGATGTCCGGACTCCCTCGCTCAGGAGCGCCAGCATGAGCCGCTTTTTGCCGGTCGGTCTGCTGGTCGCGTTCACCATGGCGCTGCAGATGTTTCTGGTCATCTGGACCCGCGGCCTTGAGACCGTGCCCATGCCCGCGCCGAACCCGGAAGGCTACAGTCATATTGGTGCGCTGGGTCTGCTGCTGTATACCGACTACCTGTTTGCCTTCGAGATCGCTGCGGTGCTGTTGCTGGTCGCGATCATCGCCGCAATCATGCTGACCCACCGCAAGCGCGACAACACCAAGCATCAGGATCCGTCGCGCCAGGTCCAGGTCAAGCGGGCCGAGCGTGTCCGCCTGGTCAGCATGCCCGCCGAGGGTGCGCCCCAGGGCATGCAAGCCGGCGAACGGCGCGACGGGGAGGGCGGCTGAACATGCTCACCCTGGCCCATTTTCTGAGCCTGAGCGCGCTGCTGTTCTGCATCAGCGTGGCCGGCATCTTTCTCAATCGCAAGAACGTGCTGATTCTTTTGATGTGCATCGAGCTGATGCTGCTGGCGGTCAACATGAACTTCGTCGCTTTCTCGCACTTTCTCGGCGACATGCATGGCCAGGTGTTCGTGTTCTTCATCCTGACCGTCGCGGCGGCCGAGGCGGCCATCGGCCTGGCCATCCTGGTCGTGCTGTTCCGCAATCGGCGCACGATTGACGTCGAAGACCTGGCCGATCTGAAGGGCTAGGGCGATGAATATCCAGACCATACTGCTGCTGATTCCGCTGCTGCCACTGGCCGGGTGCCTTATTGCCGGGCTGTTCGGCGGCTTCGTGGGGCGGGCCGGCGCGCACTGGGTGACCATCCTGGCCGTGGCGGCCTCGTTCGGCCTGTCGGGCTTCGTCGCCTGGGAGGTGTTTGTCAACGACCTGCCGGTGCTCAATTACACCGTCTATACCTGGGCGGTGACCGACGGCTTCCGCTTCGAGATCGGCTTTCTCGTCGACAGCCTGACCGCGCTGATGATGGTGGTGGTGACCTTCGTGTCGCTGATGGTGCACATCTACACCGTCGGTTACATGCACGACGATCCCGGCTACCAGCGATTCTTTGCCTACATCAACCTGTTCACCTTCGCCATGCTGATGCTGGTGATGGCCAACAATTTCCTGCAGCTGTTTTTCGGCTGGGA
>JBKHEF010000050.1:0-11686 GCA_046540955.1 Wenzhouxiangella sp.
CGGGAGACAGACTCAAGAACCAGCGAATCAGGGACTGATCGTGGTCGGTGGGTACTTGAGTACTTGCGGCAGGCTCGCTCATTGCCCGATTGTAGCGCCGATGCCTTACCAGGCAATCCCGTAATCCTCGCCGTAGTCGCTGGCCGCGCCGTGCATGGCCTTGTTTTCGTGGTCGAACCAGATTGCGGTGGTCGGGTTGTAGGTGCGCTCGACCATCTCGACGTCATAGCCCATCGCGGCCAGCTCCTGCCGCGAGTGGGCCGAGACCAGCGGGGTGACCTGGATGCGACCCGGCTCGGCGGTGTGGTCGCCGAACGACGAGCGCATCTGGTAGCCGGTGATGTGGCCGCGGCCGTCGGCGGCCTGCTGGACGGTCATCCCCCATTCGACCATGTTCAAGAAGAACTGCAGCAGGTTCTGGTCCTGGCTGTCGCCGCCCTGGACCGAAAAGGCCATCAGCGGCTTGCCGTCCTTGAGCGCCAGTGAGGGGGTGAGGGTGACCCGCGGGCGCTTGCCGGGCTCGACCACGTTGTAGGGGTTGAGCCGCTCGTTGAGCACGAAGCTTTGCATGCGCTGGCTCAAGCCCACGCCGGTGCGGCCGGCGACAAAAGCGGGGATCCAGCCGCCGGATGGCGTGACCGACACTACCCAGCCCTCGGCGTCGGCGGCCTGGATGGACGTGGTGCCGCGCAGAAAGGCCTCGTCGCGCTCGACCTGGCTGACCTGAAAGCCGTCCACGCCGACCGCATCGCCTGGCGGCGGGCTGGGGGTCCACTGCTCGAGCAGATGCTTGAAGGGATTGGTCTCGCCCTGGAACGGGTAGGGGTCGCCGGGCACCGGGTCCGGTACCGGGCCGTCGAAGCTGATCTGCTCCCTGCGTTCAGTGGCATAGTCTTTGGACAGCAGACCCGCCACCGGTTCGGCCGGCGCGAAGTAGGGGTCACCGTAGTAGAAATCGCGATCGGCAAAGGCCAGGCTCATGGCCTGGTAGAGCGTGTGCACGTAGCGGGTGGAGTTGTAGCCCATGGCCTTGAGATCAAAGCCTTCGAGGATATTCAGCGCCTGCAGCATGGCCGGGCCTTGCGTCCAGGTGGTCAGCTTGTAGACGTCAATGCCGCGGTAGTTGACGCTGACCGGTTGTTCGATCAGCACTTCCCATTGATCGAGGTCTTCCATCGTGATCAGGCCGCCGTATTCCTGCGTGGCGCGCACCAGCTCCTCGGCGATGTCGCCGCGGTAAAAGCGCTCATAAGCCGCCATGATGGCCTGCTCGCGGCTGGCGCCCTCGGCCAGGGCTTGCGCCTCGGCTTCGACCAGCTTTTCCAGCGTGATCTTGAGGTCGGGCTGGCGGAAGATCTCGCCCGGGGCGGGGGCGGCGCGCTGCTCCGGGTTGTCGGGGTCGTAGTGGGGCAGGAACACCTGGCGCGAGTAGGACCAGCGCTCCAGCACCTCGCGCCGGCGCTCGATATTGGCCGCCGTCGAGGCCTCCAGCGGATAGCCCTCGGCCATCTGGATGGCCGGGGCCAGCACCTGGGCCAGGCTTAAGTTGCCGTATTGGGCCACCATCACCATCAACGCCCCGGGCGTGCCGGGGGTGACCGCGGCCAGCGGGCCGAACTCGGGCGGGAAGTTCATGCCCTGTTCGCGGAAGAACTCCACTGTGGCACCCGTCGGTGCCACGCCCAGGCCATTGATGCCCAGCACTTGCCCCGTGTCCGGGTTGTAGATCAGCGCCTGGGTCTCGCCGCCCCAGCCGAGCACGTCCCACATGGTCGAGGTCACCGCCAGCATGGCTGCGGCCGCATCGACCGCGTTGCCGCCCTGCTGGAACATCATCGCGCCTGCCGTTGCGCCCTGCGGCTTGCCGGTGATCGCCACCCAGTGCTTGCCGAGCAGGACCGGGCGGTGGGTTTCGATGGCGGCCAGATGGCCGACCGCCAGCAGGCTGATCGTGAACAACAGGGCCTGGGCCCGGCGCTTGACGGGTGATGAGCAGGATGAAAGCAGCATTGCAAGGAATCCGGTGCTGGACAGCGAATCAGCATAGCAAATCGGTGGCGGCCCGCTGGGCCGGTGATTGCGGTGCGGGTTCCGATATAATCGGACACGACTCCGCCGTTGCGCACTGCTACTGAATGACTCTGCTGCTGTTCTACCTGTTTCTCGCGATCGGTGTTTCTTTCCTGTGTTCGATTCTTGAGGCCGCACTGCTTTCGATCACTCCGGCGCACACGGCGGTGCTCAACGAAGGTGGATCACGGACCGGCCGCAAGTTGCGCGAACTCAAGCGCGATGTCGATCGTCCGCTGGCCGCGATCCTGAGCCTGAACACCATCGCCCACACCTTTGGTGCGGCCGGGGTCGGGGCCCAGGCCCAGCTGATCTTCGGCAGCGCCTATGTGACCATTTCCTCAGCCCTGATCACCCTGGCCATCCTGGTGTTCTCCGAGATCATCCCCAAGACCCTGGGGGCGACCTACTGGAAAGCGCTGACCAAGTTCACCGTCTGGGGCTGCCTGGTTTTGATCTGGACGATGTGGCCGCTGGTGTGGCTGTCAAAGCAGATCACCCGGCTGCTCTCGCGCGGCGAACCGGTCTCGAGCGTGAGCCGGGAAGAGTTTCGGGCCCTGGCCCAGATCGGCACGCGCGAAGGCGTATTCGAAAAAGACGAGTCCAATATTTTCCTCAACGTCATCCGCTTCGGCGCCATTCGGGTCCAGGACATCATGACCCCGCGGGTGGTGGTCAAGAAGTTCCGCAGCGAAACGACCCTGGCCGAGATGCTCGAGTCCGCTGAGGATCTGGTCTTCTCGCGCTACCCGATCTATGGTGAGAATGACGAGGACATCAAGGGCTACGTGCTCAAGTCCGATGTCATCATGGCCCTGATTCGGGGTAAATCAGAGCAGACCTTGTTCGACCTCAGGCGCGAGGTGCTGTTTGTGCCCGAGTTCATCTCGCTGCGGGTGCTGTTCAGCCAGTTGCTGGCCGAACAGGAGCACTTTGCCGTGGTGGTCGACGAGTACGGCGGGTTTTCCGGCGTGGTGACCATGGAAGACGTGCTCGAGACGCTGCTGGGCATCGAGATTGTCGATGAAAGCGACGCGGTCGAAGACCTGCGCAAGGCCGCGCGCGACAAGTGGACCCGGCGGGCAAAGAAACTGGGTCTGGAGTTGCCGGATCCATTGGCTGCCGCGGACGCGACCATGGCCGGCGACCGCTGACCTGTTTCACCCAGCAATCCATGACCTGATGAACCAAACCAACCGCGACTGGGTCCACTGGGCCATCCACCAGATTGAATCGGACTTTCAGCGCTCGGCTGATACCCACCTGATCAAGCTCGACCTGCCGGCATTGCCCGGGATCGATGTCTACCTGAAAGATGAATCGACCCATCCGTCCGGCAGCCTCAAGCATCGCCTGGCCCGCTCGCTGTTTCTCTATGGCCTGGCCAACGGCTGGATCAATGAGGGCACCCCCATCATCGAGTCCTCTTCGGGCAATACGGCGGTCTCGGAGGCCTATTTTGCCCGCCTGCTGGGTCTGCCCTTCATCGCCGTCATGCCGCGCGATACCTCCGAACGAAAGGTGCGGGAAATCGAGTTCCATGGCGGGGAATGCCGCATGGTAGAAGGTCATCAGATCTACAGTGCTGCCGCCGAGATCGCCCGTGCTGTCAACGGGCATTACATGGACCAGTTCACCAACGCCGAGCGGGTGACCGACTGGCGCGGCAACAACAACATTGCCCAGTCGATCTTCGATCAGATGCAGCGGGAGCGCTTTCCCATCCCGGACTGGATCGTGGTCAGCGCCGGCACCGGCGGCACCCCGGCGACCATCGGACGCTATATCCGCTATCGCTGCCACCCGACCCGCCTGTGCGTGGCTGACCCGGAAAACTCGGTGTTCTACGACTACTGGCAAACCCGCGATCCCGACCTGACCAGCGAGACGATGTCGGTCATCGAAGGGATTGGTCGGCCGCGGGTCGAGCCTTCGTTCGTGCCCGATGTCATCGACCACATGATCCAGGTGCCCGATGCGGCCAGCATCGCCACCATCCATTTCCTCGAGAAAATCCTCGGCCGCAAGGCCGGCGGATCCACCGGCACCAACCTGTATGCCTGTTTCCAGCTGATCAACCGGATGCTGGCCGAAGGGCGCGAGGGCAGCGTGGTCAGCATGCTGTGTGATACCGGTGATCGCTACCTCAACACGTTTTATGACGAGGCCTGGCTGGAAGAAAAGGGCTTTGCCCTCCAGCCCTGGCTGGACTGCCTGGAAACCTTCCGTGATGACGGCCGCTGGACCCGCCCGCGCGTCATGGCCTGAAATCGCGCTAAACTAGCGTTGAATTTGGAACGGGGCCGTAGCTCAGCTGGGAGAGCGCTGCGTTCGCAATGCAGAGGTCGGGAGTTCGATCCTCCTCGGCTCCACCAAATTGAAAAATTTTCGATGAGAATCCGGCATCCTGCGCGTTACCAGCCCCGGGTGCCGGGCCCGCCCTTGAATGGCCCTTTCACCCAGCTCAGGATCCATCCGCCGTAGAAATCACCGGCCTGCGGCTTGACGCGTTCGCCATCGACATAGCAGGCATCGACCCGTCCTGCATAAAAGGATAGATGGTCCCGGATGCGCGGATCGGTCGGGTCGGGGTAGGCCCAGCACACGTCTTCGATCAGGCCGTTGGCGGTTTTCAGGTGCCAGTAGCGCGCTTGTCCCTTCCACTCGCAGAACGTGCGGGTCTGGCTGGGTTCAAGGCGTTCCATGTCGACCGAGTCCGGCGGAAAATAGAAGCAGGGCGGGTGAGAGGTTTCCAGGACGCGAAGGCCCGCGGTCGAATAGGCAAGAACCTGCCCCTCGTGCTCGACCTTGAGCGGCCAGTCGATACTCTCGATACTTGGAGGGCGGGGATAATCCCAGACCGATTCGGGCGTTTTCATCGTGCAAGGATAGCGCTTGCGACAAAACCGGCTGTCAACGGAAAACCGTGCAGTAGTGAAGGTCGCATCGCAAGCCGCACGGCTGCCGCATGGCCGACTAGCGTGGTTGTGCCAGCCAGATGGTATGCCGAGCCCCCTTGCCGGCCCGATGCGGACGGACGATGTGTTGTTCGGTCCTGAAGCCGGTGCGCTTGAGGCGGGCGCTGAACTGGATGTCCGGCCCGGCCGACCAGACGGCGAGTACGCCGTTCTTGCGCAGCGCCTTGTGTGCCGCGGCCAGTCCTTCCAGTCCGTAGAGCCAGTCGTTTTCCCGCCGAATCAAGGCCTGCGGACCGTTGTCCACGTCAAGCAGAATGGCGTTGAATCCGTCCGCTTGGGCCCGCAAGAGCGCGGCCACATCGCCGATGAAAACCGTGCTGCGCGGATCGGCCAGCGGGTGGCCCGCCGGTTCGCCGATAAAGTCGCGGTGCCAGTCGACCACTTCCGGGACCAGTTCGGCGACCACCACTTCCGCATCCGGACCAACCGCGGCCAGGGCTGCGGCCTGGGTAAAACCCATGCCTAAGCCGCCGACCAGGATGCGAGGAGTTGCCGGCTGACCCATGCGCGCGCAGGCCAGTTCGGCCAGGGCCTTTTCCGAGCCGTGCACGCGGCTGTTCATGAGTTCCCCCCGGCCGGGAATGACCATGGAGAACTTGTCCTTGTGCTCGTAGAGCCGCAGGGTCTTGCCGGTATCGGGAATGCGGGCCTCGGCCAGCAGCACCGACCGGCTCATGGCTGGTCATCCTCATCGTGGAGCCGATGCGGGCGACGGCCTAGGTCGCGCTTGTGTCGGCCGACATCGCCGATCAGCAGCATGCCGGCCGGCATGCTCGACGCCTCGCAGGCTTTCGGGCGCGTGTCGATCAGGCGGCGCTGGCCGCGCTCTTGAGGCTGGCCATGTCGATGACGAAGCGGTAGCGCACATCGCCGCGCTTGAGCCGCTCGTAGGCCTCGTTCACTCCGGCCATATCGAGCATCTCGATATCGCAGGCAATCCCGTGCTCGGCGCAGAAGTCCAGGCATTCCTGGGTCTCGGGCAGGCCGCCGATCAGCGAGCCGGCCACGGAGCGGCGGCCGAAAATCAGGGCGCCGCCATCCACGGGCGGGTCGAGCGGCTCGGGCATGCCGACCAGGATGTGGACGCCATCATGCTTGAGGGTGGCGATGTAGGGATTGAGGTCATGGGCCACCGGTACCGTGTCGAGCAGGAAATCGAAGCTTCCGGCCGCGGCTTCCATCTGCGCCTCATCGGACGAGACGATCACGTGATGGGCACCCTGGCGCTCGCCCTCGGCCGCCTTGTCGGCCGAGCGGGTGAACAGGGTGACTTCCGCCCCCATGGCGCGGGCGAGCTTGATGCCCATGTGGCCCAGCCCGCCCATGCCGATAACACCAATCTTGTGCCCGGGCTTGACCCCGAAATGGCGCAGCGGTGAGTACGTGGTGATGCCGGCGCACAGCAACGGTGCGGCAGCGGCCAGATCGAGAGCATCGGGAACCTTGACCACAAAGCGATCGCTGACCACGATCTTTTCGGAGTAGCCACCGTAGGTGATCGAGCCGTCGTGACGGTCCTCGCCGTTGTAGGTCAGCACGTTACCGCCGGTGCAGTACTGCTCCAGCCCGTGCTGGCAGGGCTCGCATTCGCGGCACGAATCGACCAGGCAGCCGACCCCGACCCGGTCGCCGACCTTGAATTTCGTCACCGCGCTGCCGACTGAAGTCACATGACCGACGATCTCGTGGCCCGGCACGACCGGGTAGACGGTCATGCCCCAGTCGTTTTCGACAAAGTGCAGGTCGGTATGGCAGATGCCGCAGTAGGCGATATCGATGACGACATCATCGGGTCGTGGCTCGCGCCGGTCAATGGCAAACGGGGCCAGGCCAGAGGTGTCGGAGTGGGCGGCGTAGGCTTGCGTGCTCATTGAACATCCTGCGGTTGTGAATTGAATGCCAGTGTAGCAGGCCCTGGGCGACCAGCCTTCAGGATGGCCGCTGAGGACCGGGTCGGTTGTCGATCCCTGGATAGTGGATGCCGGCCTGCTGCCGGATGGTATCGAGCAGGCCGATCAGTTGCCGGCTGAAATCCAGGGGCAGGAGATGGCTTTCGGTTTGTTGTCGGGCCAGGCAATCCATGACATGCATCGCTTCCAGGTCGTAGCCTTCCCCGGGGTAGTCGAAGTGGAATGTTGCTGCGGGCTTTCCGTCGCGCAGTCAGAAACACATTTCGGTCTCTGGCAATAGCCACCATCTCATCGACCTGGAGGGCGTTCATGGCCAGCGGCTTCTCGCACAGTACCGGCATGCCGTGTCTCAGGCAGTGCAGGGCGATGGCGTGGTGGGCCGGATGCGGCGTGGCGATGTAGACCACGTCCAGGCCCGGGCAGTCCAGGATGTCTTCGTGACGGGCGTAGACGTGGCCGGCGCCATGGCTATGGCCGAAGGCTGCGGCCTTGTCCGGCAAGCGTGATGCCACGGCGTGGAGGCGGGCATTGGGCAAGACGGCAAGGTCCCGGGCGAACTTGTCGGCCATGCTGCCGAGTCCGACGATGCCCCAGTTCCAGGTGCGGCTGGGCGGCTCGACTGCCATGGCCGCTCAGGGCTGTTCCGGGTCGGTTGAGTAGCGCAGGCCGAATCCGTAGGGAAACAGCGGGTCGTAGTCATCGTCGCCGACGTTGATCGGAATCTGGGCGGCATCGCGCGGCCAGGAAAAGCCGAGCCTGCCGCTGAAGTCATGGTCACCGAACAGCACCTCGGCGATCCCGTCGCCTTCCGAACCGGGCAGCCAGGCGGCAACGAAAGCATCCGATTGCGCCAGTTGCTCGTTGACCAGCAGCGGGCGACCGGAGATCAGGACGGTGACGACCCGGGTGCCTTGGACGTGATAGGCCGCGATCAGCGCGCGCTGCTCATCGGTCAGGACCAGTTGCTCGGCGCTGCGGTCGCCGACGCCTTCGGCATAGGGTTCCTCGCCGACCACGATGATGGCGAGATCGGCATCATCCCGGACTCCATCGATTCCGGCATCGATCACCCGGTCGCTGCCGATCACCCGGCGGATGCCGTCGATGATGCTGGTCGCACCCTCGACCGGGCGGGCCGGGTTGCCGTAGAGGTCGTTGTGCGCACCCTGCCATTTCTTGGTCCAGCCCCCGCTCTGGAAGGCGACGTTGTCGGCATGGCTGCCGGCCACGATCACCGTCTGGTCTTTTGGCAGTGGCAGGATGTTGTCTTTGTTCTTTAGCAGCACCAGCGACTCGCGCACGGCCTGCCGGGCCAGCGCCCGGTGTTCTTCCGACCCGACCATATCGGCACAGGCCGCGGAGCTGAACGGGCGCTCGAACAGGCCCAGGCGAAGCTTCATGCGCAGGATGCGGGTGACGGCATCGTCGATGCGCGCCATGGGCACCTCGCCGTCTTCGACCAGGCGGATGATTTCGGGCAGGCCTTCTTGCCAGGACTCGACCAGCATGAACAGATCGATGCCGGCCTCCAGCCCCTGCTTGACGGTCAGCCCGCCCATTTCCAGGCCCTCCCAGTCAGTCAATACCACCCCGTCAAAACCCAGTTCGGTCTTGAGCAGACCGGTCAGCAAGGCCCTGGAGCCATGGATTTTCTCGCCGTTGATCGAACTGAACGAGGCCATGACCGCCATGACGCCTAAGTCAATGGCATCGATGAAGCCGGGCAGATGCATTTCGCGCAGTTCGCTTTCGCTGATCAGGGCATCACCGCGATCAATACCATTCTCGGTGGCACCCTCAGCGACGAAGTGTTTGGCGGTAGCGCCGACGGCATCTTCGGCGCATAAGTCATCGCTTTGCAGCCCTTCAACCAGGGGCGTGGCGAACATCAGCTGCAATTCCACGTCCTCGCCAAAGGCCTCGTAGGTGCGGCCCCAGCGGATATCTCGGGCCACCGCGATGGTCGGTGCAAAAGTCCAGCGGATGCCGGTCGCCGCCAGCTCCCGGGCAGTCAGCCTGGCCAGCTGGCGGGCCAGTTCCGGGTTGCGGGTGGCGCCCAGGCCGATGTTGTGCGGCAGGATCACGGCCGGGCCATCGAAATAGGCATGGCCGTGGACGGCGTCGATCCCGGCCAGGACCGGAATGCCGGCACTGCTGGCCAGGGCTGCGCGTTGATAGCCGTCGAACATCTCCCGCCAGGCTGCCGTGGTACCCAGGCTGCCGTCGGGAACGGTGCTGATGACCGAGCCCAGGCTGTATTCGCGCACCTCATCGGGGGTGGCGGTGGAGACATCGACCTGGACCATCTGGCCGGCTTTCTCGGCCAGCGTCATGCCGGCCACCAGGGCGGGGATATCGGCTTCGGTGAGTGGCATGGTGCTGTCGGTTGACGGAAGGCCGCCGGTTTTGGCGCAACCGCTCAGCAGCGCGAGGCTGATTGCCAGCAGGCCCCAAACCCCGGTTCTTTTTGCTTTGGCGGTGTTTCCATGAGCCAATGTCTTCGCGCCCTCCCGGCGAGCTTTTGGACAAATTACAGCGCTGTCATTGGCCGATAGTGTAGAAGGTCGCTGGGCATCAGACCAGACCCTTGCCGGCGCTTGCCGGTCAGGGTTCAGGCGTGATCCATTCAGGCCGCGCGTGCCGCCCGCGAGCGCCCGCGACCGCCGCCGCCACTGCTGTTTCGGCTGCGGCTTGAGCGGCCACCGCCGTGGTTGTCACGCTTGCCACGCTGCGGCCGCCCCTGGTTTTTGGGTGGCTGCGGGTTCCTGGCCGGCTGCTCGGTTGGCTCGTAACCGTCCAGCGATTCGGTCGGGATGGTGACCTTGACCAGTTTGCGGATGTCCTCGAACAGGTGGTGTTCGCCGCCGGAGACCAGCGACACCGCCAGGCCGTCACGGCCGGCCCGGCCGGTCCGGCCAATCCGGTGCACGTAGTCTTCGGGCACGTTCGGAATCTCGTAGTTGACCACGTGCGGAAGCTGGTCGATGTCGAGACCACGGGCAGCGATATCAGTGGCCACCAGAACGCGCACCTTGCCTTGCTTGAACTCGGCCAGCGCCTTGGTTCTGGCGCCCTGGCTCTTGTTGCCGTGGATGGCGGCGGCGCGCAGCCCATCTGTTTCCAGCTGCTTGGCCAGGCGATTGGCGCCGTGCTTGGTGCGGGTGAAGACCAGCACCTGGCGCCAGTTTTCCGCACCGATCATCCACGACAGCAGCTCGCGCTTGCGGCCCTGGTCGACCCGGATGGCCTTCTGGGCAATCGCTTCTACGGTGGAGTTGGGCGGGGCGGTCTCGATGCGCAACGGATTGTCCAGGAACTGATGGGCCAGGGCCGAGATTTCCTTCGAGAAGGTGGCCGAGAACAGCAGCGTCTGGCGCTTTTTCGGCACGTGCCTGAGAATCCGGTCGATCGCCGGGCGGAAACCCATATCGAGCATCCGGTCGGCCTCATCAAGGATCAGCATCTCGATGCCGTCCAGGCGCACGGTGCCGCGCTCGATGTGGTCGATCAGACGACCCGGCGTGGCGATCAGAACATCGATCCCGCGCTTGAGCTTATCGATCTGCGGGTTGATATTGACCCCGCCGAAGACTTCCAGCGACTTGAGGTTGAGGTGACGACCGTAGGCGCGCAGGTTTTCATGGATCTGGGCGGCAAGTTCGCGCGTGGGGGTCAGGATCAGGGCGCGCAGCTTGCGCGGTCCGGTCTGGTCGCTGAGCTTTTGCAAAAGCGGCAGGGTGAAGGCGGCGGTCTTGCCGGTGCCGGTCTGGGCACTGGCCATGAGGTCGCGCCCGGCGAGCATGGCCGGAATGGCCTTGAGCTGGATCGGGGTCGGCTGGGTGTAGCCCTGCTCGCTGACAGCGCGCAGCAATTCGGCCTTCAGGCCGAGGGAATCAAAAGACATGGTATTTCCTTGTTGACCAAGGCTTGGAAAACGGGCCGCGAGAGTGCGGCGCGCGAGACAAATCGGGGAAAGGCCTTGGAAAACATTCAATCCGCGAGAGGGCGCCGGCGTCGTTCAACCGGGTTGGCTGAGCCTGCGCGGGGCGAAGAATAGCACAGATCGGGAGATTGAGTTTTGGGCTTTGGCCGAAGAATGTCTGCAGCCGGCCTCTGCCTTTTGGACATCCGGCAGCGCTATGATTCCGATTGATGAACCCTCAGGCAACAACCGATGCCAATTTACAGCTTCGCATGGCTGCGCCCTCCGACTTGCCGGAGTTGCTGCGGTTGGAGACGGCAAGCTTTGCCGGCGACCGGGTCAGTGCCCGAAGCTTCAGGCGGTGGTTGCACCACAAGGGTGCCATGTTGCTGGTGGTCGAAAGCAGGAGTCGACCGGGGATGCTGGACGCTTATGCCCTCGTTCTTTGGCACGCGCACGGACGTGTTGCGCGGCTGTACTCGTTGGCAGTTGATCCCGCCGCCCGCGGCCGTGGCATTGGTGCTCGAATTCTGGATGCTTGTGCCGATGAGGCCCGACAGCGGGGTTTCCAGGAATTTCGTCTGGAAGTGGCCGAGGCCAACGAACCGGCGCTTGCCCTGTACGGCAAGGCCGGTTTTGAACCGTTCGCCAGGCGTTGCGCCTACTATGCCGACGGCAGTGATGCCCTGCGCCTGCGTCGGTGGCTATAGTCAGCGCTTGCCGCGCTGCTCCAGGCGCTGGGCGAATTCAGCCATGATCAGGCGGTAGAGCTCATCACCCAGGTAGGCGTCCTCGACCCCGTGCTC
>JBKHEF010000051.1:0-11337 GCA_046540955.1 Wenzhouxiangella sp.
AGATGCCGGATCAAGTCCGGCATGACAAGCTTTACCGGAACCCGGAACCCGGAACCCCAGCGCCCCACCAACCCGTCAAGCGGTGAGCGCGGGATCCTGTCCCGACCCGCAGGGCGCGGCAGCGGGCATATCGCGTTCCGCCTCTGCAAGCCAACGCCGTCATCAGCAAAGTCCACTGCCCCCGAATCAATACCAATGCCATTCGACAGGCACCCAAGCGCCACCAAGCCCCGCCGAGCCACCTCAGCCGATCTGCCCGGAGGATCGGGACAGGATCACGCGCTTGCCGCCCGGCCACCCAACCCGCCATCCCCAACGCGCTACAATCGCAGGCCTCGTCCAGCCCCCCACCGCCATGACCTTTCGCGTCCCCAATACCCTGGCCCTGCTGTTTTTCCTGATGGTGGCAGCACTCATCGCGACCTGGATGATTCCGCAGGGCGCGTTCGAGACCGAGCTCAATGCCCAGGGCCGGGCGATGGTCGTGCCGGGTTCCTACGAGGTGGTTGCCGAGCGAGAACTGATGAGCCCGCTGGCCCTGTTCACGGCCATCCCGCGCGCCTTTGCCTCGGCCGGCGACATCATCTTCTTTCTGTTCATCATCGGCGGCGTGCTGGCCGTGATTCGCGCGACCGGCACCATCGACGCCCTGCTCGGCCAGCTGCTGGCGCGGTTCGGCACCCGGCCGGCGTTGCTGATCACCGCCGTGATCTTCGTCTTCGCCCTGGCCTCCAGCGCGATCGGTTCTTCCGGCGAATACATCCCCTTCGTGCTGATCCTGGTCGCGCTGTGCCGGGCCATGCGCATGGATCCGATGACCGCGGTGGCCATGATCGTGTGCGGCTACGGCGTGGGTTACGGGGTGGCGGCATTCAATCCCTACACCGTGGTGGTGGCCCAGGGCGTGGCCGAGCTGCCGACCTATTCCGGCTGGCCGGTCCGCCTGGCCCTGCTGGTGCCGTTTGTACTGATCGCGGTTCATCACGTCTGGTCGTATGCCGAGCGGGTGCGCCGCGATCCGGCCGCCAGCCTGGTGGTCGACGACGGCCCGGTCGAGCCGGTTGCCCCGCCGGCTGACTATCCGGCCATGCAAGGTGGCCATGTGGCCATCATCATCGGCTTCTTCCTCGCCCTGGGGACGGCCGTGTGGGGCATTGCCACCCGGGGCTGGTACCTCAACGAGCTGGGCGCGGCGTTCCTGATCCTGGGGCTGGTGGCTGCGGCGATCGGCGGGCTGGGCCCGAGCGTGACGGCGGCGAAGTTCATCGAAGGGGCCAAAGAGCTGACCGAGACCGCGCTGCTGGTCGGCGTGGCGCGCGGCATTGCCCTGATCATGGAAGACGGCCAGATCCTGCATACCATCGTCCACTACCTGTCGCTGCCGCTGTCGCTGGTCGGCGCCGAGCTCTCGGCCGTCGGCATGCTGGCCATCCAGTCGCTGCTCAATTTCTTCATCCCGTCGGGCTCCGGCCAGGCTTTCGTGACCATGCCGCTGATGGCGCCGCTGGGCGACCTGGTCGGGGTGAGCCGGCAGGTCTCGGTGCTGGCCTACCAGCTTGGCGACGGCCTGACCAACATGATCATTCCGACCAACGCCATCCTGATGGGGATTCTGGGCATGGCCGGGATTTCTTATGCCAAGTGGCTGAAGTTTGCCTGGCCGCTGATGATCAAGCTGTTTGCCTTTGCTGCCCTGGCCTTGATCGGTGCAGTCTGGCTGGGTTTTCAATAAGTTGAATCAATAAAGTGATGCTTTTATGAGCGAGATTGAAGCCGAACACTGGACCGTACTGATCACCGGCGGCGGCGCCGGGCTGGGCGCGGCCATGGCCCGGCGCTTTGCCGCGGCCGGCTGGACGCCGATCATCGCCGATCTCGACGAGGACCGGGCTCGCGCGGTGGCCGCGGAGATCGGCGGCGACGCGCTGGCCCTGGCCATGGATGTGACCCGCCAGGACGACTGGCAGCGCGTGGCTGCAGTGATCGGCGAGCGGTTCGGCGCGCTTGATGTGCTGATCAACAACGCCGGGGTGGCGGTTGGCGGGACCCTGGAGGAAACTTCGCTCGAGGACTGGCGCTGGGTGCTGGAGATCGACCTGATGGGCGTGGTGATCGGCTGCAAGACCTTCGCCCCGCTGATGCGCGAGCGTGGCTCGGGCCACATCATCAACGTTGCCTCGTTTGCCGGCTTTGCGGCCGCCCCCGGGATCAATGCCTACGGCACGGCCAAGGCCGGGGTGATCGCGATGTCGGAGATGCTCCGGGCCGAACTGGCCGACTCGGGGGTCGAGGTTTCGGTGCTGTGTCCGGCCTTCGTCAAGACCCGCCTGACCGAAACCATGCGCGCACCCGACGAGGGCTACCACCGCCGGGTCGAGCGCTGGATGGAAAAGTCCGGCGTTTCGGCCGAAGACGTGGCCGAAATCGTCCTGAGGGCGGTCGAGCGGCCGCAGTTCATGCTGCTGACCCACGGCAATACCCGCTGGATGCACCGCATGCGCCGCTGGCTGCCCGAGACCTACTTCGGGCTGGTGGTGCGCGGGGCGCGCAAGGTGGCGGCCAGGTCAAACCGCCAGGCGCGGTCCTGAGCCGATAACATCCACCTCGACTACCACCACAGCGAGATTGAAATCGAACCGTAATCCTGGCTGCTGTCCTGGCCTTCAAATTCCCGGCTGCGCCAGACGTGGGTGTAGGCCAGGCGAAAGCGGTCGTGGCTGTACTGGAACCCGGCAAACAGTTCGCTGACCAGGCGGCGGGCATCGACCCCGTCGCGCCCGCCGAAGGTGTTGCCCTCGATGAACAGATCGCGCCCGACCGCGCGCCCTTCGGTTCCGACGAAGAAATACCAGGTCTGGTCACGCCCGGGCTGGAAGTAGCCGGTACCGGACACTGCCGGGGTGATGCGTGGCGGGCCGTAGTCGTTGGTCAGGTTGAAGCCCACCCGGGCAAACAGGCCGGCGGCCAGGTTGGTGAAGGCATTGCCCAGGGTCAGTCCGCCAAAGCCGGTCAGGTCGAAGCCCAGGGCCTGGTCCTGGCGACCGTCGATCAGGCGCCGGAAGCGGTCATAGCCAACCAGCAGGGTCGGCTCGTTGCGCAGCTGGCTGTTCCAGCCCTGCGGGGTTGGCGCATCGACGATCCGGTGGACGGTTTTTTGCACCTGCTCGCCCAGCGCCAGCGGGCCGACCACGCCCAGCCCGACCCGCACCCGGTCGGCGCCGCGCGGGTGCAGCGTGCCGGTGGCAAAGCTGAAGTTCAGCCAGGCCGCATACGGCCGGTCATCGGGCGGAAACGCCGGGTTTTCGATGTCGGCCGGGGTGAAGATGTTGTGGTTGATGGAAAACGCATAAGGCAGGGCGTTGGCCTCGGTAAAACCCGGAAAGCGTCTGGCCACCGAGGCCAGCCAGTCCGGCGCCGAGCGTGCCTCGGCGATGCGCTGGAAGCGAAAGCCGCTGGAGTAGTAGCGGTCCTGGCCGGCGACCAGGTCGTTTTCGTGTTCAACCAGCCATAGCGTCGGTTCAGGCTCGGTATCGGCCAGCGCGCCCGTGCCGACCACAACGCTCGACACGAGCGCCGCAGTGATGCGCAGCAGGCCCCTCACCAGCTGCCGATCCGTGCTTCGGCCACCCTTTCGGCCTGCTCGATCCTGCCCTCGCTGGCGGCGACCAAGCCGTCATCGCCAACATGGCCGGGGCAACAGAAAGGTGACGTTTCCAGTCCCCATTGGCCCAGACGTGGCACCTTGCCAGCCATCAGCGCGGCCATGACGGGGCTCAAAACAAGCGAAAACAGGTTATTTGGCCTCATTTTTTCGATTCTACCTGTATTGGCGTAATAGTTGCATTGGCTATTGCCGGGTTGCACGGCAGTATACGGAGACGATCATCGACCTGGTGCCTCCAATCGGGCTCGCCCTGAGCAACGCGGGCGAACATCAGATCCGGACCATTCCTGATCAGCTCAAGCTGGGACATATGGTCGCACGGACCGATATTGCATGGAGTAAAACCCCGTATCCGGATCCGACCGGCATGCTGCTGGAGAACGCTGAGCAGAAACAGTGGCTGGTTGATCACTGCCGCTGGGTCATCATCGATCTGCGCCGCAGCCGCAATGCATTCCGTCCGCCGGCCCGTTATGCCGATCCCCTCTACGAGCCGGTCCCATCGATTTCAGACCCGATCCGAACGTTTCAGGACAAGCCGATCGGTCCGGCCGAACTGCGCCGGGCCTGGCAGATTCATCGGGCGCTTGATGAACAGACCGCCGCGTTGCTGCGGACCTTCGAAGACGAGATGCGCCTGGACATGCCTGCGGTGCACTCGGTGGTCGCGCACCTGGCCGAAGAAATCGAAGATTGCCTGGCCGGCCTGATCTGGCTGACCCGGATCAAGGATGCCGAACATTACACGGCCCAGCATGTTGTCAATACCGCGATCCTCAGCATGGGGCTGGTGTATGGCATGGGCTGGAGCCGTGAACGCATGGAAACGGCTGGTCTTGTCGGCATGCTGCACGATATTGGCAAGGCGCGTCTTGATCATGATCTGCTCGACAAGACCGGTCCGCTCAGCCCGGCCGAGGTCAACGAAGTGCGGCGGCATGTCATCGTCGGCTACGAGTTGTTGCGAACCAACAAGGACGTGCCGCTGGAAGTCCGCAGCGCCGTGCGCAGCAGCCATGAGCGCATTGATGGCAGCGGCTATCCGCGCGGGTTGAAGGGGGATGCCATCCCGGTCATGGCGCGTTTGATTGCCGTGCTCGATGCCTACGATGCGATCACCTCTTTTCGTCCGCATGGTGCTGCCCAGTCCCACCAGCGCGCCCTGGGCGAGCTGTGGCGGGCGCGCGGCAAACAGTTCGAGGCGGTCCTGGTCGAAGCCTTCATCCAGTTTCTGGGCTGGGTGCCGCCCGGCACCCTGGTGCGGCTTGAAGACGGCAGCCTGGCGGTGGTCATGAACATGCGGGCGCGCACTCGGCAGCGCCCGGTTGTTCGCCGGATACAGCGCCTGGAAGGGCAGCTGACCCTGGCCGACGAGCGTGAAGTTGCCGCCCGGTTCGAACCGGACGACGGTGGCCGCGTCAGCATCAGCGAGATCCTGCCCGATGGTGCAGAGAACATCAGCATGCGGTCGCTGACCGGTGCCCTGATGCGGCTGTACGAGGCTGGCCAAGCAGATCCGGCGCCTGTCGGGGCCAGTTCAGCGAACGAGCAGCAAGCCGCCCTGGCCCAGTCCTCACGCTGGCGTTTGCAGAGTCTGCGCAAGCTGTTTCGGGGCGACTCGCCCCCCGAAACTGAGGCTGGCGTTGAGCCCGTGACGGCTTCTGCAGCCCTGCGTCGCCGCATTCTGGTCATCGATGAGTCGTCCAGTGAGCGGGAACGGCTGGTCCATATCCTGTCGCAGGCCGGGCATGAGGTTGAGGCAGCCGCCAGCGGCGAGCAGGGACTGGCCCGTGCCCGCGCCCAGGTGCCGGAGTTGATCTTTCTTGATATTCTGCTGCCGGATACCAACGGATTTGCCGTCTTGAAAGCATTGCGTCAGGAACCCGCCATGGCCGATGTGCCGGTGATCATGATCAGCGACAGCGCCGAGGCCAGCGAACAGTTCTTTCGTGATCGTGGCGGCGCCGACGATTTTCTGCCCAAACCCTTAACGCCCGAGGATGTGACCGACTGCCTGGCCCGGCTTGCCCCGGCCGGGCGCGCGGACCCTGTTGCCGCCGACCGCTGAAGACGTCTTTTCCATGTCCATGGACCTGATCATTGCCCTGGCCGTGCTGGCCGGCATGCTGGGCCTGTTTCTCAGCAACCGCTGGCGGCTGGACCTGGTTGCGCTGATGGGGCTGCTGGTGCTGGTGCTGGCCGGGGTGATCAGCACGGCCGAGGCGGTGGCCGGGTTTTCCGACCCGGTGGTGCTGATGATTGCCGGGCTGTTCGTGGTCGGGGCCGGGCTGTTTCGGACCGGCGTGGCCGATGCCCTCGGACGGCGGGTGGAAGTGCTGGCCGGGGCCAGCCCGAGTCGGCTGGTGGTGGTCGTCATGCTGGTGACCGCGGTGCTTTCTGCGCTGCTCAGTTCGACCGGTACGGTTGCGGTGATGCTGCCGGTGGTGTTGGCGATTGCCCGGCGGCGCGGGCTCAGCCCCTCGCGCCTGCTCATGCCGGTCGCATATGCCGCCCTGCTGGGCGGGATGTTGACCCTGATCGGCACGCCGCCAAACCTGATCGTCAGCGGCCAGCTGGTCCAGTCCGGCATGACCGGTTTCGGGTTCTTCTCGTTTACCGCTCCAGGGCTGGTGATGCTGCTGGTCGGAATGGCTTACATGGTGATGGCCGGCCGGCTGCTGTTGCCGGACCGGCCCGGCGAGTCCCTGTCTGCTGCCGGGGATCCGGGCTGGATGGAACTGTTTGCCCAGTACGGTCTGGACCAGCAGTTGCAGCAGTTGTGCGTCCCGCGCGGTTCACTGCTGGCTGCTGCCGATGTCAGCAGCAGCGAGCTGCGCTCGCGCTATGGTGTCACCGTACTGGCGATTGCCAGCACCACGCCCCGGGGCCGGTTCGTGCGCAAGGCCGAGCCGGGCACCATGATTCGCGACGGCGATGATCTGTACGTGGTTGGCCGGGCCGAAGCGATGGCCGCGGTGGTCAATCGCTTCGGCCTCCGGGTGGTGGCCGCCCATGCCCACCTGCCGGCCGAACTGTTGCTGGTCGATGCGGTGGTTCCGCCGCGCTCGGCCTTTATCGGTCGCACCCTGCGCCAGCTGCGCCTGCACAGCGGGGCGGGGGTGACCGTGCTGGCCCAGCGCACGGCCGGTTCGGAGGAGTTGCTGCTGGATCTCGACCGGCCGCTGGTCGCCGGCGATGCCCTGCTGATGACCGGCAGCGCCGCGGCGCTGCGCCAGACCGCGCGCTCCCGTCATGACCTGGTCCTGCTCGAGGATCTCCAGGATGACGGCAGTGAACGCGCCCACCTGGCACCACGGGCGATCGCCATTCTGGTCGGCATGATGTTGCTCATGAGCCTGGGCCTGGTCAGCCATGTCATCGCGGTGATGCTGGCCGCGGTGGCCCTGGTGCTGACCGGCTGCGTGCGCGTCGAGGAGGCCTACCGCGCCATCAACTTCGAGGCCGTGGTTCTGATTGCGGCCATCCTGCCCATGGCCACGGCGCTGGACAAGACCGGCGGTCTGGCGCTGGCCGCCGACGCCCTGATGGTCGCCAGCGGCCAATACGGAGCGCTGGCGGTGATGGCGGTGCTGTTCGTGTTGACTGCCGGCTTGAGCCAGGTGGTGTCCAACACCGCCACCACCGTGCTGGTCGCGCCGGTGGCCCTGCAGGCCGCACTGGCCCTGGAAGTCAGCCCTTACGCGCTGCTCATGACCGTTGCCATTGCCGCATCCAGTGCCTTTGCCACCCCGGTCGCCTCGCCGGTCAACACCCTGGTCTTGAGCGCCGGCGGCTATCGCTTCATGGACTTTGTCCGGGTCGGCTTGCCGTTGCAGCTGGTGATGCTGGTGACTACGCTGGTCGTGGTTCCGCTGTTTTTTCCGCTCTAGCAGCCGGTTCAGTCTTCGAACAGCACCGCGTGCAGGACGCGGTAGATGCCGGTGTTATCGACATCGACCGGGAGCAGTTCGCTGCGATGACCATGGGCTTTGGCCACGGTGCTGCCCTGCTGGTCGCCTTCCATGGCCCACGCGATGCCGAAGATCTGGCGGGTGCCGAACTGGTCGGGCTGGCTGACAAAGGGTCTTCCGCCGGTGCCGTCGGGACCATCAAGTTCAGCCCCGCTGGTCGTCTGCTCGGGCAGCCGGAAGTCTGCTGCCGGTTCCCGCGGTGCCCAGATACCCGGGCTGCCGGCATCGCTGTCGGCACCGACCACCAGCAGGGTCGGGCGTTCGGGGTTGGCGGCAATAAAGTCCATGGTGAGGCCAATGGCCCGGTCAGCCCGGCCGATGGCATCCAGCATGCCACGGGCATTGGTCTTGTTGGAGAAATTGTCGGTGCCTTCCTCCTCGGCCACCAGGAAGAAATCGCGTTCGGGGTCGTTGCCGAGGATATCGAGGGCTTTGGCGACCATTTCATCAAAGCTCGGCTGACCCGGGTTGTAAGTGTCCAGACCGCTCGCGGCCAGGCGGTCTTCGCGCAGGTCGTTGTAGGTATCGACCGCGGCGAAGATACCGATGACCTTGGCGGTGTCGGCCGGCAGTGCCAGCAGCTCTTCGCGGGTGAAGATCACCGTGTAGCCGGCCTCGCGGGCTTCTTCGATCAGGTTGCGGCCATCGTCGCGCACCCCGGGCTGGCCATGTTCGCCGACCACATCGGTCGGCAACAGGAAGATCTCGCCGCCCAGAAAGATCAGATCGGCGCCGCTTTCGATCACCCCGGCGGCGATCTCGGTCACGTTGCTGCGGCTTTCGTTGCTGGTCAGGAACACGCCCGTGCCAGGCTCGCCGATATGGCCGGAATTGACCACGCCCACGCGCTTGCCCGCGGCCCTGGCTTCGTGCATCAGGCTCATCGGCTCACCAGAGACCGCCACCAACGGCTGATCGCGGTCAAGGCCGTAAGAATCATGGTGGACCTTGTGGCCATAGGCATGCGTGGTGGCACCGGCATGCGAGCTGCTGGACAACCAGTTTTTCTGATGCACGCGGTAGGCCGCCAGGCGCTCCATGCGATCCCAGTTCAGTTGGCCGTCAGGGCCGGCATGGAGCAGGCGGGCGGCATTCCAGTGGCCCAGGCCCGTGCCATCGGGGTGGATGAACACGGCGCTGGCGGCCATGGCCCCCAGCGGTGCGACGGCGATCAGGCAGAACAGGGCAGAAAGCAGGGTGCGGCGAAACGACATGGAAATCCTCAAATCACGATTGGTTGGCCAGTCAGGTCGCACAGCATACATCGCCAAGGTTGCAGCAATGTTGCCGGCGTACTCATTTCAAAGCCATGCCCGGTCAGGCCTTGACGGTTGCGGCCGGACTTGCCGGGGTGTGCCTCAGAGACTGTCGCGACGCTCCCGGCGCGGGGCGACGGCCGGCACGTCGATATTCAACTTGGCCGCATGGCGCTGGCCATCCGACCAGTACTCGATCGCCGCTTCCTGACCGCGCCGGGTGGCGTTGACCTGCTCGAGAAATGCCAGCGGGGTCGGGGTGGGCTGCTCGTTGACCCGGGTGATGAAGGCGCCGGGCTGGATCCCGGCCAGCGCGGCCAGGCCGACGGTGCGGCTGACCAGCACGCCGGGCTCATCCGGCAGGCCCAGCGCCTCGCGGAGTGCTGCATCCGGCTGCATCACGCTGATGCCCAGGGCGGTGACCACTTCATCGCTGCCGCCGAGACCCTCATACGGGATGTCAGCCCCGGCGGCCAGAACATCCGGGGCGACGAAGATCGCCGCACCGGTGCGCACGGCCAGGGCCAGGGCATCACTGGGCCGGGCATCGATCAGGACCGGATCGCCCTCGGCGCGGGCAACCTCCAGGGCCCCGAAATAGGTCCCCTCGCGCAGTTCATCGACGATCACCCGTTCCAGCCGGCCGCCCAATCCGGCAATTAGGCTCACGCCCAGGTCATGGGTCATCGGCCGCGGCATATCGATGGCACGCTGGGCGGTGATGATCGCGCGGGCTTCGTTCGGGCCAATGAAGATCGGCACCACCGACCCGCTGTCGGGTTCGCGCAGCAGAACGACTGGAGCGCCGGTCGTCGGCACCACTCCGACCGTGGCCAGTTCCACCGCAATCAGGGCCTCGGACGGCACGGCCAGTTGACGTGGCTTGTCCTCGGCCACAGCGGGCGCAAGCCCAAGGGCAAGCATTAGCAGGATGGCCAGGCCAGGCAGGCGGGTAGTCATGGCAGACCTCACGACGATCGGTTGATGGCCAGAATAACGCGCTGCGGTCGGCGAAGTTACCATGCCGGCAGACATCCACCGGATTCGACCATGGTTGCCGCCACCCTCATCGTTTACCTGCTGGTTCTGCTCGGCATCGGCGTATGGGCCGGTCGCCGGGTCGACGACAGCGAGGATTTCCAGCTGGCCGGGCGGCGCATGGGTCCGGTGGTGGCGGCACTCAGCGCTTCGGCCAGTTCGGCCTCGGCGTGGACATTGCTCGGAGTCAGCGGCGCGGCCTACGCCTGGGGCCTGCAGGCCATCTGGCTGGCCCTGGCGGTGGTGGCGGGCTTTTTCATCAACTGGGTCTTCATCGCACCGCGCCTGCAGCCAGCCAGTCGCGCCAACGGCGCTTTGACCCTGGTCGAGTTCCTGGCCCGCGGCACATCGGAGCGAGACGAGAGCCGGCTGCGCGCGCTCGGCGCGCTGATCGTCCTGTTCTGCTTCACCTTGTACGTGGCCTCGCAGTTCCAGGCCGCCGGTGCAGCGATCAGCACGGCCACGCCGATGACGCCGGTCACGGCCATGCTGATCGGGGCGGCGATTGTCATCGCTTACGTCTTCCTGGGTGGTTTCTGGGCAGCCAGCGTCACCGATGCGGTCCAGGGGCTGATGATGCTGGCTGTTGCCGTGGTCTTGCCGGTGGCGGCGCTGGTCGCGGTCGGCGGGCCGGGGGCGCTGTGGTCGGGCCTGCAGGCGCTCGAGGACCCGGGCCTGCTGCGCCTGGTCGATCAACCGTCGCCGGGGCTGGCGTTGCTGTTCGTTGCCGGGCTGTTCGGGATCGGACTGGGGTATCCCGGGCAGCCGCACGTGGTCAACCGGTTCATGGCGCTGCGTTCGGCCGACGACATCCGCAGCGCACGCCGCATCGCACTGGGCTGGGCAACACTGATCTACCTCGGCATGGTGGTGCTGGGCTGGTCGGGGCGGGTCCTGCTGCCCAGCCTGGCTGATGGCGAATCGGTTCTGTTGGTGCTGGCCGTGGATCTGTTGCCGGCGGTTCTCGGCGGACTGGTCACCGGCGGGGTACTGGCGGCGATCATGTCGACCTCCGATTCGCAGTTGTTGGTCGCCGGCAGTGCGGTCAGCCACGACTTGCGGCGCGGGCGCATCTCGCTGGCGCTGGATCGGGCGGTGATCGTGGCCGTGGGCGTGATTGCGGTGCTGCTGGCCCTGTTTTTTCCGGCCAGCATTTTCGATCGGGTGCTGTTTGCCTGGCAAGTCATGGGCAATGGTTTCGGGCCGTTGTTGATCGTGCTGCTGTTTGTCGGGCCGGTCGAGGCCCGTTACCGGCTGGGGGCGATCCTGACCGGCGCGCTGCTGACGGTCGTGATCAGCTTTTTCCCGCAGGCGCCGGGCAACGCGATCGAGCGGCTGGTGCCGTTCTTCCTGTCGCTGGCAGTGGCTTGGTGGGGTGGCCGAGCGGCGAGCAGGTGATCCTGTCCCG
>JBKHEF010000052.1:0-11096 GCA_046540955.1 Wenzhouxiangella sp.
GCCCGGGTTGGTGCGGATTCCTGCGGACTTCGCGCCAGCGCCAAGACGCCCGAAAACGCCCGTTTTCACTCTCTCCTGGCCATTGCTCGCTCCGGCCTCGCTCTTATGAAGTGGCCGGAAGTCCGCAAAGGGCTGATTCAGACTCTTTGCAACTCAACAGGTTATGCGCGGACGAATCAAGCGGTTGCTGTCCCGCATCGGCCGGCGGAGGAACCCGCCCCGATTCGGAGAATGGAGAATGCGGCTTTTGCCAGGAGAAATGCAGTTGTGCGCCACACAGGATTCGTCCACCCGGACCGGGTCGGACATCGACTTCAAGCTTAGCTGATGAACCGGCTGACTCTTGAACGCCAGCAGGTCTGGATCTACCTCGCCGCCATTGTCTGCGGGCTCGCGCTTGGCAGCGTGGCTTCCGGCGTAGCCCCACGCCTTGAGACCTTGCTATGGCCAGTATTGGCGGCTCTCCTGTACGCGACGTTCGTGCAGGTGCCCCTTCTGCATGTGCGCGAAGCCTTCCGCGACGGTCGCTTCGTGCTGGCCATTCTGCTCGGCAACTTCGTCTTCATCCCGCTGCTCGTGTGGCTCGCGCTTCAGTGGCTACCTGACGATCCGGCCCTGCGACTGGGCGTCCTGCTGGTCTTGCTGGTGCCGTGCACCGACTGGTTCATCAGCTTCGCCCAACTCGGCAGGGGTGACACCGCGCGGGCGATCGCGGTCACGCCGCTGAACCTGCTGCTGCAACTGCTGCTTTTGCCTCTCTACCTGTGGCTGATGTTGCCGGCGGCCGACTTCAGCGCGGCAATCAAGACCGAGGAGATGCTTCCCGCCGCACTCTTGTTGGTCGGATTTCCTCTGGTCGCGGCTGCGTTCACCGAGCGCTGGATCGAGCTGCGGCCAGGACGGGCCATCTGGCGTGAACGACTGGGCTGGTGGCCAGTGCCGCTGCTGGCAGTGGTGGTGTTCCTGATTGCTGGCGCACAGGTCGGTACGGTGCTCGATGCCGGGCCGGTCCTGTTGTCGGTGCTACCGGTATTCATCGGCTTTTTGCTGGTCGCCGCGCTGCTGGCGCGGGGGCTCACGAGATGGCTGCGCCTGCCGATGGACGCCGGACGGACACTGGCCTTCAGCCTTGGCACCCGCAATTCTTTCGTTGTGCTGCCCTTCGCTCTGGCCTTGCCGGCGGGCTGGGAGACGACTGTGGTCGTAATAGTTTTCCAGTCACTGGTGGAGCTGTTCGGGATGGTGCTCTACCTCTGGTGGGTGCCCGGCAAGCTATTCCGGACACCTCGCTGTTCCGCTACCTGAATGTCCGCAAGGAAGCGATGCTCTCATCCATGATCAAGGGAACCCAGTCGTCCCTGTCAGATCTGCTGCTGTTCGTGCTCGATCGCGAGCAGGGCGTCCCGCTGGATAACGTGCGAACGGTCAGTTAGAGTCGGGGTTTCGGAATCCAATCGAATTTTTGGGAGATTGTTCCTGGTATTGGCTCGCGTTACAAAACCCAGCATCCTCGTCCGGAATGGATGATCCCCCCTCCTGATGGCCCTGCACCGAGCGCGGCAACGCCAGGGACGTTATCGGTACCAATACCAGGCCCCCAGGGCACCCAGCGCGGCACCGGCCGGGCCAGTGATGAACAGGCCCAGCAGCGGGGCCTGATTGGCCTGCGGCGCCCACAGCAGCGGCCCGGCAAAACCGGCGACGAAACCCGCACAAAACCCGATCGACGCGCCTGCCAGCATCCGGTATGCCAGGCTGCGGGGCCGATCGCCGGGTTTCTGCCACACCAGCCAGCCGGCCAGCGCGCCCATCAGCCATGGAACCACGAACGCCGGACCACCAGGATCGACGTTCATCACGGCCACCAGCAGCAGCCAACAGACTACATAGGCGGTCACAAAGGCTGCGAACACGGCAAACAGTCTCATTGTCGGATTATCAACCATCCCGCTCATGAAGCGACGATCACTCACTCCCAACCAGCGCTAAATCGGTATCATTCTCACCATCTCCCATGGATGGCCCAACCGATGAACGACGAGACGCGCCGCAATGAATCCCTGCTGACCATCGCGCTGTTTGCTGCCTTTGCCGACGGTGCCAAGGATGAATCCGAGCGCGAGGAAATTCGCCGGCTGGCCGAGTCGCTGTCGGCCACAGGCGGGCCGGATCTGCGCGCGCTTTATCAGGACGTCCTGCTTGGCCGCACCACGCTGGAGCAGGCCACCGCCAACCTGGCCTCGCCCGGCGAGAAGCACCTTGCCTATGAAGTCGCAGTTGGCGTGTGCGATGCCGATGGGCGAACCTCTCCGGCCGAGCGCGAGTTTCTGGACCGGCTGAAGGGTCTGCTGGGTCTGCCCGGCGGCGAGACGCAGGAGATCGAACAGGAAGCCGAGCAGGTCGTGGCAATGACTGAAGCCGCAGCACCAGCCACCTCTGCAGGCGGTCTGGCACAAGCCCCGGCTCGCCCGGCGCCGCAAGACGTGGACGAAGCGGCAATCGAGCAGCGCATCGTGCGTTACTCGATCATCAACGGCGCGCTCGAAGTCCTGCCGCAGTCCTGGGCTTCGATGGCCATCATTCCCTTGCAGATCCGGCTGGTCTACACCATCGGCCAGGACTACGGCGTTGCCCTTGACCGCGGCCACATCAAGGAATTCCTGGCCACGCTGGGCGTGGGCATGACCTCGCAATACGTCGAGCAGATCGGCCGCAAGCTGGTCGGCGGCCTGCTCGGCAAGATGGCCGGGCGCGGCGTCGGCAAACTGGGACGAACGGCGACCGGAGCGGCGTTTTCCTTTGCCACCACCTATGCCCTGGGGCACGTCGCCCGGCGCTATTACGCCGGTGGGCGACAGATGAGCACCCAGCTGCTCAAGCAGACCTTCGACGAGCAGTTCGGCTCGGCCAAGCAGTTACAGGCAAAGTATGCCCCCCAGATCTCGCAGCGGGCTCAAACCCTGGACATGGGAGAAGTTCTGGCCATGACCCGGGGCAGCCAGCAGCCCTAGGGTCGAAACCCTGGGCCAACCCGGGGAGTCGACCTGGTCAGACTGGTGTGGATTAGTCTCGCTTGTCAGACTCTGCTGGTGCGGATGCGTCAGATTCCTCTGAGGCTTCCGTTTCGGGCGCTTCTTCCCGGATACTTTCAGGCGCGCTGTCCGATTTCTTTGGCTGCTCGGGCGAATCGGCCGGGGCGGTTGACCCGATACGCTTCAGACGGACTTCTTCGCCGCTGACCTGCGGCATGCGTTCGCGCACGACCTCGGGCTCGACCAGTCGCTCGGCCCCGTCGCTCAGGTGATCGAAGACGGCCTTGTAGCTGTCGGTCAGCTGGTTGATCAGTTCGGCGGTCTGGACGAAATGCTCGTTGACTTCCTCGCGGAAGCGCTCGTTCTCGCGCTTGAGCGAAGCCACGGATTCGGTTGACCCGTCCCGGCGCTTGTGCAGGATCACTGCAACCGTTGCGCCAATCGCCAGCCCGGCGACAAGACCGATAATGCCCTCCCACATGGGTGAATTCCTTCTGGTTGAAAGCCAGCCCTGATCTTAACAGGGGCACCTTGCAGCCGAGTTAAGGGAGCGCTACTCGCGGTCGGAACGGCGCTCGCGCCAGCGCAGCTGGTAAAGATCCAGCCGCCGATCGGCCAGGTTGCGCACCGAGCCATGCGAGCGGATCTCGCGCAGATTGTCCAGGTCCAGGTCGGCGATCAGCATGGTTTCGGTATTGGCCGTGGCCTCGTGGGCGATGGCATCGTGCGGAAAGGCGAAATCCGACGGCGTGAATACGGCGGCCTGGGAATACTGCATATCCATGTTCTCCACCCGCGGCAGGTTGCCGACCGAGCCGGTGATGACCACGTAGCATTCGTTCTCGATCGCCCGGGCCTGGGCGCAGCGGCGGACCCGCAGATAGGCATTCTTGGTGTCGGTCCAGTACGGCACAAACAGGATGTGCATGCCCTCCTCGGCCAGCAGCCGCGGCAGCTCCGGAAACTCCACGTCATAGCAGATCAGGATGCCGATCTTGCCGAAGTCGGTATCGAACACCGCCACCCGGTTGCCGCCGGAAAGGCCCCAGTAGCTCTTTTCATCCGGGGTGACGTGGATCTTGTACTGGCGATCCCAGGTGCCATCGCGCCTGAGCAGGTAGCAGACATTGCGCAGTTCCTCGCCGTCGTACTCGGGCATGGAACCGGCGACGATGTTGATGTTGTAGGAGACCGCGAAGCGCTGCATCTGGTCGCGGATCTGCTCGGTGTAACCGGCCAGTTGCCGGACCGCCTCGGCCGGCCCCTGGTCGTTGTAAGCGGCCATCATCGGGCCGTTGAAGAACTCCGGAAACAGCACCACGTCGGCCTGGTAGCCGGATACCGCATCGACGAAATACTCGATCTGGGCAAACAGGTCCTCCAGCGAGGCGGTCGGGCGCATCTGCCACTGGACCGCGCCGATCCGCACATCCGAAGGCCGGCCGCCCACCGAGCCGGGGCTGGCTTCCTCGTAGTAGACGTTGACCCACTCCAGCAGCACCGCGTGGCCGGCCGAGGCCTTGTCGTCGGGCAGGTAGCCGCGCACGATCTTGCGCACCTGAAAATCGTTGGCCAGCTGGAAGGTCAGGATCGGGTCGGTCAGCTCGCGCGAGCGGACCTTGGCGACGTACTGGCGCGGGGTCAGTTCGTCCTTGTGGGCGTGGTAGCCGGGAATGCGCCCACCCACCACGATGCCGCGCAGGTTGAGGCTTTCGCACAACTCCTTGCGCGCATCGTACAGGCGCCGGCCCAGGCGCAGGTCGCGGTAGTCGGGGTCGACGAACACATCGACCCCGTAGAGCACGTCGCCCTTGGGGTCGTGAGTGGTGAGATACCCGTTGCCAACGATATCCCAGTACTTGTGATCGTGGCCCCAGCGGCTGTACTTGACGATCATCGAGATCGCCGCGGCGACCACCCGGCCGTTGTCCTCGATACACAACTGGCCTTCAGCAAAGCGCTGGATCTGCGACTCGAACTGGGCCCGCGTCCAGGCCCCCTCCAGCCCGCCCGGGTAGACCTTGTCCATGATCCGGGCGATGTCCTCGTAGTCCTCCAGCCGGGTCTGGCGCAGGACCAGTCGGTGCTGGTCGGAAGAGAAATCGGCGGTTTCGCTCATCGGATCACGCTTGCTCGGAAACAGGTGGGAGAGGATACCGCAGCCGCCTCCGGTCAGACCTCTTGCCGGGCAATTTCGACCCGTATAATCGCGCTCATGGATGCCACCGCACCCGGCCCGGAAACCCCGGTCTATTCGCCCTCCGAGATCAACCGTGAAGCCCGCACCCATCTGGAGGCCGGCTTTCCGCGCCTGTGGCTGCGCGGCGAAATCTCCAACCTGGCGCGCCCGGGCTCGGGGCACCTGTACTTCAGCCTCAAGGACGCACGCGCCCAGATCCGCTGCGCGCTGTTTCGCGGCAACGCCGCCGGGCTGGGATTTCGCCCGGCCAACGGCGACGAGGTGCTGGTGCGCGGCCGCCTGAGCCTGTACGAACCGCGCGGGGATTACCAGCTGATCGCCGATGCGCTGCTGGCTGCCGGGGCCGGCGCCCTGCAGCAGGCTTTCGAGGCGTTGAAGAAAAAGCTTGAAGGCGAAGGCCTGTTTGCGCCCGAACGCAAGCGCCCGCTGCCGGCCTGGCCGCGCCGCATTGCGGTAGTGACCAGTCCATCGGGTGCGGCGGTTCGCGACATTCTCGATGTCCTGGCGCAGCGCTGGCCGCTGGCCCGGGTGCGCATCTACGCCAGCCCCGTCCAGGGCGATGCGGCCGTACCGGCGCTGCGCCGGGCGCTGCTGGCCGCGGCCGGCGACGGCTTTGCCGAAGTCATCCTGCTGGCCCGCGGCGGCGGGTCGATCGAGGACTTGTGGGCCTTCAATGACGAGTCGCTGGCCCGGACCATCGCCGATCTCGCCGTCCCGGTGATCAGCGGTGTTGGCCATGAAACCGATTTCACCATCGCCGATTTTGTCGCCGATGCGCGCGCGCCAACACCGACTGCAGCCGCGGTGGCGGCAACCCCGGACGGTCGGGAACTGGACCGACGGGTTCGGGGCCTGGCAGACCGGCTCACCCTGGCGATCCAGCGCCGGATCGACGAGCTGGCGCAGGGGCTGGACCATCTCGACCGGCGCCGCGACAGCCGTCACCCGCGCCGCCAGATCGATGAACTGAGTCGCCGCCTGAACCTGGCCCGGGTGCAGCTCGAACGCTCAGCCCAGCGCGCCATCGCCGGACGAGTGCAAACCCTGGCCGGGCTGGACCGCCGTCTGGCCGCTGCGGCCCCGGCACGGACCATCGACCGCCTGGCCCAGCAGCGCAGCCACCTGGATGGCAGGCTCAAGCGGGCAATGGACCAGCAGCTCGAGCGGGCCGGGGCCCGCCTGGGTGCAGCCAGTCGCGCCCTCAACGCGGCCAGCCCGCTCAACATCCTCGAGCGCGGCTATGCCGTGGTCCGGGCCACCGATGGCACCGCCCTGACCCGTCCCGAGCAGTTCCATCCCGGCTCCGAAATCGGGCTGCGGTTTCATGACTTCCAGGTCCGGGCAAGCGTGCTGGACAAGCCGGAATTGCCTTAGAACCGCACTTCCGGCTACAGCAGGCCGATCTCGCGCAGGCGCTCGACCAGGTAGCCATGCGCGGTGATCGGCTCGGGGTATCGGTTCGGATTGGCGGCGCTGACGCACTGCGGCAGGGTCTCGATGACGAAATCCGGGTTGGGGTGGAGGAAAAACGGGATCGAGTAACGCGATTGCCGCGCTGCCGCGCCGGGCGGATTGACCACCTGGTGGGTGGTCGACGGGTAGACATGGTTGGTCAGGCGCTGGAGCATGTCGCCGACGTTGACCACGATGCTGCCCGGCAATGTGGTCACCGGAATCCAGTGCCCATCGCGGGTGAGGATCTCCAGACCCTGCTCTTTCGAGCCGATCAGCAGGGTGATGAGATTGATATCCTCGTGGCGGGCTGCCCGGATCGCCCCTTCCGGGGCGTTGGCGATGGGCGGGTAATGGATCGCCCGCAGGATCGAATTGCCGTGGTCGACCTTGTCGGCAAACCAGTCGTGTTCGAGGCCCAGGTCCAGGGCAATCGCCGACAGCAGCCGGGCTCCCAGCGCATCCAGGGCCCGGTACAGCCGCAGGGCGGCCTCCCGGAACTGCGGCACCTGGTCCGGCCACAGATTGGCCAGCAGGATCTCCGGGTACGGGTTGGCGCCGTCGATCTCGCGGCCGACGTGCCAGAACTCCTTGAGATCGGGTACCCCATGGTCCTTGGCCTGCTCGACGCCAAAGCCGGTGTAGCCGCGTGCCCCGCCCCGGCCGGGCAGGCGAAAACCCTGCTTGGTCGGTTCGGGCAGGGCAAAAAAGGCCCGGAAAGCGGCGTAGGCCGACTCGATGACTTCATCGTCGATACCGTGGTCGCGCACCGCGACAAAGCCGAAGTCGCGCCAGCCCTGACCGATCCGGTCGGTAAAAGTCCCGCGCCGGCCATCAAAATCGGCCATGGACAGAACGGGGATGGCAGCGTTGTTGTTCATGACATCACGGCCCCGGCAACAATTTCAGCCAGTTCTTCGGCCAGGCGCTGAACCGCGGCCGACTCGCGGCCCTCGACCGTGACCCTGACCACCGGCTCGGTACCCGAGGGACGAAGAATCACCCGGCCCTGCCCGGCCAGGCTGTCCTCGGCCCGGACCACCGCGGCGGCCACGACCGGATCGGTCTCGACCACGACCCGGGCATCGCCGCGTACCGGCACGTTGATCATGACCTGCGGATACTTGACCATGCCGTTGACCAGCGCGGCCAGCGACTGGCGCCCACCGGCAATGATTTCAACCACCTGCAGGGCGCTGACGATGCCGCAGCCGGTCGAGGCGCGGTCCAGGCACAGGATATGACCGGAAGTCTCACCGCCCAGCACCCAGCCCTTGCGGCACAGCAGATCATGGACATGGCGGTCACCGACCCTGCTGCGCTCAAACGGGATCTCGAGCCGCCTGAAGGCCTCTTCGAGGCCGAAATTGCTCATCACCGTCCCCACGACACCGCCGCTGAGCTGGCCGATCGCATGCCGCGCCGAGGCCAGCAGGTACAGGATCTGGTCACCATCGACCCGTTGGCCGGCATGATCGACCATGACCACGCGGTCGCCGTCGCCGTCAAAGGCAATCCCCAGGTCGGCCTTTTCCGCCAGCACCGTCGCAGCCAGGCTGGACGGGTCGGTGGAGCCGCAGTCACGGTTGATGTTCAGGCCATCGGGCCGATGATGGATACTGATCACCTCGGCACCCAGCTCGCGGAACACCTCAGGCGCAATCCGGTAGGTCGCCCCGTTGGCGCAGTCGAGCACGATCTTCAGCCCGTCGAAGCGCGTTCCCCAGGTCACCGTGCCCTTGCAGTACTCGATGTAACGCCCGACCGCATCGTCAATCCGCGCCGCACGGCCCAGGCGGTGCGGGGCAACGTGACTCATGGGCCGGTCGATGGCGCTCTCGATCGCGCCCTGGAGACCGTCATCGAGTTTCAGCCCCTCACCGGAGAAGAACTTGATCCCGTTGTCCTCGTACGGGTTGTGCGAGGCCGAAATCACGATCCCGGCCGCCGCACCCAGGCTGCGGGTCAGGTGGGCGATGGCCGGGGTCGGCATGGGGCCAAGCAGCAGCACGTCGACGCCGGCGGCCGCCAGTCCGGCCTCCAGGGCCGATTCGAACAGGTAGCCCGAGATGCGCGTGTCCTTGCCAATCACCACCTTGGCGCGCTCCTGGCTGCGGCCGGCCAGCACCGTGCCGGCTGCCCAGCCCAGCTTGAGGACGAACTCGGCGGTAATCGGCGGCTCACCCACACGACCACGAATGCCGTCGGTTCCGAAATACTTCATGTCTTATCTCCCCTCATCGGCGCCGACCTCGGCCAGTGCCTGCCAGATTTTCAAGCCATCGACCGTGGCCGCGACGTCATGGACACGAATCACGGCGGCGCCGCGCTGGGCGGCCAGCACCGCGGCGGCGACCGAGGCGGCCACCCGCTCCTCCGGCCGCGCCCGGCCGGTCAGGTGACCGAGCATGGATTTGCGCGACAGCCCGGCCAGCACCGGGTAACCAAGGCTGTTTAGTTCGCGAAACCGGGCCAGCAGGGCCAGGTTGTGGTCCAGCGTCTTGCCGAATCCAAAGCCCGGGTCCAGCACCAGATGCCCGCGCGCGATGCCGGCATCCAGGCAGGCCTGAACACGCTCGCCAAAAAAGGCCAGCACCTCGGCCACCACATCGACATAAGCCGGGGCATCCTGCATGGTCTGCGGCTGGCCCTGCATATGCATCAGGCAGACCGGCACCGCCAGTTCGGCCACGGCAACGAGTGCACCCGGTGCGCGCAGAGCGTTGACGTCGTTGACCATATCGGCCCCGGCGGCGACCGCGGCACGCATGACCTCTGGCTTGGCCGTATCAATGGAGATGGCGGCATCGGTGTGCCGGCGCAAGCCCTCGATCACAGGCACCACCCGGGCCAGTTCCTCGCGCTCGGCCACCGGTTCGGCGCCCGGCCGGGTGGATTCGCCGCCGATATCCAGCAGATCCGCACCCTGCTCCAGCAACCCCAGGCCATGCTCCACGGCCCGCTCTGGACGCTCGAAAAGACCACCGTCGGAAAATGAATCAGGGGTGACATTGACCACGCCCATTACCAGCGGCTGCTCGCTGCGATGGGCGCGTCCGATCCGTGCGGCCAGGCTTGCTTCCATGCGCCTCATTCTAGCGGCTTGAATGCGCCGTCGCGAATGGGAAAACGCCGGCCCCCGGGCCGGCGTTTTCAAGCGGGCCTACAACATCCAGGCCTCAGCCCGGTGCCGGCTGTCCGCTGGGCTCATCGCCGTCATGGCTGCTCGGTGCTGATGGCGGCGGCGGTGCATCGTTCCAGCCTTCCGGCGGATCCGGCTCGTGGCCATCCATGATCTGACTGATCTGCCTGGCGTCGATGGTTTCGTAACGCATCAGGGCTTCGGCCATCAACTCCAGCTTGTCGCGGTTTTCCTCGAGAATGTTTCGTGCGGTCTCGTAGGCATCGTCGATAATGCGGCGAACTTCCTTGTCGAGCTGGCGGTGGGTCTCGTCGGAGATGTGCTTGTGCTGGGTCACCGAGCGGCCGAGGAAGACCTCGTCTTCGTTCTCGCCGTAGGCCAGCGGCCCCATCGAATCCGACAGCCCCCACTTGGTCACCATGTTGCGGGCAATGGCAGAAGCCCGCTCGATGTCATTGGACGCCCCGGTGGTGACGTTGTCCTTGCCATAGATCAGCTCCTCGGCAACCCGGCCGCCGAACAGGCTGGCCAGCTGCGAGTTGAGCTGCTTGCGGGTCATCGAGTACTTGTCTTCCTCGGGCAGGAACATGGTCACACCCAGCGCCCGGCCGCGCGGAATGATGGTCACCTTGTAAACCGGATCATGTTCCGGAACGATCCGCCCGACAATGGCATGCCCGGCCTCGTGGTAGGCGGTCAGGCGCTTGTCATCCTCGGACATGACCATGGACTTGCGCTCCGCGCCCATCATGATCTTGTCCTTGGCCAGCTCGAAATGGGACTGGCGCACGGTACGCGAGTCCTGGCGGGCGGCAAACAATGCGGCCTCGTTGACCAGGTTGGCCAGATCGGCGCCCGAAAACCCCGGCGTGCCGCGCGCGATCACGCGCGGATCGGCATCGTCGCCGACCGGCACCTTGCGCATGTGGACCTTGAGGATCTGCTCGCGACCTTTCAGATCGGGCAGCGGGACCACGACCTGGCGGTCGAAGCGACCGGGCCGCAGCAGGGCCTGATCGAGCACGTCCGGACGGTTGGTGGCGGCAATCAGGATGATCCCCTCGTTGCCCTCGAACCCATCCATCTCGACCAGCAGCTGGTTGAGGGTCTGTTCGCGCTCGTCGTGACCGCCGCCCAGGCCGGCGCCACGCTGACGCCCGACGGCATCAATCTCGTCGATGAAGATAATGCACGGCGCATGCTTCTTGGCGGTCTCGAACATGTCCCGGACGCGCGAGGCACCGACACCGACGAACATCTCGACGAAGTC
>JBKHEF010000053.1:0-10906 GCA_046540955.1 Wenzhouxiangella sp.
TGGGGCTTGGCCGTCGGGGATGTAACCCCGACCTGGGGCCATATCCGCCGACATCGCACCTCACAGGTCGGCCTTGCACGGCCGACGCGCGCCGCTCCTGGTCCGCTTCCGCCCCTAACGAAGATGCTTTTGTCCTTATACTGGCCATCCGCTCGAAAACGCCCGAACGTCATGAAACTCGAACCCCATATCCGCTTAGCCCACGGCAACGGCGGGCGCTACATGCGCGAACTGATCGATGGCCTGTTTGCCGCCCGCCTGGGTGGGCAGGGTCTGGATACCACGGTCGATGCGGCCATGGTCGAGGTGCCGCAGGGGGTCAAGATGATGATGACCACCGACGGCTTTACCGTCGATCCGCTGGAGTTTCCCGGCGGCAACATCGGCTCGCTGGCCATCCACGGCACGGTCAACGACCTGGCCGTGGGCGGCGCGTTTCCGCTTTACCTGACCCTGAATGCCTTTATCGAGGAAGGCACCGAAACCGCGCTCCTGGAACGGATTGTCGATGCGCTGGCCGCTGCCGCCAAAGAGGCGGGCGTCAAGGTCGTGGCGGGTGACACCAAGGTCCTGGCCCGCGGCGAATGCGGCGGGGTGTACCTGGCCACCACCGGCCTGGGCGTGGTGCCGGCCAGCCACAAGCTGGGCCAGCAGTACGTCCGGCCCGGCGACAAGCTGATCGTCACCGGCACGGTCGGCGATCACGGCACCGCCGTGCTGCTGGCGCGCGAAGAGTACGGGCTTCGCGGTGATCTGCAATCCGACTCGGCCAGCGTGCTGCCGATCACCGAGATGCTGATGAAACGCCAGGGCCTGCGCTTCATGCGCGACCCCACCCGCGGCGGCCTGGCCACCGTGGCCCTGGACCTGGCGCGCGAATCGCAACTGTCGATCAACATGGAAGAAAACGCCATCCCGTTAAGCGAACCGGTCCAGGCGGTGTGCGAGCTGCTGGGCTACGACCCGCTGTACCTGGCCTGCGAAGGCCGGGTGGTCGCCGCCATCGCCGCCGATGAGGCCGACGATGCGGTACAGGAACTGCGCCTGTCTGGTATTGCTCCCGATGCCGCCGTCATCGGCACCATCGGCGAGAAGAAAGGCGCGGTCACGCTGACCACCAGCCTCGGCGGCCAGCGCCTGATCGACGAGCTGGAAGACGACCCGCTGCCGCGGATCTGCTGAGCCGCCAAGCGCCCCAAGCCGGCGCAGATCCCTGGGCAATCGAGCGCCTGTCATGCCGGACCCGATCCGGCATCTCCAGCCCTTGAACGCGGCAATGGATCCGGGATGGCTTCGATGGCGGATTCAGCGGGGATCAGTCGCTTCGGTTCAACGCGTGGCTTAAGGAACGAAACCCTGCTCCTTGTAGCTGGCATATCCGGTCCGGGTCAGCCCTTCGAGTTCTTCAAACAGCGCCGGATCGACCGCGGAAAAGTTGAAGCAGGACTTGCCCTGCATGCGGGCCTTCAGCGCCGGAGACACCGACTCCAGCAACGCCGGCTTCACGTATAGGGGCATGAGGTGAAAACTCAGCTAAGGGGGTCGCACATCCTTTCAGGATTTGTGCTGAGTTCGATTTGATCCACGGCGATGTTCCCTGCGTATCAGACGCCGCCAAGGCTGGCAGAAAGCCTGGTCTGTTCAACCTTGGCTGTCCAGCACGCTCTTTGGTGAGCTAAAGGCACCGGTCAGTCCCAATCCCCATGCACATTTACATGATCCTCAGTGCCGTCGGCATGGACATGACGATGGGCGTGAGCGCTGTTTTGCGCGCTGTAGGCTCACTATGCCGCCGATACGAGATTGTCTCGAATGATTCCTGGATGTCGCGCCGCGATCTTGAGCAGGGCCAGCGCCGGTCCGTCCGGCTTGCGCCGGCCTTGCTCCCAGTTACGCAGCGTGTGCACGCTGATTTCCATAGCGCGCGCGAAGTCCGTCTGGCTCAAGCCCACGAAGCGCCTGAGTGCTGCAATATCTTCGCCCGAAGATATCTCTCCGCGTTTGAGTTTGGCCCGAAGCCTGGCTGAAATCGCGCGGCTGAATTGGATGTCTGAAATTTCTGCAATGTCGCTCATCTGCGTTGGTCCATATGCTGACGGTATTGTTCCTGTTCCCTCTTTGTCGCGAACCGGGCGCCAATGATTCGAATCAGATCATCGTCGCGTTCCGTGTAGACGACCACCGCGATCCCCCGATCCAGCTGGCCGATTGCGATAAAGCGATCCTCGGCGTCCGAGTGAGCCAAATCAAAGATTTCGAGGTAATCCTGGCCGCTTGCAAAGAGGAGAGAAGCTTCCGAGAAAGACAAGCCGTGCTTCTTCTGATTGCTCCGATCCTTGGCAGCGTCCCAATCGAATCTCATGGACCGAAGTATAAGCCAATGGCATAGTGCGTCAATGGCTTATACGGAGTTTCTTTCGGCTTCATCCCCAATCCCCATGCGCATGCACGTGGTGATGTTCAGTACCGTCGGCGTGGACGTGGCGGTGGGCGTGGGCGAGGTTGGCCCGCCACAGCAAGTCGGTGTCAGAAAGTGCCTTGTCCAGCGGCCCGTCATAGAGCAGGTGGCCGTCCTCACCCAGGATCAGGGCGCGCTGGCCGAGTTCGGCGGCCAGCGACAGGTTCTGGGTGGTGACCAGGGTGGTCAGGCCCTGCTGGTCGAGCAGGAAGTCGACCAGCCAGCCGGTGGCACGCGGGTCTAGGTTGGCGGTGGGTTCGTCGAGCAGCAGCAGCTTCGGCTGGCAGGCCAGCACGCAGGCCAGCGCCAGGCGCTGTTTTTCCCCGCCCGACAAGCGATACGGCGGGGTGGCCAGGTATTTTCCCAGCTGCATTCGTTCGGCCCACCGCCTGGCGACTGCAGCCGGTTCGGGCATGCCGAGGCGCTCGGGGCCGTAGGCGATTTCTTCCGCGACGGTGGCGTTGAACAGCATGGCTTCGGGCGACTGGAAGACCATGCCGACATCGCGGCGAAAGCGCAGGGCGAAGTCGCGTTGCTTCAGCCGTTTCGGCGTCAGGGTTTCGCCCTGGTAGCGGATCTCGCCGGAGGTCGGCTGGAGCAGGCCGTCGATCAGTTTGAGCAGCGAGGACTTGCCGCAGCCGTTGGCGCCGAGCAAGACGACGCGCTCTTCCGGGTTCAGTTGAAAGCTCAACTCGCTGAGAATGGGCTGGCCTTCCGGATAGCGAAAGCTGAGCTGCTCAAGTTCGATCATCGAAGAATCCTCGCGAGCGCATGCCCAGGTTGACTTCGGTGGCCTGCAGTTCGGCCTTTTCCAGCAGGGCCCCGGCCTGGCGTCCGGCGCTGCGGGCGCGGGTGGCCAGATCGGGCCGGCCCAGGCTGCGGCTGCGAAAGGCCATGCGGTAGTCGGTGAGCATTCTTTGGAACGTCTTGATCTGGCCCAGCGCCAGCACCACCACGAACTGCAGCGAGGGCGCAAAGTCGACCGCCCGGACCAGGTCCAGGTGGCGGGCCAGCCACAGGGTCAGGAAGGTCAGCAGCACTACGCGCAGGTTAAGGCGCAGCACGAACAGGCCCCAGGGCTCGCCGGCCAGGCTGGCGCTCAGGGTAAAGCCTGCGCTCACCGCGATGTTGACCAGGGCGATGGCGATCAGGGCGCGCTTGAGCAGGGCCGGGCTGGCGCGGCCGGCCAGGGCCAGGGCGACGACCAACAGGCCGGCCAGCCACAGCGGGTCGTGGATGAAGGTGATGCCGACTACCGCGACCAGCCAGATTGCCAGCAGGGCGCGGTCTTTCATGCCGGCACCCGGCGCCGTTCGACCACGCTCAAGACCATCCAGGTCAGAATGCCTTCGCCGAGGCCGATGACCAGGTGCGGGCCGACCACCACCGGCAGGGTCACGGCCGGCCCGAACGGAAAGAACAGCGGCTGGCCGTCCGCATCGCTGCCCATCAGCGGCTGGATGCCCAGTATCAGGGCGACCAGATTGGCCGCCACCACCACCCCCAGCCAGACCCCGAGCATGGCCGCGGCCGGGCGGTGGGCTTTGGCCAGCAGCCGAAACACGCCGACAGTGACGGCCGCCCCGGTCAGGCCCATGGCCAGGGCGTTGATCGCCAGCACGGTAATGCCGCCGGCGCCCAGCAGCAGCGACTGCAGCACCAGGACCAGGCTGTAGGCCAGAAACGCCGGCCAGATACCGAAGGCCAGGGCCAGCAGGCCGACCCCGACCAGGTGGCCGGAGGTGCCGCCGGGCAGGGGCACCATCACCGTGGTCAGGACGAAGGCCAGCGCGGTCAGCACGGCCAGGCGCGGAATCAGGTCCTCGTCGAACTCGCGCGCGACCTTGCGCACGGCATAGGCCCAGGCTGGTGCGGCCACGGCGTAAGCCGCCAGGTAGACCTGCGGCGCGATCAGGCCGTCAGGGATGTGCATGGTGTTTCCTGCGTTGTCGCCACAGGACCAGCAGGCCGGCCACACCGAGCAGGTAGCCGACGCCGGCCAGGATGCTGACCGGGCCGCCGCGCGCCGGGCTCTCGACCTCGGTCACGCCCAGCGCCTCATCGACGCGCACGCGCACTTCCAGACCGTGCCCGTCCTCGGTGGTCACCACCACCCGCCAGCGCCCGGGCCGGTCGGGCAGAAAGCTGATCCGGCCCAGGGCGTCGGTGCGACCGTTCTGAAAAGCGACCTCGGTGTCGGGCGCGAAGATCTGGTAGGGCTCGAACACCGGCTGCTGGCCGAACGGGTGCGACAGGCTCAGGACCTGGGCCTCGGCGGTAGTGATTTCGTGGTCCATACGATGGGCGAAGGCCAGCGCGCTGACCCCGATCATCAGGACCACGACAATGAGATGGCAGGCTATGTGGACGGCTCGACAGGCCATGAGCTGTTTCCGGGCTGTTCTTATTGGTGGTTGTTGGGCAGATCGAAGGTCAGCGAGGCGTAGAAGCTCTCCACGTCGCAGACCGCCGGGTCAGGATAATCGATCTCGCCTTGGGCGAGCAGCAGCCACGGGCCTGCCTCTTCCAGCTCCACTTCGGCCAGGCCGTCGGCATTGGTTTCGAGCACGGCATAAGGGTCTTCGCCCGATGCGCCGTGAAAGGCCAGCAGCGGTCCGGCATGGGGCTGGCCTTCGAACAGCACCTGCACGGGCAGTCGGTCCCCGGCCGCCAGCGCGGTGGGATCGCGCTGGGGGATGATCTCCAGGCGATGGCCCAGTGCGGTCACTGCGCCCGATGGCCCCTCATCACCCACGGCGACCAGGGTTTTCGAGCCGTTATCGGAGTAGCTGCAACGCACCGCGTTGGCGACTTCCGGGCGCGGCAGGCGCTGGCCGCCCTCGGTGGTCTGGGTCCAGTAGCCGCGCGCCTGGCGTACGCCGATGACGTACACGCCGGGCTCGGACAGGGATGGAGTTGCCAGGGCGCCGTGGTCGGACAGGTCCAGCGCAATTGGCTGCCCGTCTGGTGGGGTCACGGTCGCCTCGGCCAGCCGATCGCTCTCCATCGTCTCATCGCCCGGGAAGGCATGGCCGAAGTAGGGCAGGACCTGGACCGCTTGCCCGGGTTCGACCCGGGCCGACTCGGCCAGGACCCACGGATGGTGGGCGTGGGCGAAGCCAACGCCAAAACTGGCTGCAATCAGGGCAATGGCAAAAATGCGCTTCATGGTCAATCCTTGGGTCGGTGTCAGAACAGGTAGCTGGCCTGCAGCTTGACGCTGCGGCCGGGCTGGTTGATCAGGGTCAGGTGGCGACGGTAGGTTTCATCGGCCAGGTTGTCGATGCGCGCGCTGATGCGCAGATCGGGCGTGGCCTGCCAGGTCGCGTACAGGTCGATCAGGGTGTGCGATGGCGTAGGCTGGGCCCGGTGCATGCCGCCGAGGACGCGATCCTGCGCGAAGGCGTGGACGATCTGGCCGCCCAGCAGCAGGGTGGACAGGTAGTGCTCCAGGCGCAGGCCGATCTCGTCACCGGGAATGCTCTCCAGCGGGATGCCGAGCTCGCGATCATCACCGCGCAGGCGGGCGCCGAACAGGCTGGCGCTGTAGTCGCCGATACGCCAGTCCAGCTCGACTTCCAGGCCCTCGACGCGGGCCTGGCCGACGTTGTCGAAGCGGGTGGTGTTGGTCAGCGGCGCCGGCGCATCGGCCCCGCGCACGCGCTGCTCGATGAAGTTGTCGATATCGTTGCGAAACACCGCCAGGCGACCTTTTATCCGGTCGCCGTCCAGCCACAGGCCGCGCCGGTCGAAGCGCAGGCCCAGCTCGTAATTACGCGCCGACTCCGGCTGCAGGTCGGGGTTGGGAACGTAGAAATTGCCGGGAAAATGCTGACCGCCGATGAACAGCTCGCGCAGGGCCGGGGCGCGGAAGGCTTCGTTGAACGAGGCGGTCAGGGTCCAGCCGCTGGCCAGGTCGAACATCAGCCCGGCCTGGTAGGAGGTCCGGGAGAACGAGGTTGCGACCAGCTCGGCCTCGTCGGGAGACGAGTCGATGTCGTCGTGGCGCAGGCCCAGCAGCAGGTCCAGGCGCTCGGTCAGCTCGGCGCGGTTCTGGGCGAACAGGCCCAGGGTGTCGCGTTCGGAGCCGCGGAACTGCGGCGCCGGCCGGCCGTCGCGCAGCCCGCGCTGGGTGTCGCGGTAGAGCTCGGCGCCGTAGGTCAGGGTGTGGGTGATGGCGCCGGTCTGCAGCCGGCTGCTGTTGGCGATATCCACGCCCACCGTGCTCAGGCTGTTCTCGACCCGGGTCTGGCCGGGCATCACCGGGCGCTCGTCGAGCATCAGGTCGCTCCAGTAGACCACCGCGTCCAGCGCCAGCAAGTCGCTGTCGGGATAGAGCTGGTAGCGCAGGCTGGTCGACTGCTGGCGGCTGGAGCGGTCGACCACGGTGCCGCTGGCGCGGTCGGCGGTGCCAAGGCTGGGGCTGTCGTCGACGTAGCCCAAGTAGGTCAGGCTCAGGCGCTGGGCCTCGTCGGGCCGCCAGCTGCCCTTGACCAGGCCGCTGGAGACATCGTTTTCGGTAAAGTTGAGCGGATTGCCGCCGCCGTCGACGTAATCATCCGAGGCGCGGCGGCTCACGCTGGTGATCAGGCCCGCATCGCCGGCCTGAGCGGCCAGAGTCGCGGATCCGACCCAGGCGTCGTTGTTGCTCTGGTAGCCCAGCCGGGCCTGGCCGCCAAAGCTGGCCCCGGGGTCGAGAAAGCCCTCGGCGTCCAGGGTCTCGAACAGAATGACCCCGCCGGTCGCGCCGCTGCCGTAGAGCGACGAGGCCGGCCCGCGCAGAATCTCGACCCGCTCCAGCAGGGCCGGATCGAGGAGGGTCTGGGCGCGGTGGCGAATGGCCATGTTCTGGCGCGCCCCGTCGATGCGCATCACCACCCGACCTTCGCCGAGCCCGCGGATGTTGGGCACCAGCGCTTCCGGGCGCGGCCCCTGCGCGGACTGCACCCCCGGGAGGTCGGACAGCAGGTCGGACAAGTCGCTGGCCTGGCGCAGCTCGATTTCTTCGCGGCCGAGCACGCTGACCGGGGCGATGACCTGCTGTTCGGGCTGAACGACCCGGCCGATGGTGACCAGGATGGTGTCGGCCGGGCGCTCGACTTCTGTCTCGGCCGACTCGCTCCCGGGGGCCGCTTGTGCCGGCAGCCACACGAGCAGCACGACGGCGGCCACAGAGCGAGGCCGGATGAGCGCTGGAAAAGAGAGAAAACCCATGAAGTGAAACTCCGATCCCGAATGGTGTATGAAGAATAATAAAAATCTTCATACTTTTCTTGATCGGGATCAAATCGCTGCCAAATTCCGGCTCGGTTTTCCGAAAAGCCGTTGCGGCCGGGCTTGCACCCTCATTCGTGCGGCGTGATGTGCTCGTGGGCGTGAACGTGATCGCCGTGCGAGTGTTGGTCAGCCTCGACCCGGACCGGCACCAGGTGCAGATCACCGTGGCGCACCCCGCGGCGGGCGATGAACTGCTGGGAGAAATCGCGCACCCGCTTTAGCGGTCCGCGCAGGATGCTGGTCTCCAGGCAGTGGTCGTGATCCAGGTGAACGTGGAGGGTGGCCACGGTCAGATCGTGGTGGGCGTGCTGGGCTTCGGTCAGCTGGTCGCCCAGCCCGCCGCGGTGGTGGTCGTAGACGTAGCTGAGAATGCCGACGCAGCCGCCCTCGGGGTCGCCATCGGCGCGCTCGCGGGCCAGAAAGCCGCGTAGCAGGTCGCGAATGGCTTCGGATCGGCTGGAATAGCCCAGGCTCTGGCGATAGGCCTCAAAGGATTCGGCCAGCTCCTTGTCCAGGGAGACGGTAAAACGTTCGGTCATGGTCACTTCTCTCCGTGATCGATTCTTTTGACAACGCCCGGCCTGGTTGTTTGATCCCCGTCAAGCCCTGCCTGCACGTATGCCATGAGAATACCCCGAGTTTCATACGCTGGGTGCCTGTTTCCATGGTCATGCTCCACCGCTTGTATCGAATTGCCGCCTGGCTGCTGGCGCTTGGGCTGATGGCTGGTCTTGCCCTGCCGTCGGCGGTGCATGCTCAGCAAGCCGCCCCGGGCGAGAAGCCGCTCACCATGTACGTGTTCATGAGCGAGACCTGCCCGCACTGCCAGGCGCAAAAGCCTTTTCTGCAGCGTCTGGATGAGGAACATGACCGCCTCGAAGTGGTGTTCATGGAGGTCATGACCAGCAACGAGCACCATGATCTGCTGCGCGCCATGGCTGCCGCCCACGAAGTGCGCCCCGGTTCGGTGCCGATGATCTTTCTCGGCGGTGAGGTCTGGGTCGGCGATAGCGAGCAGATCCGGGCCGAAATTCAGTCCACTCTCGACGCATGCCTGACCGGACAGTGCCCGGATCCGCGTGCGATGGCGACGGCGCGTGCCCAGGACAGTGAACCTGAGCAGGTCGAAGCCCTGATTCGGCTGCCTTTTGTGGGTGCGATCGATCTGTCCGTCCAGCCGCTGATCGCCAGCACCCTGATGATTTCCTTCGTCGATGGTTTCAATCCGTGCTCGATCTGGATTCTGACCATCCTGCTGGCCCTGGTCCTGCATTCGGGCTCGCGCGGGCGGGTGGTGCTGGTCGGGCTGACCTTTCTGATTACCACGGCGACCATTTATGGTGCTTTTATCGCCGGGGTGTTCAGCGTGCTGGCCTATGCCGCCTACCTGCCCTGGATGTACTGGGTCGTCGCCTTGCTTGCATTGATTTTCGGTGCGGTCAACATCAAGGATTATTTCTGGTTCAAGCGCGGTTTTTCCTTCACCATTGACGACAAGCACAAGCCTGGCATCTTCAAGGGTTTTCGGGAGTTGATGGTCAATGGGAAATCACCCTGGGCGCTGATGGGCACCACAATTGTCATGGCCGGTGGTATTGCGCTGATTGAGTTGCCGTGCACGGCTGGCTTCCCGGTGATCTGGAGCAGTCTGATGAGCGCCAACGATGTCCAGGGCCTGGAGTTCTTGAGTCTGCTGGCTGTATATCTGCTGATTTATCTGTCGATCGAGCTGGTCATTTTCGGCATCGCGGTGGTCAAGCTGCGCATTGACCGCTTCCAGGAAGACCAGGGCCGGATTCTCAAGCTGATCGGCGGTGTGATCATGATTGCCCTGGCGGTGGTGCTGATCGCCGCACCGGAGTTGATGAGTGGCATCGGGTCGTCGATGAGCGTCTTTGTTGCAGCCTTTGCGGCCACTGGCCTGATCGTCGTGCTGCACCGTTACATTCTGCCGCGCCTGGGCATCCGTATCGGTGATGGCTGGTAGGAGATCAGGATGAAATTATTGATGTTGTGCTCCAGTGTCTACGGCCATACGCGCAAGGTCTGTCAGCATATGCGGCCGGTGCTGGAGGAGGCCGGGTTCGAGGTGATTGAGCATGCCCTGCCGGATCCGCCGCCCGATCCGGCCGGGTTCGATGCGGTGCTGATCGGGGCCAGCATTCGCAATGGCAAGCATAATCCAGCGGTGCTGGACTTCATCGAGCGCCATCGCGACACCCTGGCCAGCCGGCCCGGCGGGTTTTTCTCGATCAACCTGGTCGCGCGCAAGCCGCACAAGAATACTCCCGAGACCAATCCTTACGTGCGCAAGTTTCTCGAGACCACGCCGTGGCAGCCGGACCGGGTGGGGGTATTCGGGGGACAACTCGATTATCGGCGCTACCGGCCTGTCGATCGCTGGGTGATCCGCCTGATCATGTGGATCAACAAGGGGCCGACGGATCTGGAGACCAAAGCGGACTTCACGGACTGGGATGCCGTGCAGGCGTTTGCCAGCGATTTTGCCGCTTTTGCGCGCGATCACCAGAAGTGAAAAAGCGCGGCCTGCACTATTGGGGCCATATGCAGCATGGCCTGCTGATCCTGCTGCTGGCCTGGTTGATATTCACCAGTCCCTGGGTTCACCTCTATAACCGGCTGCCGGCTGAGCCGTCTGTGTGGGTCTGGGCGCATGTGGTGCTGGGGCTGGCCGCACTGGCGCTCGGACTGGGTTTTACCCTGACCAGTGCGCTGCAGGGCCGGCTGGCGCAGTATTTCCCCTGGGTATTGGGACGATTCGGGCCGCTGTGGGCGGATCTGCGCGGGCTGGTCCGGCTGCAGATACCCGGCAATGAGGGCGCCGGGTTGTTCAGCATCATCAAGGGTGTGCTGCTGCTGGCGCTGCTGGCGACCGGGCTGACCGGGTTGATGTGGCTGTGGACGACCGGCAGCCAGGATGCGGTGGCCTGGCGCGGCTGGCATATCGTCTCGGCACGGGTGCTGATCGGGGCGCTGGTGGCGCATATTCTGGCGACCCTGACGCATGTGGTGGATTTCATGCGGCAGTAGAGGGGCTGGCGCGTCGGGCGGGGCCGGGGTGAACACCATCGGTTCGACGCGTGGCGAGGCCCTCTGGTGCTCACCCCGGCCCCACCCGACGCGCCATTGTGCCCGGGGGTTGGTGCGCCA
>JBKHEF010000054.1:0-9031 GCA_046540955.1 Wenzhouxiangella sp.
CCCGGCCGCGACCATCCACCAACCCAATGCGATAATCGTCCGTCGAGAGTGCAGATGCGAATTCAAAAATGGAGTGGCTAAGCTGGGAACTGCTGAAGATACCGGGCTGGATCCTGGCCGTGCTGCTGGTCGTGATCGGCCTGGCCGGCACCGTGCTGCCGGCCCTGCCGGGGGTGCCGATCATCCTGCTCGGCCTGTTGCTGATCGCCTGGATGGATGGCTTCGTTTCAGTTTCGATCACGACCCTGCTGTGGCTGGGCGTGCTGGCCGTGTTGTCGGTCATCATCGATTTTCTGGCCACCCTGGAAGGCGCCCGTCGCTTCGGTGCCGGCAGGCTTGCCATTCTGGGCGCCACCCTGGGGCTGCTGGTCGGAATGTTCTTCGGCCTGGCCGGCGCGCTGCTCGGCCCCTTCATTGGCGCGGTCGCCGGTCATCTGCTGGGCAAGGCCACCCTCGATGACTCCATGCGCGCCGGCATCGGGGCATCGATCGGCGTGGTGGTCGGCACCGTGGCCAAGGTCGTCATCGGCGCGGTGATGCTGGTCTGGTTTGTGCTGGCCTGGTGGCTTTGATCCCGTCTTGCCCATGAGCCGGCCAGACCCGCAACGCTACCTCAAGGCCAAGTCAATCGCCGAGCAGCTGCTGGCGCTCGATCCTGCTCAGCGTGCATCGATGATGAACCGGCTTTGCAGCCAGGACCCGGCCTTGCGCGCGGAAGTCAATTGGCTGCTGACGGCAGCCGAAGACGATTCTGAAGACGACGCGCCCGAGCGCTTCCAGACCGCTGCCCGCAGCGCCCTGATGGCTGTGGCGCTGGAAGTGCCCATGCCGCGCAACTACCGGCTGCTTGAACGGCTCGATGCCGGTGGTTCGGGGGTCGTCTACCTGGCCGAGCGAACCGACGGTACGGCGGGTCAGTTGGTCGCCCTGAAACTGCTGCTACCCGCCGAAGAGTTGAACCAGGCCGTGGCCGACCGCTTCGCCAACGAGCACCAGGCGCTGGCCCGGCTCAACCATCCCAATATCGCCCACCTGATCGACGGCGGCCTGACCGCCGAAGGCCGGCCCTTCCTGGCCACCGAGTACGTGCCCGGCGAGCCGATCGATGCCTGGTGCGAGAAGCGAGGCGCCGGCCTCGCCGAGCGGCTGCAACTCTTGATCAAGGTCTGCGAGGCGGTCGACTTTGCCCATCGCCACATGGTCATCCATCGCGACCTCAAGCCGTCCAACATCCTGGTCACCGCCGAGGGCGAGCCCAAGCTGCTGGATTTCGGCATCGCCCAGGTGATTGACGACCGTGCGACCGACCAACTCGATCCACAGAGCCGATTCATGACCCTGGCCTACGCCAGCCCCGAACAGATCGCAGGCCAGTCGATGAGCGCGGCCTCCGACGTCTACTCGCTGGGTGTCATCCTGCATCAGCTGCTGACCGGACGACTGCCGTTCGAAGACATCAGCGATCCGCATGACCACCAGGAGATGCAGCAGACCCGACCGCCCCCAGCGCTGCCCAAGCTTGCCAGGGTCGGAAACAGCGGTGCTTGCCTGTCTATTTCCAGAGATCTGGAGGCGATTGTCCACAAGTCGCTGGCACCGGCTCCCGAGCAACGCTACCGTTCGGCCCGGGAGCTGGCCGACGACCTGAAGCGACTGGGCCAGAGGCAGCCGGTGACGGCACGCGGCGAGGGCCGTGCATACCGACTGGAGCGCTTTCTGACCCGTCACCGCCTCGGCGTCGCGCTGTCGGCGCTGGCGCTGGCTTTCATGATCGGTTTCATGGTCGACCGGGAAAATCAGCTGGAACGGATTTCCCGGGAGCGCGACCGCGCCGAAGCGGTGACCGGCTTCATGAACAACGTTTTTTCCGGGGCTCATTCCCTGCCCTCGCGCGGCAACACCGTGACCGTGCGCGAGATCCTCGATCTGGCCAGCGATCGGCTGGCCACCGGAGAGGCGTTCAATCCGGCCGCCCTGGGTTCGATCCACCTGGCGCTGGGACAGGCCTACAACGCCCTGGGTCTGGGCCAACACGCCCTGCCGCTGCTCTTTCAGGCGCGCAGCAACCTGTCCGACGAAGCATCAGTGCTTGAAAGAGCGCGCATCGAGGCTGAAATCGCAAGTGCGCTGGATTCCGCCGGTCAAGCGGTGGAGTCCATTGCCGCCGACAGCCGGGCGATTGCACTGCTGTCGCAAACCGTGCAGGCCAGCAGCGATGAAATGCTGCGTTGGCAGATTCGCAAGCTTCGTAACCACGCCAACGTCATGGATGTCCCGCTGACCCAGACCGTGGCCGAGCTGGAATCCATCATTACGGACCTCGCAGCCCGGACCCCTCCTTCGCCCGAGCTGTTGTTCGAGGCCCGCGCGGCCCTGGTGGCCGCCTATGTCTTCCAGGATCGTCCGGAACTGGCCCTGCAGACCGCACGCGAGGCCGAGCCGCTGGTCCGGCAGCTCTATGACGAGGACGACCCGCGCCGCCTGCGCGGCCAGCACGTCCACGCCACCGCCCTGATGTTGAGTGATCCGGGGCTGGCCATCGAGCGTTTCGAGCAATTGGTGTCGGACCACGAACGCCTGATCGGGCCCAGCCAGCGCCTGGCCAACGCCCTGGGCAATCTCGGCGTCGCGCTGGCCGGCGCCGGGCGCAATTCCGAAGCCATCGAGACCTTCCAGCGCGCAGCCGCCATGATCGAAAACCTGGCCGGTCGCGATCACTACCTGTATCGACTGTCGGTCTCCAACAGCGCTGCGCTGCACCTGCGGATGGATCAGCCTGAAGTGGCCGAAGATCTGATTCGGGGGCTGCTGGCGTCCAGCGCCGGTCTGGACCAACCACTGGGCGGGGTCGAACTTGCCTATCGGGCCTCGGCGCTCGACATCCTGGGCAGCGCCCTGGTCCTGCAGAACCGCCTTGAAGAAGCTGCCGAAGCCTATCGCCAGGCCCTGGCGCTGCTGCCGCCCGGCGCCGGGAACACCAGCGAGGATCTGCGGACCACGCTCAGCCAGCGCCTGGCGCTACTGGAAAATGAACTCGGCGCGTCCGCTCCGGAGCCCTGACTCAGGCCAGCGCACGTTTGAGCCAGGCCCGCGCCATGCGCCACTCCCGGGTCACGGTGGACTCGGAAATCTCCAGCGCTTCGGCGGTTTCGGGGATGCTCAGCCCGGCGAAATAGCGCAGCTCGACGATCCTGGCCTGGCGTTCATCGATCCTGGCCAACTCACCCAGGGCCATATCCATGGCCAGCAGATCGGCGCCGAACGGATCAGCGGACTCGATGTGCTCCAGATGAACCCGATCGGAGGCGGCCGGCCGCTTGGCCGCGTTCTGACGCCGGGCGTAATCGACCAGCACGTTGCGCATCACGGTCGCGGCGACCAGCAGAAACTCGCGGCGATCGGCCCAGTCCTGGTGTTCCGTGCGGGCAATCCGCAGCCAGGCCTCGTTGACCAGGGCCGTGGCCTGCAAGGTGTGATCACGGCGCTGGGCGCCCATCTGGCGACCCGCCATCGCGCGCAATTCCTCGTAGACCAGCGGCACAAGCTCGGCGAAATCACGCCCCTCTTCGCTGGAGCAGCGCTGCAGCAGTTCGGCGATCTGGCGGGGGTCGGGCGGCGTCATATTCGAATGACCTGGCAGCAGGCAAGGCAACAGTCTGCAAGAATCGCACACCTAAGGCGCAGGTTTTCAGTCTTGCGGCAACTGGCTTACAATCAGGAGCTGGCAGAGGCACCTCACCACGGGGCAACAAGACGGAGCAATGAGACCGTTTGACCGGATAGCGCAGGGACTGGGGCTTGCCGTGGGGCTGGCCGCATTCAGCGCTCCAGTCGCCGCCGAAGGTCGGGAAAGTCCTGCCTGCCTGGTCGATTCGGTCGACTCGCTGTCGGCAGCAGACTCATCGATTCACGATGGCTCGAACGCGTTCTTCCTGAAGCTGCTCCATAGTGATCGGGAATCATCCAACAATCTTGATCCGGTTTGCGCCGATGACCGTCTGGCGCGCCTGGAGCTCAGACTCATGCCTGGTCAGACCCGGTCGCTGATTCTTCTAATTGAAGCTGGCGTCTCGGTGCCGCTGCAGGTCACGGAACCTGCAGTCACGAAAGACGATGAAGAAACCGGACATTGGGACGTTGCCCTGCGAAGGGTTGACGCCGGGGCCGATCTCCAGTCGGTTCAGTTGATTGAACTGGTGGTGACCGCCGGCACGAACAATCGTCGTGGCCAGCAGCGATCCTTTCAGCTGTTCGCGGACGGAAATTCCGATGAAGGTCGGCAGGGTCTGTCGCTGGAGTTGAATCTGGAATCCCTGGACAGCGAGCGGATGTTCCGCGACAACTTCAAGGTCGACCCCAGCGTCGGTCAGTTTAGCCAGCGCTCCCAACGCTCGCCGGGTACAGCCGGGTACAGCCGGTGATCGCTCGGTCCAGGGCGCCGCACAAGGCACGCGCTGAGTTCCGAAAGGCCAGGGCTGACAGACGCGCCTAAGCGACGAATGCGCTCAGGCACAGGCTGATCAGCCCGCCGGAAAAAATCCCCAGCGCCAGCATGGCCACGCCGTTGACGGTCAGCACCGCGCGGAAGTCCACCGGCGCCGTCAGCGGCTGATCGTTTTCCGGTTCATCGAAGTACATCAGCTTGACCACCCGCAGGTAGTAGAAGGCCCCGATCACGGCGGTCAACACGGCCAGCACGGCCAGCCAGGTGAAGCCGGCCGCGATTGTCGCGGCAATCACCTGCCACTTGGCGAAAAAGCCCAGGAATACCGGGATGCCGGCCAGCGAGAACAGAATCATCATCATCAGGAAAGCATGCCAGGGATTGCGCCGGGCAAGCCCCTTGAAGTCATCAAGCTGGTCGGCCTCGCGGCCATCGACCGAGACCAGGATCAGCACGGCAAAGGCGCCGGCCGACATGATCGCGTAGGCAATCGCGTAGAACATGGCGGCTGCATAACCTTCCGGCGTGCCGGCCAGGATGCCCAGCAGCATGAACCCCATGTGCGAGATGGTCGAGTAGGCCAGCATGCGCTTGATGTTGGTCTGGGCGATGGCAACCACGTTGCCCAGGATCAGCGACAGGCCGGCGATGACCACCAGCATGCCCTGCCAGTCGGCGTGCAGGCCGCCCAGACCGTTGTCGAGCAGCCTGACCGCCAGCGCCAGACCGGCCAGCTTGGGCACCGAGGCCACGAACAGCGCGATCGGCAATGGCGCGCCGTGATAGACATCGGGGACCCACATGTGGAACGGCACCGCGCCGAGCTTGAAGGCCACCCCGATGACGATAAAGACCAGGCCGAAGGTCAGCAGCATGGAATCACCAGCTCCGCCGATAAGGGCGGCGCTGATGCCGGCCAGCTGCAGGCTGCCGGTTGCCCCGTAGAGCAGGCTCATGCCATAGAGCATCAGGCCCGAGGCCAGCGAGCCGAGAATGAAGTACTTCATGGCTGCTTCCGAACCCAGGCGCGAATCGCGATCCAGCGCGACCAGGGCATAGGTCGACAGCGCCAGCAACTCCAGGCCCAGGTACAGGGTGACCAGGTTGGCCGCCGAAATCAGCACCATCACGCCGAGCAGGGCAAACAGGCTCAAGGTGTAGAACTCGCCTTTGAACAGCTCGAAAACCCGCAGGTAGTGCTTGGCATAGACGAATACACCGGCCAGGATCAGGTAGCTGAAGACCTTCAGCACATCGCCGAAGCGATCGCGCACAAACGTGTCGCTGAACGCGTAGACGACCTCGCCCGGCGCCATCATCAGGCGCAGGGTGAGGATGGCAGTGAACACCAGCGCGACGACGGCCAGCATGTGGGTCAGCCCGCGCCGCTGGTCCGGGATGAACAGGTCGGCCAGCAGAATGCCGCAGGCAGCCGCCAGCAGGAAGATCTCGGGCAGGGCAAGTTGCAGTTCGGCGAGGGTCATCGGTCCACCTTCGACATCATGATGTGCTCAACCAGGTTGGCCACCGAAACTTCCATCATCTCGACCAGCGGGAACGGCCAGACCCCAACGCCCAGCACGAACACGGCCAGCACGCTCAGCAGCAGCCACTCCCGGCCGGTCAAGTCCTTCAAACCCGCCACGGTGGAATTGGCCACCTCGCCATAGAACACCCGCTTGACCAGCCACAGGCTATAGCCCGCACCCAGCAGCAGGCTGGTGCCGGCGACGAAAGCAAACCAGAAACTGGCCTGGAAAGCCGCCAGAATGACCATGAACTCACCGACAAAACCGGAGGTGCCGGGCAAGCCGGAATTGGCCATGAAAAACAGCACGGCAAACATCGCAAACCAGGGCATGGTGTTGGCCACCCCGCCGTAGCTGGAAATCTCGCGGCTGTGGACGCGGTCATACAGCACGCCGACAGCCAGGAACATCGCGCCCGAGATGAAACCATGGGAGATCATCTGGACCATGCCGCCGCTGATGCCCAAGCCGGCGCCGGTGACATCACCGGTATTGCGGGCGATGGCAAAGGCCAGGAAAAGCCCCAGGGTGACAAAGCCCATGTGCGAAATCGAGCTGTAGGCGATCAGCTTTTTCATGTCGCTCTGGGCCAGGGCAACGAAGCCGATGTAGGCAATCGCGACCAGCGACAGACCGATGACCAGCCAGTCCAGGGCCGCGGCCGCGTCCGGCGTGATCGGCAAGGCAAACCGCACCAGCCCATAGCCGCCGATCTTGAGCATCACGGCCGCCAGCACCACCGAGCCGCCGGTCGGCGCCTCGACGTGGGCGTCGGGCAGCCAGGTGTGGACCGGCCACATCGGCACCTTGACCGCGAACGCGATCAAAAAGGCCAGGAAGACCAGGATCTGGGCATCCAGCGCAATCGGCAGCTGGTGCAGATCAAGGATCGCAAAGCTGCCCGACTGCAGGTACAGCCACAGCAGCGCAATCAGCATGAACACCGAGCCGAAGAAGGTGAACAGGAAAAACTTGACCGTGGCATAGATCCGGTTCGGCCCGCCCCAGATCCCGATGATCAGAAACATCGGCACCAGCATGGCTTCGAAGAACACATAGAACAGCAATGCGTCCAGGGCCGAGAACACCCCCACCATCAGCCCCTGCAGCAGCAGGAAGCTGGCCAGGTACAGGTGCGGGCGATCCTGAATCCCCCAGCCGGCCACGATGATCAGCGCCCCGATCAGCGTGGTCAGCAGAACCAGCGGCAGCGACAGGCCGTCAATGCCCAGATGGTAGTGGATGTTGAATGCGCCGATCCAGACCGCTTTTTCCTGGAACTGCATGGCCGCGGTGGACGCATCGAAGTCGGCATACAGCAAAAGCGACAGCGCAAAGGCGGCCAGGGCAATACCCAGCGCCAGCGGCCGGACAAGCTTGGGTGACTGCTCGCCGATGCTGGCCACCAGCGCCGCGCCCAGAATCGGCAGCCAGATCAGCAGGCTGAGCAGGGGCCATTCAGACATCATCCAGCCCCCTCATCTGAGCAGCACGAACGAAGCGACGATCGCCACCAGGCCGATGATCATCGCGAACGCGTAGTGGAACAAAAAGCCCGACTGCAGGGTGCGCATCGCCCCCGACAGTCGGCCGACCAGGCTGGCCGAGCCGTTGACCAGCCAGCCATCGATGACGGTGCGATCGCCATACCGGGACAGGCCGCCAGCCAGTTTGCGGGCGCCGCCGGCGAAGCCTTTCAGGTACAGATCATCGAAACCGTACTTGTTGTCGAGAAGCTTCCACAGCGGCAGGGCTTTCTGCTTGACCGCTTCGGCGATGGCCGGGTTGAACAGGTAGATCCAGGTTGCCAGCCCGACCCCCAGCATCGCCAGCCAGAACACCGGGGTGACGAAGCCGTGCAGGGCGAACGCGAACGGACCGTCTTCGAACTTGTAGGCCAGTTGGGCGACCACGTCGTGGGCTTCGCGCACGAAGATCGCATCGGCCAGCGCGCCGCCGAACAGCAGCGGGACCACGGTGAAATAGCCGATCAGTACCGAGGGAATCGCCAGCAGGATCAGCGGAACGGTCACCACCCAGGGCGACTCGTGGGCGTGGGCGCGGGTTTCGTCGTCCATGCGGGTCGGGCCGTGGAAGGTCAGGTATAAAAGCCTGAACGAGTACAGCGCCGTGATCACCACCCCGGCATAGACGGCGAAGGTGGCAAAGGCTGCCCCGGGACGATCGGCCAGCTTGACCGCCTCTATGATCAGGTCCTTGGAGTAAAAGCCCGAAAAGAACGGAAAACCGATCAGGGCCAGCGAGCCCAGCCAGGCGGTGGCCGCCGTGATCGGCAGGTAGCGGGCCAGCCCGCCCATTGCGCGCATATCCTGCTTGTGGTGCAAGGCGATGATGACCGAGCCGGCGGCGAGGAACAACAGCGCCTTGAAAAAAGCGTGGGTCATGAGGTGGAAAATCGCCACCGAGTAGGCCGAGGCGCCCAGGGCGACGGTCATGTAGCCCAGCTGCGACAGCGTCGAATAGGCCACGACGCGCTTGATGTCGGTCTGCACGATCCCGACCAAGCCCATGAACAGCGCGGTGATGGCACCGATGACCAGGATGAAGCTCAGGGCGGTGACCGAAGCCTCGAACATCGGCGACAGCCGCGCGACCATGAAGATGCCGGCCGTGACCATGGTCGCGGCATGGATCAGGGCCGAGATCGGGGTCGGGCCTTCCATGGAGTCCGGCAGCCACACGTGCAGCGGTACCTGGGCCGACTTGCCCATCGCGCCGATGAACAGACAGATGCAGATGAAGGTCATCACCGACCACTCGACCCCGCCGAACAGCGTCAAGGTCTGGCCTTCCATCGCCGGCACGGCGGCAAACACCGTGCTGTAATCCAGCGAGCCGGCGTACATCAACACGGCAGCCACCCCGAGGATGAGGCCGAAGTCGCCGGCGCGGTTGACCAGGAAGGCCTTGAGGTTGGCGCGCACGGCCGACTCTTTCCTGAACCAGAAACCGATCAGCAGGTAAGAGACCACGCCAACCGCCTCCCAGCCGAAAAACAGCTGCAGGAAATTGTTGGCCATCACCAGCATCAGCATGG
>JBKHEF010000055.1:0-8545 GCA_046540955.1 Wenzhouxiangella sp.
ATGACAAGCTTTACCGGAACCCCGAACCCCGAACCCGGAACCCCACCAACCCGTCAAGCGGTAAGCGCGGGATCCTGTCCCGACCCGCAGGGCGCGGCAGCGGGCATATCGCGTTCCGCCTCTGCAAGCCAACGCCGTCATCAGCAAAGTCCACTGCCCCCGAATCAATACCAATGCCATTCGACAGGCACCCAAGCGCCACCAAGCCCCGCCGAGCCACCTCAGCCGATCTGCCCGGAGGATCGGGACAGGATCACGCGCTTGCCGCCCGGCCACCCAACCCAACCAGACCGAGCACCATACCCCCCAACGTGCTATGGTGCGGCGCAATAACCACAGGCCGCTCCAACCACCATGCTCTACCAGATCTACGAATTCCAGCGCTCCCTGATCAGCCCCTTCAGCATCTGGGCCGAGGCCGCTGCCCGGTCGCTGACCATGCCCGGCAGCGCCTTTTCCCGGCTGCCCGGCGCCGACCGGCTGGCGGCCGGCTACGAGCTGTTTCATCGCCTGGGCAAGGACTACACCAAGCCCGAATTCGGCATCCACAGCGTCACCGCCCACGGCCACGAAGTACCGGTGGTCCAGTTGCAGTCGCTCGGTCTGCCGTTTTGCAACCTGTTGCGCATGAAACGCTATACCGACGACCCGCAGACCATCGCCGACCTCAGGGAAGATCCGGTCGTGCTGGTCGTCGCGCCGCTGTCGGGCCATCACTCGACCCTGCTGCGCGATACCGTCCAGACCCTGCTGCCCGAACACAAGGTCTATATCACCGACTGGATCGATGCGCGCATGATCCCGGCCGCGGCCGGCCCGTTTGGCCTGGAAGACTACGTCGACTACATCCAGACCTTCATTCGCCATATCGGCGCGAAGAACCTGCACGTCATGGCGGTCTGCCAGCCGGTGGTTCCAGTCCTGGCCGCCATTTCGCTGATGGCAGCACGCGGCGAGGAGACCCCGGCCAGCATGACCCTGATGGGCGGGCCGGTGGATGCCCGGGTCAGTGCAACCGGGGTCAATGACCTGGCTACCACCCGCTCGATGCGCTGGTTCAGTGCCAACCTGGTCCATCCGGTACCGATGCACTATCCGGGCGCCGGCCGGCGGGTCTACCCGGGTTTCATGCAGCATGCCGGGTTCATGGCCATGAACCCGCGCCGCCATGTGACCTCACACTGGGACTTCTACAAGAAACTGATCGCCGGCGATCTCGAGGATGCCGATGCCCATCGCCGCTTCTACGACGAGTACAACGCCGTCCTCGACATGCCGGGCGAGTACTACCTGGATACGGTGCGCATCGTGTTCAAGGACTACCTGCTGCCGCGCGGTGAGTGGGTGATCAAGGATCAGCGGGTTGACCCCTCGGCCATTACCACGACCCGCCTGCTGACCATCGAGGGTGAGTACGACGACATCTCCGGGCTCGGCCAGACCCGCGCCGCCCATGACTTGTGCAGCAGCCTGCCCGACAGTGCCCGCCAGCACTTCGAGGTGCCCGGGGCTGGCCACTACGGGATCTTCAGCGGGCGGCGCTGGCGGACCCAGGTCTACCCGGAAGTCCGCGCCTTTATTCGGTCCGAAAAGCCCTCGGCCCGGCGGCGCAGGCAAGCCGCCTGAGCCTGGCCGGTGGCTGTGGCGTGCACTAGCCGTCCACGCCGCCGACCCGGTGCTGGATGTTGAGCTGCGGGCTGACCCGGCCGCGCCAGCGGTTGAGCTCCAGGCGGTAGGTCAGGTGCAGACTTTCAGGCAGGTCGCCATCCAGCGCGCGAACCGCCCGGAAGGCGATCGCATCGACAGGCTCAGCACCGCCCTCGGGCTGCAGGCGCATTTTCAGGTGGGCCTGGCCGACGATACGCCGCTCCAGCACCCGGAAATGGCCGTCAAACAGCGGTTCCGGCCAGGCCTGGCCCCATGGCCCGCCCTGCTCCAGTGCCTCGGCAGTCGCCACGCTGAACTCGCCAGCCTCGAGCACGCCATCCGTCTCGACCACCTCGGCACCGAACTCACGCCCGGCCAGTGACTGATCGAAGGCCTGCCGGAATTCATCCAGCCGGGAGCGGGCCAGGCTCAGGCCCGCGGCCCGGGCATGGCCGCCGAAGCGATCCATCAAGCCAGGTCGACGGGTATCGATCTGGACCAGCAGGTCGCGCATGTGCAGGCCCGGCGGCGAGCGCCCCGAGCCCTTGAGTTCACTGCTGCCGGCCTCGGCCGGCGCAAACGCCAGCACCGGGCGCTGCAGGCGCTCCATCAGGCGTCCGGCGACCAGCCCGACCACGCCCTGGTGCCAGTCAGGGTCGAACACGCATACCCCCTGGACCGCGCCGTCGATCCGTCCGGCCAGGTCATCGGCCTGGGCCTCGGCGACCTTGAGCATGTCGGCCTGGATCGCCTGGCGCTGGCTGTTGAGGACATCCAGTTCAGTGGCCAGGGTGCGGGCAGTCGCTTCGGAATCAGCCAGCAGGCAACGGATGCCGATGCCCATGTCCTCCAGCCGCCCGGCCGCGTTCAGGCGCGGCCCGGCGGCAAAGCCAAGGTCGACGGCCTGGACATGGCGCAGGTTGCGCCCGGCGACCTCCAGCAGCGCGCGCACACCATGGCTGCATTGCCCGGCCCGCATCCGCGCCAGACCCTGGTGGACCAGACGGCGGTTGTTGTCATCCAGCGGCACCAGGTCGGCCACCGTACCCAGCGCGACCAGGTCGAGCAAGCCGTCCAGGCGCGGCACCGGGCGGCGGTTGAACCAGCCGGTCTCGCGCAGCCGGGCGCGGACCGCCATGGCGGTGTAGAACATCACCCCGACCCCGGCCAGTGCGGTCGAGCCGAACGACTCATCGGCCAGGTTGGGATTGACGATGGCCTCGGCGGCCGGCAACTGCGGCCCGGGCAGGTGGTGGTCGGTGACGATGACCCGCATCCCCCGGGCCTGGGCGACGGCCACGCCGTCGATCGAACTGACCCCCTGGTCGACGGTGACCAGCACATCGGGCATCGGATCTTCGATTTCCTCGACCAGGGCCGGGCTGAGTCCATAGCCGTGGCGGAAGCGGTCGGGCACGCGCCAGTCGACCGCGCGCGCACCCAGGCTGTGCAGCGCCCGGACGGCCAGCGCGGTCCCGGTCGCGCCGTCGGCGTCGAAATCACCCACCACCAGGATGCGCTGACCCCCACGAATGGCCTCGGCCAGGATGTCGGCGGCCCGGTCCAGCCCGCGCAGCGTCGGCGGCAGCAGGCCGTGGAGCGAATAGTCCGGTGCCTGCTGCTGGCCGCGGGCAGCCAGAACCCGCGCCAGCACCGGGTGAACCCCGCTGATGGCGGCTGGCGGCGCTGCCCGCCGACGGATGCGCACGGTCCGCATCAGCGCCCCGGCGCGCGCTGCCAGAATCGCCAGGCGGCGGCCGGGCCCAGGGTCCAGGCGCGCTGCCGACCGGCGATCTCCAGCGCATCCAGCCGCCCCAGGCGCAGGCGCCGCCACAATGGCTTGAGCCAGCGATCCAGGGCGGCAAGATTGGTGGCCCGGTCAAGCACCGGGTCGGGTCGCCATTCGACCAGGCTGGCATCGGGCAATGGCTGCCCGGCAAGATCCTCGGCCAGCTCCAGGTTCAGCCAGCCGGCCAGCGCCGCCCACAGCGGGTCCTGGCCGATCAGGCGCCTGACCCGTGGCCGGATGGCCGAGCGGGCCGGCAACTGGCCCGGGCCCCAGAACCACAGGCCACCCGGAAAACCGGGCCCGGCCTGGCGGGCATGCTGGTGGGCGATGACCTGGCATTCGTTGAGCAGCCGGCGCCAGCGGACCGCCTCCGGCCCGGCCGGCAGCACATAGTCGAGGCTTTCACCACGGACCGCAGCAGGCGGGACGAAACGGCATTCGGGCAGGCCGGACAGGCGCAGGTAACCGCGCTCGGGGTGCGGCAGATCAAACTCCAGCCCTTCCTCGGCCAGCGCATCAACCAGTTCGCCAACCAGTGGATGATCAAGCGCCAGGCGGGCACCGGGCAGTATCCAGACCGCGTTCAGATCAGGTGTCAGGGTGACCGGATCGGCCCGCAACCACGGACCCTGGCAATCCTCGGGGGCATCCAGGCGGCGGGTCAGCGCGGCTGCGGCCACGGCCCGGCCGGTCACCAGTTCAGCCGTCCACGCACTGGGGTCCAGCGGCCGTGAACCAGCCCGGGCCAGCAGCGCCCGCAAGAGCGCTGGCAGGCCGGTCTGTCCGGCCAGCAATTCATCGAGCTCGGCAACGGCGACAATGATCACCGCGCTCAGCCGCGGTAGGCAACCTCGAGGATTTCGTAGACCCTGCGGCCATTCGGGGCCTCGAATTCGATCACCTCACCCTCTTCCTTGCCGATCAAAGCCCGCGCCAGCGGCGCACTGATGGCCAGCCGGCGCTCCCTGGCATCGGACTCGAGATCGCCGACGATCTGCCAGGTCACTTCCTCGGCGCCCTCGACCTCTTCGAGCAGGGTCACGGTGGCGCCGAACACCACCCTGGTACCGGCGTTGACCGTGGCCACGTCGATGATGCGGGCATTGCCCAGCGCGCTTTCCAGCTCCTTGATCCGGCCCTCGATGAAGCCCTGCTGCTCGCGCGCGGCATGGTACTCGGCATTTTCCTTCAGGTCGCCGTGGGCACGGGCCTCGGCGATCGCGGCGATGACCGCCGGGCGCTCGGTTTTCTTGAGGCGATCAAGCTCGGCACGCAGGCGTTCGGCGCCGGCGCGCGTGATCGGAATCTGGCTCATGTCGTTTCCTTGCTTGCGTACAGCTCGGCGAGCGAATGCACGCCGCGCTCGTTCCAGTGATCCAGGGCGCGCAGGGTGGCCCGCGCGCCGGCGATGGTGGTCGAGTAATTGACCTTGTGCTGCAGCGCCGTGCGGCGGATCGAGAACGAGTCCGAGATCGCCTGCCGACCCTCGGTGGTGTTGACGATATAGTCGATCTCGCGGTTCTTGATCAGGTCGACGATGTGCGGCCGACCCTGCGTGACCTTGTTGACATAGTCACACTCAACGCCGTTTTCAACCAGGAACTTCCAGGTACCCTCGGTGGCCACCAGGCTGAAGCCACGCTCGGAAAGCTCTCGTGCGACCGGCAACAGGCGATCCTTGTCGGCATCGCGCACGCTCAGGAAAGCTCTCCCGGAGGCCGCGGCATGAATCTCGACTGCCTGCTGGGCACGGGCCACGGCGGCCCCGAAGGAATGGCCCACGCCCATCGCCTCGCCGGTCGAGCGCATCTCGGGTCCCAGGATGGGATCGACCCCCTGGAACTTGATGAACGGGTATTTGGGCTCTTTGATAGAGTAAAACTTACTTTTAATATCTTCCGTAAGATCCTGTTTATCCAGTGTTTCACCAACCATGCACCGGGCGGCAACCCGGGCCAGCGGCACGCCGGTGGCCTTGGCCACGAACGGCACTGTGCGCGAGGCCCTGGGGTTGACCTCGAGGACGAACAGCTGCTCGCCCTGGAGGGCAAACTGCACGTTCATCAGCCCGACCACGTTTAGGCCATGGGCCATCTGGCGGGTCTGCCCGGCAATCTCGGCCAGCACCTCATCGGACAGCGAAAACGACGGCAGGCTGCACGAAGAATCACCGGAATGCACGCCGGCCTCCTCGATGTGCTCCATGATCCCGCCGATGATCACCCGCTGCCCGTCGCAGACGGCATCGACGTCGATCTCGATGGCGTGATCGAGGAAGCGGTCGAGCAGCACCGGCGAGTCGTTGGACACCTTGACTGCCTCGCGCATGTAGCGCTCGAGCTCGTCTTCGCCCTGGACGATGTCCATGGCCCGCCCGCCCAGCACGTAGGACGGCCGCACCACCAGCGGATAGCCGATCTCGCGGGCCAGCACGATGGCCTCTTCCGGGTTGCGCGCGGTCCGATTGGGCGGCTGCTTCAGGCCCAGGTCGTTGAGCAGGTGCTGGAAGCGCTCGCGGTCTTCGGCCAGGTCGATCGAGTCGGGCGTGGTGCCGACGATCGGCGCGCCGGCTGCCTCCAGGTCGCGGGCCAGCTTCAGCGGGGTCTGGCCGCCGAACTGGATGATGATGCCCTCGGGCTGCTCGATCTCGACGATGGCCAGCACGTCTTCCAGCGTCAGCGGCTCGAAGTACAGCCGGTCGGAGGTGTCGTAGTCGGTCGACACGGTCTCGGGGTTGCAGTTGACCATGATGGTCTCGAAACCCAGCTCGCGCATGGCAAGCGCTGCGTGGACGCAGCAGTAGTCGAACTCGATGCCCTGCCCGATCCGGTTAGGCCCGCCGCCAAGGACCATGATCTTGCGCCTGTCCGTCGGCTCAGCCTCGCAGGCCTCGCCCCAGGTCGAGTAGAGATAGGCGGTGGTGGTGGCGAATTCGGCCGCGCAGGTATCGACCCGGCGGTAGCTGGGCCGGATGCCGGCACGCTGGCGCAGCTTGCGCACGTCGGCCTCGTCAATCCGGACCAGGCGGGCAATGCGGGCGTCGGAGAAACCATACCGCTTGAGTTCGAGCAGGTGCTCGGCATCCAGCCCGGCAATGCCGGCCGCGGCCGTGCGCGCCTCGACCTGGACCAGCTCCAGGATCTGGTCGAGAAACCACGGATCGATGCGCGAGAGCATGTGGACCTCGTCCAGGCTCAGGCCCCGGCGGAACGCCTCGGCCACGTAGCGCAGGCGCTCGGCCCCGGCTTCCTGCAGCTCGCGCCGGATCAGCATCAGCTCATCGCGGCGCTCATCGCCCTCGAACACCACCGGGTCCAGGCCCTCCAGCCCGGTCTCGAGCGAGCGCAACGCCTTTTGCAGCGACTCCTGGAAGGTCCGGCCGATCGCCATGGCCTCGCCGACCGACTTCATCTGGGTGGTCAGGCGGTCGTTGGCGGCCGGAAATTTCTCGAAGGCAAAGCGCGGAATCTTGGTGACCACGTAGTCGATGGTCGGCTCGAACGAAGCCGGGGTCGCGCCCCCGGTGATTTCGTTTTTCAGCTCATCAAGGGTATAGCCCACGGCCAGCTTGGCCGCCACCTTGGCGATCGGGAAACCGGTCGCCTTGGAGGCCAGCGCCGAAGAACGCGACACCCGCGGGTTCATCTCGATGACCACCACCCGCCCGGTCTCGGGGCAGACGGCAAACTGCACGTTCGACCCGCCGGTATCGACCCCGATCTTGCGCAGGACCGCGATGGCGGCATTGCGCAGCACCTGGTATTCCTTGTCGGTCAGGGTCAGGGCCGGGGCCACCGTGATCGAGTCGCCGGTGTGAATCCCCATCGGATCGATGTTCTCGATCGAGCAGATGATGATGCAGTTGTCGGCCGAATCGCGCACCACTTCGAGCTCGAATTCCTTCCAGCCCAGCAGCGACTCATCCAGCAGCACCTCGTTGGTCGGCGACAGGTTCAGGCCGTGGCGAACGATCTCGACGAATTCCTCGCGGTTGTAGGCAATCCCGCCACCGGAGCCACCCAAGGTAAACGAAGGCCGCACGATCACCGGAAAGCCCAGCTGCTGCTGGATTTCATAGGCCTCCTCGAGGCTGTGAGCGACCGCCGCATTGGGCGATTCCAGGCCGATCTCGGCCATCGCCTTGCGGAACAGGTCGCGATCCTCGGCCATGTCGATGGCCTGCTTGGACGCCCCGATCATCTGCACCCCGAACTCGGCCAGCACGCCGTGGCGGTCGAGATCGAGCGCGCAGTTCAGCGCGGTCTGGCCACCCATGGTCGGCAGCAGCGCATCGGGCCGCTCCTTGGCGATCACCTCACGGACGATGTCCCAGCGGATCGGCTCGATGTAGACCGCATCGGCCACCTCCGGGTCGGTCATGATGGTGGCCGGGTTGGAATTGACGAGGATCACCCGGTAGCCCTCCTCTCTGAGCGCCTTGACCGCCTGGACGCCGGAATAATCGAACTCGCAGGCCTGCCCGATCACGATCGGACCGGCGCCGATGATCAGAATGGATTGGATGTCGGTGCGCTTAGGCATGTTCGGCCTTTCCCTCGATCAGCTGGACGAAACGGGCAAACAGGCCGCGCAGGTCGTGCGGGCCGGGGCTGGCTTCGGGATGGCCCTGGAAGCCCATGGCCGGCTTGCCGGCAATGCGAATGCCCTGCAGGCTGCCGTCGAACAGCGAGCGATGGGTCGGCACGACCGTTTCGGGCAGGCTGGCCTCGTCAACGGCAAAGCCGTGATTCTGGCTGGTGATCAGCACCTGCCCGGTCGCGAGATCCTTGACCGGATGGTTGGCGCCGTGGTGGCCGAACTTCATCTTCATGGTCCGGGCACCCGCCGCCAGGGCCAGCAACTGGTGGCCCAGGCAGATGCCGAAGGTCGGCACGCCGTGCTCGAGCAGCCGCCGGATCGCCTCGATGGCATAGGTGCAGGGCTCGGGGTCGCCGGGCCCGTTGGACAGCAGCACGCCATCAGGCTTTAGCGCCAGCAGGCCGTCGACCGGATGGCGGGCCGGCACCACGGTCACCCGGCAGCCGGCATCGACCAGCATGCGCAGGATATTGCGCTTGACGCCGAAGTCATAGCACACCACGTGCAGCC
>JBKHEF010000056.1:0-8470 GCA_046540955.1 Wenzhouxiangella sp.
TGGGCACCACAGGAGATCCCGGCTCTCCGCTTCGCTCCGGCCGGGATGACAAGACGGGATGCGGAGCTTGGCCCGGACTTGGCTCTGGCCGGGATGACAAGACGGGGTGCGGAGCTTGGCCCGGACTTGATCCGGGCGCTTGGACGACCAGTCAGCGACGCTCACGTTGTCATCCCGGACTTGACCTTGTGATCCCCGGCTCGACCTTGTCATCCCGGACTTGATCCGGGATCTCCCGCCCAAACTCAAGCGAAACTGCCGTGGCGAGGCGACTGGGCACCACCGGAGATCCCGGCTCTCCGCTTCGCTCCGGCCGGGATGACAAGCAAGAGAGGCGCTCATCTTGTCATCCCGGACTTGATCCGGGATCTCAATCGCCACCATGTTGTGATCACGCCGCGGCACGGCTCAGCCGGCCTCGAACCGCGGCACCGGCCTCCGAGGTACTCAGGCTGCCGCCCAGGTCACGGGTGACCTGGCCTTCGCTGACGCAGTCCCACACCGCCCGTTCCAGCAACCCGGCCTCGTCCTCCAGCCCCAGCGAGAGCCTGAGCATCATCGCCACCGACAGCAGCATCGCCATCGGGTTGGCCAGTTGCTGCCCGGCGATGTCGGGGGCCGAGCCGTGGATGGGCTCGTACAGGCCGCGCCTGCCTTCGCCCAGCGAGGCCGAGGGCAGCAGGCCCATGGACCCGGCCAGCATGGCGGCCTCGTCGGTGAGGATGTCGCCGAACAGGTTCTCGGTGACGATGACGTCGAAATCAGCCGGGCGCGAGAGCAGGTGCATGGCCATGGCGTCGACCAGCACGACCTCGTAGTCCAGGTCGGCGTAGTCGGCGCGGATCACGTCTTCGGCGACCCGCCGCCACAGTCTAGAGGTGGCCAGCACGTTGGCCTTGTCGACCAGGGTCAGCTTGCCGCGCCGGGCCCGGGCCAGGTCGCCGGCCCGCCGGACCACCCGCTCGATCTCGCCGGTGGTGTAGCTGCACACGTCCTCGGCCTGGTCGGGCAGTTCCAGCTTGCGGCCGAAATACAGCCCGCCGGTCAACTCGCGCACCACCACCAGGTCCACGCCTTCAAGCTTTTCGGCCTTGAGCGGGCTGGCGCCGAACAGCGCCGGGTGCGGCGTGACGGGCCGCAGATTGGCAAACAGCCCCAAACCCGAGCGCAGGCCCAGCAGGCCCTGCTCGGGGCGGATCTTGCTGTCGACCGAGTCCCAGCGCGGCCCGCCGACTGCGCCCAGCAGCACGGCATCGGCCTGGCGGCAGCTGGTGAGGGTTTCAGACGGCAGCGGGCAGCCGAGCGCATCGATGGCCGCCCCGCCGATGGGCCGGCGGACCAGGTCGAAGCGATGACCGCCAAGTGCTGCGATCGCATCCAGCGCGGCCTCGGCCTCGGCCATGATCTCCGGGCCGATGCCGTCACCGGGCAGGATGACAATGCTGGCCTGCATCAGGCCGCCTCCCGCGCCTGCTCAAAGACAGAAATCGCCTCGTCCTGGGCCAGCAGGTAACCGAGCGCATCAACCCCTTCGAGCAAGCAGGTCCGGGCGAATGGATCAAGCTCGAACCCGATCTGGCGTCCATCAGGCAGGGTCAGGGTGCAGGCCTCGACATCCACCGCCACCTCGGCACCGGGATTGGTCATCAGCCAGGCATGCGTGTCCGGATCGACCTCGATCGCCAAAAGCCCGTTCTTGAGCGCATTGGCGCGGAAGATATCGGCCACGCGCGAGCTGATCACCACCCGGAAGCCGAACTGGGTCAGGGCCCAGACCGCGTGTTCGCGCGAGGAGCCGCAGCCGAAGTTCTCGCCGGCCACCAGAATCTGGTGTTCGCGGGCCTCGGGCTGGTTAAGCACGCAGCCCGGCTTCTCGGACCCGTCGGCGGCAAAGCGCCAGTCGGCAAAAGCCGACTCGGCCAGGCCCTCGCGGCTGGTGGTGGTCAGAAACCGGGCCGGGATGATCTGGTCGGTGTCGATATTGGACTCGCTCAAGACCAGGGTGGTCGAGGTCAACTGCTGCATCGGCCTCATGCCCGCACCCCCATGGCGCGCGGTTTGGGCACGCAGATCAGCGGCTCAACCGGATCAGCCAGGCGATCCGGCGAGGTGATGTGCCCGGCCACAGCACAGGCCGCCGCGGTCGCCGGGCTGGCCAGGAAGGTCCGGCTGCCCGGGCCCTGGCGGCCCTCGAAGTTGCGGTTGGAGGTGCTGACCGCGGTCTGGCCGGGCCCGACCTGGTCGCCGTTCATGGCGATGCACATCGAGCAGCCCGCCTCGCGCCATTCGGCCCCTGCGGCGGCAAACACCCGGTCCAGCCCTTCGGCCTCGGCCTGGCGCTTGACCTGTTCCGAGCCCGGCACAACCAGCATGCGCACGCCATCGGCCACAACCCGCCCGCGCAGCACCTCGGCGGCGGCGCGCAAATCCGGCAGGCGCGAGTTGGTGCACGAGCCGACGAAGACTACGTCGACCGCCCGGCCCAGCAGCGGCTTGCCGGGCTCGAGTCCCATGTAGTCCAGCGCGCGCTGGCCGGTGGCGTCGGTCGCCGGCGGCACCGGCTGGTCAATCGCCACCACCATGCCCGGGTGGGTGCCGTAGGTGATCGTCGGGGTAATGTCGGCGGCATCAATGGCCACCTCGCGGTCGTATTCGGCGCCCGGATCGCTGGCCAGCGCCAGCCATTCTTCGGCCGCCTGCTCAAAGGCTTCGCCCTGCGGGCAGCGCTCTCGACCCCGGAGCCAGTCGACGGTGGTGCGGTCCGGGGCGATCATGCCGGCCCGGGCGCCGGCCTCGATGGCCATGTTGCACACCGTCATGCGCCCTTCCATGTCGAGGCCGCGGATGGCCGAGCCGGCAAATTCGATCACATGGCCGGTGCCACCATCAACCCCGATCCGGCCGATCACGTGCAGGACCAGGTCCTTGGCCGTCACCCCTTCGCGCAGCTCGCCGTCGATGGTGATGCGCATGGTTTTCGGCTTGCGCTGCAGCAGGCACTGGGTGGCCAGCACATGGCCGACCTCGCTGGTGCCGATGCCGAAGGCCAGCGCGCCGAAGGCGCCGTGGGTGGCGGTGTGGGAGTCGCCGCAGACAATGGTCATGCCCGGCCGGGTCAGGCCCAGCTCGGGCCCGATGACGTGGACGATGCCGCGGTTGGGGCTGTCCCAGCCGTGCAGCTCGATGCGGTGGCGGGCGCAGTTGTTTTCCAGTTGCTCGACCTGCAGCCAGGCCTGCTCGCTGGCGTAGCGGCGCTGGCCGTGGAAGTCGGCCGCCCAGGTCGGGGTGGAATGGTCCATGGTCGCCACCGTCCGCTCGGGCCGGCGCACCTTCAGGCCGCGCGCGTCGAGCTCGGCAAAGGCCTGCGGGCTGGTGACCTCGTGGATCAGGTGCAGGTCGATGTACAGCAGCGCCGGGGCGTCGGCGCTCTCGGGGCGCACCTGGTGCGCTTGCCAGATCTTGTCAAACAGCGTGCGCGACATGCGCGAACTCCTCGTTGTTGTCCTGGTTGATGTCCTGCCGGGCCGGACGGAAGTGATCCAGCCAGCCGTGGGTATCGGGGGTGGAATGGTCGAACAGGCCGAAGAAGCGCTGCTGCAGCGCCTCGGTGACCGGGCCGCGGCCGCCGCAGCGCACGGTGATGCCGTCGACCGAGCGGATCGGGGTGACCTCGGCCGCCGTGCCGGTCAAGAACAGCTCGTCGGCCAGGTACAGCATCTCGCGCGGCATGGCCTGCTCGCGGACTTCAATCCCCAGGTCGGCAGCCATCTTGATGATGCTGTCGCGGGTAATGCCGCTCAAGATCGACGAGGCCACCGGCGGGGTGATCAGCTTGCCGGCGCGGACCACGAACAGGTTTTCGCCGGCACCTTCGCTGACCAGGCCGTCGGCCGACAGGGCAATGCCCTCGCCGTAGCCGTGGCGCTTGGCCTCGGAGCTGATCAGGGTGCCGGAGATGTAGTTGCCACCGGCCTTGGCCAGGGTCGGGATGGTGTTCGGCGCCGGCCGGTTCCAGGAAGACACCGCCACGTCCACCCCCCGCTCCATCGCCTCCTCGCCCAGGTACTTGCCCCAGGACACGGCGGCCACGACCACGTCGGTTTCCACGTCCGGGCCAGGCACCAGGCCAAGCCCGCCGTAGCCGCGGAAGACGATGGGCCGCAGGTAGGCCGATTCCAGCCCGTTGGCCAGCACCGCCTCGCGGCAGGCGGCCAGCAGGGTGTCGCGATCAAACGGCATGGGAATGCGGTGGATGCGGGCCGAGTCGAACAGCCGGTCGATGTGCTCGGGCAGCCGGAAGGCGGCCGGGCCGTCCGGGGTTTCATACACCCGGATCCCTTCAAAGACCGAGGAGCCGTAGTGCAGCGCGTGGCTGAGCACGTGCACGGTGGCCTTTTCCCAGTCGATCAACTGGCCGTTCTTCCAGATGTATTTTGAGGCATTGATGGGCATGCAGGCAGTTCCCTTAAGAAATCAGATGGCCGCCGAAACGCGCGGCGGCAGGTTGGAGACCGGCGCGGTCTGGCGGCGGTGGGCGCGGTTCAGGATGTCGAGAAAGGCCTGGGCGCAGGCCGCGACAATGTCGGTGTCCACCGCCCGGCCCGACAGCGGCACGCCGTCGATGCGCGCGGTCAACGCGGCCTCGCCCTGGGCATCTTCGCCTTCGGAGACCGACCGCACGCGCATGCCGACCAGCTCGAACCCGGTGCCGCTCGCGCGCGCCATCGCCTTCAGTGCTGCATCCACCGGTCCGTCACCGACCGCGGCTTCCTGGATGGTCTGACCGTCCGGGCCGGTCATGGACACCCCGGCGGTCGGCAGCTGGCCCTCGCCCATGCCCGACGAGATATGCAGCCGGTCCAGGCTCCAGGGCCCGCCCTGGTCGCGCTGCTCGCCGGCAATCAGGGCCTCGATATCGGCGTCGAAGACCTGGCGCTTGCGATCGGCCAGGGCCTTGAAGCGGCCGAACAGCTGTTCCATTTCCGGATCGCTCAGGGCAAAGCCCAGCTCGCGGACCCGGTCGGCCAGGGCGTGGCGGCCGGAGTGCTTGCCCAGCACCAGGGTCGAGCGGCTGATGCCGACGTCTTCCGGGCGCATGATCTCGTAGGTCTCGCGGTTGGCCAGCATGCCGTGCTGGTGGATGCCGGCCTCGTGGGCAAAGGCATTGTCGCCGACGATGGCCTTGTTGGGCGGCACGAAGCCGCCGATGATGGCCGCCAGCTGGCGCGAAGCCGGGTAGAGCTTGCGCGTGTCGATGCCGGTCTCGGCGCCGAAGTAATCGGCCCGGGTCTTGAGCGCCATGACCACTTCTTCCAGGGCGCAGTTGCCGGCCCGCTCGCCGATGCCGTTGATGGTGCACTCGACCTGGCGGGCGCCGGCCCGCACCGCGGCCAGCGAGTTGGCCACCGCCATCCCTAAGTCATCGTGGCAGTGGGCCGACAGCACCACACCGGAGTCTTCCGGCAGGCGCTCGCGCAGGTAGGCGATCAGCCGGCCCATTTCGTCCGGGGTGGTGTAGCCGACCGTATCGGGCACGTTGAAGGTTGTCGCCCCGGCCGCGACCACGGCGGCCATCACCTCGGCCAGGAACTCGGGCTCGGAGCGGATCGCGTCCTCGGCCGAGAACTCGACCTCATCGACCAAGCTTCGGGCCAGGCGCACCCCCTCGACCGCACGGGCCAGCACCTCGGCCTTGCTCATCTTGAGCTTGTGCTCGCGGTGGATGGGGCTGGTGGCGATAAACACGTGCAGGCGCTTGTTCTCCGCCGGCGCCAGCGCTTCGGCGGCGGCCTGGATATCGCCGGGATTGCACCGGGCCAGCGAGCAGATGGTCGGGCCTTTGACCGCCCGGGCGACCTCGCGCACGGCGTCGAAATCCTGTGCCGAGGCGGCGGCGAAACCGGCCTCGATCACATCGACCCCCATGTCGGCCAGGGTGCGCGCCATGCGCAGCTTCTGCGGGACCGTCATCGAGCAGCCCGGCGACTGCTCGCCGTCGCGCAGGGTGGTGTCGAAGACGATGACCTTGTCTGTCGTGTGCTTGTCCATCATGAAGGGCTAGCGTCCCATCTCGGTGGCCGGCTGCGGCTGCTGGGCCGGCATCGGCAGAAAGCGGCTGAAGGCGCGCATGTAGTCAGCCAGGGTGTGGTGCGGCAGGGCGTCGGCGTGGTTGTGGACCGAGCGGACGTCGTGCAGGCGCTGGATCTGGCGGATCAGGGTCTCGACCGAACGGCCGTTGGTGTCGATCGCCACGGTCAGGACCTGGCCGTCGGGGTGGGCGCGCATGGCCATCTCGGTGACGCTGTAGCCGCGCCGCTGAATCAGGCCCAGGCAGCGCAGCAGCGCGCCCTCGGAATGGTCGAAGCGGATCTCGAAGTGGGTGCTCATCGTTGCTCTCCTTGCATCATGGCGGCATTGTTGGCGCCCGGCGGCACCAGTGGCCAGACATTGGCCTGCGGGTCGATACGAACGTGCAAAAGGGACGGCCCCGGGGTGTGGATCAGCCAGTCCAGGGCATCATTGACTTGATCGCGCTGGTCGATGGTCCGGGCCTTGAGGCCAAACACCCGGGCCAGGGCGGCAAAATCGGGGTTATCGGATAAATCGATCTCGGAGTAGTTGCCGGCAAAGAACAATTCCTGCCACTGGCGGACCATGCCCAGCGCGGAGTTGTCCAGCAGCACGATGCGCACGTCGATGTCGTAGCGGTTGAGCGTGGCCAGCTCCTGGATATTCATCATGATCGAGCCATCACCCGAGACCACTACCACGGTGTCATCGGGGCTGGCCAGCTTGGCGCCAAGACCGGCCGGCAGGCCGTAGCCCATGGTGCCCAGGCCCCCCGAGGTCAGGTGGGTGCGCGGATAGCGGAAGCGGCAGTGCTGCGCCACCCACATCTGGTGCTGGCCGACATCGCAGGAGATGATCATGCGGTCGCCGGCCATCTCCGACATCTGCTTGAGCAGCGAGGGGGCGTAAATCTTCTCGCCCGGGGCGTTGTAGTCCCAGGCGTGCCGGCGGCACAGGTCGCGACAGCGCTCCAGCCACGGCCGGATGGACTGGATGTCGGTCTCGCCGTAGTGCTCGGCCAGCGCGCTCAAGTTGGCCCGCAGATCGCCGGGCAGCGCGATATCGGCCCGCCTGAGCTTGCCGATCTCGGCCAGATCGCCGTCCATGTGGATGACCCGGGCGTGCGGGGCGAATTCGTCGAGCTTGCCGGTGGCACGGTCGTCGAAGCGCGCGCCGCAGACGATCAGCAGGTCGGACTCCTGGATCGCCAGGTTGGCGGCTTTCTTGCCGTGCATGCCCAGCATGCCCATGAACTTGGGATGATCGGTCGGCACCGAGCCCAGGGCTTTCAGGGTGCTGACAAACGGAAAGCCGGTCTGGTCGACCAGCGCGCGCATGGTGTGCTCGACCTCGGCGATCTCGACCCCGCCACCGATATAGAACAGCGGCCGCTGGGCCGAAGACATGGCCTGGGCGGCCAGGTCCACGCCCGGGGCCGGGCGCACCGCGCGGGCTGCAAAGCCGGGCAGGCGCAGATCGGCGGCGACCCGGTTGATCGTCACATCCTTCGGAATATCGACCAGCACCGGTCCAGGCCGTCCCTCGCGGGCAATCCGGAAGGCTTCGGCCAGCACTCGCGGAATGTCTTCGGCGTTGCGGATGATGTAGCTGTGCTTGACGATCGGCAGGGTGATGCCGAACACATCGACTTCCTGGAAGGCGTCGGTGCCCATCAGCGGGGTGGCGACCTGGCCGGTGATGGCGACCACGGGCACCGAGTCCAGGAAGCTGTTGGCCAGGCCGGTGACCAGGTTGGTCGCACCCGGACCGGAGGTGGCCATGCACACCCCGACCTTGCCGCTGACCCGGGCAAAACCGTCGGCGGCCAGGGCCGCGCCCTGCTCGTGGCGGGTCAGGATGTGGGTGATGCCGGAATTGGGCAGGGCATCGTAGATCGGCATGATCGCGCCACCGGGGTAGCCGAACACCGTCTCCACCCCCAGTTCCTTGAGGCAGCGGACGAACAGCTGGGCGCCGGAGATGGTCTCGGTCTGGGGTCGGGCTTGGGGCTGGGCCAGGGTCATGGGATGGGCTCCTTGGGCTAGGCCGCCTTGTCGGCTTTCGCGTCGGCCGGGTCGGCCTTGGGTTGCAGCCAGCTCATGCGACCGCGCAAGGCCTTGCCGACCCGCTCGATCTCGTGCCCGGTGCGTTGGCGCATCAGGGCGCGGTGCTGCGGCAGGCCGGCCTGGTTTTCCAGGATCCAGTCGCGCGCGAACTTGCCATTCTGGATCTCGCCCAGGACGCCGCGCATACGCTCGCGGGTGCCTTCATCGATGATCCGCGGACCACGGGTCAGGTCGCCGTAGGCGGCGGTGTCGGAGATGAACTCGTACATCTTGGCCATACCGCCCTCGTGCAGCAGATCGACGATCAGCTTCAGCTCATGCAGGCACTCGAAGTA
>JBKHEF010000057.1:0-8373 GCA_046540955.1 Wenzhouxiangella sp.
TCGGTGCTGATGCCGACCAGCAGGGTTGGCACTTCGGTCGCCCTCAGGGCCTGGATCACATCACCGCGGTCGCGACCGACGTCATGGCTATCCATGGCCGCGGCCAGGCGCAGGTAGGCATTGCGGTCGAAGCGCTCGGTCAGGGCACGGCCATGGTGATCCAGCCAGGCACCGGTGGGATCTTCGGGGTCGGCGGGATCAAAGCGCGGATTGAGGTTGTCCCAGTGGCGGTAGCTGATCATGGCGACCATGCGCGCCAGGTCCAGCGAGTCATCCAGTTCAAGAGCCCGACGCTGGATGTGGTTGAACGCCCTGGCCCATGAGGTCTGGCGGGCCGGAGCGGCGATCACGGCAGCCGCATCGACCCGTTCAGGGTGCCCGACCGCCCACTCCAGCGCCTGCATCCCGCCCAGCGAGCCGCCGATCACCAGGCGCAGGGTGCGCACGCCGAGATGATCCAGCAGCAGGCGCTGGGCATCGACCATGGCGCGCACGCTGACTGGGGGGAATCGGTCGTGGCTGCCGTCGCTAGTCGGGCCGCTGGTCAGGCCGCAGCCGCCAAGCACATCAGCCGCGACGATGAACTCGCGCTCCGGATCCAGCGCCTTGCCCGGTCCAAGCAGACCGGACCACCACTGATCGACATCGGCGTTCCCGGTCAGGGCCGGACAGACCAGCACGGCGTTGTTGCCGGCCCGGTTGAGCCGGCCCCAGGTGCGGTAGCCGATCTGCAGGCGCTTGAGTCGAAGCCCGCCATCCAGCACCGGCGGGTCGTCGAATTTCAGAACCTGGCGCTGGTGCACTTTCGTGCCGCTCATGCTGCTGCTTCCAGACCGGCCCTGTCCAGGGCCTGGGCGAAGTCGGCGATGATGTCGTCGATGTGCTCGATGCCGACCGAGACCCGGATCTGTTCCGGCTTGATGCCGGCGGCGGTGCGCTCGGTCTCGCTGAGCTGCTGGTGGGTGGTGCTGGCCGGGTGGATGACCAGGGTCTTGGCATCCCCCACGTTGGCCAGGTGGCTGGCCAGTTCAACCGAATTGATGAAGGTCTTTCCGGCCGCCTCGCCGCCGCGGATGCCGAAAGTCAGGACCGGCCCGAAACCATGCTGCAGGTATTTCTTCGCCCGTTCATGCCAGGGGTGGTTGTCCAGTCCCGGGTACTCGACCCAGGCCACGGCCGGCTGATCATCCAGCCAGCGGGCCAGGGCCAGGGCGTTGTCGAGATGGCGCTGGACGCGCAGCGACAGGGTCTCCAGCCCCTGCAGCAGCAGGAAGGCATTGAACGGACTTAAAGCCGGGCCGAGATCGCGCAGCCCCTCGACCCGGGCGCGGATGGCAAAGGCGATATTGCCGAACGGGCCGTCGCTGCCGAAGACCTCCCAGAAGTTCAGGCCGTGGTAGCCCGGCGCGGGGTCGGTGAACAGCGGAAAGCGGCCGTTGCCCCAGTCGAAGGTGCCGGCATCGACGATCACGCCGCCGACCGAGGTGCCGTGGCCGCCGATCCACTTGGTCGCCGACTGGACGACGATATCGGCACCGTGGTCGATCGGCCGGACCAGGTAGCCGGCCGCGCCGAAGGTGTTGTCGACGATCAGCGGCAGGCCGTGTCTTTTCGCCAGCTTTGACAGGCCCTCGAAATCCGGGATGTGGGAGCCGGGGTTGCCGATCGATTCGACGTAGATGCCGCGGGTCTTGTCGTCGATCCGGGCCTCGAAGGCGGCCAGGTCGTCGCCTTCGACCAGGCGCACATCGATGCCCAGCCGCGGCAGCGAGACCTTGAACTGGTTGTAGGTGCCGCCGTAGAGCGAGGCGCTGGCCACCAGATTATCGCCGGCCTGGGCGATGGTGGTGATGGCGATCAGCTGGGCCGACTGCCCGGAGGCAGTGGCGACCGCGGCCACCCCGCCTTCGAGTGCGGCCACACGCTTTTCGAACACGTCCACGGTCGGGTTCATGATCCGGGAGTAGATGTTGCCGAACTCCTGCAGCCCGAACAGGCGTGCGCCGTGATCGGCGTCGTCGAAGGTGTAGGAGGTCGTCTGGTAGATCGGCACCGCGCGTGCGTTGGTGCCGGGGGCCGGTTCCTGTCCGGCATGCACCTGCAGGGTCTCGAAGCGATGGTTCGGCTTTTTGGTTTCGGTCATGATGCGTTCCTTGTCGAATGAATAAAGTCTGTCAATCGCGGTGGCCAGACTTTGTGATGCGGGCATCAGGCACGAAAAAACCCGCATCGGTCAGGCCGCTGCGGGTTCGCCGGGTTCGGTGATTCGGGTTCTGTTCTCAGGTCATGAGTACATCCGCACACCTTCGCGACGCCGCAGCTTGTAAGCGCGGCATACACATGGTGCACATGCAGTTGTGGCGGAATTCGAAGTTCATGGCGGCGAAGTGTTACCGTTTGCCCCCACCGTTGTCAAGCAATTTTTTCCGCGCATGGGCACGAGGTCGCCATCAGGGTTTGCTAATATGCCGGCTGGCGTTTCCAAGGTATCCAACCGTGTTCCGACGCTTGCTTGTTCTGGGTCTGCTATCGATGCTGCCGCTGTCTGCCCTCGCTCAAACCAGCCTGCCCAGCCTGAGTGCTGAGGATGCCCGCGCCTTGCAGGAAAGCGGCGATCTGGTGCTGATCGACATCCGGCAGCCGGAGGAATGGCGCGAGACCGGCATGGCGCAGGGCGCGGTGGGTGTCAGCATGATGCATCCTGAAGGTGGCCAGGGTTTCCTGCGCGACGTGCTGGCCGCCGTCGACGGTGACACCGATGCCGCCATTGCCCTGATCTGCCGCACCGGCAACCGCACCAGCCAGGTGGTTCCGGCCCTCATGCAGTGGGGTTTTACCCGGGTTTACCACATCCCCGAGGGCATGGTTGGCAGCCGCTTCGGTCCCGGCTGGATTCCGGGCGGGCTGCCGATGGAAGGCTGTACGAGTTGTTGACGCGATGACTTGCCCAAGTCAATTCAAGCAGATGCCGGCAGCCCGCATCCTGGTCGGCTACCATGCATGCTGGTCTACCTATATTCCGGCCCATGTCTGATCCCTCCGCCAACCAGCCGCGCCTGAGCGAGCGCTTCAGCATCTACCTGCTTGTCATGATGCGGGTGGTTTTCATCACCCTGCTGTTTTACCTGTTGTTCTCGATTGCCGCCGGGCTGCTGATGCCTGGCGAGGTCGTTGGCCGCTATACCCTGGTGGCCGAACCAGGGGTCAGCTGTAGCGAGTTCGAAGAACGCCTTGAAGCGTTCAACGTGAACAATATCCGCTATCGGGTCGTGCCCGCCGACATCACGGAGCTGGCCGACGAAGTCGCAGACGGCACCGCCTGCTGGCTGGAAATCCGCGGCGTGCCTGATAGTGGTGTGGGTGATGCCGCGGCCCCGCTTTACGAGGCCGCAACGAACATGGCCGACGGTCCGCTGTCGATTCAGCGCGCCTATCAGCCGCGCTTTGGCCAGGCCGAGACGATTGCGATCTGGTTGCTGTCGATCTTGCTGGCGGTGCTGATCGTGTTTCTTCGCCGCCCGTCCAAATCCGACGCACCGCGGTGAGTGGCCGTAACGCCGCGGCAGCGCCGGATTTTGCCTTCCGCCCGGCCTGAAATGAGGCGGTCCTGTAGGATGAAGACATCCCGTTTTGGGCCGGTATCTAACCTCAAGCAACGGAGAAGGCCATGAATGCAGCTTATACAGACCGCGATCCATCTTCCGCCGAATCAGACAGCGAGATCGAGCTCGACGTCAACCCCGGAGATGTTTGCAAGCTGATCGAGCTGGCACGCGATTTCCACACCCAGGAAGCGGTCGTCCTGCCGGACGAGACCTCGGACCAGGATCTGAACTTGAGCAGTGTTGCTGCAGAGGGCACTCCGACTCACCCGATTCGCGATGAATTCCGGACCATCGTGGCAGACCTTGAACCGCGCCAGCAGATTGAACTCGCGGCGCTGCTGCGCCTCGGGCGCGGGGATTTCACGCCCGCCGAGTGGGATGAGCGCATGACCGAAACCGGCGATGCCTGGTCGGGCCGCATGGTCGATGAGTTGCTCGACCAGCCGCTGCTGGCCGATCATCTAAGCGCCGGGCTGGAACAGCTCGGCCATTACTGCGAGTAAGGGTCTGTGACCAGGCCTGGCTGCCGAAATTGCCGGCGCTGCTGACCCGCTTGCCGGCGGTCGTGGCTGCGGCCGCGGCAACCACTTTTTTTAGTCTGTTCGTCGGCGCAACTGCTGTAGCGCGCTCGGTTGCCCGCTCGCTGGAACTCGATGTGCCCGAACGCCAGCGCAATGGGATCAGTCGGTGGTGCGGCTTTGCTGCCTTCGATAGGCCCACTTTTCCAGCTCGACAAGCACCAGCAGCGGCGTGACCAGCGCCAGGATCAGCAGCCAGTGTCCCAGGCCTAAGGCACTGGTCTCGAAGATCCGCTGGGCCGCCGGCAGGTAGGTGAACCCCGCCTGCATCAGCACCAGGACGCCGACCAGTCCCCAGGCCCAGCGATTGGCCAACAGGGCTTCGAGCGTCAGGCTGGGTGAGAGCCAGCGGCGGCAGTTGAACAGGTAGACGATTTCGCCGACCACCAGCAGGTTGACCGCCATCGTGCGCGCCAGCGCCTCATCGCCCTGGCCGGAAAGGCTCCACTGAAACACGAAAAAAGTCAGTCCCGTGAGCACCAGGCCGACCCACACAATGCGAACGGCGACAAAGCGGGTGATCAGCCCTTGATCCGAGGGGCGCGGCGCGCGATCCATGACCTCGCCTTCGGTGGGTTCAAAGGCCAGGGCCAGAGCCAGCGTGACCGCGGTGGCCATATTGACCCAGAGAATCTGCACCGGCGTTATTGGCAGCGTCATACCGGCCAGGACGGCCACGGCGATCACCAGCGCCTCGGCCGCGTTGGTCGGCAGAATGAAAAGGATCGCCTTGCGAATGTTGTCGTAGATGCCCCGGCCTTCCTCGATGCCCGAGGCGATGCTGGCGAAGTTGTCGTCGGCCAGCACCATTTCGGCGGCCTGGCGCGAGGCTTCGGTGCCCTTGATGCCCATGGCCACGCCGATGTCGGCGCGCTTGAGCGCCGGGGCGTCGTTGGCGCCGTCGCCGGTCATGGCGATGACCTCGTCGTTGGCCTGCAGGGCCTTGACCAGGCGCAGCTTGTGTTCCGGCGAGGTGCGCGCATAGACATTGGTCGCGCGCACGCGCTTGATCAGCTCATCGTCTTCGAGCTTTTCCAGTTCAGGGCCGGTCAGCGTGTCTTCGTCGCCCTGGATGCCGAGCTTGCGCGCGATGGCGCTGGCGGTGGCGGCGTGATCGCCGGTGATCATCTTGACGGTGATCCCGGCCCGATGGCAGGCCTCGATCGCGGCCGGTACCTGATCGCGCGGCGGGTCTTCGAAGGCCACAAGCCCCAGCAGGCAGAGTTCGTCACCGATCTGTTCAGGGTCGATCGAATCGTCCCAGTCCTTGTCTTCGCGCAGTTCGGCCAGGGCCAGCACACGCAGACCGTCGGCCGTGAGCTTGTCCAACTCCTGATCCCACCAGTCCTTGTCGAGCGCCTCGCCGTCTTCGCCGCGGCGCTGGTCGGTGCAGCGCTCGAGCACGGTCTCGGGGGCTCCTTTGACAATCAGGCGCCCGTCGTGGGCGGTGGCCATGAACTTCTGCTCCGAAGAAAAGGGAAGCGCCCCGGTCCGCGGGTTGTCTTCGCGCAGCTGCTCAATGTCGATGTCGGCTGGTTCGGCCAGCGCCAGCAGCGCTTTCTCGATCGGATCCCCTTCGTCGCCGTTGGCATCGGCGTCGTTGCACAGGATGGCCGCTTCGGCCAACGCCATCACGGCCGGGTTGTCATCGGCGCTCTGGTCCGCCTCACGCGCCTCACCGGCGACGACGATGTGGGTGGCCGACAACACGTTGCGCGTGAGCGTGCCGGTCTTGTCTGAGCAGATCGTGGTCACCGAGCCCAGGGTTTCTACCGCCGGCAGCAGCCGGATGATGGCCTTGCGATCGGCCATGCGCCGCACGCCCACGGCCAGCGTGATGGTGATGATCGCCGGCAGGCCTTCGGGAATGGCCGCCACGATCAGCGCCACCCCGGCCACGAAGCCGTCGGTCGCCGGCATGTCGTGGATGACCAGGGCCAGCCCGACGATGGCGGCAGTAAAAGCCAGCAACGCCGCGGTCAGGATGTGGCCGAAGCGGTTGATCTGGCGCACCAGGGGCGTGGTCAGCTTCTCCACGCCTTCGAGCATGGTGCTGATCTTGCCGAGTTCGGTGTCGCTGCCGATGGCGATAACCACGCCCTCGGCTTCGCCGGCGGTCACCAGCGTGCCGGAGTAGACCATGCCTTTGCGATCGGCCAGCGCGGTATCCTCGTCGACCGCCTCGTCGGTTCGATCGACCGGCACCGACTCGCCGGTCAGCGCCGCCTGATCGACCTGCAGTCCGCGCGCCTTGAGTACGCGCAGATCGGCCGGTACCTGGTCGCCGGCGCGCAGCCGAACGACGTCCCCGCACACCAGCTTGGCCGCTTCGATTTCGCACCAGCGGCCGTCGCGCCGGACTTTGGCCTTGAGCGCGAGCATCTGGCTGATCGCCTCCATGGCCTTTTCGGCCTTGCCTTCCTGGACCAGGCCGATGAGCGCGTTGATGATGACCACCGCTCCGATGACCCCGGCATCGACCCATTTTTCGAGCGCGGCTGCCAGGACCGCAGCGACGATCAGCACATAGATCAGGACGTTATGAAACTGCGCCAGCAGCCGTGCCCACCACGGCCGGCGTGCGGCCTCGGGAAGCTTGTTCGGGCCCTGCTCTTCGTGGCGTTTTTCGGCGGTGGCTTTTTCAAGCCCGTCGGATGAGCTGTCGAGCCTGTCAAGTGCTTCGTCTGTAGACAAGGCATGCCAGTTGGTCATTGCGCCCCATGGATGGTTTCGCGTTCTGAAAGTCACTTGATGATACCTAGGCGCGGCCGCCGACAGGCGCGCGAGCGCCAAAACCGGTACCTCGTCGTTTTCGTCGGCTGCAGGCGCTGACCCCACCCGCCCGCGCGGGGCGAGTTTCAGCGCATTTGAGATCGGGCACCAACTTCACGGCAAGGGCTGGCTGTGACCGAGCAACTGGGCCAGCAGCTATAGCATCTGTGCCAGCAGCAGCAGCCACTGCCGCAACAGCTCACGAATCGGGCGGCCGGGGCTGATGCCCTCCGTCATGATCGATCCTGGCCGTGCTCGTCCAACCGGGCCAGCGCGATTTCCACGCGCTTGACCTCGCGGGTCACCGAGTGTCGATTCATCTCCATGAAAAACCAGAGCTTGAACATGCTTAAGGCATGGAATGCAGCGAGCACAAGGACACCCCAGAACACCCGGTCATCGATGTTTCCAGCGGTGAAGAACTCATAGCCGGTCCAGATTGTCACGCCGAAGCTCACCAGGGTCAGCGCCATGGCGAAGCCGGCCCAGCGCGCCAGGCCTCCGGTGAATACTCGCAACAGCATCGGGAACAGGCCGGTCTGCTCGGCCTTCAGGTCTTCGACCGGGCCGCCTTGCTGCTGCAGTTCCCGACGGATTCTTTGGTCAATGCTCATCGTCGTCTCCTTTGAAGTGGTCTTTGAGTAGGCCGCGGGCACGGTACAGGCGGGATTTGACCGTGCCGGCGGGGATATCCAGCACAACGGCAATTTCCGGAATGGTCAGACCGCTGACGTAGAACAGCTGCAGCGCCTGGCGCTCAACCCCGGGCAGGGCTTCTATGGCCGCGGACAGATCCAGGCGCGTATCGCGCGTGGCGGTCAAGTCCGTTGCCGCCTCGGCCTCATCGGGCAGCCCGACAGATCGGCGTGCGCGCCGCTGCAGATCACCGACTCGCCAGCGCACCGCGTGGTAGATCCAGCCGCGGAAAGCGCGCGGGTCTTCCAAGCCTCTTAGCCGACCGGCCACCTTGATCCACGCATCCTGCACGGCATCCTGGGCCAGCACGGTATCGCGACACAGGCTGTAGGCAAATCGCAGCAGATGCTGGTGATGGTGACGAACCAGGGCATCCAGGGCCCGTCGACTGCCGTCCTGGGCATTGATCACCAGCATGTCGTGTTCGGCCTGGTTCATGAAAGCCACTCGATGTTTGGTTGAACGACGATCCAGCGGGACAAAAGGTTCACCGCCGTCGCGGAACACGTTGCGCCGCCGCGAACTTCGGTGTCCCCGTGCTGGGCCGGAAACGTTTCCAGGCCGGCCAGAATGGCCGGTCGGATCACGGTCTGGGCATGGGGCCGTGATGGATTCGGCTATCTAGTCGTGGAGGGCTGCACTGAGAAACGGAAGTGTTTATCGTGGACCAGAATGATGTTCAGAATTTCATTTCAATATGGTCATCGTCCCCGTCTGTCGGC
>JBKHEF010000058.1:0-7996 GCA_046540955.1 Wenzhouxiangella sp.
CGAGCTGATGATGTTCGCCCAGGCCAACTCCGAGCACTGCCGGCACAAGATCTTCAATGCCTCGTGGACGGTCGATGGCCAGGCCCGCGCGCCGAGCCTGTTCGGCCTGATCCGCCGGACCCACGCCCAGACCCCCCAGGGTACGCTGGTGGCCTACGACGACAATGCCGCCATCCTGGAAGGCGTTGCCGGGCAGATGCTTCTGACCCGGGCCGACGATCCGGTCTACCGGACCGAGGCGCGCGACATCCATATCCAGATCAAGGTCGAGACCCACAATCATCCGACCGCGATCTCGCCCGATCCCGGCGCTGCCACCGGTGCCGGGGGCGAGATCCGCGACGAAACCGCCACCGGCCGGGGTGGTCGCCCGGTCGCCGCCCTGACCGGATTTTCGGTTTCCGACCTGCGTATCCCGGGCGCGCTTCAGCCCTGGGAGACCGCACCGCAGCCCCCGGAGCGACTGGCCAGCGCCCTGGAGATCATGCTGGAAGGTCCAATCGGTGCGGCCCGCTTCAACAACGAGTTCGGCCGGCCAGCCTTGCTGGGCTATTTCCGCGCTTTTGCCGCCGGTGTCGGCGGCCATTGGTGGGGTTACCACAAGCCGATCATGCTGGCCGGCGGCAGTGGCATGATCGCCGGTGGCCAGACCACCAAGAAACGCCTGCGCCCGGGCGACCGGATCATCGTGCTCGGCGGCCCGGCCATGCTGATCGGGCTGGGCGGTGGGGCGGCTTCTTCAATGAGTTCGGGCCAGTCCGATGCCGATCTGGACTATGCCTCGGTCCAGCGCGGCAACCCGGAAATGCAGCGCCGCTGCCAGGAAGTGATCGACCGCTGCTGGGCCCAGGGAGAGGACAACCCCATTCGCTCCATCCACGATGTGGGCGCCGGTGGACTGTCCAATGCCCTGCCCGAGCTGCTGCATGACGGTGGGGTCGGCGGGCGGCTGGATCTGCGGGCCATTCCCAGTGCCGATCCGGGGCTGTCGCCGATGGCGATCTGGTGCAACGAGGCCCAGGAACGCTACGTGCTGGCGATCGCGCCCGAAGACCGCGATCGCTTCGGCGAGATCTGCGCCCGCGAGCGCTGCCCCTGGGCCGATCTCGGGCCGGCGACCGACGATGGTCACCTGCAGGTGCAGGATTCGCTGCTCGGACCGCCCGTGGTCGATATGGATCTCGAGCTGCTGCTGGGCCGGCCGCCCGGCATGCACCGCAATGCGGTCACCGCACTGATCCAGGTCGAGCAACAGGTGCTCGACGATATCGATCTCGACCAGGCCTGCGACCGGGTTCTGGCCCTGCCTGCGGTCGGCAGCAAGCAGTTTTTGATCACCATCGGCGATCGCAGCGTCGGCGGCCTGACCGTGCGCGACCAGATGGTCGGGCCGTGGCAGGTGCCGGTGGCCGACCAGGCGATCAGCCTCAGCGATTACGAGGGTTTTGCCGGCAGCGCGATGAGCCTGGGCGAGCGCACGCCGCTGGCGATCTGGGATGCCGCGGCGGCCGCCCGCATGGCCATCGGCGAGTCCCTGACCAATCTGGCCTCGGTGCGGGTGCCTGCGCTCGAGCGGGTCAAGCTGTCGGCCAACTGGATGGCGGCGGCCGGCAGCGAGGGCCAGGATGCGGCCCTGCGGGCGGCGGTCGAGGCGGCCAGTGCGCTGTGCTGTCAGCTCGGGCTGGCGATTCCGGTGGGCAAGGACTCGCTGTCGATGCAGACCGTCTGGCAGGAGGGCGGGCAGGTACAGTGCATGCGCGCGCCGGTCTCGCTGATCGTCACCGCGTTTGCCCCGGTCGAGGATGTCCGCCGTCACTTGACCCCGCAACTGCTGCCGGTCCCTTCGCGCCTGGTCCTGATCGATCTCGGCCAGCGTCGGCTGGGCGGCTCGGCCCTGGCCCAGGTCTTTGACCGTCCGCTGGGCGCGGTGCCCGACCTGGCCGATGCCGGCCTGCTGCGCCGGGCCTTCGAGGCGCTTCAGAACCTGATCGCTGAACGGCGTCTTCTGGCCTGCCATGATCGCTCGGACGGCGGGCTGTTCGTGTGCGCGCTGGAGATGGCGCTGGCCGGCCGGGTTGGCGTATGCCTGGAGATGCCCGGGCGCGCCAGCCTTGCGGCCCTGTTCAACGAGGAGCTGGGCTGGCTGGTCCAGGTGGCCGAGTCGGACTGGCCGGCGGTGGAGGGGGTTCTGGCCGATGCGGGACTTTCCGCGCATGCCCGGGTAGTCGGTACCATCACCGAGGCGCGCTCGTTCGAAGTGCGCATCGACGGTCAGTGCCAGCTCCGGCGTCCGTTGCATGAACTGGCCCAAGCCTGGAGCCAGACCAGCTACCGCATGCAGCGCCTGCGCGATCATCCCGCCTGCGCCGACGAGGAATATGCCGCCCTGGCCGACCCCGACCGCCCCGGTCTGGGCGCCGACCTGAATTTTGATCCGACTGCGGCGCCCGCGGTGATCGGTATGGCCGCGCCCCGGGTCGCCATCCTGCGCGAGCAGGGCGTCAACGGCCAGCGCGAGATGGCGCGGGCGTTCATGGCCGCCGGGTTCGAAGCCGTCGATGTCCACATGAGCGATCTGGAAAGCGGCCGCCAGTCGCTGGGCGATTTCCACGGCCTGGTCGCCTGCGGCGGTTTTTCCTTTGGCGATGTGCTCGGGGCCGGGCAGGGCTGGGCCCGCTCGATTCTCTACAGCCCGGCCCTGGCCGATGCCTTCCAGGCCTTTTTTGCCGACCCGGGGCGTTTTGCCCTGGGGGTGTGCAATGGCTGCCAGATGCTCAGCGCGCTGCAATCCATCATCCCGGGTGCGGAGCATTGGCCGGCTTTTGTCCACAACCGCTCGCGCCAGTTCGAGGCGCGCTTGAGCCAGGTCCGCATCGAGTCCTCGCCCTCGCTGTTTTTTGCCGGCATGGCCGGCTCGCGCCTGCCGATTGTCACCGCGCACGGCGAAGGACGGGCCGATTTTGGCGGCATCGCGCCGCCGGAGGAGCTCGTCGCCCTGCGCTACGTCGACGGCCATGGCCGGGTCACCGAGCACTACCCGGACAACCCCAACGGCTCGCCGGCCGGCATCACCGGCCTGAGCAACCGCGACGGCCGGGTCACCCTGATGATGCCGCATCCCGAGCGCCTGCTGCGCGCGGTCAATTTCTCCTGGGCGCCGGCCGAGTGGGGTGAGCATTCTCCGTGGCTGCGAATGTTCGACAACGCCCGCCGGTGGGTCGCCGGGGTCTGATGGCATGAACGATTCCGAGTCATCGAAAAAAGGTAATCCGGTCAAGGAGATGTTCCTGCTGGCCGCGCTCTACCTGCCGATGGGGTTTTTCCTGTGGTTCTTTGCTGCCAGCCTGCTGATGTATCCGACCGGGCGCCTGGCCGATCTCCTGCTGACCGGCATTTTCGGCGAGGTCTTCGAGCAGGTGGTTCAACTGGGATTCCAGTTCGAGGTTCAGACCTCGGTGATTCTCGAGCGCCAGGTCGAGGGCCGGACCGCGGCGGTCAACCTGTACATCAACCCGATGATCTATGCCTGGGGCATGGCTTTGCTGTTCGGCCTGATCATGGCCACCCCGTTGAGCATCAAGCGCCGGCTGGGCCAGATGGCGATCGGATTTGTGGTGGTTACCCTGGTGACGACCTGGGGCGTGTTCTGGGAGGTCCTGACCAACCTGGCCTTCCGTTCCGGACCGGAAGCCGGGGCGGCGGCAGCCAGTCTGGGTCTGGACATGAACCTGATCGCCCTGTTCTACCAGCTGGGCTATCTGATGTTGCCGGCGGTGATCCCGCTTGCGACCTGGATTCTGATGAACCGGGCCTTCATCGAGAATGACATTCTGCAGCGGCCGCTGTGAACCGATCGCGGTTTACCATGGTCAGTTCAAGGGCCGCGCGTTTTTGCAGCCTTAACTTTGAGGGAATGATCCGCCCAGCATGAATACGGCCATCAGCGCAAGCCAGGATGATTCCGGTCTCCTGCCCAGCATCAGTGTGCACCTTGAGGACCGCGCTGCCGAGTTGTGCCGGCTGCTGATCGAGCGCGACCGGCTGCGCGAGGAGGATCTCAATCGTGCCCGTGCCTACCGTGAGCAGCACGGCGGCAACCTGCTGACCCTGCTGGTTCGCCTCGGGCTGGTCTCCGAACGCGACCTGGCCCGGGCCCAGTCCGAAATGCTCGACATCCCCATGGTCGGCGACAAGGACTATCCCGAAGAGGCGCCCGAGATCGATGACATCTCGGTCCGTTACATGAAACAGCAGCACCTGGTGCCGATTCGCGTGGGCGATGAGGGCATCGAGGTGGTGATGGCCGACCCCCAGGATGATTTCGCCCTCAAGGCGCTGAAGATGGCCACCGGTCGCGACGTGCTGCCGCGTGTGGGGATCGCCTCGGAAATCGACAACACCATAGAGCGCTACTTTGGCGGCGGCAAGTCGGCCATGGGCCAGATCGCCGAAGGCCTGGGCGGCGAGAGCGAAGGCGGCGACGAGGAAGACGTCGAGCACCTGCGCGATCTGGCCTCCGAGGCGCCGGTGATCCGCCTGGTCAACCTGATTTTGCAGCGCGCGGTGGAATCACGCGCCTCCGACATCCACATCGAGCCGTTCGAGAATCGCCTGAAGGTGCGCTACCGCATCGACGGCGTGCTGCAGGAAGTCGAAGCACCTCCGGCGCGCTCCACCGCGGCGGTAATCTCGCGGGTCAAGATCATGGCCCGGCTCAACATCGCCGAGCGTCGCCTGCCGCAGGACGGACGGATCATGCATCGGGTTGGCGGCAAGGAACTCGACCTGCGTGTCTCTACCGTGCCCACGGCCCACGGCGAGAGCGTGGTCATGCGCATCCTCGACCGCGAGGCGGTGGTGCTGGACTTCACCAGCTTGGGCTTTGCCGATGATGCCCGCGATACCTTCATCAAGGCACTGGAGATGCCGCACGGCATCATCCTGGTCACCGGCCCGACCGGCTCGGGCAAGACCACCACGCTCTACACCGCCTTAAGCCAGCTCAACACGCCCGAGCGCAAGATCATCACGGTCGAAGACCCGATCGAGTACCAGATCGAGGGGATCAACCAGATCCAGGCCAAGGCCTCGATCGGGCTGGATTTTGCCAGCGCGCTGCGCTCGATCGTGCGCCAGGACCCCGACGTGATCATGATCGGCGAAATGCGCGACCTGGAAACCGCCCGCATCGCCATCCAGTCGGCCCTGACCGGGCACCTGGTGCTCTCGACCCTGCACACCAACGATGCTGCCGGCGGGGTGACCCGCATGCTCGACATGGGGGTCGAGGACTACCTGCTGACCTCCACGGTCAATGCGATCATGGCCCAGCGCCTGGTCCGGCGGCTCGATCCGGCCACCCGCGAGCCCTACCAGGCCTTGCCCGAATTCGTCGAGGAACTGGGCCTGCGCGCGCTGACCGATGCCGATCCGGTGACCCTGTACCGCCCCGGCACCTCCGAGGCCAGCCCGACCGGGTATCGGGGCCGGACCGGCATCCATGAAATCCTGCGCATGAGTGACGAGATCCGGCGCATGGTGATCAAGCATGCCACCGCCACCGATATCGAGCGCCAGGCCCGCGCCGAGGGCATGCGCACGATGTACGAGGATGGCCTGCTCAAGGCACTGACCGGCGAAACCTCGGCCGAGGAAGTGCTGCGCGTGACCCAGGAGGCCTGATCGCAGTCGTCATGGCGGTATTTGAGTACAAGGCAGTCACCCCTGCCGGTGAAACCCTGACCGGCGAGATGGAAGCGCCCAGCCAGGACCTGGTCATCGCCCGCCTGCAGGAGATGGGCAATATCCCGGTCTCGGCGCGCGAGGTCGGCAGCGGCCTGCGCCTGGGCAGCCTGCTGCGCGGCCGGCGCGGGCTGAACCAGCGCGAGGTCGGCGACCTGACCCAGCAGCTTGCCACCCTGCTGGCGGCCGGCCTGCCGCTGGACCGCTCGCTGGGCATTCTGGCCGAACTGGCCGAGAACGAGCGCGTCCGCGAGCTGGTCGAGCAGGTCCGCAACCATGTGCGCGAGGGGGGATCGCTGTCGGAGGGCCTGGAGCAGCGTCACGGGGTTTTTTCGCGTTTCTACATCAACATGGTCCGGGCCGGCGAGATCGGCGGGTCGCTGGATAAGACGCTCTCGCGCATGGCCGAGTACATGGAGCGGGCCAAGGAACTCAAGGACGGGGTGGTCTCGGCGCTGATCTACCCGGCCCTGCTGGTCGTGCTGGCGATCGCCTCGCTGATTCTGCTGATGGTCTACGTCATTCCGCAGTTCACGCCGATGTTCGAGGACTTTGGCGGCGAGTTGCCGATGCTGACCCAGGTCGTGGTCGGGGTCGGTGATGTGCTGCAGAACTACTGGTGGGCGCTGATCGCGGGCATTTTTATCATCGTGATCTGGTTTCGCAGCCAGATGCGTCGCCCGGCCTCGCGCCGGGCCTGGGATGGACGGTTCCTGCGCACCCGCTGGCTCGGTGATGTGATCGCCAAGATCGAGACCGCGCGCCTGACCCGGACCACGGGTACCCTGCTGGTCAACGGCGTGCCGCTGTTGTCGGCACTTTCGATCGCGAAAAATGTCATGACCAATACGGTGCTGGCCGAAGACGTGGCCGAGGCGGCCAAGCAGGTCAAGACCGGCTCGCCCCTGGCCCGGGCCCTGGTCAAGAGCGAATACTTTCCGCGCCTGGCGTTGCAGATGGTCAACGTCGGCGAGGAGACCGGCAAGCTCGACGAGATGCTGCTCAAGGTGGCCGATACCTACGACCGCGAGGTCAAGACCACCATCGATCGACTGATGGCACTGCTGGTCCCCGCCCTGACCCTGGGCCTGGCAGTCCTGATCGGGGTGATCGTGATGTCGGTGCTGATGGCCATCCTGAGCATCAACGAATTGATTGCCTAGAGTCTTCCGGCTCAAGGCGCCAACCTGAGGTAAGACAATGACGAAACTGAAGACATCCCAGGGTTTCTCCCTGATCGAGTTGCTGGTGGTCCTGGTCATCCTTGGCCTGATTGCCGGGCTGGTGGTGCCTAACGTGATGCAGCGCGGCGAAGATGCCAAGGTGCGCGCGGCCAAGGCCGAGATCCAGCGCATTTCCATGGCTGTCGACGAGTTCTACCTGGACTCCGGCCGGGCCCCGCGCGAACTCCGCGAACTGGTCGAGCGGCCGGCCAATGCGACCAACTGGAACGGTCCCTACATCAACGCCTCCAACCTCAACGACCCCTGGGAAAACCCCTACAACTACCGCTATCCGGGCGAGCATCGTTCTTTCGATATCTACAGCGACGGCGCCGACGGTGCCCCCGGTGGTGAGGGTCCGAACGCCCGGATCGCCAACTGGGATTGACCTGCGGCGGCAGCACCGTGATGCGCTGGCCGTTCATCTTCAGAGCGTGCAAGTCTGCGCCCGGCAGTCCGGGGCGGACTGGCCGGGCGGGTCGTCAGGATGGGTTCACCCTGATCGAGTTGATGGTTGTGATGATGCTGGTGATGCTGTTGTTTGCCGTGGTTGGCGTCTCGATCAGCCGTTCGGTCGAGGGCGCCGAGTTGCGCGCCGTGGAGCGTGAAATCACCGCCGGTCTGCGCCATACCCGTGGCCAGGCGATCATCCAGCGCGCCCAGCAGGTGTTTACTGTCGATGCCGAAAAGCGCACCTGGCAGGCGGCGGGCCAGGACCCGGTCGAACTCCCCGAAGGCCTCGAAATCACCATGAATACCGCCCGCTCCGAGCTGACCGGCGAGGGCATCGGTAACATCCGCTTCTACCCCGATGGTGCCTCGACCGGCGGCAGCATCGTGCTCCAGGCCGAGGAGCGCGAATGGCATATCGCAGTCGCCTGGCTGACCGGGGAGATCAGCCGCAACCGCGAGCTGGAAGAGGAGCGCAACTGGTGATCATCGGGGTCGAGCGGCAGTTGTTGCTGGCGGTGTCGGATGGTCGGGCTGGAGGTCCCGGATCTTCGTCCGGGACGACATCGGGTAGGTTCGGG
>JBKHEF010000059.1:0-7974 GCA_046540955.1 Wenzhouxiangella sp.
ACCGCTATGCCGGCTCGCCGTCATCGCCACCCCTGAACCCTGAACCCTGAACCCTTTATCCTCGCTGCAATCGGGCCAGCGCCCGGTACTTCTCCAGCGTGTAGGCGGCCGTCAGGCGGCTCATGATCCAGCCCCCGCGCCCATCGAGGAAGGCGGCGCGCAGGAGGAAGTTGTCAGCCCAGTTCAGACCCGCGCGCAGCCAGGCCAGACCGGTCCAGTGACAGCGCCGGCCGGCGGCGAAACGCTCAGCCGCCTGAAGTTCGGCATAGCGTTCCAGTTTGGCCCGGGCATGCTCGACGTCGCGATAGCTGTAGTGATGGAGCGGAGCCTGCAGCAGGCCGATCCGGCAGGTCGGGTTGACCACGATCTTCTCGTGCACGATGGCCGGCGTGAACCGGCCACAGTCGCGCCGGAACAGCCGCAGCGGCGCTCGGGCCCAGTGCCCGTGCTGCAGCGTGGTGCCGAAGGCGTGGGTCAACCAGCTCAGACGGTAGGCCTGGTGCCGGGGGCTGGGCCGACTCAGCGTCCAGTCGATCTCGCGCCGCAATTCCGGATCGACCGCCTCGTCGGCATCCAGCGACAGCACCCAGTCACCGCGAGCCATCTCCAGTGCGCGCTGCTTCTGGATGCCGAATCCGGGCCAGTCGGTCTGCCGGACCCGGTCGGTGTACTCGCGGCAAATGGCGACCGTGTCGTCTTCGCTGCCACTGTCGAGGACGATGATCTCGTCGGCCCAGCCGACCACCGAGTCCAGGCAGGTTCGAATCCGGTCGGCCTCGTTGCGCACGATCAGGATCACGCTGAGGCTGGCCTGGCGCTGGCACGGAAGGGCCAGCTCGCGCCGGCGCTCGGAAAACACCAGGGCCAGCCCGGTGCCGACCAGCAGGGTGAACCAGACCACGCCGATGTTGCGCTCGAAGATCGATTCGCTCAGCGCCATGACCGCCAGCATGGTCACCGCAGCCAGACCGCTCCAGGCCAGCTGCGTGGTGCTGTCCAGGCTGCTGCGATGCAGTATCCAGAATCGCCTGAGCGGCAGAAAGAACAGCAACACCAGGCCGGCCAGTCCAGGCAGGCCGGCATACAGCATGGCCGAGAGGTACTGGTTGTGAGGATGGCGATAGGCCAGCAGTTCAGCCCGAACCTCGCCTATGGCTGCGGCCTCGGCGACGGCTGCCTGGAATGACCCGGCCCCCGGCCCGAACCAGGGCTGTTCGGTCAGCACTCCAGCGGTGACTCGCCACATCTCGATACGCTCAGACACCCCGCCATGCTCAGCCTGGCCGGCCAGGGCTGCGGTGAGTTCGCGCAACACCTCAAGCATGCGCTGATCCATGTTCACCTGGGGCAGCAGGTTGAGCGCGATCACGCCGCCGACAAAAGCCAGCGGCAGGCCGTAGCGCCAACCGCGACTGAATCGATTCCCGAACATCAGGGCATAGACCACCAGCAGCGGCAGTGCAGCCAGCCAGGCCCCGCGCGAGCCTGAAAGCAAGCTGGCCGAGACGCCACTAAATACTGCCACCGCGACCAGGACACGCTCACCGACGGCAAGCCTGTCATCACCAATGCGCGGCAGCAGCATGAAAGCCATCAGCAGCGCCACACCACCAAAGTAGATCGGGTTGGTCGCGCCACCGGCGCGGTTCTCGAACTCGCCGATCTGGCCGGTCAGCAGGAACCACCAGGCATGGACGCCTGCAATCAGCCCCCCGGCTGCCAGGCCGCGCCACCAGGCCGGGGCCAGATCGTCGATCCGGCGCAGGAACAGAAACAGCGGCAGGATCAGCAGCAGGCGGGCATGCCGGCCCAGACCCTGGCCGGCCGCCGGATCCAGCCCGTGCCCCAACCAGGCCAGCAGGATGATCAAGACATAGCCGGTTGCTGCCACCGCCAGAACCCGCTCACTGGCGTGCAGACCGCGCAGGGTCCAGGCGCGATGGGTGGTCAACCAGACCAGGCTGATCAGGCCCAGCACCAGCAAGGCAGCCCCGGCGATCTTGGGCACGACCAGGCCCAGCGCCAGGGCGGCGAACAGGATCGCAGCTGTGGTTCGGCCCAGCCAGCTGTGGCGCGTGATGACCGGCAATACGGTCGTCGGCAAAGACACTTTCAGGCGAACCGGCGGGGCAATCGAGCACTCACTTCCGGGTCCACTAGTCGTCTTCGAGGATGTAGACCGCGCCGCAATAGGGACAGCGGGCCCGGCCGGTTTGTTCGATCGGCAGATAGACCCGGGGGTGGGAGTTCCACAGCGCCATGTCGGGGGTCGGGCAACTCAGGGGCAGGTCGCTGCGACGGACGTAGTACTCGCGCTCGGTGTTGGCCGGACGTTGGCTGACAGCTTGTGGTTCGGTAGAAGAGGTCATGACGCGAATGGCAGCACGTGCGATGGTTGAGGGGAATCGCCCTAGTTTAGCCGCTGCGGTGATGGTCTCAGGCGCTTTCGGCGCCGGTCAGGCGATGTACGGCCTCCCGGTAACGACTTTCGGTCTGGACAATGATGTCGGCCGGCAGGCGTGGCCCCGGCGCGGTCTTGTCCCAGTCCAGTGTTTCCAGGTAGTCGCGGACGAACTGCTTGTCGAAGCTCGGCGGGCTGGTCCCGAGGCGCCAGTCTGAAACCGGCCAGAAGCGTGAGCTGTCCGGGGTCAGGACCTCGTCGATCAGGAACAGGTGGCCATCCCGGTCGAGACCGAATTCGAACTTGGTATCGGCGATGATGATGCCGCGATTGCGCGCCCAGGCGGACGCCCGGCGGTAGATCGCCAGCGAGATGTCGCGCACCCGCAAGGCGATCTCGGCGCCGATCAGTGCCTGGGCCGATGCAAAGTCGATGCTTTCATCATGCTCGCCCCTGGGCGCCTTGGTCGAGGGCGTGAAAATGGGCTCGGGCAGGCTGTCGGCCTGCTGCAGTCCGGCGGGCAGCGCGACCCCGGAGATCGTACCGCTGGCCTGGTAGTCTTTCCACCCCGAGCCGGCCAGGTAGCCACGCACCACCGCTTCGATGGGCAGGGGCTTGAGCCGGCGAACCAGCATGCTGCGCGGTGCAAGCGTCGCGGCCAGTTCTTGTGATCCAACGACCGCCGCCAGATCGTCGTCGAGCAGGTGGTTGCGGACCAGATCGTCGAAGCGATCGAACCAGAACCGGGAAATGCCGGTCAGGATTTCGCCCTTGCCCGGGATCGGGTCGGGCAGGATCACATCAAACGCCGACAGCCGGTCGGAAGCGATGATCAGCAGCCGGTCAGCGTCGACGACATAGATATCGCGGACCTTGCCCTGATGAAGAAGTTCAAGCGGCGGGACGGGGTAGTCGGTCACGGCTGGCGTACAATTCAAAGCCAACCCGCATTATAGATTCGCTTGGACCATGAAACAGCCGCTGGTCATCGCACCGTCGATTCTGTCCGCCGATTTCGCCCGCCTGGGGCAAGACACCCAGGCCGCGCTGGACGCCGGTGCCGACTGGGTCCACTTCGATGTCATGGACAACCACTACGTGCCCAACCTGACCATCGGTCCGCTGGTCTGCCGGGCCCTGCGCGACTACGGCATCACCGCGCCGATCGATGTTCACCTGATGATCGAGCCGGTCGATCGCATCATCCCGGACTTTGCCGAGGCGGGCGCGAGCGTGATCAGCATCCATCCCGAAACGACCCGGCACCTGGACCGGTCCTTGAGCATGATCCGCGAATGCGGCTGCCAGGCCGGCATCGTCTTCAACCCGGCCACGCCGCTGGACGTGCTCGACTGGGTGATCGACAAGATCGACCTGGTCCTGCTGATGTCGGTCAATCCCGGCTTCGGCGGCCAGCAGTTCATTCCCTCGGCGCTGACCAAGCTCAAGCAGGCCCGGCGCATCATCGACGACTCCGAGCTCGAAATCCGGCTGGAAATCGACGGCGGGGTCAAACCCGGCAATGCCGCCGACATCATTGCCGCCGGTGCCGATACCCTGGTGGCGGGGTCAGCCATTTTCGGCGCGGAGGACTATGCCGGCGTGATCCGGGCGCTGCGCGGCAAGACCAGCGCCTGATGCACTCAAGCCCACCGTACAATGGCCGGTTGCTGCCGACTTTTCAGACCTGACTTCCAGCATGAACGCCCAGCGCTTCGATGAACTCGCCCGCCAGGGCTATAACCGGATTCCGGTCTGGCGCAGCATCGCGGCCGACCTGGATACTCCGCTGTCGGTCTATCTCAAGCTGGTCGACGGGCCCAATGCTTTTCTGCTGGAGTCGGTCCAGGGCGGCGAGAACTGGGGCCGTTACTCGATCATCGGCCTGCCGTGCCGACGGGCCTGGCGGGCCAGCGGCCGCTGCTTCGAGCATCTTGAGCACGGTCGGGTGGTCGAGCAACAGCAGGCGGTTGACCCGCTGGCCGAGATCGCGCGGGTGGTGGGCGCCATCAGCGCACCGGAAGTGGACGAGTTGCCGGGTTTCAGCGGTGGCCTGGTCGGCTACTTCGGCTACGAGACCGTGGCCCTGGTCGAGCCGAAGCTGGATTTTGCCGCCAAGGCCGACGAGCTGGGCGTGCCCGAGATCCTGCTGCTGGAAGCCGAAGAACTCGCGGTATTCGACAATCTTTCGCAGCGCCTGAGCCTGATCGTCAATGCCGACCCTGGCCAGCCCGACGCCTGGGCGGCGGCCCAGCGCCGGCTGGATCAGCTGGTCCATCGCCTGCGCTGCGGCTCGCCGGGCTATCCGCCGCCGATGTCGTTGCCGGTACCGGCCGAGTGCGACTACCGCTTCGGTTTCAGCGAGGCCGACTTCAAGGCTGCCGTGGCCAGGGTCAAGGACTACATCCTCGCCGGCGACGCCATGCAGGTGGTGCTCTCGCAGCGCATGAGCGTGGCCCTGGCCGCACGCCCTATCGATGTCTACCGCGCGCTGCGCAGCCTCAACCCCTCGCCGTACATGTACTTTCTGGATTTCGGCGAGTTCCAGGTCGTCGGCGCCTCGCCCGAGGTGCTGGTCCGGGTCCAGGGAGGCGAGGCCACGGTGCGGCCGATCGCCGGTACCCGGCCGCGCGGCCGCACGCCGGAAGAGGATCGCGCGCTGGAAGCCGAGCTTAGAGCCGATCCCAAGGAGCTGGCCGAGCATCTGATGCTGATCGATCTGGGGCGCAACGATGTCGGCCGGATCGCCGAGACCGGCAGCGTGGTGGTCACCGACCAGATGGTGATCGAGCGCTACTCGCACGTCATGCACCTGGTCTCCGAAGTCCATGGCCGCATTCGGGATGGTTTGAGCGCGATCGATGTGCTCAGGGCGACCTTTCCGGCCGGCACCCTGTCGGGCGCACCCAAGGTGCGGGCGATGGAAATCATCAACGAGCTCGAACCGGTCCGACGCGGCATTTATGCCGGCGCGGTCGGCTACCTGGACTGGCATGGCGAGGCCGACCTGGCGATTGCCATCCGGACCGCCCTGGTCCATCGCGATACCCTGCACGTGCAGGCCGGGGCCGGCATCGTCGCCGACTCCGACCCGGACCGTGAGTGGGAGGAAACCCTCAACAAGGGCCGCGCGCTGATCCGCGCCGTCGCCCAGGCCAGCGGAGGACTGCACCGATGAAGGTGCTGATGATCGACAACTACGACTCGTTTACCTACAACCTGGTCCAGTACCTGGGCGAGCTGGGTGCGAATGTCGATACCCGCCGCAACGATGCGCTGAGCATCGCCGATATCCGGGCACTTGATCCCGACGGCATCGTGCTTTCGCCCGGGCCATGCACGCCCGATGAAGCCGGCATTTGCCTGGCCATGGTCGCCGAGCTGGCCGGCGAGATCCCGCTGCTGGGCGTGTGCCTGGGCCACCAGGCGATCGGCCAGGCCTTTGGCGGCAAGGTGGTGCGCGCCCGCCAGGTCATGCACGGCAAGACCTCGCCCATGCATCATTCGGGCAAGGGCGTGTTTGCCGGGCTCGACAATCCGTTCGAAGCGACCCGCTACCATTCGCTGATCGTCGAGCGCGAGTCGCTGCCCGAGTGCCTGGAAGAGACCGCCTGGACGGCCTTTGAGGACGGCGGGCGCGACGAGATCATGGGCTTTCGTCACCGCGAACTGGCCGTCGAGGGGGTGCAGTTTCATCCCGAATCCATCCTCACCCGCCAGGGCCATGCCCTGCTGGACAACTTCTTGAAGAGTATTCGGCAATGAGTGAAATCCGCAAAGCGCTGGCCGAACTGGCCGAAGGCCGCGACCTGACCTCCGGGCTGATGCACGCGGCGATGAACGAGATCATGGGCGGCCAGGCCGACCCGGCCCAGATCGGCGGCTTCCTGATGGCGCTCAGGGTCAAGGGCGAAACCCCGGCCGAAATTGCCGCGGCGGCCGAGGTCATGCGCAGCTTCGCCGCCCGGGTCGAGATCGACCGCGAGGGGCTGACCGACATCGTCGGCACCGGCGGTGACGGCGCCAGCCTGTTCAATGTCTCCACTGCCTCGGCCTTTGTCGCCGCCGCGGCCGGGGTGCGCGTGGCCAAGCACGGCAACCGCTCGGTCTCGAGCAAGTCCGGGGCCGCCGACCTGCTCGAGGCGGCCGGCTGCCGGCTGGACCTGGATTGCGCCCAGGTCGCCCGGCTGATCGATGAACTGAACGTCGGCTTTCTGTTCGCTCCCCAGCACCACGCGGCGATGAAGCACGCCATTGGCCCGCGCAAGGCGCTGGGCCTGCGCACCCTGTTCAACCTGCTCGGACCGCTGACCAACCCGGCGTTGGCACCCAACCAGGTGCTGGGGGTGTTTTCGGCCGAGCTGTTGGCGCCGATGGCCGAGGTGATGCTGGCTTTGGGCGCCAACCACGTGATGGTGGTCCACAGCCAGGACGGGCTGGATGAGATCTCGCCGGTGGCGACCACTCACGTGGCCGAGTTGCGCGACGGCGCAATCGGTGAATACCCGATTTCGCCTGAGGATTTCGGCATCCAGCTCGATTCGCTGGACGGCCTGGTCGTTTCCGGTGCTGCCGACAGTCTTGCCCTGATCGAAGCGGCCCTGGCCGGCGAGCCGGGACCGGCCGCCGATACCATCGCGCTCAACGCCGGCGCGGCGATCTACGTCTCGGGAAAGGCTGAATCACTCAAAGCCGGCGTTGCAGCGGCCCGCGAGGTGCTGGAAAAAGGCGCCGGCCTGGTTCGGCTGCGTGATTATGCCAAGCGGACCCAGGCGCTGTGAGCCAAGACATCCTGGGCAGGATTCTTGCCGTCAAACGCGAAGAGCTTGCTGCCGGCAAGGCCGGGCGCAGCCTGGCGGCGTTGCAGGCAGCGTGTGCCGATCTGCCCGCCGCGCGCGATTTTGCCGGCGCCCTGAAGCGCCGGGCCGCAGCGTCGCAGGATGCGGTCATCGCCGAGATCAAGCGCGCCTCGCCGTCGGCCGGTCTGATCCGGGCCGACTTCGATCCGGCCGCCATCGCCCGGTCCTACGAGGCCGGCGGGGCGACCTGTTTGTCGGTGCTCACCGACGAGCAGTTTTTTCAGGGTCATGCCGACTTTCTGGTTCAGGCCCGCGCCGCCTGCCGGCTGCCGGTGCTGCGCAAGGACTTCATCATCGACCCCTGGCAGGTCTGGGAAACCCGCGCCATGGATGCTGACGCCGTGCTGCTGATTGTCGCTGCGCTGGACGACAGCGCGCTGGCCGAGCTGTCGGCGCTGGCGCGCGAACTGGGCTTAAGCGTGCTGGTCGAAGTCCACGACCAGACCGAACTGGAGCGCGCCCTGGCGGTACCCGGTGATCTGATCGGCATCAACAACCGCGACCTGCACCGCTTCGTCACCGACCTGGACACCAGTCTGCGCCTGGCCCCGCAGGTCCCCGACGACCGCCTGGTCATTTCCGAATCCGGCATCCACACCCCGGCCGATATCACCTGCCTGCGCGCCGGCGGCATCGGCGCCTTCCTGATCGGCGAATCCTTCATGCGCCAGCCCGAGCCGGGTGGGGCACTGGCCGAGTTGATCGGCTGATTCC
>JBKHEF010000060.1:0-7319 GCA_046540955.1 Wenzhouxiangella sp.
TCATCCTCATCCTCCGGCCCGGTCCATCAGCCACTGCACGAGCATGCCGACCGGTCGGCCGGTTGCGCTTTCCGGCTTGCCCCACTGCCAGGCCGAACCGGCAATATCGAGATGCGCCCAGCGCTGGCCTTCGGTAAAGCGGGCCAGGAAGCAGCCGGCGGTGATGCTGCCGGCCGGCATGCCGCCGATGTTCTTCATGTCGGCAAACGGGGTGTCGATCTGCTCCTGGTAGTCGTCCCACAGCGGCAGACGCCAGCCGCGGTCAGCCGCGCGGCTGCCGGCGCTGAGCAGTTCCTCGGCCAGGTCATCGTCATGGGTCATGATGCCGCTGGCATGGTGGCCCAGCGCGACCACGCAGGCGCCGGTCAGGGTGGCGATATCAACCATCGCTGCCGGTTTGACGAACTGGCCCGTCCAGGTCAGGGCATCGGCCAGGATCATCCGGCCCTCGGCATCGGTGTTGTGGACCTCGACGGTCTTGCCGGACATGGTCGTGATGACATCGCCGGGCCGGTAGGCATTGCCGTCGGGCATGTTCTCGACTGCGGCGACCACGCAATCGACATTCAGCGGCAGCTCCAGGCGAGCGACGGCTTCCATCACGCCCAGCGCGGTGGCGGCCCCGCACATGTCGAACTTCATCTGCTCCATCAGCTCGCGCGGCTTGAGCGAGATGCCGCCGGTATCGAAGGTAATGCCCTTGCCGACCAGGGCCAGCGGGGCCTGGTCGGACGGGCCGCCGCGCCAGCTCAAGTGGATCAGGTAGGACGGGTTGGTGCTGCCCTGGCCCACGGCCAGCAGGCTGTTCATCTTCAACTCACGCATCTGCGCTTCATCGAGCACCTCCACGGCCAGGCCGTCGTGCTGCTCGGCCATGGCGCGGGCAGTGTCGGCCAGGTGCTCCGGGTTGCACAGGTTGGGCGGCAGGTCGCCCAGGTCGCGGCAACGCTGGATGCCCGCGTAGATGCTGTGGGCACGGGCCAGTTCGGCCTCGATCCCGTCGCCGGCCGGAAAACTGACCTGGTCGGTCGGTGGCGGGGCATCGGCGGCCGGTTGCTTGGTGGCGGTATAGACGTAGTCGCCGTGGGCCAGCGCCAGTGCGGCCAGGCGGGTTCGGGTGGCGAGATCGCAATCGCCCACCTCGGCTTCGGTCAGCAGGCAGTGGGCACTGGATGCGCGCGATTGCCGGAGCGTCTTGCCGGCGGCGCGGACGGCGTTGTAGAACCCGACCCCGTCGCGCTTTTCGGCCTTGCCCAGCCCGGCAATCAGAACGCGGCTGGCGGTCACGCCGGGGACGGCGTGCAGGAGCAGGGTCTTGCCAGGCTTGGTCGGCAGATCCCCGCTCTCAAGCAGGCGGGTGATGAAACCGTCGCTGGCTGCATCCACTGCGGCCATGGCGGGACCAAAGCGGCGGTCCTCGCCCAGCCCGAGCAGCAGGCAATCACTGGTGAGGCTGACGACAGAATCCTGGGTGGTTGTAAACTGCATGAACTTGAAAGTCCCATCGCGAAAACAGTCGTTCATTGTAACCATCCCATCCCCGACGATGTTGATCCTGCACCGCTACCTGCTGCGCGAGGCCTTCGTTGCCAGCACCATGACCCTGCTGGTTCTGCTGGGGGTGATTTCGGCATTGTTCATGGCCGAGTTGCTGGCCGAGGCCGCGCAGGGGCAGCTACCCGGTCGCAGCGTGGCGCTGCTGCTGGTCCTGCGTCTGCCCGAGGCAATCATGATGATCGCCCCTCTGGCGTTGATGACCGGTCTGCTGCTGGCGTTGGGCCGCACCCATGAGCAAAGCGAAATGACCGTACTGCGGGCAGCCGGCGTGGGCTTCGGTCAGTGCTTTGTACCGCTGGCCTGGCTGGTCGCCGGTTGGGCACTGGCTTTGCTGCTGGTCTCGGGCTGGCTGGCGCCGTGGGCGGTCGAGCGGACCGGTACCCTGATGGCCGATGCGGCCCGCCAGGCCCTGATCGGCGGTCTGCAACCGGGGCGCTTCGAGCGCCTGGAGCACGGCCGTCTGACCATCTATGTTGGTCACGTCGATGCGCCGGATGGACGCTTGGAAAAGGTCCTCATCCAGCATGATGATCCGGCCGCGCCAGAGGTGCTGGGGGCGGCCTCGGGCCGGATGTGGCTGGACCCTGCAGACGGCAGTCGCTATCTGTCGCTGCTTGACGGGCACCAGGTTCGCCATGGTTCCGACCCCGCTGTCGGACCCCTGCGCGAGATGCGTTTTGCCCGCAACGATATTCGCCTGCCGCCACCCGATGTGCGCACGGGCGGGGGCGGTGAGATGGCGGTTCGCCTGCCCGAACTGGTGCCGGCTGAAAGCCCGGCTGAGCGGCGCGAGTGGCAGTGGCGGCTGGCCCCGGCGCTGGCCGCCCTGATCCTGGGTGCACTGGCCGTGCCGCTGGCGTATCGGGCACCTCGCCAGGGGCGCTGGGGCAGCGTGGTTGTGGCCCTGGTGCTGTATCTGGTCTATAGCAACGCCATCCAGGCCGGTCTGGTCATGATGGAGCGGCACGCTGCCCTGGCCGGGCCGGGTTTGTGGCCGATCCATGCGGTGCTGATGCTGGCGGCAGCGGTGCTCTGGCTCAAGCACTGGCGACGATGGTGATTGCCCGGCGCCTGAGCATGCACATTGCCCGTGCTGTACTCGGCGGGCTGGTGCTGACCTGGCTGGTGCTGCTCGGCATTCATCTGTTGATCGATTTCATCCGCGAAGCACGCTCGGTAGGCGGCGACTACACCACCGTTCGGATGCTGTGGTATCTGCTTCAGACGACCCCCCGGCGCGCCTACGATGTGTTCCCCTTCGCCGCCCTGATCGGCAGTCTGCTTGGACTGGGTGGGCTGGCAACGGCCAACGAACTGGTGATCATGCGCGCGGCCGGCTTTGATCGCGCGCATGTGGCGGGACGCGTCATGGCCGTGATTGCAATCTGTGTGCTGGCGATGGTGATGGTGGCCGAGTGGATTATTCCGGATCTGGAGACCCGGGCCCGGGCCGAACGTCAGCAGGCCAGGAGTGGCCAGTTGCATCTTGGCGATGGCGGCATGCTCTGGCTGCGCGACGGCCCCTTCATGATTCGCGTCAACGAATCGCTCTGGCGCGACCAGACTGATCTGGTCTTTACCGATGCGCTGGTCTACCAGCTTGATGAGGCCATGCAGCCGACCCGGATTGTGCGGGCCGATCGAGCCACTCATGTCAATGGGCAATGGCTGCTTGAACAGGTCAGTGTTCGTGACCTTGACCAGACCGGGGACATGAGACAGGTCGATACGCTGCAATTGCCTTCCCGGCTCAGCCCGGAATTGTTCATCGCCGCGGTCAGTCGTCCGCGCCTGCTGGCGATGGCGGATCTTCGCCGCATGCGCGCCTATCTGGTTGACAATGGCCTTGATGCCGGCGCTTATGAACAGGCGTTCTGGCAACGTGTCTTCTTTCCCCTCAACGTGCTGGCCATGGTGATGGTCGCACTGCCGTTCGTGTTTCGCAGTGCCCGTGCGGGTGGACGCAGTCCGGGCCTGTTCATCGGGGTGTTGCTGGGTCTGGCCTTTTTTGTGGTCAGTCGTCTGACCCAGAGCCTGGCGATGGTCTGGCCGCTACCGCTGTGGCTGTCGCTGCTGTTGCCGCCGGTGCTGATCATCGCTGCCGGCGTGGTTGCGCTGCGTCGTTCGTAGCGCTGTTGCGCGGCAGTACGACCAGACGGGTGGCTGAAGCCAGGTCATGCCAGGTGGCCGATTGGGGATGAAACAGACTCCACCAGAAACCCAGGCCGAGGACGATCCACGACAGGATCGCGGTCAGAAAACGAACGATGGTTGACCACCATGACATGGTCGGCGTCTCGGCCTGCAACCGGATGCGCCATGCCTTCATGCCCAGCGTCTGGCCGGCCCGCCAGCAGATCGCCAGATAAAGCCAGGCCACGACCAGCAGATACAGCTGGAACAAGGGGCTGGCCGGGGCTATTTCCGCTTGTCGTACGACCACGATCAGCGCTGTGGCCGCCATCCACAAGGCGATGATCAGAAGACCATCGTAAACAATGGCGGCCAGGCGTCGCGCCAGGGTGCATGGTTTCATCGCATGGCTGATTTGCTTTTGCAGGGCTGCTACTTTACTCTTCGTGATGACTTGCTACTGTCACCTTTAATAAAGAACACTTAAGGGAGAATGCATTCATGCTCAGTCAGGAAGAATCCCGGATTGAACAGGCCGCCAGCGAGGACGGTTCGGTAACCGCCGGCGAGGCGCCTGCAAACGATGCTGGCGGGTCACCGGCGCCAGCCAAGACGGCAAAGAAGAAAGCAACCAAGAAGAAGGCTTCGAAGAAGAAGGCCAGCAAGAAAAAAGCTGGCAAGAAAAAATCGTCCAAGAAGAAAGTGGGCAAGAAGAAAGCCACCAGGAAAAAGGCCGCCAAGAAGAAGGCAGGTTCAAAGAAGAAGGCCAGCAAGAAGAAAGTGAGCAAGAAAAAGACTGGCAAGAAGAAGGCCAGCAAGAAGAAGGTCGGTAAAAAGAAAGCCGGCAAGAAGAAGGCCAGCAAGAAGAAGGCCGGCAAGAAAAAACGCGGCAAGAAGAAAAAGACCGGCACGGCTGGCGGTGAACCCATGAGCAGGCTGCTTGCTGCCGTTGAGGAATTGCGCGCCGCGGTCATGGATCTGGCCAGTTCTGAAATGGCCCACCGGCGCAAGGCGGTCGAGGAATTCCGCGATACTGCCCGGGCCAAGATCAGCGATCTGGAGACGGTTGCCCAAACCAGTCTGGCTCGCCTGACCGGCAAGGGCTGATCCGTTCAGGGTCTCGGGCAACGGGGTGGCTTTCGGGTCACCCCGTTGTCGTTGGCAAACACGGTTCATGGCGCTTGATTCGCTGATCGATCCTTTTCTGGATGCAGTCTGGGCCGAGCGCGGTCTGGCCGCCCTCAGCCTTGCTGCCTACCGGCAGGATTTGCGGCAATTCAGCCGCGCGGTCGGTGAGCCTGGCCTGCCGGTCAGCCGGGCACAGATCATGGATTTCCTGGCGGCGCGGCTGCGACAGGGTGCCGCGGTCAGCAGTGTGACCCGCCAGGTCTCCTGCCTGCGCCAGTTTTTTGCCTGGGCGAAGCGGCAGGGCCTGCAGAACGACAACCCCATGGTCGATCTGCAGGCACCGGCCGGCATCCGGCGGTTGCCGCACCTGTTGTCCGAAAACGAGGTTCGGCGCCTGCTCGCGCAGCCGGCCGCCGATACGCCGCTGGGGCTGCGCGATCGGGCCATCCTGGAAATGCTGTATGCCACCGGCATGCGGGTCAGCGAACTGGTCGAGCTTGATCTGGCCCGTCTCAACCTGGTGCGTGGCCTGGTCCGGGTGATCGGCAAGGGTGGCCGCGAGCGCCTGGTGCCACTCGGGGAGCCTGCCCAACTGGCCACCGAACGCTGGCTCAAGCAGGGCAGGGCCGGTCTCGGGCCGGTCGGAAATCGGGTCTTTGTTTCGCGCCGCGGCCTGCCGTTGAGTCGCCAGGCGGTCTGGCAGCGCATTCGCAGGCATGCCCGCGACTGCGGCATCGTCGGCGACATTCATCCCCACCGGCTGCGCCACTCGTTTGCCACCCATCTGCTCGACCACGGCGCTGACCTGCGCGCGGTCCAGATGCTGCTCGGTCATGCCGACCTGGCCACGACCCAGATCTATACCCATGTTTCACGTTCGCGGCTCAAGGCCCTGCATGCCGCGCACCATCCGCGCGGTTGACCGCCAAGGCTTGCAGCCATCGGCCGGAGATCGATGGTCAGGAAACTTGTCGTCTGCTCTATACTCCAAGCCCTGGTGAGGCCATTGCCCCGAAATCCCGCTTTCTTCTTAAGGAGAACCATGCAATGAACAGATTGTCTTTTTCCGGCCTGTTGCTGGCCGGAATCGTCCTCTCGGCTGGCGCCCTGGCCGCCGATCCAGCCGCGATTGAGCAGCGCCTGGCGACGCTGGTACCTGATCTGTCCGAGGTGTCCATTGCCGAAACGCCGCTGCCGGGCATCATGGAAGTGCGGGTGGGCAGTGAGATCCTGTACATGAGTGACGACGGTCGCTACCTGATGCAGGGGCGGGTGATCGATCTGGAAACCCAGACCGATCTGACCGACGCGGCCATGGCCGGGGTCCGCAAGGCGCAGATCAGCGAGCTCGACCAGGACGATTTCGTGACCTTCGGTAACGGCAGTGCCGATCACGAGGTGCTGGTCTTCACCGACCCCGATTGCGGTTTCTGCCAGCGTCTGCACGAGAAGATGGATGAATACCACGACGCGGGCATCCGCATCCACTACCTGGCTTTTCCGCGCGCCGGGGAGGGGTCGCAGACCTACAACAAGATGGTTTCGGTGTGGTGTGCCGATGATCGCCAGGCTGCCATGGACATTGCCAAGACCGGCGGCACGCCGCGTGCGGCCACTTGCGACAACCCGGTCCTGGAACAGTACCGCCTTGGCCAGAGTCTGGGCGTGACCGGGACCCCGTCGCTGATGACCTTTGACGGTGACATCATTCCTGGCTATGTGCCGCCGGAACAGTTGCGCGAGCGCCTCGATACCCTCGCCGGCCGCAACGGTGACGGCAACGGCTGACAGAACCCGCGCCGCAGCCGGGTGCTGCGGCGACCGCCATTGATGGACCGGGAGATGCCATGATCGTCCTGCTCGGCTCCGAGGCCTTGCCCGAGTTCCGGCGCCGCCAGCTGGCGGGTGACTTGAGCCGGATCGAGGGCTGCCGGATCGCGCTGACCACACGCGAGTTGTTTCTGGTGGAGATCGAGCAGCTGGCGGTTGACGATGAGCAGCGGCTGACCCGATTGCTGCAGGCCCGGCGCTGGCAGGGTCAAGCCGACAACGGCAACCGCCTGCTGATCCTGCCGCGGCCGGGAACCCGGACGCCCTGGGCCAGCAAGGCCGGCGATATTCTGCGCCGCTGCGGGCTAGGGCACCTGGCCGGTATCGAACGCGGCCGCCTGCTGAGCATCGAGGGGCTGGAGACCGGCCGGCTCTCGCGGCCCGGCCGCGAGCTGCTCCATGACCGCATGACCGAGACCATTGTCGACGGTCAGGCTGATCTCGCGGGCTGGTTTGGACACCCGCAGCCGGCCGCGCTGGGCACCATCGAACTCGGCTTAGACCCGGCCGCGAGCCTGCAGCAGAGCAACCGCGACCTGGGCCTGGCGCTGAGCCAGGGCGAGATCGACTACCTGGCCGCGGCCTATCGCGAACTGGCGCGTGATCCGACCGACGCCGAGCTGATGATGTTCGCCCAGGCCAACTCCGAGCACTGCCGGCACAAGATCTTC
>JBKHEF010000061.1:0-7263 GCA_046540955.1 Wenzhouxiangella sp.
CGCCCTCGTGCAGCAGATCGACGATCAGCTTCAGCTCATGCAGGCACTCGAAGTAAGCCACCTCGGGCTGGTAGCCGGCCTCGACCAGGGTTTCGAAGCCCTGGATAACCAGCTCGGCAGTACCGCCGCACAGCACCACCTGCTCGCCGAACAGGTCGGTTTCGGTCTCTTCCTGGAAGCTGGTGTCGATGACCCCGCCGCGGGTACCGCCGATGCCGTGGGCATAGGACAGCGCCTTGTCGGCGGCCTGGCCCGTCGCGTCCTGGGCGATGGCGCGCAGGCAGGGCACGCCGCGGCCTTCCTCGTACTGGCGCCGGACCAGGTCGCCGGGACCCTTGGGCGCGACCATGATCACGTCGATATCGGCGCGCGGCTGGATGCTGCCGAAGTGGATATTGAAGCCGTGGGCAAAAAGCAGCGCCGCGCCGGGCTTGATCGAGGTCTCGATCTGGCCGTAGACCTGGGCCTGGGCCATGTCGGGGGTCAGCAGGGCGATCAGGCCGGCGCTGGCGGCGGCCTCGGCAGGTTCGGCGACGCGGAAGCCGTCATCGCCGGCCTTTTTCCAGCTGCCGCCGTTGCGGCGGGCGCCGATGACCACGTCATGGCCGGAATCCTTCAGGTTGCGGGCGTGCGCCCTGCCCTGGCTGCCATAGCCGATCACGGCGATGGTCTGCCCGGTCAGGGCGTTGCGTTGGTGGTCGGCTTCGGTCCAGATTTTCATGGTGGGGTTGGGCTCCGTAAAGGTTTGAATGGAAGAAATCAGCGGTCGAAAGGGAATCCGGTCACAGCACCTGTCGAGGCGCTGGAGACCTGGGCGATATAGCGGGCATAGACGCCCTGGGTGGCGGCCGGCGGCGGCGCCTGCCATCCGGCCCGGCGGGCGGCCAGGTCAGCATCGGTGTTCAGGGTCTGGGCATCGACGTCGATGGTGACCGTATCGCCGTCGGCCAGCAGCGCGATCGGCCCGCCGTCGGCGGCTTCGGGGCTGACGTGGCCAACCATGAAACCGTAGGTGGCCCCGCTGAAGCGCCCGTCGGTGATCAGGGCGACCGACTCGCTCAGGCCCTGGCCGACCAGGGCGGCGGTGACGGCCAGCATCTCGCGCATGCCGGGCCCGCCCCTGGGCCCTTCGTAGCGGATCACGACCACGTCACCGGCCTGGATCCGGCCGGCCTGGACGGCCGCGAAAGCCGCTTCCTCGCCGTCGAACACCCGGGCCGGGCCCGAGTGCTGCAGGCGGCCATGGCCGGCCAGCTTGATCACGCAGCCTTCCGGGGCCAGGTCGCCGTACAGGATGCCGAAGCCGCCGCGCGGCTTGATCGGCTCGGCCACCGAGTGGACCACTTCCTGCCCCGGCGCGGCAATTGCGCCCTCAACCTCGGCCAGCAGGTGCTTGCCGGTGCAGGTGGGCGCGTCGACCAGCTTGCCGGCTTTGGCCAGCTCGGCGATCACCAGCGCGGTGCCGCCGGCGGCAAACAGGTCCGGGGCCATAAAGCGGCCGCCGGGCTTCAAGTCGGTGATCACCGGGGTGGTGCGGGCGATGCGGTCGAACTCGTCGATGTGGAAGTCGCAGCCGGCCTCGCGGGCGATGGCCAGCAGGTGGAGGATGGCGTTGGTCGAGCCGGCCGTGGCGGTGACCACGGTGGCCGCGTTGCGCAAGCTGTCGACGGTGATCAGATCGCGGGCACTGGCGCCCCGGCCCAGCATTTCCATCACGACCTGGCCGCAGCGGCGGGCGGCCTCGGGCTTGTCGGGGTGGACGGCGGGGACGTCGTTGACCCCCATGGGTGACAGGCCCAGCAGGGTCATCACCTGGGCCATGGTGTTGGCGGTGAACTGGCCGCCGCAGGCACCGGCGCCCGGGCAGGCCGCGTTTTCGATCGCGCTCAGCTCGTCCTCGTCGATCTTGCCGGCGGCACAGGCGCCGACGGCTTCAAACACGTCCTGGATGGTGATGGCCAGCTCGTTGTGCTTGCCCGGCATGATCGAGCCGCCGTACAGCACCACCCCGGGACGGTCCAGCCGGGCCAGGGCCATGGCTGCGGCCGGCAGGGTCTTGTCGCAGCCGACGATGACGACGACTGCATCCAAGCAGTGGCCTCTGACGGCCAGCTCGATGGAGTCGGCAATGGTCTCGCGCGACATCAAGGATGCGCTCATGCCTTCCGAGCCCATGGCGATGCCGTCGGTGACCATCACGGTGTTGAACTCGATCGGCGTGCCGCCGGCATCGAAGATGCCCTGCTTGACCGGCTTGGCCAGCTCTCTGAGGTGGTAATTGCAGGGCGTGACTTCAGACCAGGTATTGACCACGGCCACCAGCGGGCGGGCGATGTCTTCGTCGCTCAGGCCGGTGGCCTTGAGCATTGCCCGGGCCGGTGCCCGGCTTGTCCCCTTCTTGATCTTGTCGCTTTCCATGCCCTGTCGTGTTGCCCTGTCGATGCCCTGATCGAAGTCCGGACCAAAAAAAACCCCGCTCCTTTCGGTAGCGGGGTTTTCGTTCGTCTGGTGGTTTGCTTTCGTGCGCTAGACGGACCCGCTACCTGTTTGCAAGGTAATAAGTACGAGTACGAGACCGAGTACGAGCACGGAAGCCGGAATGAGCCGATCGCGCAGGTCGCGCTGCGGGGCAGCGACGATGGCCTTGGTCTGGTTGCGCGATGCGGTGCTCATGGGAGCGAACAGTAATGAAGCCCTGCACAAGAAGTCAAGCATTTTTTTGCAAAAAGTTTTACACTGAATACGTGCCCACATAATCCGTGCTTGCTATGAACCTGACCCTTTCCATCAACAAGGAGCTGCTCGAGCAGGCCCGTGAAGCAGCCCGCGCCCGGGGCAAAAGCGTCAACCAGCTGGTCCGGGAATACCTCGAAGAACTGACCACGGCACAGGCGCTGGAAAGAGAACTGGCGCAGTTCCATCGCACCTGCCGAACCGGGCGCAGCCGAGGCTGGACCTTCGATCGCGACGAGATCCATGAAAGAGCGTAGCTTTCTCGACACCAATATCCTGGTCTACACCGATGATGCAGATGCGCCCGAAAAGTCGCAGCTGGCGATCGAACTTGTGGAACAGGCGCTGCGAACCAAAAAAGGCGTGATTTCCTCCCAGGTACTCCAGGAATACATCGCCACCAGCACGCGCAAGCTGGGCGTGGCCATCGAGCTCGCCAAGCAACGCGCCCGATTGTTCGCCCGCATGAGTGTGATCCAGATTGCAACAGACGATGTCATGGTGGCCATGGACCTGGTCCAGCTGCACCGGCTCTCGTTCTGGGACGCCCTGATCATTCAGGCTGCCCGCAAGGCCGAATGCAGCGTCTTGCTGACCGAAGACCTGCAGCATGGCCAGTTCATCGATGGCGTGAGCATCATCAACCCCTTCCGATAAGAACCCGAAGACCGGGAAAGGCGCGGTTTTCACCGGCGTTGACCCGCCTCTTGGCGCCAATTAGAATATATGTGCATCTATTTGTTGATCAACTCATGGCCCAGTTACACTGCTATTTGCCTGAACGCGAGGCTGAAAGCCTGAAGCGGCGCGCCAGCCAGGCCGGGATGAGCGTGTCGCGCTACCTGGCCGAACTGGCGCGAAAGGATCTCGTCGCCGAATGGCCGCCCGGTTATTTCGATCGCGTGTTCTGCGCGGCCGACGGCGCCCCCATCGAGCGCGCGCCGCAGGGCGAGGTCGAAACGCGCAGTCCACTGGAATGAAACTGCTCAACACCGACATCTGCATTCATTTGCTCAACGGCCGCGAACCGGCCCTGATCGATCGATTCGGCAGTCATGCTCCGACAGAGCTCGCGCTGTGCAGCGTGGTCAGGGCGGAACTGCTGTTCGGCGCCAGACGAAGTGCGCGAAGCGAGGCCAATCTGGCCCGGGTGCATGCTTTTGCCGAGCCGTTGCAGAGCCTGCCGTTCGATGATGCTTGTGCCGACACCTATGCCCTGATTCGCGCCGAGCTCGCCGCGCAGGGCAACCCAATCGGCCCCAATGACACCCTGATCGCCGCGATCGCGCTTGCCAATGCATGCATTCTGGTCACCCGCAACACGCGTGAATTCGAGCGCGTGAGAGGCCTGGCAATCGAGCCCTGGTAGAAATCCTTTATGCCACGAAACATCGAAATCAAGGCCCGCGTGGCCGACCGAACCGTCCTGGAGCAGCGTGCTGCCGCCCTGGCCGACCAGGGTCCCATACCGATCTTCCAGGACGACACCTTCTTTATCTGTCCCGAAGGCCGGCTGAAGCTGCGCGATTTCGGCGATGGTTGCGGTGAGCTGATCTTCTACACCCGCGCCGACGCAACCGGCCCAAAGACCTCGTTTTATCGCATCGCCCCGACCAATGACCCGGCCGCGCTGCGCGAAACTTTGCGCCTGGCGCTGGGCGAGCGCGGGCGGGTGGTCAAGCAGCGCACGCTATACCTGGCCGGGCGCACCCGCATCCACCTGGACCAGGTCGAGGATCTGGGCGATTTCATGGAACTGGAGGTGGTCCTGGCCGAAGGCGAGGACGAGGCCGCCGGCCGGCGCGAAGCCGACCAGCTGATGGACCAACTCGGCATCGCGCCCGGGCAGCTGGTCGAAGGCGCCTACCTGGACCTGCTCAGTACAGCAGGCTCATCCAGCGCCCGCCGGCCTTGATCTCGCGCTTGCGCTTCGCCCAGGCATCGCCGCTGCCGGCGGCCTCGACCATGGCCTGATCGAAAGCCTTGCCGACCCAGGTCAGACCGGCCAGGTAGACGTGGACCTGCGGCTCGTTGAGCAGGGCCCAGACCTCTTCGCGGTGGCGGCCCACGGCCTCGGCCAGGTCTTCGGCATCGCCCCAGGCCGGGCGCGGGCTGACCACCTCGACCGGCGAAAAACCGGCAGCACGCTTGGAGATCGCAGCCACATCACCGCTGTAGAGCGTCTCCAGCCCGGTCCGGGCGCCGTAAAACAGCATCACTCTGCCCTGCCAGTCGCGCTGCTCGTAGAGCTCGGTGAGCATGCCGCGAAACGGCGCGATGCCGGTACCCAGGCCGACGATCAGCAGCGGGGTCTGGGGATCTTCGGGAATGACGAACGGCAAGCCGACCGGCCCGCCCAGGGTCAGCTCGCTGGCGGCCGGCAGGTCGCACAGGTAGTTCGAGGCAATGCCGGGAAAGCGCTCGCCGCTGTAGGGGTCGAGAAAACTGCAGCGGCGCACGCACAGGGTAAAGCGGCCCGGACCCAGCTCGGCCGGGGTGCGGGCGATGGTGTAGAGCCGCACATGGTTGCGCTGGCCCAGGTCATGCGGGCCGGCGACCAGCACGGCCACACTCTGGCCGGCACGCAGTTCCGAATCCGGCTGGCCGGATTCCAGCAGCAGTTCGCGCACCTCCTCGCGCGCCTCCGGCGGCGTCAGGGCATTGTTCTCCAGCAGCTGGGCAGACCAGCCGCGCCCCAGTTCCAGATCCTCGATTTTCATGACTCAAACTCCTCAGGTCTCTAGCATTGCGCGCCTGGCCCGGCGACTGCCGGGGCAGCCTGTTCAGCGCAGGCCAACTCGGATAAAAGATTGTTTTCGTCCGGGTTCATCCGCTCTCATCTGTGTTCAAGGCCTCATCCGGCTTGCGCTGCCGCCGGCGCGGACAGTCGGCCCGGCAGGCACACGATGGCCCGCACAAGCCCGGTCGCTCGAGCGCGTCGCGGTCGCGGGCCTGTCCCATGCAGGCAATCCAGGCCCGCTGCACCCCCAGCCAGACCAGGCACAGCGCGGCCAGCAGCAACGGCGCGACGACCAACTGGCTCATAGCGGCTGACTCATGCGCCTGCCCCCATGCCGGCAAAGCCCATGAAGGCCAGCGACAGGATGCCGGCCAGGACCAGGGTGATGGCCATGCCCTGGACCACGTCGGGTACATCGACCAGCTGCAGGCGCTCGCGCAGGCCGGCCATCAGCACCAGGGCCAGGGTAAAACCGCTCCCGGCGCCGGCGGCGAATACCAGACCCTCGACCAGACCGTAGTCGCGCTGGGTCTGGAACAGGGCCACGGCCAGGATGGCGCAGTTGGTGGTGATCAGCGGCAGGAAGATGCCCAGGGCCTTGAACAGCGCCGGGCTGGTCTTGCGCACGAACATCTCGACCAGCTGCACCGCCGAGGCGATCACCACGATGTAGCTGATCAGCGACAAATACTCCGCCCCGATCAGTCCGAGCCCGCGGTGGATGACAAACGCGCAGGCCGAGGCGATCAGCATCACGAAGGTCACCGCCAGCCCCATGCGCCAGGCACTTTCCAGCCGCCCCGACACGCCCAGGAACGGGCAGATGCCGAGAAAATAGGCCAGCACGAAATTGTTGACCAGGGCGGCGTTGAGAAACAGGTCCCACAGCTCGGCATTCATGCGGTCACCGCCCTGCCCGCACGCACGCGCCGGTCAATCAGCGAAAACACAACCACCAGCACCGCCAGGGTGAAAAAGCCGCCGCCGGGCAGCTGCATGACCTGCCAGGTGGCGAAGTTGTCCGGCATCACCGCCCGACCGAACCACTCGCCCTGGCCGAGCAGCTCGCGCAGGCTGCCCAGGCACAACAGTCCGGCCAGAAAGCCGGTGCCCATGCCCAGGGCATCGAGTGCGGCCACCGGCAGCGGCTGGCGCGAGGCCATCAGCTCGATCCGGCTCAGGATCATGCAATTGACCACGATCAGCGGCAAAAAGGCGCCCAGGGCGCGGTGAAGCTCGAGGGCAAAGGCCTCGATGATCAGGTCGGTCAGGGTGACGAAGGTCGCGATCACCAGCACGAAGCAGGCCAGCCGGACCTGGGCCGGGATGATGTTGCGCAGGGAAGAAATCACGATCGCCGAGGCCAGCAGCACCGATGCGGTGGCCAGGCCCATGGTCAGGGCATTGGTCGCGGTGTTGCTGACTGCCAGCACCGGGCACATGCCCAGCGCCTGGACCAGGATGGGGTTTTCCCGCCACAGGCCGGCGCGCAGGCGATCGACCGCGCTTTCGCGTTCTTCGGCAAGCAGTCCGGGGTCAGCCACGACCGTCTCCGGCCAGTTCATCGTAGTGGGCATCAAGCAGCTCCAGCCACTCGGCCAGCGAGGCGTTGATGATGTCGGCCACGGCATCGACCGACACCGTCGCACCCGTCATGGCATCGATTTCACCCTGCTCATGGACGGCCTCCTCGCGCACCGCCAGCGGCTTAAGCTGGCCGCCGGCAAACTGCAACTCGATCCGGGTGAAGCCTTCGACAAAGTCCTCGTCATCGACAATGCGCGAGCCCA
>JBKHEF010000062.1:0-6820 GCA_046540955.1 Wenzhouxiangella sp.
GCCTCGAAGGTGTTGCCGCGCGCCCGGGCGACGCTCTGCAGGTGGTTCAGCGCCGGGCCTGAACGCTCGGCGTTGCGGGCCTGGAAGGCCTGGACGTTGGTCACCTGCTGGCGTTTTTCGGCCTCGGTGGAGCGCATCAGTTCGATCTCGCCGCCTTCCTGCGCGCTGCCTTCGGGTGGCAGGAAGGTGTTGACGCCGACCAGGGGCAGGGAGCCGTCGTGTTTCTTGTGCTCGTAGTACAGCGATTCGTCCTGGATCTTGCCGCGCTGGTACATGGTGTCCATGGCACCGAGCACGCCGCCGCGTTCGGAAATCCGCTCGAACTCGGCGTAAACCGCTTCTTCGACCAGGTCGGTGAGTTGATCGATGATGTAGCTGCCGGCCCAGGGATTTTCGTTGAAGTTCAGGCCCAGTTCCTTGTTGATGATCATCTGGATGGCCACGGCGCGGCGCACGGATTCCTCGGTGGGCGTGGTGATGGCCTCATCGAATGCGTTGGTGTGCAGACTGTTGCAGTTGTCGAACAGGGCATAGAGCGCCTGCAGGGTGGTGCGGATGTCGTTGAACTGGATTTCCTGGGCGTGCAGCGAACGGCCCGAGGTCTGGATGTGGTACTTGAGCATCTGGGCGCGCTCGTTGGCGCCGTAGCGCTCGCGCATGGCCCGGGCCCAGATGCGCCGCGCGACCCGGCCGATGACGGCGTATTCCGGGTCCATGCCGTTGGAGAAGAAGAAACTCAGGTTCGGCGCGAAGGCGTTGATGTCCATGCCCCGGGCCAGGTAGTACTCGACGATTGTGAACCCGTTCGACAGCGTGAAGGCCAGCTGGCTGATCGGGTTGGCCCCGGCCTCGGCGATGTGGTAGCCGGAAATCGAGACCGAGTAGAAGTTGCGCACCCCGTGATCGATGAAGTACTGCTGGATGTCGCCCATCATGTGCAGGGCGAACTCGGTGGAAAAAATGCAGGTGTTCTGAGCCTGGTCTTCCTTGAGGATGTCGGCCTGGACGGTGCCGCGGACGGTTTTGAGCGTCTCGGCCTTGATTTTCTGGTAGGTCTCGGCATCGAGCAGCTGGTCGCCGGTGAGCCCCAAAAGCCCCAGGCCCAGGCCGTCGCTGGACCCGGGCAGATCACCCGTGTAGACAGGAGGATGGTCGCCCAGTAGCTCGGCCTTTTTCTTCTCGGCCTGCGCCCACTGGCCAGTGGCTTTGAGATGCTTTTCGACCTGCTGGTCGACCGCGGCATTCATGAACATCGCCATCAGCATCGGCGCCGGGCCGTTGATGGTCATGGAGACCGAGGTCGTCGGGTCGGCCAGGTCGAAGCCGGAGTAGAGCTTTTTCAGATCATCCAGGGTGGCGATGGAAACGCCGGAGTTGCCGACCTTGCCGTAGATGTCGGGCCGCTCGGCCGGGTCTTCGCCATACAGCGTGACCGAATCAAAGGCAGTAGACAGGCGCTTGGCCGGCTGGCCTTCGGCCAGGTAATGGAAGCGCCGGTTGGTGCGCTCGGGCGTGCCCTCGCCGGCAAACATGCGGATCGGGTCTTCGTTGGCCCGCCGGTACGGGTAGACCCCGCCGGTGTAGGGGTAGTGGCCGGGCAGGTTCTCCTTCATCAGGAAAACCAGCAGATCGCCCCAGTCCCTGGTTTGCGGGGCGGCGATCTTGGGAATCTGCAGCTTCGACAGCGACTCGCGGTAGTTGGGGCCGGTGACGGTCTTGCCGCGGACTTCGTAGCTGTATTCGTGGGCTTCGACAGCGGCTTTGCGTTCCGGCCAGCGACGGAGGAGGTCGCGCGCTTCTTCGGGGATGGATTTGACGGCTTCGATGTAGCGTTGGCGCAAGGTAGTCATGAGGGCGCCATCGCTCGGCTTGGATTTTTGGGGGCTGGATGGGGCAGCGCTACTTTGGACTGGAGGTCCCGGCTCGGGGGCCGGGACGACACAGTCTGGATTGGTATATCCCGGCGCAATGCGGCTTTGATCACTTGGACCCGAGGCAGCCGGCTCTTGATGGACATGGCCTGGGGGGAGGACGTTTTGCCCGGAATGAGCCGCGCCCGAGGAGGCCGGCATGGCGGTGCTGGAACTTGAGACGCCCTTCGACGGAACCAGCGGCTCGACGCCATGACCGGGGGCAAGTTCGGTGAGCACCTCGTAGTAATGCTGGGCGCGGCGGGCTTCTTCGGCCCAGCGCTGGATCTGGTCATTGATGCCCCGGCCCTGTTCGGCAATCTCGGCCAGGTAACGCACCCGCGACCCCGGAATCAGCACCGAGGGCTTAGGATCTTTATCCGCCAGCTCGACCTGCGGCGCAAAATCACACCGACCACCGATCGCCCCCGCCAGGTCACCAGCCGCGTCCCCGGACCCAGCCAACCCGCCGTCCCAACCTGTCATCCCGGCCCCTGAGCCGGGATCCAAACCCTCTGCCGTTCCGCCAGAACCTGTCATCCCGCCCCCCGAGCCGGGATCCAAACCCTCTGCCGTTCCACCAGAACCTGTCATCCCGGCCCCTGAGCCGGGACCTAAAGCTCCATCCAGCAACCTGGTCCGCAACAGGCGACACAAATTAGCAAACATCCACGTCACCCCCGGATCGTTGAACTGCGAGGCAATCGTCGGATACACCGGCACGTCTTCATCGGCCAGGTCGAAGGCCAGGCGGTTGCGCCGCCACTGCTTGCGCACGTCGCGCAGGGCATCCTCGCTGCTGCGGCGGTCGAACTTGTTCAGCACGACCAGCTCGGCGTAGTCCAGCATGTCGATCTTTTCCAGCTGGCTGGCCGCGCCATAGTCGGAGGTCATGACGTAGACCGGAAAATCAACCAGGTCGACGACCTCGGAGTCGGACTGGCCGATGCCGGCAGTCTCGAGGATGATCAGGTCGAAATCGCAGGTCTTCAGGAAAGCCAGGCTGTCGGCAACCACCGCGGAGGTGGCCAGGTGCTGGCGCCGGGTGGCCATGGAACGCATGAAGATCCGCTCCGACCGCAGCGAATTCATGCGGATGCGATCGCCCAGCAGCGCCCCGCCGGTACGCCGCCGGGTCGGGTCGACCGCCAGCACCGCGATCCGCATCTCGGGGAAGTACTGGAGGAAACGGTTCAACAACTCGTCGGTGACCGAGGACTTGCCGGCGCCACCGGTGCCGGTGAGGCCGATGACCGGGTTCGGGGTTCGGGGTTCGGGGTTCGGGCGTGGCTCACGGAGGGCATTGAGCTGGCTTTCGGCAAAGGTGCCATTTTCGATCGCCGACAACGCCCGGGCGATCTCAAGATCCGAAAGCGCCTCTCCCGAACCCTGAACCCTGAACCCCGAACCCTTCTGTTCCCGCCCTTTCCACGCCCTCCCCACCAAATCATCAATCATCTCGCCCAACCCCATCTTCATCCCGTCGTCGGGGTGATAGATGCGGTTGACGCCATAGGCCTGAAGCTTAAGGATCTCGGCCGGGGTGATGGTGCCGCCGCCGCCGCCGAAGACCTGGACATGTCCCGCGCCATGTTCGGCCAGCTGGTCGACCAGGTAGCGGAAGAACTCGTTGTGGCCACCCTGGTAGGAGCTGATCGCGACGGCATCGGCATCCTCGCACACCGCCGCGCGCACGATTTCGGCCACCGAGCGGTTGTGCCCTAAGTGAATGACCTCGCAGCCCCTGGCCTGGATCAGGCGGCGCATCAGGTGGATGGCGGCATCGTGACCGTCGAACAGGCTGGCAGCGGTGACCACTCGCAGCGGCGGTTGGGCCGTGGCGGGTGAGATTCTTTCGGCGGGCTGGGACATGGCAACATTCTAGCGCGCCGGGCAAAATTTGATGCAGATCAGATGCAACAGCCTATCGACTGGGTAATAATGCACGAATGGATCAGTCAGTTGCCCCAATGAACGCCTACCCCAAGCCGCCGCCGGAAGAAATGGCTGAGCATGCCGAACAGGCTGCCCAGTTTCTCAAGTTGATGGCCAATCCCCATCGGCTGATGATTCTCTGCCACCTCCTGGACAGGGAATACTCGGTCGGAGAACTCAACGAGCACCTGCCGCTTAGCCAGTCGGCCCTGTCCCAACACCTGGCGGTGCTGCGCAATGCCGAGCTGGTCAAGACCCGGCGCGATCAGCAGGTGATCTTCTATTCGCTGGCCGGCAACGAGGTCCGTGGCGTGATGGGCGAGCTCTACAACCAGTTCTGCCGACCGGCTTGCATCCAGAAGAGCGCCTGATCTAGCGCTTCCTGCCGAACAGGATCCCCATCAGATTGCGCGAGATCTCGCGCCCGATGGTGCTGCCCACCGTTCTCATGGTCGACTTCAGGAAGGCCTCGCCGGTCGATTGCCGGCGCGAGGACGATCGCCGCTGCGGTGGTGATTCGGCCTCGCGGGCGGACTTCTCGGCGGCGGCACGTTCGGCGTCTTCGCGCGCGGCCTCGGCCGCGGCTTCGGCCTGCTTCTTGAGTAACTCGTAGGCGGACTCGCGATCCAGCGTGGTGTCGTACTTGGCCCCAACCGGGCTGCGGGCCCTGACCTCGGCCCGCTCTTCGGGGGTCAAAGGCCCCATCCGGCAGCGCGGCGGGACAATCAGCGCCCGTTCCACCGGCTGCGGAATGCCCTTCTCGCCCAGGGTGGAGACCAGGGCCTCTCCCACACCCAGGGTGGTGATGGTTTCGACCACGTCGATGGCCGGGTTGGGGACAAAAGTCTCGGCGGCAGCGCGGATGGCCTTTTGATCTCTCGGGGTGAAGGCACGCAGTGCGTGCTGGACCCGGTTGCCGAGCTGGCCGAGGATCTCGTCAGGCACATCGTCGGGGTTCTGGGAGCAGAAATACACCCCCACGCCCTTTGAGCGGATCAGGCGCACGACCTGCTCGACACGGCGCATCAGGGCCGGCGGGGCATCGTCGAACAGCAGGTGGGCTTCGTCGAACACGAACACCAGCTTCGGCTTGTCCTGATCACCCACCTCTGGCAACTGCTCGAACAGCTCGGAGAGCAGCCACAGCAAAAAGGTCGAGTACAGCCTGGGCTTGAGAATCAGCCGCTCGGCCGACAGCAGGTTGATCACCCCGCGCCCGGACAGGTCGGTGCGCATCAGGTCGCCAAGCTCCAGCGCCGGCTCGGCGAAGAAATGGTCGGCCCCGTCGGCTTCCAGCCCCAGCAGGCGGCGCTGGATGGCGCCGATCGAGGCGGTGTTGACCAGGCCATAGCGCGCGCTGACTTCCTGTCGGTTGTCGGCCACATGGGTCAGCAGCGCGCGCAGATCTTTCAGATCCAGCAGCAGCATCCCGGCCTCGTCGGCGACCCGGAAGACGACGTTGAGCACGCCTTCCTGGGTGTCGTTGAGCTCAAGCATGCGCGCCAGCAGGGTCGGGCCGATCTGGGTGACGGTGGCGCGCACCGGATGGCCGGCCTGGCCCCACAGATCCCAGAAGACCAGCGGACTGGGCTCCTGGCGGTAATCGTCGATACCGATGAACTCGAGTCGCTCGTCGATCTTGCGATGCGGCGTGCCCGCCGCAGCCAGGCCAGAGACGTCGCCCTTGGCGTCGGCCATGAACACCGGCACGCCCATGCGCGAAAACCCCTCGGCGAGCACCAGCAGGGTGACGGTCTTGCCGGTGCCGGTCGCACCGGCGACCAGACCGTGACGATTGGCGTATTTTCCGGCCAGGTGGACCGGATATTCGCCTTTACCAAGCAGGATGGAATGGCTCATGCCAAGATAGTAGCTCAGTCCGGCCTGAGCGGGCTTGTTGCTTTTATATTAGACATATCTTATTCTCATGGCTGCGATCGTCCATAAACCAAGGATTCGACCATGAATATCGACCGTTTTGTTTTTGCCTTTGCCGGCCTCATGATTCTTGTCAGCGTCGGCCTGTCCCAGGTTCACAGCGTCTACTGGCTGTTTCTGACCGCGTTCGTCGGCCTGAACATGCTCCAGGCCGCGTTTACCGGCTTCTGCCCGCTGGCCAAGATCCTGAAAGCCGCCGGCAGCAAGCCCGGCCACGCTTTCGAGTAAACCACCAAACCCATCCGTACAGGAGACCCCATGATTCGCTCTGCTTCCCTGCTTTATCGCGCACTCGCCGTCACGCTGACTGCCCTGCTTCTGGCCGCCCCTGCCCTGGCCGACCATCACCGTGGCGGAAATAATCAGGACGGCGAGCGAGGAGAACGCCACGGCCAGCGCGGCGAGATGGGTGAGCGCGGCCGCCACGGCGGCATGGGGCGCGGTCGCGAGCATCGCCTGTTCGTGACCATCACCGGCAGCGCGACCCAGGACCGCGCCATGCCGCTGACCCTGGCCAACAAGGCGGTCGATCAGGGCCTGGAAGTGCGCGTGCTGCTGTGCGGCGACGGTGCCGAACTGGCCCTGGCCGACTACCAGGCCGAAGCCTTCGACCCGCCCGGCGTGACCCCGAAAGACCTGCTGGGTCGGCTGCTGAGCAACGGTGTGACCGTGGAGGTCTGCGCCATTTTCCTGCCCAATACCGACTACGACGAGGACGACCTGACCGACGGTATCGGCATTGCCGCACCGGACGATGTCGCCGAGTACATGATGGGTCCAAGGACGCGCATTTTTTCGAACTGATTTGGGATTTTTGGCTGGAGACCCCGGGGCAAGCCCGGGGTGACAGGGGAGCCATGGTTGCGACTTCAGCCTGAGGCCCCGGGTCAAGCCCGGGGCGACAGGCTTGATAGGGGTGCGGCTTTAGCCTGAGGCCCCGGGGCAAGCCCGGGGTGACAAGCGAGTCAATCTGTGCGACCTCAGCCTGAGGCCCCGGGGCAAGCCCGGGGTGACAAGCGAGTCAATCTGTGCGACCT
>JBKHEF010000063.1:0-6810 GCA_046540955.1 Wenzhouxiangella sp.
CGGCATCGGGTAGGTTCGGGGCGGCATCGGGTGGCTTGGGGCGGGCTTCCGGTCAGTCTGGACGCCAGCGCGGGTTTACTCTGATCGAAGTGATGGCCGCGTTTGCCGTCTTCGCCCTGCTGTTCGGTGTGACCCTGCAGATCCTGTCGACATCGATGAGCAACACCCGCCGGGCCGGTGACTACACCCAGGCCGCGCTGTGGGCGCAGTCGGTGCTCGACGTGGCCGGGCTGGAGAACATGCTCGAGCCCGGCACGACCTCGGGCCGGTTCGACGAGCGCTTCTCCTGGACGCTGGAAGTGACCGAGGAGCAGGTCTTCGACGACCGCGGTCTGGATCCGCTGGAGCTGCCGGTGGCCCTGTATCACCTGCGCCTGGTGGTCGAGTGGGGCGACAATCCGACCCGCGAGGCGGTCTTCGAGACCCTGCGCAGCGTCGATGTCAACTGGGAACAGCGCCAGCAGGCGGGGCAGTAAGCGGATGCAGCGCAGTCGCGGTTTCACCCTGGTCGAGGTCATGCTCGCGATCACCCTGGTCGCGCTGATCATGGGCATGGCCTACGGTGGCTTCCGGGCCAGCATCCGGGCCACGACCAGTGGCGAGCAGCGCATCGAGGACACCAACCGGCTGCGGGTCACTCACCAGTTCATCCGCCGCCAGCTCAGCCAGGCCCGGCCGCTGATCATCGAGCAGTCCGAGGATGACCCCGAGGTTGAACAGATCCGCTTCCTCGGCGAGACCGAGCGCGTCCGCTTCGTCGCCCCCATGCCCGGTTACTTGAGCTACGGTGGTCAGTACGTTCAGGAACTGCGCCTGGAACGCGGCGATGAAGGCTTCGACCTGGTGTTCTACTTCGCCCTGCTCAACGGCTATCTGCCCGGTGACCTGGAAGACAGTGAGGGCGTCGTGCTGCTCGAGGAGATCGACAGTGGCGGGTTCTTCTTTCTCGATCTGGACCCCGAGGATCAGGTCCCGTTCTGGGCCGATTTCTGGGAAGACCCCTCCAGATTGCCGCTGGCGGTTGGCCTGAACATTGATCTGGGCCGCGATGATGGTCTGAGCTGGCCGGAATTGGTCACGCCGGTCCTGGTCGACGGTGGCGGTGGTGGCGCACGCCGTGAGATCCGCACCGGTGCCGACCTGCTCGGTGCTCCCCGACGCACGCCCGGCGCCCGCCGATGAAGACCGTTTTGCGCAAGCAATCGCGGGGCATTGCCCTGATCGTGGTGCTCTGGGTGTTGGTGCTGTTGACCATCGTGGTTGGTGTTTATGCCGTGCTCGCCCGCACCGAGGGCCTGCAGGCACGCTACCTGTTCGACACCACCGCAGCGCGATACGCGGCCGAGGCTGGTCTGCACCGGGCGGTGTTCGAGCTGCGCAACCCGGACATGGAAACCCGCTGGGTCGCTGATGGCCGTGCCTATCCCGTCACGTTCGGGGACGCCGAGGTCGAGCTCCGGGTGGCCGACGAGACCGGGCGGATCGATCTCAACAACGCCGAGGAAGCCTTTCTTGCTGAACTGTTCATGTCGGTGGGTGTCGAGGAACAGGAGGCGGTGTTCATGGCTGCCGCGATCGCCGATTGGCGCGATACCGATGACCTGATGCGCATCTATGGCGCCGAGATCGATGAATACGTCGCGGCGGGTTATCCTTACGGTCCGGCCAACGAACCGTTCGGCACGGTCGAGGAATTGCAGCAGGTCATCGGCATGACCTATCCGTTGTTTCAGCGTGTCGAGCCGCTGCTGACCGTCGACGGCGGGCGTGAGGTCAACCCGGCCTTTGCCCCGGTCGAGGTGCTGGCGCTGTTGCCGGACATGGATCGCGAGTTGGCCGAGCTGTTCGTCGAGGAGCGCGAAATGGCCCACCCGGCCGACATGAATGCGCTGATGATGCCCACCGGCCAGATGGTGAGCCTGCGCAGTCGCGGACGGGCCTACCGGATCCGCTCGCGGGCCGAGCTTGACAACGGTGCCTGGACAGTCATCGAGGCGACCGTGGCCCTGGGCAATACCGCGCGCGGCCGACCCTTCCGGGTGCTGCGCTGGAAAGAACAGGTTGAGGAATAATGGTCGACAGGACCCGGTTTGAGGAGATCACCCAGACGCTGCGGGCGCGCTACCGGGCCAGCCCGCTGGCGGCATTCATGCGCTGGTGGGGTGGCGAGCTGGCTGGAATGATTCCGGCCCGCTGGCGCGCGCGCATGATCGCGCCGGTACCGCGCCTGTGGCTGATGGCCTCCGATGAGGGCGGAGCGGTCGAGGTCTGGCGTGGTGATGCTGTGCCGGAGCGGCTCGATACGTTTGGCCCCGGTGAGGATGCCGGTCTGTTGCGCAGCCGCTGGAAGAACCACCTGAACGCCTTCCGCGAGGGGCCGCCCGAGGTGGTCCTGCTGCTGCCGCCCGAGCGGGTGCTGGAAGCGCCGGTTGATCTGCCGCTGGCGCTGGAATCCAACCTCGACCAGGCGCTGGGCTACCAGCTCGACCAGCTCACCCCGTTTCGCGCCGACCAGGTCTGGCATGACTTCCGCATCGTCGAGCGCCAGGCCGACAGCGGCCGCCTGAAAATCGATCTCAGGCTGGTGCCCAAGACTCAGCTGGAGGACCTCCTCGAGCGTCTGCGCGCCATCGGGGTCCGGCTGCATGGCATTGATGCTGCTCGCCCGGACCCGGACACCGGCGATCTGACCGGCAATGAAGGGTTCAACCTGCTGCCGGCGTCAGATCGCGAGGTCTTCGTCAACCGCCGGGCCCGCATCAACTGGGCGCTGGGCCTGACCGCCGTGCTGGTCTTGGCAATGGTCATGGCCCAGTCGCTGTGGTTGCACCAGCGCAGCAATGCCCAGCTGCGCGCCGAGCTCGATGCTTTACGCAGCGAGGCCGAGGCGGTCATGGCCCTGCAGCGCGAGCTTGACGATGCCCTGGCCGCGGCCAATTTCCTGGCCGAGCACCGGCTCGAGCAGCCGGTGATGATGAACGTGCTCGACGAGATCACCCGGGTCTTGCCCAACGACATGTGGCTGCAACAACTCCAGGTGCGCGACGGCGAGCTGACCATGACCGGCATGGCCAATGGTTCACAGCGCCTGATCGAGCTGGTCAACGGCTCCTATCTGTTCAGCGATACCGAATTCAGGGGGTCGGTCAGTATCGATCCCAACAGCGGCCAGGAGCGTTTCAACGTCCGGGCAACCATCACCCCATGGGGACTACAGGATGCAGTGGCTGCCGGAACGGAAGAATAATCGCCCGCTCGCGCTGGGTCTGCTGATCATTGCCGTGATCCTGGTCTACATGGGCGGCGTGCACTGGTTCATTGTCCGCCATGCCGAGCTGGCTGCCGAAGGTGATCGGCTGACCAGCCAGGCTGCGCGCTTCCGGGCCGCGGTGGCGCGTGAGCCCGACCTCCAGGCGCGTCTGGCCGAATTGCGCGAGCAGCGCGCCGGCAACACCCTGTTTTTGCCCGAGAACGGCTTCAGTTCAGCGGCCGCCTCGCTGACCCGCCAGCTGCGCGAACTGATCGATAGCGAGGCCCTGCAGCCGGAGTTGTGCACGGTCCAGGCGACCCAGAACATCCCCGACCAGGAACCGGAGCGCTTCGAGCAGGTGACCGTCAATGTCCGCATGCAATGCCCGCTGGATGACATCAGTCGCGTGCTCTACGCATTGGAAGACAGTGAACCGCTGGTTTTCGTGGATAATCTGATTGTTCGCCAGCGGATCCCGGCCGAGCGGGCCGGGCGCCGCGGAGCCGGCAGCTACGGCCGCGTGGAGATCAGCTTCAACATGTACGGATTCCTGACCGAGGCCGCATCGCGCAGTTCATGATTGATACCCGGAACAATCTTCTGACCACCATTCTGGCGGGCCTGATCGGCCTGACCGTGCTGGTCGGGCTGGTGCTGTTTTTGGTGCTGGGTCGGGTCGATATCGAGCAGATCGCGCCCGTCGGCGAGACCAGCGTACCCCGGGTGGCGGTGGCGACGCCGCAAAAAGGGCTGGAGACGTTCGACGAATACGGCGAGATCGTGCGCCGACCGGTGTTCTTTTCCGACCGTCGCCTGCCGGTGGTCGCCCTGGCCGACCTGGAGGAAGAGCCGGAGCTCGAGGAGGAAGTCGAGGAAGAAGAGCCGATTCCCGATCTCAAGGCCAGCGTGGCCGGCATTATCATCACGCCGCAGTTGCGCATCGCCATGATCCGCGACCAGGAGGCCAACAGCACGGTTCTCCTGAGCGAGGGCATGAACCTGGAAGGCGAGCAGGCCGCCTGGAAACTCGACCGGATCGATTCGCGCCGGGTGGACTTCGTGTCGGTGGATGGGCGCAGTACCGGATTGGAACTTGAGGTCAACACCCGTGGTCTGACTCGCCCGACGCGCTCGCGCTCTGTCCCCGACGAGACCGCATCCGAGGCCGAGGCGCCGGCCGAAGCTGAACAGGCGCAGGAAGCCGATGCCGAGGCCCTGTCGCGGGCCGAGGAGATTCGCCGCCGGGTCGCCGAGCGGCGTGCCGAACTCCGCGCCGAAGCCGAGCGTCGGGCCCGAGAACAACAGGATAATCAATGACTCAGCAAGCTCAGCCGGCACCACCGGGCGGCAAACGGATGTTCCCAATGGTTTTGGCGCTGGTTTTCGGGCTTGCCGCCTGCAGCACCCTGCCGGAACAACCGGTCGCTGAAGATCCACCCCAGGTGCGCGTCACCGGTGATGCCGTGGTGGTCGAGCCGGATGCCGAGATTCTGCTCGGCGAGCCGGAAACCGGCGAGGACAGCGAGCGTGCCTTCTCCGAAAGCGAGCGCTTTCCGGGGTCAGGAATGTTCATTAATGATTCGGCAACCGCCCCGCGCGCCGCCCCGCCCGGCGAGGACGGGGAGATTACCCTGAACTTCGAAGGCCAGGGCATCCAGGAAGTGGTCCAGGCCATTCTTGGTCAGTTGTTCCAGGAAAACTACACCATCGCACCCGGGGTCAGCGGCGAGGTCACGTTCTCGACCGCCCGCCCGCTGACCCGCGATCAGATCATGCCGGTGCTCGAGATGCTGCTGCGCTGGAACGGGGCGACCCTGATCTGGCGCGAAGGCCGCTACCACGTCCTGCCGATCAACGAGGCGGTGCGCGGCAATCTGGTGCCGCGCTTCGATTCGGCCGAAAACGGCCGCGGCTACGAGGTCATGGTGGTGCCGCTGCAATATATCGCGCCCAGTCAGATGGCCGAAGTACTGGAGCCCTATGCGCGCGAGGACGGCGTGTTCCGGGCCGACAATGCCCGCAGCCTGCTGTTTCTGGCCGGCACGCCATTCGAGCTGCGCAACTACCTCCAGGTCATCGAGACTTTCGATGTCGATTGGCTGTCAGGCATGTCGGTGGGCATGTTCAGCCTGGAGCGGATCGAGGTTGCAGAACTGCTGCCCGAACTGGAAGCGGTGTTCGGCGAAGACGGCGAGACTCCGCTGGCCGGCATGTTCCGCTTCCTGCCGCTGGAGCGGCTCAACGCGATCATGGTGATCACCCCCAACGAGCACTATCTGGATGAGGCCGAAAGGTGGATCCGCCGCCTGGACCGATCCAGTCCCGAGGCCGGCTCGCGCCTGTATGTCTACCGGGTCAAGAACCTGGAGGCCGACGTGCTGGCCGGCTACCTGGGCGATATTTTCGGCACCAGCGGCGGCTCGCGTACCAGCAATCAGCGCGCCGAGCGCGGCGGCCTGGCGCCGGGCATGGAGCCGGCCACGGTCAGCAGCGTGAGCGAATTCCAGCGCTCGCGGACTGAACGATCGGCCGATAACGACCAGCCGCGCGCGACCGAGGGTGGGCTTGCGCTGGGCGACAGCGAAGATGTCCGCGTGACGGCCGTCACCGAGACCAACTCGCTGCTGATCCAGGCCTCGCCCAGCCAGTACGACGCCATTCTCTCGGCCATCCAGCGCCTGGACGAGGAGCCGTTGCAGGTGCTGGTCGAGGCCCAGGTGCTGATTGTCGAGCTGACCGACCAGCTGCGCTACGGGGTCAGCTGGTTCCTGGCCAGCCAGGGGCCGGAGTTCGGTGGTCCGGAGATTCCCGATGGATTTGCCCCCTCGCGCGATCAGAACGCGCTGATCTTCGGTGCCGGGACCAACGTGTTGGGCAGCGTCACCCGGCGGGCGGTGGACCGGACCTTCGTGGCTGCGACGATCGATGCCCTGGAGACGGTGTCCAACGTGCGCACCATTTCCTCACCCTCGCTGATGGTGCGCAACAACTCCAGCGCCAACATCAATGTCGGCAGCCAGTTGCCGGTGCAGTCGACCAGCTTCATCGGCGGGACCACCGGCGGAAGCCCCAGCACCATTGGCAACGTCCAGTTCATCAACACCGGCGTGACGCTGGATGTGACTCCCCGGGTCAATCCCGGCGGCCTGGTCTACCTGGAAATTCGCCAGGAAGTCTCCTCGCCGGGCGCGCCCGGGGTGGGCGACAACCCGACCATCAACACCCGTTCCATCCAGACCGATGTGGCGGTCCAGTCCGGCCAGACCGTGATGCTGGGCGGTTTGATCCAGGACGACGAGACCCAGTCGGAGTCCGGCGTGCCCGGCATCCAGCGCATCCCCGGCCTGGGCGCGCTGTTTCGCCAGACCCGCAACGACCTGACCCGCACCGAAACCCTGGTCCTGATCACGCCCTCGGTGATCGAGACCACCGAGCGCCTGCGCGAGGTCTCCGACGAGATGACCCGCAAGTTCCGCGGCCTGCGGCCGCTGCGCAGCGGGCGGCTTGAAGACTGATCAGGGCCGTAGGCCCAATGCCCTGAACCCTGAACCCTGAACCCT
>JBKHEF010000064.1:0-5773 GCA_046540955.1 Wenzhouxiangella sp.
ATCAAGGCCAAAGACATTGCGGTGTTCACCCGCCAGTTGGCCACCATGCTGACCTCCGGTATCCCACTGGTCCAGTCCTTCACGATCGTCGGCCAGGCGACCGAAAACCCGCGGATGAAAAAGCTGATCGCGGACCTGAAGACTGAGGTCGAGTCCGGGTCCGCGCTGTCGGAGTCCTTGAAAAAGCATCCGCTGTATTTCGACGAGTTGTACGTCAATCTGGTCGAGTCCGGTGAATCTGCCGGGGTGCTCGACCAGGTGCTGGCCTCAATCGCTGACTACAAGGAACGCATCGAGTCGATCAAGGGCAAGGTCAAAAAGGCGATGTTTTACCCGGCAACCGTAGTTGCTGTTGCGATCGCGGTTACGGCGCTGCTACTGATCGTGGTCATCCCGCAATTTGAGGAACTTTTTCAGAATTTCGGTGCGGACCTACCGGCATTTACCCGGATGGTGGTCGATCTCTCCAATTTCATGCAACAGCGAGGATGGATACTGCTCATTGCAGCGGTAGGTGGAATTTTCGCCATCATTCAGCTGAAACGGCGCAGTAAAAAGTTTGCCCATTTCATTGATCGTTACTCGCTAAAGATTCCTGTCATCGGTCCGGTGCTGGAAAAATCCGCCCTGGCCCGTTTTGCCAGCACACTCTCGACCACTTTCGCCGCCGGTGTGCCGCTGGTGGATGCACTCAAGACGGTGGCTGGTGCCACCGGCAACGTGGTGTATGAAGACGCCGTACTGCAGGTGCGTGATGACGTGGCGGTCGGCCACCAGATGCAGCTGGCGATGCAGCAGACCGGCCTCTTTCCGCCCATGCTGATCCAGATGACTGCCATTGGTGAGGAAGCCGGTTCGCTGGATGCCATGTTGAGCAAGGTGGCCAGCTTCTACGAGGAAGAAGTCAACAATACCGTCGATGCGCTGTCCAGCCTGCTGGAGCCGATCATCATCATTTTCATCGGGGTCATTGTCGGTGGCATGGTCGTGGCCATGTACCTTCCGATCTTCCAGATGGCGGCGGTGATGTGATGGACTCCGGTTTTCGGGTTCCAGGTTCCGGGTTCCGCTCACTGTCATCCCGGCCCCCGAGCCGGGATCTACAGTGTCCATGTGCCTCCGCTCAATGCCGGGTGCCCGGGTTTGGGTTGGAGGCCCCGGATCTTGTCCGGGGCGACAAGGGACGGTGACTCAGGTGCGACAGGGGATGGTGATTTCGGGGCGGCAGATGGCGGTGAGCCGACGCGCAATGCTTGGTGCCAGGGTTCGGGTTGGAGGCCCCGGATCGAGTCCGGGGCGACAGATGAAGGTAAGTTCGGGGCGACAGGGCACGGTGAGTGGAACGCGGAAGGGGGATCTATGCCCCTGAACACTGCATGCTGATCGAAGCCCTGGCTGCCCTGCCTGCGGCGGTCTTGCTGGCCGCCGTTTTTGTGTTGGGGCTGTTGGTGGGCAGTTTCTTGAACGTGGTGATCCTGCGCCTGCCGCCGCGGCTGATGCAGGACTGGCGTCTGCAGTGCCAGGAATTGCTGGAGCTCAAAGTCGACGACAACACGGCCGAGCCGGCGCCGGGGCTGGTCAAGCCGCGTTCGCGCTGCCCGCAGTGCGGCTCGGGGATCGCCTGGTACGACAATATCCCGCTGCTCTCCTGGCTGCTGCTGCGGGCGCGCTGCCGCCAGTGCGGGGCGCGGATCGGCATTCGCTATCCGCTGGTCGAGCTGGCCACGGGCCTGCTGTCGGTCTGGGTGGTGGCGCATTTCGGGCCCGGGCCGGAGGGCTTGAGCGCGCTGGTGCTGACCTGGGCGCTGATTGCGGCCACCGGGATTGATTTCGATCACCAGCTGTTGCCCGACCAGATCACCCTGCCGCTGTTGTGGGCCGGCCTGCTGATCAATCTCAACTGGCAGCTGTTTGCCAGCCTGGAAGACGCGGTGATCGGCGCGGTGGCCGGTTACCTGCTGCTGTGGAGCGTGTTCCACCTGTTCAAGCTGGCCACCGGCAAGGAAGGCATGGGCTATGGCGATTTCAAGCTGCTGGCCGCGCTTGGAGCCTGGCTGGGCTGGCAGCTGCTGCCGGTGATCATCCTGCTGGCCTCGCTGGTCGGCGCCATCGTCGGCATCCTGATGATGATCATCGCCCGCCGCGGCAAGGACATCCCCATCGCCTTCGGCCCCTACCTGGCCGCCGCCGGCTTCATCGCCCTGCTCTACGGCGATGCGCTGGTGGCGTTTTGGTTGTATCCCTAGTCGACTGGTCTATTGGCTGGATACAAGGGCCTACCCGCCAGTCGGATATGGTCGAGCAGGGCCTGGCTTTCAATCCGTGAGTGGACGGAAACATCCAGCGGGTACGGCAACAGAAGGTCATCAAGTTCGGCCTCGATCTGGTTAAGTGCCTGGTGGCTGATCGGCCCGATCAGCACCAGGTCCAGGTCCGAGCCGGGGCGATGAGTGCCCTTGGCTCTTGAGCCATACACCAGGGCCTGCTCTACATCCGGGTGCTGAGTCAGCACGGACCGGATGCGATCGACCTCGTCCGCCTGGAGACCAAAATCCGCCGACTCAACCTCGCCCATCGGCCAACGCCCGCATCTGGTCTGCCAAGCCTGTCAGTTCGCTGGCATAAGAACCCCGGATAGCGCGTAGCAGCTCGAGCATGGTGGCCTCATTGTAAGTATGCGCGGTCCGATTGCGATCCTGCAGCATGGCCATCCAGACCTGTCCATCGGCAATCAGGCCCTGCCGAAAGGCTTCTCGCGTGGCATCCCTGGCACCGGCCAGATCGGCCATCCCCTGCCACTGCAGGTAGTCCTTCATCAGCTTCCAGGCCAGTTCCCAGCAGAACTCGAATGCCTGAATCACACCCTGCTTTTCCAGCTGACTGAGCTCACGCTCGGCCATCAACTCCACCGCACCTTGCAGATGTTTCAGCGCGCGCTGGTAGTTATCCAGACGCTGTATCCATCGGATATCTTCGCTCATGGCGGCAGTGTACCGCCGCTCAATCGCCAAACACCACCCGGTCCTTGCCCTCGCCCTTGGCCCGGTACATGGCCTGGTCGGCGCGTGCCAGCCACTGCGACCAGTTTTCCTCTGGCCGGTAGACCGCCACTCCAATCGAGACGGTGACCGGCCCGGTCGGCGAACGCAGGCCGGCGCGGGCCAGTTCCATGAGCTTGTCCAGCGCCACCCGCGCGCCCTCGTGGTCGGTATGGTTGAGCAACAGCACGAACTCCTCGCCACCCAGGCGGTAGAAGCGGTCGGAGCGGCGGCTTTGCTGCGCAACGATGCGGGTCAGGTCAATCAATACCTGGTCGCCAACTTCATGGCCCTGGCTGTCGTTGACCTGCTTGAAGTTGTCCAGATCCAGCAGCGCCACCGTGGCCGGCTGACCGAGCATCTGGGACTGGCGGATGACATCGGTCATGTCGTCTCTGAGCACCCGGCGGTTGAGCGCCCCGGTCAGGGCATCGCGCGCGACCATTTCGTTGAGACGGTCGCGGTGGAAGTTGGTGTTGATCACGAAGACCATGGAAAACAGCCCGACCATGATCGCGGCGCCGAAAAAGGTCACCGCCTCCGCGCCGTCCTGGAAAAACGGCGCCCCGAGCGCCACGATCACCACCATCGGGATGTTGACCAGCAGGGCAAAGCGCCAGTTGACCAGCATGAAGTTGGCCACCACTATGGGAAAGGCCCAGTACGGCTCATGCGCGATGCCGTTGATCAGGTAGATGCAGGCCAGGCCCAGGTAGATCACCGCCAGCCGGCGCACGCCCTCGGTCCGGCCGCTCCACCAGCTGTAGGCAAAGCCCAGCGTCATCAGGCTCAGGGTCACGAAGTTGACCAGCGCAATGGCATGGTCACCGGTCAGCAGCCGAAACAGCAGGAACGGCAGCAGCCCGACACTGGCCAGGCCCAGAAACACCGCCATCAGGGTCAGGTGGAAATCGCTGCTCAGGCGCTGCCGGATCCGCTGAGCATGGCTGCGCAGTGGCTCACCCGCCGCCTGTGAGTCCGGATCTCGATCTGACACGCTTCGACTGCCCCCGAGCATTGGTAAAATTTTATGCAAGTGTAGCCCAAACCTGCACGAAATGCCCTTGGCCGGGTTCGAGCGCCCCGGTCGCGCCGGGATCAGCCGACGGCGCGGCGGCTGGACCGATGTTGCGGGGCGCCGACGAATTGATCGACGCTCTGGTCTTCGACCAACTGATGCGGATAGCCGGTGCGGGCCAGGAAGCGCTCGAACTCGGCCTGGTCGCCGGCCGGAACGAGAAAGCCGGCCAGCACCCGACCGTAAGCCGCGCCGTGGTTGCGGTAGTGGAACAGGCTGATCGACCAGCGCCCGGCCAGCACGTCCAGGAACTGCTCCAGCGCGCCGGGACGCTCGGGGAACTGGAAGCGATACAACACCTCGCGCTCGGGGCTGGCGCAGCGCCCGCCGACCATGTGGCGCAGATGGTCGCGGGCCAGCTCGTTGTCGGTCAGATCGGTGACTTCGAAGCCGGCGTGGGCCAGGCGCCGATACAGCTCGTCGCGCCGGCCGCGCCCGCCGCCCAGGCGCATGCCAACGAACACATGGGCTTGTTCCGATGAGGAGAAGCGGTAGTTGAACTCGGTCAGCTCCGGCTGGCCCAGGGCGCGGCAGAAGTTCAGGAAACTGCCCGGGCGCTCGGGGATGGTCGCTGAAAACAGGATCTCGCGCCCGGCGCCGATTTCGGCCCGCTCGACCACGTGGGCCATGCGCTCGAAGCTGATGTTGGCCCCGGAGTTGATTGCGACCAGCTGCTCGCCCTGCCCGCCGGATGCCACCCAGCGCTTCATGCCGGCCACGGCCAGCGCCCCGGCCGGCTCGATCACCGAGCGGGTGTCGAGAAACACATCGTGCACGGCCGCGCAGATCTCGTCGATGGACACCGCGATCATCTCGTCGACCAGCGGGGCGGCGATGCGGTAGGTCCACTCGCCGGCCTTGCGCACCGCCGCGCCGTCGGCAAACAGGTTGACCGAGCCGATATCGACCGGCTTGCCGGCCTTGAGGGCGGCGGCAAAGCTGGCCGCACCGTCGGGCTCGACGCCGATGACTTTTGTTGCCGGCGAGAGCGACTTGACCGCCGCAGCCACGCCGGCCAGCAGGCCGCCGCCGCCGACCGGCACGAAGACCGCATCGGGGCTGGTGGCGCACTGGCGCAGGATCTCGGTGGCGACCGTGCCCTGGCCGGCGATCACGTCCGGGTCGTCGAACGGCGGGATGAACACCGCGCCGGCCTCGTTGCACAGCGCGATGGCTTTTGCTTGCGCGGCGTCGTAGGAATCGCCGTGGACAATCACTTCGGCCCCCAGCCGGCGCACAGCATCGACCTTGATCGCCGGGGTGGTCTGCGGCATCACCACCCGGGCGCGCACGCCCATGCGTTTTGCTGCCACGGCAATGCCTTGGGCATGGTTGCCGGCACTGGCCGCCACCACCCCGCGCACGCGCTCCTCTTCACTCAGCCGGCTCATGCGCGCATGGGCGCCACGGAGCTTGAACGAAAACACCGGCTGCAGGTCCTCGCGCTTCAGCCAAACCGAGCGTCCCAGCTGCTCGGACAGCAAGGGAGCGGCATCCAGCGGCGTCTCCTTGGCCACCTCATGCACCGGCGCGGCCACGATCCGGCGCAGCATGTCGAGCAGGTCGCTATCGGCCATGACTCAACTCCTTATGGCTCGGGGATGGGCACCACAGGAGATCCCGGCTCTCCGCTTCGCTCCGGCCGGGATGACAAGAC
>JBKHEF010000065.1:0-4870 GCA_046540955.1 Wenzhouxiangella sp.
CCCGATCAGCCACCACCCTCCCGTATCATGGCGGGAGACCGGACCAACAACCCGACTCAATGATCGACCACAACTTACTGATTCAACAGTGCCCGGGCTGCGCCGAAGCCCGGGAAAAGGCCGGCTGATGGTCAGCCGCAAGCGCGCACCCGCGCGCGAGATCTTCGGCTGGGCGATGTTCGACTTCGCCAACCAGGCCTATACCTTGCTGATCATCACCGTCGTCTTCGGCGACCTGTTCACCCGCATCATCGTCGGCGACGGGCCGGACTACCGCCTCGGCAACCTGCTCTGGAGCCTGGCGCTGGCGATCAGCTATCTGATGGTGGTGGTCGCCAACCCGGTATGCGGCGCGATCATGGACCACTCGCGCCTGCGCAAGCGCTTCCTGTTTGCCAGCTACCTGGCCACCGTGATCACCACCGCACTGCTGTGGTTCATCGAGCCGGGCTGGATCGTGCCGGCGATGATCCTGATCGTCCTGTCGAACTTCTCCTATGCCATCGGTGAGGCCTTCATCGCCAGTTTTCTGCCCGGACTGGGGCCCAGGCGCGACCTGGGCTGGATTTCCGGGCTGGGCTGGGGGCTGGGCTACATCGGCGGGCTGGTCTCGACCATCTTCGCCCTGGCTTTCCTGGGCGAGGTCAGTGCCGACAACTACGAGCGCATCCGCTGGGTCGGGCCGTTCGCGGCCGTGTTTTTCCTGCTGACTGCCATCCCCACTTTTGTTTTCGTGCGCGAACGCGGTCGCCGCCGGACCCTGCCCGGCGGCCAGGGCATGATCACAACGGGCTTCAAGCAGATTCTTGGAACCCTGCAAAAACTCAGGAATTTCAGTGATCTGAGATATCTTCTTGTCTCCATCTTCTTCATGATGGCCGGCATCTACATCATCATCAGTTTCGCCTTCATCTACGGCAGCCAGGTCATCGGCTGGGACGAGGAGGTGCGGGTACTGATGTTCGTCACCGTCCAGATCACCGCCGCTGTCGGCGCGCTGGCCTTCGGCTTCATCCAGAGCCGGATCGGGGCGCGGCGCACCTACCTGATCACCCTGTGGCTGTGGCTGGCGGCCATCCTGGCGATCTGGCAGACACCCCTGCTGACCCGGCTGGCGGCAATAACGCTGGGCGTGGAATGGCAGGCCCAGTACGTGTTTCTGTTCGCCGGCGTGCTGTCGGGCCTGAGCCTGGGTTCCTCACAGTCGGCCGGGCGCGCCCTGGTGGGCATTCTCACCCCCAACGGCAAGGCCGCGGAATTCTTCGGTTTCTGGGGTACGGCCTCGAAGCTTGCCGCCGTCTTCGGCATCCTCGGCCTGGGCCTGCTCCAGGCCCTGTTCGGCCTGGCCACGGCGATCGTGTTCTGCCTGCTGCTGTTCGCCCTGGCCATCGCCTGGGTCCTGCCGGTCGACGAACATCGCGGCAGCCGCACCGCAGACACCTGGCACCGGACCGGGCGCTAGGCGGTAGTCCGGAAACCCGAACCCCGAACCCCGAACCCCGAACCCCGAACCCCGTAAACTACCGCCTCCACACCACCCCTGCCAACCATGCCCGAAACGACCAACCACCCGTCCGAATCCCCCGCCGTCGGCCTGGTCTCCCTGGGTTGCCCCAAGGCCCTGGTCGACTCCGAGGACATCGTCTCGCGCCTGCGCGCCGAAGGCTACCGGCTGGTGCCGAGCTACCAGGAGGCCGACCTGGTGGTGGTCAATACCTGCGGGTTCATCGACTCGGCCAAGGCCGAATCGCTGGAAACCATCGGCGAGGCCCTGAGCGAAAACGGCAAGGTACTGGTCACCGGCTGCCTTGGGGCCACGCCTGAGGAGATCACCGCCATCCACCCCCGGGTGCTCGGCGTGACCGGCCCGCACCAGGCCGAGGCCGTGCTCGCCGCAGTCCATCAACACCTGCCGCGGCCGCATGACCCGAGAGTCGACCTGGTCCCGCCCGGCGGCCTGAAACTCACCCCAGGACACTATGCGTATTTAAAGATTTCAGAGGGTTGTAACCACAAGTGCAGTTTTTGCATCATCCCCGATATGCGCGGCAAACTGCGCTCCCGACCGATCGGCATGGTCCTGCGCGAAGCCGAGCAACTGGTCGAGCGGGGGGTGAAGGAACTGCTGGTGATCTCGCAGGACACCAGCGCCTACGGCGTCGATCTGGGCTACCAGACCGACTACTGGCGCGACCGCCAGGCCGAGACCCGGCTGTATGACCTGGCCGCAGCCCTCGGCGAACTCGGCGTCTGGGTGCGCCTGCACTATGTCTATCCCTACCCGCACGTCGACCGGATCATCCCGCTGATGAGCGAAGGCGGCCTGCTGCCCTACCTCGACATTCCCTTCCAGCATGCCAGCCCCCGGGTACTCAAGGCCATGCGCCGGCCGGCAGCGGCCGAAAACACTCTCAGGCGCATCGAGCAGTGGCGCGCCGATTGCCCCGAGCTGACCCTGCGCTCGACCTTCATCGTCGGGTTCCCCGGCGAAACCGAAGCCGAGTTTGAGGAGCTGCTGGACTGGCTGGCCGCGGCCCGGCTCGATCGGGTCGGCTGCTTTACCTACTCGGCCGTGGCCGGCGCACGCGCCAACACCCTCCCCGACCCGGTGCCCGAGGAAGTCAAACAGGCGCGCTGGTCGCGTTTCATGGAGGCCCAGGCCGAGATCAGTGCCGAACGGCTGCAGGACCGCATCGGCGGGATCGAGACGGTGCTGATCGACGAAGTCCAGGCCGATCATGCCATTGCCCGGAGCCGCTCCGACGCCCCGGAGATCGACGGCCAGGTCATCATCGAAGATGCCGGCCACCTGGCACCGGGCGACTGGGCCGAAGTAGCCATCCACGGCGCCGACCATTACGACCTTTTTGGCCGAATCAGCACCGTCCGGGAACTGTCGCCCGGCGCATCTCTCTAACGGCAGTGTTTTATGAATGAACCCTGGATGACAAGCGGAGTTTTGCAGTGAAAAAAGCAGTGATCATGTTGTTTGCAGCCGCCTTGCTGAGCGCCTGCGGATCCGAGCCCGAGAGCACCGAGGCCGTGGAAACCGCCGAGGACGAGGCCACCGAGGCGGTCAGCGATCGGGTCACCCGGATGCGCTCGCAGGCCGGAGAAGCGCCAGAAGCGGTCGAACAGCCGCTTGGCGATCCCGAACGCGAACTGCCGCGCCTGCAGGGCCAGTTCGCCGAGGAAGGCATGGGCCTGGCCAACCTGGTCGATGGCACCTCGCCGCAGGCCTTTGCCGAGAGCCTGCAGCGCATCGCCGCCGAAACCTCACCGGAGCAGTATGCCCAACTCGACTCGTCGCTGCGCTACCTGCGGATGTACTCTTCGGCGGCCTGGGGCGGACTGCCCGGCCTGTACGAAAGCCTGGACAGCATGACCGGCGAAGAGATCATCGCCCACGCCCGTCGCCTCCAGGCCGAGCGACGGCGGCGCTGAACAAACGCCCTGCCGAAACCGGAAACCCGCCTGCTGGGCGGGTTTTTTGCGCCACCGGAATCGTTTCCGGTTCCATGTCCAGTCTGACCGCCAGGCCGGAGATTCTGGCCCGCATGGCATGATGCCCTGCGGTTGGAATCATCCGACCTGACTCACTTCGGCTCGTTGGCCACCCCGTGCGGGACATGACCGGTGGCCACTTCCTGGCTGGCGGTCGAGCAGTGCATCTGCTGGTCATCGAAAAAGATGTCGGCACCGAAAGCGCGCAGAAACGGCGCCTTGGGCCGGCCACCGAGAAACATCGCCTCGTCGATACGGATACCCCAGGCGCGTAAAGTCAGGATCACCCGCTTGTGGGCCGGTGCCGACCGGGCGGTGACCAGGGCGGTGCGGATCGGGTTGTCTTCCATTGGATAAGCCGACTGGATGCGGTGAATCCCCTCGAGCACGCGCTTGAACGGTCCGGCCGCCAGCGGCTCGAGAGCGGCCCGGCGCTCGCTGTCGGAAAAGGCCTCCAGACCCTGTTCCTTGTAAACCCGCTCAGCCTCGTCGGAAAAGATCACCGCATCACCGTCAAAGGCCAGGCGCAGCTGGGTGGAGCGGTTCTCGCGGGTCGCCGAGGGCAAAATGGTGGCCGCGGCATAGCCGGCCATCAGCACCCGACGGACGTCCTCGTCGTTGGACGACAGGAACAACTGGGCACCCGAGGGCTCGATGTACAGCGCCGGTGATGCACCGCTGGTGAACATGGCACGCTGGATATTGAGCCCGTGATGCTCGATGGAATTGAAGATGCGCAGGCCAATGTCGGCGTTGTTGCGCGACAGCAGAATGACCTCGACGCCGGGATGATCCATGCCGCCCTCGTTGAGCGCCAGCAGTTTGCGGACCAGGTTGAAGGCCACGCCCGGGCGCAGGATCTCGTCCTCGCGCTCGAGCTGGTAGGCCATGTAGGCTTCCAGCCCGCCCTGTTCATAGACCTTGTGGCTGCTGTCCAGATCGAACAGGGCGCGCGAAGAGATTCCGACCTTCAGCGGGCCGGGATCTTCTGGGTTCTGATTAGTCTGAGACATAGGGACGAAAAGATAGCACAGGGGTTGGTGGCTGGGCGGCAAGCCCGTGATCCTGTCCCGATCCTTCGGGCAGATCGGCTGAGGTGGCTCGGAGGGTTGGGGTGGCGCCTGGGTGCCTGTCGAATCGCAGGGGTGGTGACTCCGGGGCAGTGGACTTTGCGGACGACGGTGGCGGCTTGACGTTGCGGCAGGGAAAGTGGCCGGCTGCCGCGCCCTGCGGGTCGGGACAGGATCCCGCGCTCACCGCTTGACGGATTTGTGAGGCACTGGGCTTCAGGCCCCGGGTCAAGCCCGGGGTGACATTTTTTCGGGGACAGGTGATCGGCCGTCGGAGCGAGCGCCGGAGCCCGCTA
>JBKHEF010000066.1:0-4746 GCA_046540955.1 Wenzhouxiangella sp.
GTCTGACCGCATGCCCCCGAGCGGGTGCTTGGTAGCGCAGGCTCGACGAAATCCCGGCCGCGAGCCGATTCGGCCTGTTCTCGTTCAGGGTTCAGTCGAGGCTGCGCAGGCGGTGGGTCGCGCTGGCAAACCCCACCGCCTCGATCGCTTCTGTCAGGGCATAGTCTTCCTGGCCAGGGTAGACCACCAGGCGCTGGTCTGGCTTGAGGTCATCGCAGGCAGTATGAAAGCCCCGGCGGGGGCGGGGAGACAGGCTCAGCTTGATCTCGAAGGCCCAGCAGCCATGACCCGGAATGTCCAGAACCAGATCGACTTCAGCTCCTGCTGCCGTGCGATAGAAAGTGGCGCTGGTTCCTTCGGGAGCTGAATTGATGAGCGTCTCCAGGACCAGTCCTTCCCAGCTGCTTCCCGCGACCGGGCTGCCCAGCAGTGCCTCCTCGTCGGCCAGGCCCAGCAGGGCGTGGACCAGGCCGCTGTCGCGGACATAGGTTCTTGGGGAGCGGACCAGTCGCTTGCCGACGTTGGCGATCAGGGGGGGCAGGCGTCGGATCAGCAACAGATCGACCAGCAGGTCCAGGTAGTGGCCCGCCTTCCGCCCCCGCCGCCTTGCCGCATCGATCAGCCCGCGCAGCGGCTGAAAGATTTCCGGCGCACGATGGATTTCGTCGAGGATTTATTTGAGCCTCGTCCTGCCTGAATAACGCGCTGGGAACGGGCAGATTTCCTACAAGCATTCGGGTGGTTTTCCTACAGCCAGCCGGGCAGTTTTGGGGTCGCAGGGGATTAGGGCCAGACGCTATCGTAGGTCCTTGGGAGTCAACGAGAACCGCGATGAGTGATCGCAGCAACTACCTGATGCGGCTGGCGCTGACCTGCCAGTTGGCCGACGAAAGGGCCGCGGCCTGCCCGAATGATCGGCTGGCGCGCCGCTATGCCGAGGCGATGCACCTGCTGTTTCTGGATTGCCTGGCCTTGCCGGAAGGCCATCCGCAGTTCGAGGGCGGCGCAGAGGCGGCCTCCTTTGCGCTGGTTGCCCGTGAAGCCGAGACAGAGGCCTGCGCGTCGGCCTGAGCGTTCCGATTCATTGGTATCCCGCTTTTCAGGCTAACGCCAAATCGGCATCCGGATGTTGCGACGCGCATTGCGTTCAGAACTTGTGCGGCCGCAGGATTTCGACTTCTTCCAGGTAGGTGATGCCGGAGTAGTTGGCGAAGAATTTCTCGGCCACCTGGTCGGCGATCTGGCCGGCCGTGTCGCGGTTGCCGGTGATGACTTCGATCTTGACGTTGCTGAATTCGTCCACCACCGCAGCCCGCGAGGTGGATCGTATCCCGCGGCTGCCCTTGCCGCCGGTCGGGGTGATGGTATAGCCGCGTGCGCCGGCTGACTCGATCAACGCCGTTACCTTGGGCAGGATCAGCTTTTCGGTGATGATGACAACCTTGGTTGCCTTGTAGTGTTCCACGGTTTTGTCCTCCCTCGCGCGTGCTGCGCGGATATTGTCCTTAGATCGCGCCTTGCCGCGACCTTCAGAGGCCGAACACCGCATCGGCCAGGGCGATGTAAAGCGGGATGCCGATGGCGACAGCAACTGGTGTTCCGATGCTGGTCGATGAGCCGATATAGGCCGACGGGTTGGCCGACGGGATGGCCGCGCGCAGGGTCGGTGGACCCGATATGTCAGAGCTTGACCCTGCGATGACCGCCAGCAGAATGACCCCGCCCGGGCTGAATCCTGTGACCAGGTGGGCGACATAGCCCAGAGCGAATGCCATCAGGCCATGCGCCAGCGGTGCGATCGCCCCATACACCAGGTACCAGTGGGCGACCCCGCGTAGTTCATTGAGCCGGTTCCAGGCCTCCATGCCCATGGTCAGCATCAGGATCGAAAGAAAGCCGCGGAATAGCGGATCGTAAAAACCGTCGAAGACCCGCTCCGGGCGGGTCAGCAGGCCAAGTACCAGGCCCAGCAGCAGGGCCGAGAGGGCCGAGCCGCGCAGGCTTTCGGCAATGATGGCGAGTGGCCGGACCTGTTCACGCGCGCCGCCGGCTTTCTTTGCCAGATACATGTTGGCCAGCAGGATGGCCAGGATCAGTGCCGGAATGTCCATGAACGGATACAGGGCCGGCACCCAGGCCTCGTAGAACACCGCTTGTTCTTCCAGCATGACCAGGGCCGCAGCCAGGGTCGAGGCGCTGACTGCGCCAAACAGGCCAGCCGTGGCAATGCCGTCTTCGGTTCGAACGCCCGGAAGCGCGGCCAGCGTGTAGCGTCCGACCAGAACGATGGCGCAGCCGACCACGAACGCGATCACGGCCGGCAACAGCATCTCGCTCAGGTCGGCCTGGCGGATTTCCATGCCGCCCTCCAGGCCGATGCGCATCAGCAGCATGAACACGCAGAACTTGTAGATCGCGTCCGGGATCTGCAGCCGACTGCCGAGGGCAGCGAGCACCATGCCGCCGATCAGGAAAGCCAGGGTGGGCGACTGAAACTGGATGATCAGGCGGCTGAAGAAGTCGAATATCAGTTCCACGGCGCAGGTGGTGTCCTCGGGATCAGTGACGGCTTCGCTGACGCCTGCATCGTACCCTCAAAAGACTCTCTTGCCGACCCGGCCTCATCGCAGCCATTACAATCAGGCGCTGCCCAACCCAGGACCCGGACCATCATGCCGCCCAGAATCTCGCTTTGCCTGCTGACACTTTGCCTGCTGGTTCCGCTCTCTGCGCTGGCCGAGCGCTCACCGCTGGCCTATGACGACGTCTTTTTGCTGGAATGGGTCAGCGACCCACAGCCCGACCCGGCCGGCGAGCAGGTCGTGTTCGTGCGCCACTGGATGGACCGCCAGACCGATCGGGCCCGCTCCAGCCTGTGGCAGGTTCAGGCCGATGGCTCCGGGCTGCAACCGCTGACCGACCGAGACAGCAACGCCTCGACGCCGCGCTGGTCGCCGGATGGCGAGCGCATCGCCTACCTGGCCGGCGGCGAGCTGCGCATGTACTGGCTTGCCAGTGGCCGCGACAGCCGGATCGCCGAGCTGCCCGAGTCGCCGGGCTCTGTGGCCTGGTCGCCGGACGGCCGCTGGCTGGCGTTCACGATGTTTACCCCGGCGAACGCGAAGCCGCCGGTCACTTTGCCGGGTCAGCCGGAAGGGGCCGACTGGGCCGAGCCGCCGATCTGGATCGAGCAGCCGCAGTACCGGGCCGATGGTCAGGGCTATCTGCGGCCCGGTTATCGCCATGTCTACCTGCTGCCGGCCGAGGGCGGCTCGCCGATTCGGTTGACCGACGGGTCGTTCAACCACGGCAGCCTGGCCTGGCACCCGGATGGTCAAGCGCTGTTCGTCGATGCCAACCGCCGCGATGACGCCCATCGCTTTCCGGTCAAGTCCAGTATTTACCGAATCGACGTTGCCTCGCGTGAGATCGCGCCTGTCACCGAAGGTAACGACCCCCAGCGCCGGCCGCGGGTCTCGCCGGACGGTCGCCGCCTGGCCTGGCTGGGCTTTCCGGACCGCAAGCTCTCGCACCAGGCCAATCGCCTCTACGTGGCCGATCTGGATGGCGGCAACGTGCGCGAGCTGGCCACCGATCTGGATCGCGAGATCGGTGATTTCCAGTGGGAGTCCAACCGCAGCCTGCTGATCCAGTACGAACATCATGGCCGCACCCTGCTGGCCCGCCAGCGGCTGGACGACCGGCGCGAGCTCCTGTCCGATCAACTGGGTGGCGAGTACTTCAGTCGGCCCTATGCCTCCGGGCAGTTCGCCGCAGCCGGTGGACTGGTCGCACACACCCATGCCAGCACCCGACGGCCGTCGGAGCTGGCCGTGTTGCGCGACGACCGGAGCGTGCAGCTGAGCGAGTTCAACCGCGACTTGCTGGCCCAACGCGAGGTGGGCGATGTCGAGGCGTTCTGGTATACCTCCAGCGTCGACGGTCGGGATCTGCAGGGCTGGGTGATGTATCCGCCCGGCTTTGATCCCGAGCAGGAGTGGCCGATGATCCTGGAAATCCACGGCGGGCCGTTTGCCACCTATGGCGAGTTTTTTGCCATGGAGTTGCAGCTGATGGCAGCCCAGGGGTACGTGGTGGTCTATCTCAACCCGCGCGGCAGCACCAGCTATGGCGAGGACTTTGCCAACCTGATTCATCACGACTATCCCGGCCACGACCACGACGACCTGATGGACGGGGTCGATGCGGTGATCGAGCGCGGCTATATCGACGAGGATGCGCTGTTCATCACCGGCGGTTCCGGCGGCGGCGTGCTGACGATCTGGGCGATCAGCCAGACCGATCGCTTTGCCGCGGCCGCGGCGGTCAACCCGGTGATCAACTGGTACAGTTTCGTGCTCAGCGCCGATTCGTATTTCTTCTTCTCGCAGTACTGGTTCCCGGGCCCGCCGTGGGAGCAGGCCGAGCATTACCTGGCCCGCTCACCCATCCACCAGGTCGGCAAGGTCAACACGCCGACCCTGCTTCTGACCGGCGAGCAGGACTGGCGTACGCCGATCTCGGAGACCGAGCAGTACTTCCAGGCCCTGCAGCTGCGCGGTGTGGATAGCGCCATGGTGCGGGTGCCGGGGGCATCGCATGCGCTGCACCGCCGGCCCAGCCAGATGATGGCCAAGCCCGCCTACATCATCCACTGGTTCGAGCGTTACCGGGAGCGGGCGGCGGACTAGTCCGGGCGCGCTCGGCCAGTCACCGAACAGGCCCGGATCACGGACCGTGCACGCC
>JBKHEF010000067.1:0-4638 GCA_046540955.1 Wenzhouxiangella sp.
GGGTTCGGGGTTCGGGGTTCGGGGTTCGGGGTTCGGGACTTCAGGCTGCCTTGCCGGCGGCCGGCTTGGATGACTTGGTTTCGGTTTTGGTCTCGGCTGATTTCGTTTCGGTCTTGGGCTCGGCCTTGGGCTTGTCACCACCACCGTCCTTTTTCGCCTCGCCGGACTCGCCGGCCAGGTTGCGCTTGCCATCTTTCTTGAAGTCGGTTTCGTACCAGCCACCACCCTTGAGGCGGAAGCCGGCGGCAGAGATCAGCTTGGTCAAGGCCGGCTGGCCACAGGCCGGGCAGTCGGTCAGCGGGGCATCGGACAGTTTCTGCAGCTTTTCCAGTTCGTGGCCACAGGCCTGGCAACGGTATTCATAAATCGGCATGGGTGGGTTCCCCGTACAGTAAACAGGACAGACGCGTTCGGATGACCGAACAATGCGGAAGATAGGGGCCGCGTGCCGGAAATTCGAGTCCTTCAACCCGGCTATTCTGCCAGAAACAGATCTTCAACCCTCGGCTATCATCCGCTCATGCCTGCTGCACAACCACCCGCGTCCTCCGACCCGACCCTCGCCGCATGGCTGGCGAACCTGGATTTCGCCACCGGCCAGCCGCTGGGCCGGAGCAACCAGGGCGAAGTGCGGCGCTTTCGCTTCGGCGACATGGACCTGGCGATCAAGGCCCCCAGCGGACGCGGCCTGCTGCGCTGGCTGCGGCTGCAGTCGCTTCGGCGCGAATACCGGACATACCAGGCGCTGCAAGGCCTGGCGGGCTTTGCCCGCTGCCACGGCCTGTTCGGTGACAACTACCTGGTGCTCGACTACATCGAAGGCACGGACTTTCGCCAGGCCACCCTGCCCGACCGGCAGGCCTTTTTCGATCAATTGCTGGGCATGATCCAGGCCATGCATGCCCGCGGCATCGCCCACGGCGATCTCAAGCGCAAGGACAACCTCAGGGTGACCAGCGACGGTCAGCCGGTAATCCTCGACCTGGGTACTGCCGTGCGGCGCAAAGCCGCCGGCGGCGCCCTCAACCGGCGATTGTTTGCCTTCCTTTGCCAGACCGATCTGAATGCCTGGGTCAAACTCAAATACGGGCGCTACCAGGACATTGCCCCGGCCGACCAACGCTATCTCAGGCGCTCTGCCCTGGAGCGGGCATTGAGCCGATGGTGGCCGGGTCGACGGGGCTGATCTCGCCGAAGGCCTCGATCAGCTTCCACTGCGCACGCAGGGTCTTGCCGACCAGAAACACGACCAAGTCCCCGGGCTGGGCCGATGCCAACGATGCCGCGATGGCGTCGTCGGCATTCTCGATGGTCCGGATTCTATCGGCTTCGATACCTTGGGCCAGCAATTCGGCCCGCAGGATGGTCGGAATTTCATCGGGACGACGATGGTAAATGGCGGCGTAGTTGGTGCAGATGTAGTCATCGAAGTGCCCGGCGATCAGCGCCGCGACCTCGCGGGCGAAGTCATCGGAGCGCGTGCCCGTCACGCTGAAATTGACGCGCCTGCAGCCCCGCACGGGCAAACGGTCAACGATCTCCATGACCGCTGCGATGCCATGCGGGTTGTGGGCGTAGTCATAGAGCACCCGGAAGTCACCGACCTGGTACAGGTTCAATCGTCCCGGCAAGGATTCGAAGTCCGGCCGCAAGTGTCTCAAACCGGTCGCAATCGAGGCCTCATCGACACCCAGCGCCTTACCCAGCGCCACCGCATGAGCAGCGTTGCTGACGTTGAACCTGGCCAGGCCTTGCAGGGTCATGGGAATGTCCTCAACCGCCACGATCGGTCGGGTCCCCGATGCGTCGGTCACCATCAGCCAGGACCGGCCGTGATGCTGTTCCAGGGTACAAAGTGCCGATACCTTCGGCAATGTCTCTGTCAGCTCGGCTGCCGTTCGATCCAGCGAAACAACCGTCACCGGCCGGTCGCCCGCCTGGTCAATCATGGCCCTTGGGTAGGGATTGTCGTAGTTGAACACCACCCCTTTCTTCGCCCGCAGGGCAATCCACTGCTTGAGCTCGGCCAACTCATCAACGCTGCGCAGCCCCAGTTCATCATTGAGATGATCGGCGGCCACGTTCAGGCACGCCGAGAGCGTGCAATGATCAAAGCCCAGCCCGACACTGCGGGCACCGCCCCGGGTGCTTTCGAGGACGGCGACGTCGACTTCCGGGTGTCCGAGAATCGCCAGGTGGCCGGGCAGGAAACCGTCTTCGAGCTGGCTGATCCACGCGCCGTTCACCCGTGAACCCAGCGAGGTGGCCATTCCAGTGCGATAGCCGGCCTGGCGCAGGATCGCCTCGACCATGTGGCAGGTGGTGGTCTTGCCATTGGTGCCGGTCACCGCGATGATCGGAATGCGGCCCTGCCCGCCATCCGGAAACAGCCAGCCCAACAGATCAACGGCAGCCGCAAGCAATTCGTCGCGGTCGCCGATGAAGTGGTCGAGACGTGGATTGAGGTCGAAATCCAGAACTTGCCAGCCCTGCGGCGAGTCGATCAGGGCCACACTCAGGCAGCCCGTGCCCAGGCTTTCGGCCAGGCGCGCACAGACCACGTCCAGCTCGGCAACCCGGCCCTGCGGGTCATTGGGCGACACCAGCTGCTGGCCATCTCGCACGCCAAGCACCTTCCCCATGATCCAGAGGACGTCCAGGCGCCGGCCGGCCGGCACCTGGCCGATCAGCAGTTCGCCATGGGCCGCCAGCCGCTGCTCGACGGTCGCCGCCAGTTGACCCTCATCATCGATCGCCGCGGTCCGGATCAGGCCGTCGCTGTGCTCGGTCTCGACCCAGACCGGGCCATTCAGGCGACTGCGAAGCCGTCGCGCCCGCGCCAGACCCAGGCAGGGCTGTTCCTGCGTATCCCAAAGCATCACCGGCGCCTGTTTCAACCAGGCCAGGCGTCGGGAGCGATGCCGTACCAGACCGTGCCAATGTTCGAGGCGCTCAATGCAGAAGACACCATCAAGGGTCCGCCGATGGCGCCCATGACCGAACCTCAACAGCCCATGGGGTCGCAGTCTGAAATCGCCCTCAATCGGGTCGAATGGTTCGCGATCCATCCGGTACCAGGGAATCCCCAACTGCCGGGCCGCCCTGATCAGAACGCGGGCATCCGCCGGCATCGCGGCTCGGATGGCTTCGGCCTTGACCTCTTGAAAGGATGCCTTCAGTGCCGCCAATGCATCGCGATCGAAACCTTCGCTTCCAAGCCATGCCTCGACGATCTGCTGGGCGATACGGCAGCATTGGCGGGCGACGTGGACATGGTCATACTCCACCACGAATCGGATTTCGGCGTCATCGCGGCCGGCCAGCACCTGCGTTTCGTCGACATCGTGACCGGCCGCCCGCTGCAAACCCAGTCCCAGATCAGCCAGCAAACGCGCAGCCCCTGCCGACCCGGCCGGATAGCGATCACCGTCAAGCATCGCCTGCCCTGAAACCTCCCGGGACAGGCTGATCAGCTGACCGAAGCCAGATAGGCGCGCCTGATCAAATGCTTCCTGCTCCCGGCCTTCGAATTTCAGCCAGATTTCAATCACGGGGCAATTGGCATGCAGGTTGGCGACCGGCAGCACGAAACAGCGAACTTCCTGCATTGCTTCAGCCCGAGTGATCCAGCCATTGCCGGGCCAGCCGCCTCAGACCCTCATTGATGGAGATTTTAGGCTCGTAGCCCAGGTCACGGCGGGCGGCGGCAAGGTTGTACCAGTGCGCGGTCGCCAGGTGCTCGACCACGAAGCGGGACAACGGCGGATCGCTGCGGCGCCCGGTCAGGCGCCAGACACCCTCGACACTGCCTGCCAGAGCATTGGCCAGGCCGAGTGGCACGGTCCGGATTCGGGGCGTTTCTCCGGCCGCTTCCAGCAACCGGGCGATGATCTCGCCGTTGGCCAACGGCTCGCCGTTGCTGATGAAATAGGCCTTGCCGGCGGCGCTTGCCGGACCGGCCAGGTTGTCGAGCGCCAGCAGATGAGCTTCTGCCGCGTTATCGATGTAGACAGTGTCAATCTTTTTTTCCGGGGCCGGCAGCCGCAGGCGGCCGGCGCGGTTTTTCTCGATCAGGCGCGGCAGCAGCTGATTGTCGCCCGGCCCCCAGATCAGGTGCGGGCGCAGGGCACAGGTTTTCAGCGTCGGGCCATTGGCCGCCAGCACCGCCCGCTCGGCCCGGGCCTTGGTCTCCGGATACGGCGCGGCGAAGTGTTCGGCATACGGCAGCAACTCGTCGCCATTCTCGATATCGCCACCGCCGTGGACCACGCTGGGCGAGGAGGTGTAGACCAGGATGGCAATATCGTGCCGGGCGCAGGCGGCAAGCACATTGTCGGTCCCGACCACGTTGGGCCGCTCGAAATCCGGCGCATGCAGACCGGGGCCGGCCCTGGCCGCGACATGGATGATGGCATCGCAACCCTCAGCAGCCGCCATCACGACCCCGGCATCGGCAATATCGCCGCGCACACAAGCCACGCCCAGCGCCTCCAACTCCGGATAGGTGGAACGGTTCAAGGCAACGACAGCATCGCCGCGGTCAACAAGCTGACGGACAATGGCCTGGCCGAGAAAGCCGCCGCCGCCGGTCACGAGGATTTTCATCACGGGGTTCAGGGTTCAGGGTTCAGGGTTCAG
>JBKHEF010000068.1:0-4171 GCA_046540955.1 Wenzhouxiangella sp.
ATCGACCGGATTGCCAGCCAGACCTCGTTCAACGGCCGCAACGTGCTCGACGGCACCTTCGGCAATGCGCTGTTCCAGGTCGGTGCCAACGTCGGCGAAACCATTTCCCTGGACCTGCAGTCCAGCGTTCGCAGCAGCGATATCGGTTCGGTAGCGACCGCCACGTCTGTGGACCTGACCACGCTGATCACAGAAGGCACCGACGCCACGGCAGCGACTTTCACCACGGGTGATGTCAGTTCCCTGGTCGGTGCCGATCTTAGTTCCGCGGGTACTGGCGGTTCTTTCACCACAGACGCTGCAATCACTGAGTTTGATTTCGGTGCCAGCAACGTAACTTTCGATGTCAACGGAGCGGAAATTTCGTTGACCACTAACGTTACAGACATCGACGGTTTGGTGACTGAGATTCAGGGTCAATTAGACACAGCTGTTGGTACTGATGTCGTCACGGTCGCCGAGTCGTCAGGTGTCTTAACCTTTACCGACACATTATCAACCGACGCCGTTGTTGTTGATAATCAAAGCGCTACGATTAGTGGTGCGGCCTTCACCACTGGCTCAGGCTCAGCTGGAACCCTCGGCACTATCAGTTTCGAGGTGGATGGCAATGCGGTGACGCTGGACGGTGATGCCACGGCGAACGCAACATTGGCCGATATCGCAGCCGATATTGACGCGGAGCTGGAAACTGCCTCTGCAGGAACTTACTCGGTCAGTACTGACGGGAACAGCATCGTTATCTCTACAGTGGCGACGGGTTCTGCCGCAACGGCTCCAGTGGTTGATACCCTCAGTGGCGTGGGTGCGGCGTTGTTTGATGACGGTACTTCCGTAGACGGTGAGGATGCAGTCGCTGGGGCGGAACTCACAACCTCCGGGTTGACCATCCAGTTCGGTGACAACGATGCCATCGCCGTTGAGGATGACACCTACACCACGGTGCAGTCCTTCGTCGATGCGGTCAACTCGGCCCTGGGCAGCAACGGGACGGCCCTGCTCAACGCCGATAATGAACTGACCATCTCTTCCGGTGAAGACATCACGATTGGCGGCGATGGTACCAGCCAGGTTTTCGGAGGCACGACCGAGTTTGACGTCGATGAATCCCTGGCGTTGGCCGACGTCTCGGTCTCTTCGGTCGACAACGCCAACGATGCGATCACCCGGATCGATGCAGCTCTGAGTTCTGTCTCCGACCTGCGCTCGACCTTTGGTGCGATCCAGAACCGGTTCGAGTCGACCATCGAGAACCTGACCACCACCTCTGAGAACCTGGAGGCTTCCCGGTCGCGTATTCGCGATGCCGACTTCGCGGCCGAAACGGCCAACCTGACCAGGGTCCAGATCCTGCAGCAGGCCGGTATCTCGGTGCTGTCGCAGGCCAATGTCCAGCCGCAGAACGTGCTGGCCCTGTTGCAGTAAGTCAGCTTGATCGACAACTTGAGTGAGGTAACGGGGCCGGGCGGACAACGTCCGGCCCCTTTTCGCTTAAAAAACTTGAATTTTGGATTGGGTTTGATTTGAGGAGTAGGGTGTGATGGATAACAGCATTTCCATGACCCGGGTGCAGCCGGCTTCGCCGCCCAAGGTGGAGTCCGCGCCGCGCCAGCAGCCCGCTGCCTCGCCCCCGGATCTTGAGGGCTTGTCGTCGTCGTCGCCGAATGTTTCGCTGTCGGATGTCATCCCCGACGCGGTCGATCCGGAGGCGCTGGAAGCACGCCTGGAAAAGGTACGTGAGCAGATCAGCGAATTCTCGCGCCAGTCGGGCCGCGACCTGGAGTTCCAGGTCCAGCAGGATTCCGGCCGGGTGGTGATTCTGGTCAAAAGCAGTGAAACCGGAGAGGTGCTGCGCGCCATCCCGCCGGAAGAGGCCCAGCGCATGTCCGAGGCCCTGGCCGCCGGAGAGCCAGCCGTGCTGGTCGACCAGCGGGCATGAGCTTTGCAGCAGGTATACACTGGCTTTGAAGTTATGGTTTTTAAGGAGCAGGCATGAGCATCTCCGCACTGGGTACCGGATCCGGACTGGACCTGAGTTCGCTGGTCGAGCAGCTGCTGCAGGCCGAGCGGGCCCCGGTCGAAAACCGCCTCAACGCGCGCGAGGAGCGGGCCCAGAACCAGTTGTCTGCGCTGGGCCTGTTTTCCGGCGCCCTGTCGGGGCTGCGTGACGCCGCCCGGGGTTTGCAGAACGGCACCGGGCTGGAGGCGCGCAAGGTGACCAGCGGCAATGAAGAGCTGTTTACCGCCACCGTGGAAGAGGGCACCCCACCGGGGCGCTTTGACCTGCGCGTGCTCAACCTGGCCGAGGCCGACAAGCGCGCCAGTGCTGCCTTTGCCGACGGCTCGTCGACCGAGGTCGGTACCGGGACGCTGAACTTCACCCTGGGTGAAGACAGCTTCAGCGTCACGATTGACAGCAGCAACAACACCCTGGGCGGGATTCGCGATGCCATCAACCGGGCCACCGACAACAGCGGTGTCTCGGCCGGGATCATCAACGATGAAGACGGTGCCCGCCTGATCCTGACCGGTCGCGATACCGGCGCCGACAATGCGATCAACGTGACTGCCAGCGGCGGTGACGGTGGGCTGGACACGCTGGTGGCCGGCTTCAGCGTGGTTACCGCGGCGGCCGATGCGTCGGTGGAAATTGACGGCTTTACCGTCACCAGCAGTTCCAACCGGATTGAAAACGCGATTGACGGGGTCACCATCGACCTGGCGGGGGTCACCGAAGGCGGCCTGGCGGGTGCTGCGACCTCGCTCACCATCAGCGAAAACCGCTCGGCCACGCTGGAGCAGGTGCGCACACTGGTCAACCGCTACAACGCGCTCAACGATGTGCTCAATGGCGTGGCCAGTTATGATCCGGAAACCGAGGTGGCCGGCCCGCTGCAGGGCAATGCCACCGTGCGCGCGGTGGCCGCTCAGGTTCGCCGGGAATTATCCGAGGTGGTTCCTGATGCCGCACTGGGTTCCAACACCCTGGCCGGGATCGGCATCACCACCGCCGAGGGCGGTAACCTGCGGATCGACGAAGGACGGCTGAACGAGGTGCTGGATGCGCGCCCGCAGGCGCTGGAAGAACTGTTCGGCGGCGAGACCGGCCTGGGTGGGCGCCTGAACGCCTATCTGTCGCAGGTGGTTGGCGCCGGCAGCCTGCTGGAAGGCCAGACCGAGAACCTGCAGGGCCGCCTGGACGACATCGGCCGCCAGCGCGAGGCACTGGATGCCCGGCTGGAGCGCACCGAAGAGCGCTTTGTACGCCAGTTCTCGGCCCTGGATAGCCTGATTGCCGAGCTGAACCAGACCAGTGCCTTTATCGGCCAGCAGTTCGATGCGCTGGAGAATCTGCGCGTGGGTGGCGGCTAGCCCGCGGCTGCGCCGCCAGTGCCATCATTTTGTTTCTGACCTGATCATCATTGCCAAGGACGCTTGCGACTCATGAACGCCAATATCAATGCCTACCGCCAGAATTCCGCCATCGGTGCCGAGGATGCCAGCCCCCATCGCCTGGTGGCCATGCTCTACCAGGGCGCGATCGACCGCATGTCGCGCGCCATCGGCCATTGCGAGCGCGGTGAGGTGGCCCAGAAGGGCGAGTGCCTGTCGCGCGTGGCCGCCATCGTCGACCAGCTGCGCGACAGCCTCAACATGGAAGCCGGCGACGGCCAGCTCTCGCAGCGCCTGGATGACCTGTACGAGTACATGATCCGCCGCATCACCGAGGCCAATTTCCGCAACGACACCACGATGATGAAGGAAGTCCACGACCTGCTGGCCGAACTGGCCGAGGGCTGGAACGCCATCCCGGCCGAGCAGCGGGAAGTGGCCACGGAAGCACGGCCGGGCTGAAGTGACCGTGCTGGCCCCAGCGCCGACAGTCATCCCGGACGAAGCGCAGCGCAGTGGCGGGAGCTCCAATGATGGCGTGGCTCGGTGCCGCGGTGAGGGTTGGAGATGCCGGGTCAGGCCTGCCCCGGCCCCCGAGCCGGGGCCCGGCATAACAGGGGCTGTTCGCGGCATGACAGGGCTTGAAGTTTGTCGTCCCGGCCGAAGCGCCGGGACCTCCAACCGTGACTTGGCGCGAGGGTACCCTGCGGGTCGGAGATGCCGGGTCAAGCCTGCCCCGGCCCCCGAGCCGGGGCCCGGCATGACAAGGTATGTTCGC
>JBKHEF010000069.1:0-4012 GCA_046540955.1 Wenzhouxiangella sp.
CGATGGCCGACTTCTCAGGCTGCCTCAGGAGGATTTCTGCCAGGCGTTGTCCGTTCCTTCGACCCTGAAATACAACAGCGAAGGCGGACCCGGCATCCCCGAATGTCTCTCCCTGCTAACGGGGAGTGACGAACCGGAATGCGATCGCCTTGACTTCCTGAAGGCGCAGATTGCGTTCTGGCTGATTGCCGCGACCGACGGCCACGCGAAGAACTTCAGCGTCTTCCTGTTCCCTGGTGGTCGCTTCAAGATGACCCCGATCTACGACGTGATGTCCGCGCAACCCAACTTTGCACAGGGGCGTCTTCGCCGTAACCAGATCAAGCTCGCTATGGCTGTTGGCGACAGCCGTCACTACATTGTGGATGAAATGCTGCCACGACACTTTGCGCAAGCCGCCAGGGCGGCTGGGGTCTCCTCACGACAACTTCAGGCGCTGCTCCACGACCTGGAAGGCGGCGCTTCCGATGCCTTGGAGCGCGCAGCGGCGTCTATGCCCGATGGCGTCTCTGCTGGAATCATTCAGCCCATAAGAGAAGCATTAGCAAGCAAGCTCGGGGCGATTAGACCGTTTCTGGATCGCTGAGGCAAAGTAAATGAGCGGCCGTGCAGCAAGAAGCTGCGCGATCGCAGGCTGCCCGGATCACCCCTCGACGCTTGGGCAGCGCCGCTTCAAGGTCTGAAATTGAGACTGATTTCGCTGGATCGGGGATGCACGCCTGCCGAACTCGGCGAGAATGTGCGCTTTCTGAAAAACCACATCGTGCGAGTTGAATGATGCGCGCAGCCGGTTCCCTGAGCCTGACCGCCCTGTTCGTCAGTGCCGCCATCCTGTTTGTCGGTGGCGGCCTGAACGCTGTGCTGATCCCGGTGCGGGCCGCGCTGGAAGGTTTTACCACCGTGCAGATTGGCCTGCTGGGAACGGGCGCGGCCATCGGGACGGTTGTTGGTTGCATGCTCTCGCCCCATCTCATCCGCCGGGTTGGACATATCCGGGCTTTCGCGGTCCTCGCCGGTGGTGCCGCGGTTGTTGCCCTGACCCATGGGCTGGCCATTAATCCCTGGGTCTGGATCCTGCTGCGCATTCCCACCGGGCTGTGTTTTGCCGGGTTGGCGACGGTCATTGAAAGCTGGCTCAACGCCAGTTCCGGGAACGCGGCACGCGGCCGCACGATGGCCGGCTACATGATCATTCAGCTGGCGATGCAGACCTTTGGCCAGCTGCTGTTGATGACCGCCGATCCGGCCCTGCTCAATCTGTTCGCCCTGGTTGCCCTGGCCGTTACCGCCTCGCTGATCCCGGTCGGGCTGACCCGGGCCATCGTGCCGGGGCCGGTGGCCGATGTCCGGCTTGACCTGGGTCGCATCCATCGCCAGTCGCCCAGTGGCGTGATCGGCGCGGTGGCCGTCGGCCTGGTGAATGGCTCGTTCTGGGCGCTGGCCCCGCTGTTTGCCGCTGATCGCGGGTTGGTGCCGGGTCAGCTTGCCCTGTTCATGAGCCTGGCGGTCATTGGCGGGGCTTTACTGCAGTATCCGCTGGGGCGCTGGTCGGATTATCTGGATCGTCGCCGCATCATTCTGCTGACCGCCGGCGGGGCTGCTGTCGCCGCGGTTGGTCTCGCCACCCTGTCGGGTTTCGGATTCGGTTTCATGCTCGGCATGGTCATGCTGCTGGGGGCGTTCATGTTTGCCCTGTATCCGCTATGCGTGGCCCATGTCAATGACCATGTCGGCGAAGGTGAATTCGTCGAAGCCTCCAGTGGCCTGCTGCTGCTACAGGGCCTGGGCGCGGTTGCCGGGCCGATGATAGCCGCCGTGATCATGGACCGGGCCGGCAGTGGCGGGCTGTTCTATTTCATTGCCATCGTCTACGGGCTGTTGATGGTGTTTGTCTGGACCCGGCTGCAGCGCACGCCGCGACCGCCGGCCGCCGACCGCGAAGATTTCGTGGCCATGCCGGCCAGCGCCACGGCTGGTCTGGATCTGGATCCGCGGTCCTCGGCGTTGGACTCAGGCGATGCCGGGCCGCTCGACGCTGAGCCGGTGGACGATAATGTCGTCCCCAACGATCCGGATGCGGAGATCGACCATGACCGATGAGGCAGCAAACGCCGTCATCCTGTTAAGCGGCGGGCTGGATTCAGCCACCACCCTGGCCCTGGCAAAGGCTGCCGGGTTTCGATGCCATGCCCTGTCCTTTCGTTATGGCCAGCGCCACGGCATCGAGCTGGATTGCGCCCGGCGACTGGCCGCGGCCATGGGCGCTGCCGAGCATCACGTAGTCGATATCGACCTGCGCAAGTTCGGCGGCTCGGCGCTGACCAGCGACCTTGAGGTGCCCAAGGGCCGGGCCATGGAAGACATGAGCGCCGACATCCCGATCACCTACGTGCCGGCGCGCAACACCGTGTTTCTATCCTTCGGCCTGGCTTGGGCCGAGGTGCTGGGCTCGTTTGACATCTTCATTGGTGTCAACGCCCTGGACTACTCGGGCTATCCCGACTGCCGGCCCGAGTACATCGCCGCTTTCCAGACCATGGCCAACCTGGCGACCCGAGCCGGAGTCGAAGGCCACGGAACGCTGACCATCCATACGCCGTTGATCGAGCTGACCAAGGCCGAGATCATCCGCAAGGGCGTGGATCTGGGGCTGGATTACGCCATGACCAGCAGCTGCTACGACCCGGGTCAGGACGGTCGTCCGTGCGGCGCGTGCGATTCCTGCCTGCTGCGCAAGAAGGGTTTTGCCGAGGCCGGCATGCCGGATCCGCTATACGTCAAGTTCGGGATGCCGCAATGAGCGACGAGCGCTTGCTGCACACCGCGTGCGTGCCATTCGAGGCCGCCCGCCAGCTTTCGATCCTGCCTGAGGGCCACCGGGCGCGCAATCTTCATGGTCACAGTTTCCAGGCCAGGGTTCGGGCCAGTCTGCCGGCGGATTGGGCCGGCTTCCCCGGGGCCGAAACCGACGACCTGCATCAGGTTCTGGCGGGCTGTGTCCAGGCCCTGGACTACCGCTTTCTCAATGATCAGATCGCGATCCCCAGCGATGAGAATCTGGCCCGCTGGGTCCGCGATCGGGTCGATGTCCCCGGGCTCGATAGCGTCGGCATCCTGAGCACCGTCAACCAGGGAGCGGACATTGACCGGAACGGCCAGGTCCATATCTGGCGCCGCTTCCGCTTCGAGGCGGCCCATCAGTTGCCCAACGTGCTCCCGGGGCACAAGTGCGGGCGCATGCACGGGCATGGCTTCGTGGTCATCCTCCACTGCCACCAGCCCCTGGGAGAGCAGGACATGGGCATCGACTTCGACCACCTGGACCGGTGCTGGAAGCCGCTGCATGAGCAACTCGACCATGCCTGCCTGAACGACATCCCGGGGCTGGAAAACCCGACCAGCGAGCATATCGCCGGCTGGATCTGGCAACGGCTGAAGCAAACCTTGCCGGCATTGTCCTGGGTCACGGTCTATGAGACTGCCAGCGCCGGTTGCAGCCATGATGGCAAGCACTACCGCATTTGGAAAGAAATGACCCTTGATAGCGCCGTGCGCCTGCAACATGCGCCCGAGGGCGACCATCGCAGACGTATCCACGGCCATACCTTCACCGTTCGACTGCACCTGTCGGCCGACCTGGATCAGGTCATGGGCTGGGTGATGGACTATGGTGATGTGAAAGCCCTGTTCCGTCCGCTGTTTGAGCGACTCGATCACCAGCCCCTGCATGAGTTGCCCGACCTCAGCGATGCCGATCCGGCCAGCCTGGCGCGCTGGACCCGGCGCGAAATCGGCAATCAGCTGCCGGCGCTGGACCGGATTGATTTTTATCAGGCCCCCGGCAGCGGCGCCATTCTGTCCTGGGGCGCCCTGCACCCGGCTTTGCCGGTCTGACCGTGACCTACTCGGCCAAGGAAATCTTCTACACCCTGCAGGGGGAGGGCGGCAACGTCGGGCGCGCGGCCGTGTTCCTGCGCTTTGCCGGCTGCAACCTGTGGTCCGGACTGGAGCG
>JBKHEF010000070.1:0-3851 GCA_046540955.1 Wenzhouxiangella sp.
CCGATGCGCCAGTCAAACGGCGTGTAGCAGTAGGCCTGGGCCAGAACCAGGGTGGTCCTGGACAGCAGCTCGTCCAGGCGCGCGCGCAATTCATCCCGGTCAGCCACCCGAAACACGCCATGCGAAAAAGAGCCTTCCGGCAGTTTCAGCACCATCGGGTAGCCGAAGGCCTGCTCGATTTCATCGAGCTGGTCTTCGCTGCTGCCGGCCACAACCCGGGTCGACAGCGCCGGAACACCCTGGTAGGAGAAGGCATCATGCAAAAAGATCTTGTTGCAGCAGCGCAGGATGGACTGGGCGTCGTCGATGACGACCAGGCCTTCGCGCTCGGCCTGCCGGGCCAGACGATAGGTGGGATGGTCGATGGCCGTGGTTTCACGCAGGAACAGGGCATCGTACTGGGCGATCTGGTCGGTCTGGTCCGGAGTCACGACCTCGGCCCGAATGCCGACTTCAGCCGCCGCACGCACGAAACGGCGAATCGCAGCGGCGTCGCTGGGCGGGCTTTTCTCCTCCGGGTTGACCAGAATCGCCAGATCCCAGCGCAGGCGCTTTTCTCCCTCGCGAGAACGCCAGACGCTGCTGGTAAAGCGGGTCAGTTCGCGCAGGAAGCTCTGCCGCTCCCCGGCATCCAGTTGCGCATAGCCGGCGCGCCGGACCTGCAATCGCGGTTCCCCGGGCGCGCCTTCCACGCACAGCGCCAGGATGGGCGCGGGAAAGCGGCGAAAGACCTGGCGTGCGATCTTTTGCCAGGCCGGATCCTCGCAGCGCCCGAAAAACACCTTGGCCTGGCGGGCGGCAGTTTTTGATGTCGCCAGACTGCGCAGCAGGGCTGGATCGAGATCGAACACCACCGGCGGGCCGTGGCGCCGGTCATCACCGGCTTCGGCGCTGTCGCGCTCGCGCAGGTCGTTGATCGTGCCGACACTTGGCAGCACGGTGTGACGACGCGCTTCGGCCAGCAGCGAGCAGTAATAGCCCCGGCTGAGATAACGCGCGGTATCGCAGAGATTGATGATGCGCGTGTGCGGCTCGTCGATCTTCGGATAATCGGCCAGGTAGCGATCAAAGCTGATCCATTCGACGTCCGAGCCGCTGTCGGCCAGCGCCATGTCATCGACGACGATCAGGGTCTTGCGCATGCCGGCTTCCTTGCTCGAAAGCAGAGGATTATGCACCCATCGCGTCGACTTTGAGGGTTGCGTCCGAGCTTGCCCGGTCTCTGCTTACGGCCAGCGCCGAGGCGTCGATGAATCGGCGATTACCCGCCGGGCTTATGGGAACTGGCCATCGTCGACGTCTCTCAGAAATCGCACCAGGCCCGGGAAAAAGTGCTGCGGGTCGTCGTACTGGCACAGATGACTGCCATTGGGGCAGTGCAGATAGCGGCCGTTCTGAACCTGGCCGGCCATCCATTCCATGTGCTTCGGGTCCATGGTGTCGTGGGTCGCGCCGACCGTGAGGGTTGGTACTTCGATCTTGCCCAGGTCGCCGGAGCGGTTCCAGTGGCCCAGGGTCGCATTCGGCGTCATGCCGAACTCGCTGTGGCCTTGCATGTGCACGTAAAGGTCCTTGTTGAGATGCTTGAATGTGCGCATGATCGAATCCGGCCATTGCTCCAGCGGAATGCGCAGGACGTGCTCGGTGTAGTGGTGTTGCATCAGCAGTTCCTCGTAGCGCGGGTTCTCGTAGTCTTGCGCGTCTTCAAGGGCGAGTATCTCGGCGTAAACCGCCGGGTCCATCTGCGGGCCCAGTACCTCGCGCGCATAGCGGTTGTAACCCTGCACGTCCGAGACCATGTTCGAGATGATCAGGCCTTTGAGATGCTGCTGGTGGGCCAGCGCATACTCCAGCGCCAGCATCCCGCCCCAGGACTGGCCATAGAGAAAGAAGTTATCCCGGGTCAGCCCCAGTGCCTGCCGGACCTGCTCGACTTCGGCCACGAAGTGCTCGATCGTCCATAGCGCGGGATCATCCGGCTGGTCGCTGTAGTACGACCCGAGCTGATCGTAGTAGATGTACTCAATGCCCTCGGCCGGCAGGTAGCCGTCGAAGCATTCATACAACTCATGAGTCGCGCCGGGGCCGCCGTGCAGCAGCAACAGCCGGATCTTCGGGTTGTTGCCGATGCGCTTAGTCCAGACCGAGAACTCGCCCCTGGCGGTTTTGATCGGAATGCGGCGGATGCCGCCGGTCAGTTGGTCGGGCTGATCAGAGTAGTCCAGGTAGTCATGCAGTTCGGTCATGGTGCTCTCTCCAGCCGGGCCAGGGCCCGGATTTAATGAATAAGGCCGTGCGGCAGCAAAATACTCAGCGTCTTTCCGGCCGCCAGGGATTGATCAGCGGAATGCCGCACTCTTCGAAATCTCTGGTGTTTCGTGTTGCCAGCGAAGCTTTGGTGGAGGCCGCGATGCCTGCAATCATCATGTCTACGGCATCTGCATGAAGCCCCTTTTGCTCGCGTCTGGCGGAGGTCTCGCCGCAGGCATAGGCGGCGGCTTCGTTGAAAGCCAGCAGTCGGTTGGTAAACGAGGCTTTAATGAATGCCGAAAATCGATCTTCCAGGCCCTTGCGCCGCCTCCCTTTCGGTAGCCGAAGGATGCCGCGTTGAATTTCAGCGATAGTGATACTGGTAACCGCCAGATCAAGCGGGTTTCTTGCGGCTAGCCAGTCTTTGACGCCGACATTCGGCTCGGGCCGCATGATTTCCGAGATGACGTTGGTGTCGAGAATGATCATGGTGTCAAGCAGTCGGGCTCAGGCGAAGTCAACTGGTTTGCGCCGGGTTGAGCGCGACGGGATATCCAGTTCGACGCCGCCTTTCTTGCCAAAAAATTTTTCAGCCTGCTCGACCAGCGATTTCGGATCTTCTTCATGGTCCAGCGCCGCCTTCTGCAGTGCGCGCCGCGCATAGGCTTCAAGTGACATGCCCGCCTTCGCCGCGCGCACCCTCAGTGTCTCCTTGGTATGGTCCGGCAAGCCCCGCACATTGATGTTGGCCATGACAGTCTCCAATCTGTGTGATTTGAGTCCATTGTATCCATTGGGGCGAATGACATCAATTACCGCGCAGGCGCCAGCTTGACCAGCGCGTTGCCCAGTCCGGCCAGGTAGATCGGGCCGCCTTCGGTGGTCAGGATCATGCCGGTAAACAGGCCCGGCAGCGGCGACCACATGTCCGGGCCGATCAGTTCCAGCCTGGGCTCGCCGCTTTGCGTGCGCCGTTGCCACTCGGTGAAAACGGCCTGGTGTTCGGGGGTTTCGGGATAAAAGGCCGTCACCCAGTGACCAGATTCAGGATCGACCACCAGCAGGGCGTTGGCGATCGGCGAGGCAACCCACAGACGGCCCGCGGCGTCTAGCTCGATATTGTCAGGAGTCGGCAGTTCGGTCACCACCCGGCCCTCGGAGAGCTCGCCGGACTCGACGTCCATCCGGTAGCCGATGATGCGATCGCCCATGACTTCGGCCACGTAGATCTGGCCGCGCGCCTCGTCGATCGCCAGGCCATTGCCGAAGGCAAGGCCGGACAGCTTGAGCTCGGCAGCCGGCCGCGCGCCGTCGTCACCCGGTGGTGCCACCCGGAAAAGCGCGCCGTCCAGCGATCGCATATCGACTGCAGCAAACATTCGCGCTTCCGAATCGGGCCCGCTGTTTTCCGTCGACTGGGTAAACCAGATCGCGCCGCTGTTGTCACTGCGCGCGGCGTTGGCGCCGAATTCATGCTGATAGGCCAGTTCCACCTGCTCGTTTTCGGTATTCACGCGATAGATCGCGCCGGTGAAGATATCGGCGACCAGTACGTGAATTCCGTCCGGCTCCAGCGCCACCCCGTTCGGGCCGGCACTGCG
>JBKHEF010000071.1:0-3308 GCA_046540955.1 Wenzhouxiangella sp.
TGCGGGCCAGCACTCTTTCTACTGGCACCCAACTGCGAGAGAGATAGGCTTCTCGCATTGCCTCCACCAGCGCCGCCCGATCATCCTCCGCAGCCGCGCACCGCACTCGCAGTGCTGATATTTCCTCGGCCCACCTGTTGCACGGCTCGCCGTGGCGTTGGGCATAGACGGTGATTTCGTGTAGTGCGTCACTCATCTCCGCAACTCCGCCGCCGCGCCGGCCTGGCGAACTTCAGCAGCATCCAGCCAGTGCGGATTTCCTGCGCGCGCTCGAGAAGTCGCGCCGCGGCGTGATCACCGATGCGAAACTCCTTGCGCAGCTCGGACGCGGTGACGTGCTGGCCCTGCATCAATTTCAGTGCGACGGTCTGCGGCGCTGGCTCATTGGGGTGGTCGGTCATGCGGCCTTCCCCTCGCCCGGTATCTGGGCACTGATTGTTTCCAGGTCTGGCGGTGGTGGAGCGTCCAGGCCGTAGGCTTCGGCGACGATCTTGATGGCATCGTCCGACTCGCCCGGGTAGGCGTAGCCCATGAGCTTGGACAGTGCGGGCGTTTGCTCATCTTCGTCCTCATCTTCGTCCGCGGCCAAATACGGCTTCAGGATTTCACACAAATCTTCAAGATCATCTGCGGGCCGACTGCCTGACCTGGCCAGGATCCGGATCGCCTCGGCGAAGTCCCGGCGCCGTCCTTCAGCCTGCTCGTCCGAGTCGTCCGAGATCCAGTGAATCAGCCCGCTTCGATTGATGAGCATGAGCATGGCCAGGACTACCGGCTCATCGGCGAACATCCTGGGCTCAAGTTCGCGCCCGATATGGTCATACCATTCGCGCCACGCCTTCCGCCATGCCCGTTCGGCCTTGTGTCGCAGCTCCCAGCTGCTCTGGCCGCGCCGCTCGGCCGCGCTGGCCGCGCTGGGCTTCTGTCGCCGCCTGGCTGCCTCGACCACGGCCGGGGTGCGTACGAACTCGACTTCGCGCCCGACAATGGCGCGCTGGGCAACGCTGGGCGTGACCTTGTCAGCCTCCTTGATCGCGGTATTGGTGGCCTTGACCACGGCCCGGCTGGCGGCCTTGGCCTTTTGGCTGTAGCAGCTGGCGTCCAGGCACTGCGGTTTTTTGGGCTGGTCGCCGTCGAACAGGTCCAGGCGGTTGGCGCTGTTGTGGGGGCAGCTGGCGCAGTCGGGCAGGCCGGCGAAGCGGGCCTCGAGCTTCCAGGGCACGGTGGCCAGATCCCGCAGCATCTTTTCAACCTGGGCCCGGGTCTCGGCGATGGTGCTGGGCGGGCGCTTTGACTCGATGCGTTCCCGGCCCTTGAGCCAGCTCGATTCCTGGGCGCGGACGTAGCCCAGCACTTCCTCCTGCGCCTCGTGGCTAACCAGGCGGGCAATGAGCTGGGCATGCTGCAAGTGGATGTCGCCGTCCATGAAGGCCTGTTTGACTCGCGGCGACAGCCGGGCCATGGCCAGGCGCAGCTCGACCCACTTGCGCGATCGCCCGATCCGCTGGGCCAGCGCTTCGGCCAGGCCGTCATCGTCATCGGCCGAGTCCGGCCGGCGCACGATGGTCTCGGCCAGGTCCTGGCAGAACTGCGCTTCCTCCATGGGATGCAGGGCGCGCCGCTCCAGGTTCTCGATGGCCTGCAGGGCGCGGATGGTGTTGATGTCCAGGTCGTGCTCTACGATGGCCGGGATGGACGTCAGTCCGGCCCGCTTCGCGGCGGCCATGCGCCGGAACCCGAAAACCAGGGTGAAGCGCCCGCCGGCCTTGCTTGAGACTTTGATCGGCTGCTGCACGCCGTTGGCGCTGATCGAATCGACCAGCTGCTGATCGCTGGCCGGGTCAGAGATGAGGCGGTGGTTGCTGACGTCCTGGTCGATCTTGTCCAGGGGAATCGGGGAGACGGTGACCGGGCTATTCATTGCCGGGGCCCTGGCCAATCTGCCGCTTCGCAACTTCGCCCTCGAGGAACTCGTCGCGCTCGACAAGACGAATGCCTTCAAGCGCCCGGATCCGATCGGTCTGGGCCTTGGCGGTTTCGATGATGCGCCCGGCGGTGGCCTGCACGACTTTGGCGCGCTCGATCTCTTCCGTCAGCGCCTCGCCTTTGAGGTCCTTGTCCGACAGCCGCTCGAGCTGGTCAAAGAGGTAGTCACGCAAATGGGTGACGGTTTTTTCGGTCATGCAGCTTTGCTCCTATTGTTGATCTTGCGAGCCAGGGCGCCCTTGAGCTGAATCAGCCGGGCGATTTCCTTGGGGTATCGGTTGTGGTAGCTGTTGCGTCGCATCAGATCACCCCGGCTGAGGCATTCGATGCGGTCCAGGGTGATCTGCTGCAGCACGTTGGTGCGCATGTCCTCCTTGAACACGACCAGGTGTCCAGGCGGCACCGGGCCGTTGTGCTCGATCCAGACCAGCTCGTGCACGGACCGCCAGCGCAGATGCGCAGGGCCGGGCGTGGTGGCGATCTTGCGCTGCAGGATGCCGCTGGGGTCCAGGCGGTAGCTGCCGACCGGCTCGACCAGCTGGGCGGCCCGGCCGTTGAGCTGCCCGGGCTTGAACTGGGTGCGCTCAGCCCCCGGCGGTCTCCAGCCTTTCTTGCCGGTATTCCAGGGCTTTTGCCCGGGCCGGAACTGGCTGACCCGGCCGCGCCCAGGATCGACCCGGGTAGTGTTGCTCAGCGGGTTGTCGAGCCAGTCGGGCGCCTTGCTGACACCAAGCCTGTCGGCCATCTGGTAAACAGACGCATTGCTGCGCTGCAGGGCCCTGGCGATCATCCAGGCCGGGGTGTCTGGATAGTAGTCGCGCACCAGCTGGCGCTCGGCATCGCTCCAGCGCCGCACGCCGGAGCCGGTGATGCTGGCCAGATCGGCCACGTCCTGCTCGAGCGCGTGCAGCTGCTCGATGAGGCGGCACCAGGTCACGCCGGCAACTCCACCATGCCCAGATCGCGGGCGGTGACGAGCCGGAGGGTCACGCTGATCACGCCGGGCGGCATGGCGGCGTAGGCGGTTTTGAGCGGGTCCTTTTCGGCCCGGATGTAGCGGCGGTGCGTTGTGCCGCGACGGTCTTTGCCGATGACCAGGAAGTGATGCTCGGCCTGGGGGTCGGTGGCGCTGGGCCGGGTGGCGCGGTAGACCGTCATGCTGCACGCTCCCGGGCCGCTTCGACCGCCGCGTCTAGTTCGTTTGCGCTGTTGATCAGCGCCTGCAGGATGGGATCGTCCAGGCTGTCGAGGTACTTCTCGAGTAGGATGCGGGCGCGATCGGCTTCGTCCTCGAGTTGCTGCAGGAAATTGTTGCCGACCTG